>PLUB01000013.1 GCA_003164755.1 Methanosarcina sp. | reverse complement strand
TTTAGATTTTTTGCAACGGAACCGGTAGAACTACTTTGCAGCCTGAGCATTACACTTAGGGTGAATCCCTTAGTTTCCATCTTGAAATAGTCTTCATCCATGCTTTTCGCAGTCTATTCTAGAGGATTTTTTGAATTAAATATTTTTTTACTATATATTTCTCTATTTAACTTGTAAAATACGATCAAATATCGGAATTTGTCGATTTCCTCAAGAATTTGTCTCATTTTTGGTTCGGATAAAATATATCAAATTCCTCATTGAAAATTGAACTGCATCTTTTGTGTGCCAACTATGATAATAACTATTATTTGTTAGTATTAACTCTATGAATTTATTCTTTTATATATATTGTTGTGTTTTGAAAGAGATTTTATTCTCAACCATATTTATATTTAAGGCCAAGCAAACTTCCTTTTTCAGCAAGTTTCGTCTACGATAAACTATTTAGCGGTAGACTGATAAATCTTCTATACCTCTAGTGGACCCAAATCATTTTTTAATCAATAATAATCGTTGAGTATTAATTTGCTTTTTTTAGTATGAACTAATGGTTGCCTTAGTAATATCATGCATATTAAAAAGTACCCAAGATCCTAATTAAACAAATGTACTTACCTTAAACATAGTAAAGTTGAATTATAATTATAGACACTATTTATTTATAGATTTATTTTTTTTATTAAATCTAATATCTACTAAATGCAACTGAATTTTGATTTTTGCTTATACATGATGAAGAAGGGAATTGTAGGTCAGCTTCTATTATTTGATTTATTTTATCCCCCAAATTATCTAAACGAAGTCTCCAAATTGTTTTCCGTACTTGGTAAGTTTACAGCAGATATTTCTCACAATGGAAACTTAATCATGAAAATATTAAAGATTTAATTCTATACTACCTAATTTTAAGGAACGAAATTCTTACAAAAAGCAAATTTACGAAATTATTGGGATGTATTTTACAAAACAGAATAAAATCAATCAAATACACTGTACCTAAAAATATCCAAAAACAAAGAACCATTCAGAAATCAGTTTAGAAGTTATATTTCCTATTTATATATACATTCGAAGATGCAACTACTTGTGTAAAACTATCAAGATATTTATTCAAACTTACTAGTTTCAACAAGTAAACTGTTAATTCATAGCTGCTCAAAATTGGGGGTCTAGTATGAGTGGCTGATGTAGATACTATTTGGTAAAGGGGGGCTTGATTTACCAATGACCACAAATGTCATAGAAGTAAATAATCTTGAACATAAATATAATGACTTAAAAGCAGTAGATGATATAAGTTTCACAGTGAAAAAAGGAGAGATATTCTCATTTTTGGGTCCAAATGGAGCGGGTAAAAGTACAGTAATAAATGTTCTAACCACACTTCGAAAAATTCAGAAGGGTGAGGCTAAGGTCAATGGGTATAATGTGGCAAAAGAATCCAAAGAAGTAAGAAGATCAATAGGAATTGTTTTTCAGATGATGTGTATTGATTATGAAATGACTGTGTTTGAAAACTTAGAATATCATGGCAAGATATACTCAATGCCAAAAAATGAAAGAAGAAACAGGATAAATGAACTTATTAAACTTACTGAACTGGAAGCTAAGAGGAACACCTTAGCTAAAGACCTAAGCGGGGGTATGAAGCGAAGGCTTGAACTTGCAAGGGGATTAATGACAAAACCTGCTGTCCTCTTCCTTGACGAACCAACGGTAGGTTTTGACATTCAGACGAGAATGAGAATATGGGAGTATTTGAGAAAGATTAAAAGAGAAGGTACTACCATTTTCTTGACTACTCATTATATGGAAGAAGCAGATCAGCTAAGCGACAGGATCAGCATAATCGATCACGGAAAAATAATCGCGACAGGGAGTGTTTTGGATTTAAAAAATCAGCTTGGTGAAGATCTTATATATTTAGAAACCAGTGATAATAAAGCTGCTGCAGGGGTTTTAAAGACACTTGAATCGGTAAAAGGGGTAAATGAAGATACTAAATTCCTAAGAGTGATGCTTGAGGGAGATGTTACGCATATTTTACCAAAAATTATGGATAAGGTTAGACAAAATGGAATAGAGATCACAACAGTAAACATCAAAAAGCCCTCAATGGATGATGTTTTTATACACTACACTGGTCATGGTTTAAGGGGAGAAGAACTAGAGGAGCAGCATGAAAATATAAAAATTGCGGAGGTTTTGAAATGAACTTTGAATTCCGTGCTGTGTACTGGAGAGAAATGGTAAAGTTTTTCAGATTCAAATCAACGCTCTTCAGTTCCTTAATTCAGCCTGTTATGTGGCTTGCATTCTTTGGGCTTGCAATGTCAAAGAGTTTTGATAAACTTACTTCTTTGCTTCCAAACACTCCAGGGATTCCAAATGTCGATTACCTTACCTACATGGGAGCTGGAATAATTGCGATGGATGTATTATTTAGTAGTCTTTTTGGGGGTACCTCTCTCCTATTTGATAAGAAATATAGCTTATTAAAAGAGACTCTCGCAAGTCCCATCCCACGAATAAATATCGTCATGGGCATTGGACTTTCAAGCATTACAAAGGCATTTATTCAGACGGGTATCATAATAATATTTGGGAAACTGATAGGGATGAATTTCTTTAAAGGATATGATATTATTCAAACTCTTGTCTCAGTCGTAGGCATTTTTTTATTAGTTGGAATTTTTACCTTAGGATTTTTCTTCCTTTCAGGGTCAATTGCTATTACCGTTGATCAACCGGAAGGGATGCAGTCTATTCTAACTCTGCTCAGCATGCCTCTCTTTTTCATAAGCAATGCTCTATATCCAGTTGATTCTTTTCCTGAGGTTCTAAAGTTTCTGTCAATATTCAACCCTTTAACCCTTCTTTCAAATGGAATTCGGTATTTTGCACTAGGAACTAATTTCTCTGTTATGGGGGGCCATTATATTTATACAACAGCAGATATTACGATGTACTTCATGGGTCTCATATTCTTTGCTCTCGTAATGCTATCCATCGTACTCTGGAGATTTGATAAAGTGGATGTCTAACTACAGTAATTGATCTTGGGTATAGAACCTCTGAATATAATCTTGATAGGTTTGATAAAGCCAAATAACTTATATTTAAATCGAAATTCATCATGCTTAAATACGCAATAAGCAAGCGTAAAGAACCTCAAAGCTATAAAAAAAAACAATAGCATTAAGGAAGAACAATACCATTTTTGGGAAAGATTGAAAACAAATAGTTTGATAAATTTTGATTGTAAAAAAAATATGCCGCTCAAGAAAGTATTCAGGATAGTGGGAGCCAAATAAGGAAACTAATCATCTCATAAATCGCTTAATCTAGTTATTCTACATATTATGAGTTAATAGAGATAGGTGTATAAACACTATAACTGTGTTAGTTGCGGTATCAATTATAGAAACATTGTTGCTGCCAGAATTCGTAATATATGCAAATGGCGCTGCATATGTGATACTTATTAGCATTAAAACAAAAGCTGTTGAAACTAGGGCTATCGAATACGACTTTTGTTTATTGATCATACATTTCAACTCTTTTATCGATGTCATTTATTCAAAAAACCAGACTATAATCTCTTCTGATTTGGATTGATTCAAATATCAGAATCTGGCGAAAACACCACATAAGTTTAATAAACACCAAATGCTTGAATGGCACTAAAATTTTTAAATAAGTAGAATCAGTTAAACACTATATATTTCACTCACGGAATAAATTTCAAACGTTGGCTAATATTGCAATTTGATTATCCTTTTCTTTCACTGCAAAAAGTAGGACCCTGAGCCAATAGTATTTACTGACGTAGTTTTTTTCGTTAGTTCTGCCCATACCGAGGTTTTATAGCAAAAAACTATGTATAAAAAATCAATATACATCAGATAGGCCTGAAGTAATTAAACTGAAAATCAGCATCACTATATCTAAAATTATATAAAATGTTATGATTTGTATAACAATAATCTAAACTAAAACTTATATTGCATTTGATTTTTGATTTTAAGTGTTTAAGTCTCAGAAATTAAATCACTGTAAGTATATAAAAAATCTATGCCTTTTTACTTTTATTTTTTTTTCTTTCGAGCTGCTTCTGCCGCCGCAGCTGTTACTGTTGCTGCAACTACTAATAACGGAACAACTCGTATCTCCTTAATTCTTTTTGTCATAAAGCCATTGACTCGTTAATTTATTATTTTTTGATATAGCTCTGCTCTAATATTTTAATTTTATCATAAAAATTTTGAACACTGATTTACTTTAATTTTAAGGCAGCTTCTAAGTTCAACCACATAAATACTATTATACTATTATATCCCACCAACTTTCAATTAAAGGAAGAAAAAGCATAGGCATCAGGCTGCTCTTGTACTTTATAAATCCCAGATTTTTGACTGATTGACTGCAGAAGAAAATTAAATAAATATTTAACATGAAATTCAATTAATTTTGTTCGCATTGCTAATAGCGTTCTTTGCATTTTGCTGTGTAGGAGCTGAGATCAATTATGGACACTATAACAAAAATAATGCTTACGTTACTAGCAATCCTATGGGCCTTAATATTCTATGGAAAGGTATCATGACGATTATAACATATATATACGTCAAGCGACTGAATTGCTATGAACGGGAATCCATGAAACTAGTCGATGCCAACAGTCCTGAGCTCGGCTTCATACATAAGTAAACTAACCAAATATTAAATACAAGATTCACTAATATCAATTATAAGAAATAAAAAACTGTGATGTATTTGAATTACCGATAGCGAGATATTCAAAACTTATTTATCATTTATTGGTAGTACCAAAATTTCTGGTTGGATAGATAAGGGAATTACTCTCCCAATTATCTCTTAAGAGCCTATCTAACAGGTATTATGATCTACTATAACTTTTACATTAGACAGTATGCTGAAAATTCTCTAAAATTTAATCAACTCTGCATTTTATTTATTTTACTACAAAAAATAGGATGCTGAGTTAATTGTTATGTTAACAAAGTTCTGTTTTTAGATTTTCATTTGTGCACAGTTTTTTTTGTGACTAAAACTGTGTATTTTCTCATTTTTAAGCCGAAATAATAGGGCATTTTTACCTAATTGTGCCAATATACATAGCTTTTTTTAAAATATATGCTTTGTTCAAAAGCTAAAAAGTTACTATATTAATCTCGCGAAGAATAAAAATAAATGAAAATTAAGTAACTATTCAATCTATAAATTATATTTATTTAATCTGTTGAGATCAAATTTCTGTGCCTTTCAAAGCTATTGGATCCTGTGGGTGAATTTCAATTGCTTTGTCATAGGTTTTCATTGCTTCGTCGTATTTATTTAATTTAGTTAGAGCAAGTCTTTTATTGTACCAAGCATCTGAATCTTGCGGGTTAATTTCAATTGCTTTGTCAAATGCTTCCATTGCATCTTCATACTTGTTTAAATTACCAAGAGCAAGTCCTGTATTGCTTCAAGCATCTTTAATCCTGTGTCACACCTGCGATACTAACTGAGATAAAAAAGATCCAAACAACGTTGAGAAATAATATTTGCTTGGGACTATTAAATATATTTCTGTAGTCCTATGAGAAATTAATAACATTAAACTGTTAACTGTCTGAAATCTAATTTTAAATAACAGCGTTTACTGTACTTAATTTTATACTTCAAGTGCTTATAGTCCTATAGTTACACAAAAATGAAACGAAAATATTTTTTTGAAAGGATTATCATGTTTGGAAAATACAAGGACCTTGTTGAAAAGGCTTCAGAAATAGAACTTAAATCTTAT
>PLUB01000072.1 GCA_003164755.1 Methanosarcina sp. | reverse complement strand
GAACCGGAGGAATCGGAGGAAACGGCGGAAACGGCGGAAATGCCGCTGGAGCAAAAGCAATTGGTGGAGACGCTGGAAGCGGCGGAAACGGCGGAGCCGGTGCATCCTCAACAACCAGTGGATCATCCACACTCGGTGGACTTCCTGGTTCAGCTGGTAAAGTTGGCATTGGCAGTGGCGTTGGTGCTACGAACGGCCACGCAGGTAGCGATGGTTCTGCGGGCGCAAATGGTTATTAATGATTAACCTATTAAACGCATAAAGTTTAGTATTTTATAAAAAAAAGTTATCAATAGCCATTTTTACTAAGATTCATCGAGAAAATTAAGATGAATTTTTTAACTATTGGCTGTTGATACTGGTTTTCTTTTTTAATCTATCAGTAATCACAAGTATCTATTGAGTTAAAATAGATCATCCAATTGATTTCTGGTATGCAGATTAGTTCCAAATTGTATTTAATTGATTCAAAATCTGGGGCAGTATAATAAGTTTGGATTAGAGATTTGTCGAAATTCTCGAATAAGTATTAAAAAGTATCCAAATTTTAACACCAACTTCTAGAGGTTGAAATTCGAAGGATACAAAAATAAGAGCGAGTCAAAAAATATAGTATTACGATTGTAACACTAGCTTTTCAAAACTAGTAAATGTATGGGGATCAAAAATATGAGTATATCAATTCAAAAGACAGCGGTTATTTTGATGATAATTGCTTGCATGCTATCAGTACCTACAGCATTAGGTGCTAGTACAGGATCATCACGCGGTGCAACTGGCGGAAACGGAGGAAACGGCGGCGGATACACAGTATCAGATCCTGCAGGTTCTCCCAGCATGGCCCCTACATCAGGTACCCGATCAATATCAGGAACCGCTAACAGTGGAAGACTCCTCGGCGGAATAGAAGGTTTAGGTGGCGCAGCAGCAGGTTGGGCTAACGGAGGAGCAGGCGGAAACGGCGGAATCGGCGGATCAGTTCTTGGAATATCAGGCTCAGTTGGTGGAGCTGGCGGAAACGGCGGAAACGGCGGAGACGGCTACAGCAGCTATGGTGTATCCAATGGCGACACATCCTCCGCAGGAAACGGAGGAGCAGGCGGAAACGGAGGAAACGGAGGAGTAGGTCAAATAAGTACCGGTCAAACCGGCGTAAATGGCGGAAACGGCGGAAACGGCGGACAAGGCGGACAAGGCGGATCAAACGGTGGATCCTTGACTACCGATAACGGCGGAAACGGCGGAGCAGGCGGATCAGGCGGAAACGGTGGAAATGCCGTCGGAGCAGGAGCAGTTGGTGGAACAGGCGGAAACGGCGGAATCGGTGGAGACGCTGGAAACGCAAACGTTGGACAAGCCGGAACCGGAGGAATCGGAGGAAACGGAGGAAACGGCGGAAATGCCGCTGGAGCAAAAGCAATTGGTGGAGACTCTGGAAGCGGCGGAAACGGCGGAGCCGGTGCATCCTCAAACAGTGGTGATAAATTATCCACACTCGGTGGAGCTGGTGGTTCAGCTGGTAAAGTTGGCATTGGCACTGGCATTGGTGCTTCGAACGGCCACGCAGGTAGCGATGGTACAACGGGCGCAAATGGTTATTAATGATTAACCTATTAAACGCATAAAGTTTAGTATTTTATGAAAAAAAGTTACCAATAGCCATCTTTATTATGATTCATCGAGAAAATTAAGATGAATTTTTCAACTATTGGCTGTTGATACTGGTTTTCTTTTTTAATCTATCAGTAATCACAAGTATCTATTGAGTTAAAATAGATCATCCAATTGATTTCTGGTATGCAGATTAGTTCGAAATTGTATTTAATTGATTCAAAATCTGGGCAGTATATAATATGAAGCAAATTATTAATTTCAAAAAGTTCTTAACGTTTTATCCAGTCGAATATCCAGTTGTTTTCTACGGGAATGGAAACTACGTCATGTGGGCTATTGAATCTATAAAACAAGATATCACATACTTTTTGTATAAAGTATCGTAAAAAACTTCTTTTAGAAAATGACATAATCAATTATTTGAAATTTATATGCTTTTAGATTGTAAAAAGCCTTTTTGAGTTTAACGCAATCGGTATGGTGATGATATATATCTTTTTTGATTGGCACTAAACCTAAATATTTTCCTTCAAATGTGATGAAGATTATAAAAAGTATCATAAAAAGAAAAATTTTAAAGAATACTTTGAGATTAAAAAAAGTTGTGGGATAGTGAACTTTAGATTGATGGAGGTTACATTGAAACTTAGGGTGATAGTATAACTTTCGATGCAATTAAAAACGAGATTGAAAATCTGGGAAACCAAGGAGAAAAAAGCATATAAGCACTTGAAAATATTTGATTTTGGATAATTCCTTGATATCCAGAGCTGTGACGCAAACATATTACGTTGCTTGCAGCACTGTGTGCACCAGAGAAACTTTGATTTCACTATGAAATGTCTTATACAAATTATCTGGGGTCTGCAATCTACGATCCAAGATCAAAAATAAGAATTCCTTCAGTTGATACTATTTTGAATTATATAGTATTTCTATTTATGTCGAGTTTTTTCTTCTTCACGCCTGTTCGTTCTTCTCTAATGTATACTGTTCGACTATCTTAATGGTTTCGTCTTATCATCGTTACTTTTGGAGCGGGGGACAACATTCGTTGAGCTTTCGCAAGGGCTTTTACTTCTATAACAATAAATCTAGGATTTGCTACATATTAACCGCTAGAGATTGTTAAGAAATTTTTGATGCTAACATTTTACACCAAATGATAATTCTGTTTTTGGTATGTCAGATGTTAATTCCGATTTAATCAAAAAAAAGCGAACCATTTATCAGTTGGTTTTTTCCTGATGTTAATTTTTTTATTTCTCAATCAATATTTCGCTGTAGTTCAATCTTAATTTTACCGAGTTTCGATAGCCAGAGCTCATTCTCTTTTAATTCAAAACAAGGTTGAGTATATATATCCCCCATATACTTTAAATCTAGAAAGGTTCTTCACCTGCTTTTATTCTTCTGAAGGAAACTTGAAACACAAGGTCTACTCTTTTTACTACTTCTTGTAGAACCTGATAGGGTAGTTTTTGAGCTATGGTTTGTCATGTTTCCATATATAAATCATTTTCTTAGAATCATTAATAATTAACTTTCTTCTGTTCTGAATCCCACGAATTATTTCTTAATGCGAGTATTTCTTTATATGGCCATCTGCAGATCTCTTGTGAGTTATTTAACGCTGTTTTTGAACTTTTGTTGGAGAGAGCCTATAGCGATACACTTTAATCATAACGTTTTCCTTAATGAATGCTTATTTATAAGTTTTGTATATCAAGTATTTACATATTTATATAGTTTGTAATATATAATGTAAATATGAGTTCAAATTGTTATATTTGCTAGATGCAAATATATGGAAAGAGGTAGCCAATCGAAAAATACAACCAAATGGATAGGTATAAGCTGGAAGAAAACTAGTTAATAAATACGAAGTTAAACTATTCATTAAGAAAACAGAATGATGCAAAAGTTAAAGGCTGTATCCCACCATTTAAACGACGGATTAGCCTTCTACACTCCTAAATCTTGCGTTTCAGCATCAGCTCGGGAAATATGCCAGTTTATATATCAGCCGGCGGTTTGTGCCTAGAAAATGCTCTAGTTCGATAGACACGTTAAATAAGGGTGCATTTAAAAATGACAGTTAATAGACCAAGAGGGACTCGGGATTTTTTACCTGAAGATACTGCTCGAAGAAAATACGTGGAAAATATTATGCGAAGTGTTGCCTGCAACTGGGGATACAGTGAAATTATTACACCCACGTTTGAACATCTTGATCTTTTTACCCTAAAGTCCGGGGAAGGAATTGAAAGAGAACTCTATAACTTCATGGACAAGGGGGGAAGAGCAATGACCCTTAGGCCGGAACTGACTGCTTCCGTCATGCGCCTTTACGTAAACGAACTTCAATCATTTCCTAAACCTTTAAATCTGTTTTATTTTGAGAACTGCTTCCGCTATGAGCGACCCCAAAAAGGTCGCTTCAGGGAGTTCTGGCAGTTCGGAGTTGAACTTATTGGAAGCGGGAAACCCGATTCCGATGCCGAGGTTATCGCTCTTGCCGACGCCCTGCTTAAAGCAATTGGGGTCAGTGGCTACATGAAAATCGGGAACCTTGCAGTGATACGCACGCTTTTAAGAGGACTCCAACCCGAAATAGTAAGCAAGATCATGCGGCTTGTCGACAAGAAAGAATATACAGGCCTGGAAGCTCTGATTGAAGAGATCGGAGTAGAAGAACAATTAAAATCCAACCTTTTCAAGCTGATTAAGCTGGAAGGCAGGTATATCCTACCTCAGGTAAACGGAATAGTTGGGGATAGCCCTGAGCTTGTGGCCTTTGAAAAAACCCTTAAACTTCTCGATGCATATGGAGTCGATTACCTTCTTGACTTTGGGATTGCACGAGGACTTGATTACTATACAGGTATGGTGTTTGAGGTCTATGCAGAAGGAGGGCTCGGTGCCCAAAAACAAATATGTGGAGGAGGTTCTTACCAGCTTATCCAACTTTTTGGAGGTGGAGACGTGCCTTCAACAGGTTTCGGAATAGGCTTTGATAGAATAATGGAAATATGTCCTTTAGTAAATCCTGCACCTAAAAAAGTTGTGCTGATATCCAAGCCTGAAACCCACCTAGAAGCCATAAAACTTGCGACTGAATTAAGGAAGTACCTATTAGTCCACATAGATCTAATGGAACGCAATTTCAAACCCCAACTCTCCTTCGCAAATACCATCAATGCCAATTACGTGATCATAGTCGGGGAAAAAGAACTTGGAGTAGGGAAGCTTACCCTTAAGGACATGGTCTCCGGGAAACAGGAGCTTCTGACTTTGGGAGAAATTATTGAGAAAGTTTCATAAAGCTAATATTTGTAGTTGTATACACGTGTCTGAATTCAATCTTCCCTTTTCATCTGAGGGAAGAGAATTACTTCCTTAATTGATTCAAGACCTGCAAGGATCATGGTAAGCCGATCGATTCCGAGTCCAATACCTCCGGTTGGGGGCAAGCCGTATCCAAGGGCATTTATAAAATCGTAATCGATTTTCTGAGCTTCCAGATCTCCTAGCTTCCTTTTTTTATCCTGTTCTTCAAACCTAATCTCCTGCTCAAGAG
Organism: Methanosarcina sp.; assembly: GCA_003164755.1. Lineage (GTDB taxonomy): Archaea > Halobacteriota > Methanosarcinia > Methanosarcinales > Methanosarcinaceae > Methanosarcina. The sequence goes on along the minus strand of PLUB01000072.1, from coordinate 27,188 downwards.
GATCATTTAATTCTGAATAACCATTTGCCATTTCCCAGCCATTTACGAAGAGTTCAAATCTCTCGACAAAACCTGCTTTTTCCCTGTGATTTTTGGCGAGAGGCGAGTTTTCCACCGGGAAATCGTATATGAAAGTGGGGTTTATTAACTTATCTTCTACCAAGCCTTCAAAGAGAAGGGAAAGGAACTCCCCATAGGTCTTTGCCTTTTCGTAACCTTCTATCCTGTTTTCGAATGCGATTTTTTGAAGTTCTTCGAGGGAGTGGACAAAGATATCAAGCCCGGAATATTCTTTTAAGGCTTCTTCCATGGAAATCCTTTTCCAAGGAGGACATAGATTGATAGTTTTGTCCCCCATTTTGATTTCATAGCTGCCATTCAGATTTAACACAAGTTCAGAGATCAGGCTTTCGGTTATATCCATCATGTCATTGTAGTCACTGTAAGCCTCATATATCTCTATCATCGTGAATTCAGGATTGTGGGTTGTGTCGATATCTTCGTTTCTGAAGTTTTTACATATTTCAAAAACTTTCTCGTATCCTCCAACAATAAGCCTCTTGAGATAGAGTTCAGGAGCGATCCTTAGGAATAGGTTCTGCCCTAGAAAGTTATGATAAGTCATGAAAGGCCTTGCATTTGCGCCTCCATAAACTGTCTGGAGTACAGGGGTTTCAAATTCCAGAAATCCTTTTTCTGTAAGGAATCTTCTGATCTCAGATATGAGTTTGCTTCTCATGACGAAAATATCTCTTTTTTCAACATTAAATATCAGGTCAAGGTACCTCTTCCTGTACCTTATTTCAACATCTTTTAAGCCATGAAATTTTTCAGGAAGTGTGCAAAGGGATTTTGAAAGCAGGGAAAAATTAGACACCTTGATAGAATTTTCCCCCCTCTTTGTCCTGAAAAGTTTGCCCTGAATCCCTATGATATCTCCTGGATCCACAAGATCTTTAAAAATCTCGAAATCCTCATCTAGAAGATCTCCTTTTCTGAAAAGGATCTGAATCCTGGCAGCCTGATCTCCAAGATCGGCAAATATCATTTTTCCATGCTTGCGAATATTGTAAAGTCTTCCTGCGGTTCTGACAGTTAAACTCTCATTCTTTCCATAATCTTCAAATTTTTTCAGGATATCACATATATCCTCGCTCTTTTCAAACTTATAAGGATAAGGATTGAATCCCTTGGTTCTTAAACTATTCAATTTTGCAATTTTAGAGTTGTCAAAAATCCTTTTATCTGATATCCCAGTATTCTGGGAAACATTATCCAACAGTTCTGTATTGTTAATATCCATGCTCATCGAATCAGTACATCCTCTTCAGTTGAATACGAGTCAACTACCCCACGCCAAAGCTATGAGGCTTGCAGTCCCCTCGGAGTTAGCAATTTAATTCAGTAGACTCAAAGGCTAATATGAGTTTAGTTGGTCTGTTGATAAGACCTCTATCGGTTATCAGTTCCAAAACCAATCACTTACTACTTTTCGGAGTATATTAATTGCTCCATTAATATCAACATTAATTAACTGACCTACATAACTTTTGTACAATCCCCTTTTAATTCTTCGCGATCTACCATATTCAGGTTCTTTAATCGGATCTAGTGAAAGAGAATCCATTTGACTTGTATATGCTTCATCTACAAGTTGGTATTTATTACCATAAAAAACACATTTGCTTTCTAATTTACCCTTGAATGTACCAAATGGAATATGTACAAAGTTTTGATTATTGTATTTGCTATATTTGATAACTTGTTTAATTTCGGTTAACTCTCCGATTAGAACATTTCCTTATTATTTTCGAGGCAGTGCTTAAACAGATAGTCGACTGTCCGGTTCATGAGCTCAGTAATTCTATTAGACCGTCAAGTTAACATTCTTATTTGCCGGTGAGTTACTTCTTTAATTTCATGTAAGTCTTTGATACTCTACAATCTAGCATTTTTTTTGTTATACCATTGGTTTAGAAATATTATATACTTGCCATCAACGATTGAAGCAGTCCCATCGGTATACAAACGTAGCAAAATTAGAAACTCCAAGGTATAAACTACGGTATTTAGAGTAATCAAGGTTTAAGATTTCCTTTTTTCTTGATAGATATATTTAATTTTGAAATATTTTCCACCATACATCGGAAGAATATGTATCTCTTGAATGTAAGATTATTTGATTTTAAGAAAATTTGGAATCTTAAAAGTTAAAAGTTTCTTTGCATTTGGAACTCTTTTCATTAATTCCTATTGAGATACCTAATCTAAAGTTTCCATTTTTAATAGATAAAGCATTTTTCGGAAACGATATCATGAAATACTCTTCTTTGTCAAGGTAATGTAATATATTCGGTTTATCCAGTTGCCCGTTTTTATATAGTTTCAAAAGTCCAAACCAACTTCTAATGCTTCTCTCAACGTATCTGAGGATTGTTGACCCGTTGCAGCTTGCATTAACGTATAGTTCTCATTATATTTACAGAGATAATAGTTTGACGGATATTTCAAAAAGAATTGTTCTGGAAAAGGTATTGTTTTTAGTATATAACCTTCTATTGTATACATTTTTCGAGGATTTGCTAAGTGTTCTTATAGCTTTGAATTGTTTCTTATCCAATCGAAGATGTTGGTTAAACTTAGCGTTGTGTTACACAACGCTTTATAAATATATACATTGCTAAAAGGTGAGGAAGCGATTCATTCCGGCGCTAAAGCAATTAGTTTTTCTCTCCTCACTGCGCTCCAAACTTCATAATAAGCTTCTGCCTCAAACAAATTTAACCGGGGAAATTACCTTACGCTTCAATTATTTTAGCAATTGTTGTATATAAATTTTATATTTTAATTAAATTTATTTTCTAATTGAATTATAAAACTTAGTTTCTAAATTGAATTTCATTAGCTACTTTAAACTATCAAGATCTATTATATTTAGAGTGATATCAAAACTCAAAATTGCTCATCGGATCCTTGTATTCTGAATGATCAATTGGAGTTTTGATCATCAGAAATAGTTCTGAGAAGTTATTGATGCGAGAATAAATCGAGTTTGTAAGGGGCTTTTGAACTAACATCTTGAAATTGAAATATAAAATAGTATACTGGATAGCTCATCAGTACAAGGGATTTTCAGAGCTTATATGGATGATACATAATCAAATTGCTGAAGGACAAGTATGTTTCAAGAAAGGCACTAACATATTTCAGAAATGACCACCAAATTTCGGTATACTCTAATGATAAATAACTAACAAAACAAGTTGGATAAATGAAAGATATATGCAGTTAAGCTATTTAATGACTATGCAAAACTAGTGTAATCATTAATATAAAATCAATAGAATAAAGATTTCAACATTATAAATCATAATATTTGTAGCAGGTTTAAAATGTGCTTATTTTATAAATCAAGTTCTTAAGTCCTAAATTGATCGGGTGAAAAATACTAGGGGCTTGGAATTCAGGTAATGGTGCAAGCTACTAGGTTATAGTCTAATTCAGCAACTATATCAAATTTAAATATATAATATTAATAAAAAACCAAAAATCATAGCTGTAGCTACTGAAAAATTAAATGGGTGAAAAATAAATGGGATTTAAAAAGATAATAACTATTTTATTAGTAGCCTTGTTTGTAGTTTCCTTGGCAGCTACAGCAGTAAACGCCAAAAATGGTGGTAACGGCGGACCAGGCGGAAATGGCGGACAAGGTGGGGAAGCCTTCTCCCCTGGCGGAATCGGTGGACATGGAGCAATCGGCGGAGCTGGTGGGAACGGCATTTCAGGTAGTGGTTACGCTGGAAACGGTGGTAACGGCGGACAAGGTGGAAACGGCGGGAGAGGCGGAGACGGTGGAAACAGCGCCAAAACAGGAAACGGTGGGAATGGTGGAAACGCCGGAAAAGGCGGACAAGGCGGAGCCGGGGGATCAGCCGCTGGATCATACTCCCTCGCCGGACAAGGCGGAAAAGGTGGAAAAGGCGGAAACGGTGGAACTTCCATCTTCGGAAACGGTGGGAAAGGGGGAAAAGGTGGAAAAGGTGGAAAAGGTGGTGCCGGCGGTAATGGGGGCAGCAGCATCTATGGCTTCTTCGGTGGTAATGGTGGCAATGGAGGTAATGGTGGCAATGGCTGTGAAATAGGAGGAGTAGGTGGAGAAGGTGTTATCCACGGCTTCGATGGCTTCAATGGTTTCAATTATCTCGGGATGTCGCAGCTGCCGCTTCCAACGCTTCCGTCTATTCCATCAATTCCATCATTTTTATCAGAAGCTTGATATTCGATATTAAGACTATTAAGACTTATGTGTTTGAACTGAGAAATCGAAACAGTGAACTACCCTTCCCTGATTCACTCCTTTCTCTTTTGAAAACAAATTCCAAGGATCATTTCCTGCATTACACATGTGTAAGATAACTATAAGGTTTTGATCATCAAGTACCTACCACTGAAGTAACAGGCATGAATATCTTTGATAAATCAGATTATATTATCTGTATGGGTGGTTGACAGATACCCCTGAAACTATAAGATATATATTATAATCTCGTGTTTATGTTCGATGTTTCTAGAGCCATTCAAATCGGCGTTAAGTTCAAAACCGCCAGTCTTACACAGGAACTTCAATCCATTTCTATTATTTTTAGAGATATGGTTACACCTGTAACAAGCCTTGGAAGTATATTCTGGATTCACATATTCTGTTATTATTCCAGAACTCTTTGCTTTATACTCAATTAATTGTTGTAATTGGTAAAAAGCCCAGCTATTATGGAGAGATTTTTGTTTCTTCCTTAGATTGTTGTTATTTCTATCCCTTATCCGATTAAGTCTTCTAAACCTATTACAGAAACACCGCTTTCAACTGCAAATTTTACGATTTTTTTGGAGATACAATGATTAAAATCTGTCATTAAAAATTTCTTTTTTTAGCTAAATGCTTTATCATTCTCTTAGCTGACAAAGTTCCCTTAGATTGTAATCTTGCTCCCATATTTTTGGATATGTTTCTTTTGTTTTTTATTTCTCCACCGGCAAAAAACTTGCATTTCTTGTCAGTGGTAGAAGCTACAGCTAAAAAATTTATACCTAGATCTATACCCATGAAAGTCGAAGCTTTTTCTATTTTCTTGTCTGGAAGTTTTTGTGAGAAGTAAAATGGAAATAATAATCACCATCTTTATGTATCACGACTTTAGAGGCTTCAAATTTCCAAGGAAACTGAAAGAATTGCTTAGCATAAGGATGGTTATAAATTTTATAGATTTTCCTACCATGACTAAATGTAGTTATACTCATCGAGTTTTCTATTATCGTATAATCTCTTTTATTGATAATGTCATAGAAGTCGGAAAGTATGTTACTTTTTACCAGTAACTCATTCCTAATTTTGTAAGTTCTACTTTGTATTATACGTCCCAGCAACTTGTCTTGGAATGTTACAACTCACTTGAGACTTCAAACCGATGTTTCCTCATAGATGAACAAAAATCATAGGTAGTAGTTTTCTAGCTGGAATGATTTTTCCACTATCAAAAACTACACTAGAAAGTAATTCATTCCATTTGTATTCTTTTTCATAGTCTCTACTAAATCAAAATCAGCATCCATTATTTTCAATTATATTATTTTAGTAGATTTCATGATAAATATATTCATGTAAATATATTTTTATATTTTTCGTCTGAATCTTGTACTAAAACAGGAGTTGATAAAATTACGCATTCTCGCCATATCTAAAGAAGTAGAAATCCTGTTTCAATTCGTGAATTACTAAATTACTTTAGTTATTATTAGTTTCTTAGTTATATCTCACAATGGGTTAATATGAATAATTAAATAATCCAATTTAAAAACAGATTTTTCAGTATATAACCGCATCATGTACTTTATAGACTCATTTGTCTTCATAAAAATAGAACATTTTGATCTGAAGAGAGGGGTGAATACAAATATGGAAGAACTACAATTTAACAGAATTAAAAAAATACTTGGCATTCTATATTAGTCTTTTTAGTAGTGTCATTGGGAACTGGGCAGTGAACGCGCAGAACTATAATAATAATTCTATGAGACCATTTCCATACGGCATGCCTACTATATATCAACAGAATAATAGTAGTTATGTAGGACCATTTTATCCACCTGCACCTTACGGCACTGGCAATGGTGCCACCTGCGGACCTTATGGATGCTATTGGAATGGAGGGGACGTCTCGTATCTTGTAGCGGGTACAATAGCAGATAACGGCTGGTGAAAGTAAGCTGTCGTTTAGACAACGATATAGATAGTTGATTGTTAACTATTTGCTGATTGTTAACTAATTAAACAGTGAACTAATCGATCGATAAATAATAGTACTAAATAGGACTAAATAAGTCTGAAATAGAATTTACCTACTTGCAGTATAAAATCAAATGCATGGACTTACAGTGGAACTTATGATTTAAATAGTTGAATATTTAATGTTATATTTTTTTAGTCTAACTATATATATTGAGTAGTAAAAGGTAGCTGATTGCTAGCTACCATTATTTTATTTGATTACCTATTACTTGTTTAGTTTTTGATTGTAAGACTTATGTGTTTGAACTGAGAAAAAGCATCATTTAAAACTGTAACAATAGAGGATTTCGAGAAATTTCTAAATTTCGTCATATGGTTTAAAAATGGGATATCAATAACTCATAAAAATCAGGGGTTTCTCGAAATCCTTTATAGAAAAAAAGCCCTTGAGAAAGCTCACTAAAGTTGTCAAAAGCTTCAAAAGGAACGAGTATCAAAAGTGAAAACATTACAGATAGTCGAACATATCCATGAAAGAATAGCAAACAAGCGAGAGAATTTTGTTCAAAAAATAAGTTTGAATCTCTTGAAAGCTTATGATTTGATTACTTTTGAAGATCTTGATGTTAAAGGAATGACCAAAAATCATTGTCTTGCGAACGATATAGCTGGTGAATCTTGGAGCAAGTTAATAACCATCACTACTTACAAGACAGAATAGGCTGGTAAACGTGTGGGAATTGTTAATCCAAGAAATACATCACATATGTGCTCTGGATGTGATGAAATCGTTAAAAAAGAACTATCGGAAAGAACACATAGTTGTCCTTTCAGTGATCTTATTCTTGATAGAGATTATAATGCCGCTATTAACATTCTCAGACTAGGATTACAGTATGTGGCGCAAGCCTAGATGCCTGCGACTTCAGTCGTATGAGTCGTCAATCTTATTATAACTTCTGTTGAAAGTAAAATATCTGTCTTAGTTAAATTTATTCATTAAAATTATAATTTCTAGTACATATATATTTTGTGTAGGCTGGAAAATATATTTAAATAAGTTTGCCACTGACTAAAAAATTTGATGAAGATTTGTAAACAGACATGCGAAAAGAGTACATTCATCATAAACTATTTATACAATAGTTGTGATTAGAGGGATGCATCGATGTAAGAGGTATTCCCTGATACAGCAGGGAGCATGGAAAATGAGCCTCTAAGGTGCAAAGAGAAAGTGAAGATAACAACTGGGCCCGTAGCTCAGTCCGGCAGAGCGTCTGGCTTTTAACCAGACGGCCTAGGGTTCAAATCCCTACGGGCCCGTCATTTATTCTTAAATTGTACCCGATGGAAAGATCATTTCATTCCAGGGAAGGATTTTGGTATACTTTATTTTGGAGGGAAGGATTTGACAAAATTTAGCCTGCTCAACCATGAGTCGGTACCAAAGCACGAAATCATGACTGAGGGTGAGTTAAAATCTGTTTTAACCAATTATTTTGTTGAAAAGGAGCAACTTCCGAAAATAAAATTGCATGATCCTGTTTGTAAAGAAATAGGAGCTGCAATCGGAGATGTAATAAAAATCACAAGAAAAAGTCAAACTGCAGGGGAAGCAGAATATTATAGATTTGTGATCGAATAAAGCGGATGAAAACAGAACCTCATTCGAGATCAAAATTTTTTACAAATAAGTTTTTTTTTGAATTCCATGCACCATCGCAAGGAAATATTCAACGCTTCATACATCTGAAGATCACATCTGATCAATTTTCATTTTAATAAAGCAAAGAGGGTGCTATCATCGCGTTAGGAAGCAGTATACTGTCGCAGGCTTATTTTACACGGGACAAAATCGTGCAGCACCATATCGATTCTTTTAACAAATTTATAGATTATGGGCTGCAAAAGATTATAGACGAACAGAAAATAATAGAAACTGACATTGAGGATACGTATCTCAAACTAGGTAAGATCAGAGTAGAACATCCTGTGGTGAAGGAAGCAGACGGAGCAATCGAAAAGCTTTATCCAAATGAAGGAAGACTCCGAAATCTATCATACTCAGGCCCTCTATACCTGGAAATGAGTGTGGTTAAAGATGGAATAGAGTCCGAGGTAATGGAAGCAAAAATAGGACAGCTTCCAATCATGATTAAGTCAAAGGTCTGCAATCTTCTGGGACTTAGTGAGACTGAAAAAGTACGTTATGGGGAAGATCCCCTTGATCCTGGAGGGTATTTCATTGTCGGCGGCACCGAAAGAGTGATCATGACTCTTGAAGACCTCGCACCTAACAAAATTCTTGTAGAGTATGGCGAAAGATATGGCGATGCTATAGAGGTTGCAAAAGTTTTTTCCCAAAAACGTGGATACAGAGCGCTCGTAATTGTAGAAAGAGGACGAAAGTCCCTGCTCGAGGTTTCCTTCCCTTCGATTTCAGGAAGAGTATTTTTCATTACCCTCATGAGAGCTCTTGGGATTGTAACTGATGAGGATATCGTAAACGCAGTTTCAAATGATCCCGAAATTATCAAGTTCATGCTAGAGAACCTTGAAGAAGCTGAGGTAGAGACCCAGGAAGAAGCAATCGAAAAGATAGGTGCAAGGGTCGCTGCAGGGCAGGCCAAAGAATACCAGATAAAAAGAGCAAACTATGTAATTGACAGGTACCTTTTTCCACATCTTGGAAATGATATAAGTGATAGAGTCTCAAAAGCTCACTTCCTGGCAAGAATGGCAGAATCCTGTTTTGAATTGGCCCTTGGTAAGCGTTCGGAAGACGACAAAGACCACTATGCAAATAAAAGGCTCAAACTCGCAGGAGACCTGATGGAAGACCTCTTTAGGGTATCTTTCAATAGGCTAGCAAGAGATATAAAATACCAGCTAGAGCGCGCAAATATGCGGAACAGAGAACTAAATGTCGCCACAATAGTCAGAGCAGATGTCCTGACTGACCGCCTGCAACATCCATTAGCAACCGGGAACTGGGTTGGAGGAAGAACGGGTGTATCTCAACTCCTTGACAGGAACGACTATATCTCCACTCTATCTCACCTGCGCCGCGTTATTTCTCCCCTTTCCCGCGCACAACCGCATTTTGAGGCTAGAGACCTGCATGCAACCCAATGGGGACGGCTTTGTCCTTCAGAAACCCCAGAAGGACCGAATTGTGGCTTGGTGAAAAACTTTGCTGAGATGGTTGAACTCTCCACAGGTATAGAAGAAACAGAAGGCATAAAGAAAATACTCTATGACCTGAACGTCGAACGTCTGATTGTAAAGGTACCGGGAATCCCGGCTAGAATAAAGGAGATCCTACTCGACGAGTTCGGAGAAGAGATAGTTGAAGAGTTGGAAGAAATTCCGGAAGTTGACAGTAAATACAAAGATGATGAATTTTACGATTATTCAGATAGTGACTATGTCGGATCAAATTTTGGTGATTAAGGGATCGATGCCAGATGACTAAAGCAAAAGTATTCATAAACGGAGAGCTTGTTGGGACCCATGATAACCCGGCAGAACTCGTAAATGATGTCCGCAAGATGAGACAGAAGGGGTTCATATCCAGGCAGGTAAACATAGCTCTTAACGATAACACTAGGGAAGTAATTATAAACTCCGATATGGGTAGAGCAAGAAGGCCTATGGTAGTTGTGGAAAACGGAGTTTCAAAGGTAACTGAAGAACATATACAGAAACTGAAGAACAAGGACATCAACTTTGATGATCTTGTAAAAGAAGGCTGTATAGAATATCTTGATGCCGAAGAGGAAGTAAATGCTTACATTGCACTCTATGAAGCTAATGTTACCCCCAGGCATACCCATATTGAGATCGACCCTGAACTTATGCTAGGGATTTGCACAGGGATGGTTCCTTATCCGGAACATAATGCATCACCTCGTAATACCATGGGTGCAGCCATGATAAAGCAGTGTATAGGAGTTTCTACAGCAAATCAGAAGCTCAGACCCGATACCCGTGCCCATGTCCTTCACTACCCCCAGAGGGCGCTTACAACGACCAGAACCTCTGAAGCGATAGGGTTTGATGAAAGGCCTGCCGGCCAGAACTTCGTGGTTGCAATCCTTTCTTATGAAGGATATAATATTGAAGATGCCCTGATTTTCAACAAGGGTTCAATCGACAGAGGACTCGGAAGGAGTCATTTCCTCAGGACTTTCGAAGGAGAAGAAAGAAGGTATCCAGGAGGACAGGAAGACAAATTCGAGATTCCTGACTCTGAGTACCGCGGTGCTCGCAGTTCTGATGCATATGTAAACCTTGATGTCGATGGACTTGTAAATCCTGAAACTCCAGTTGGTCCCAACGACGTTCTGATCGGAAAGACCAGCCCCCCAAGATTCCTTGAAGAACCTTCTGACTTCGGGATTGCAGTCGAGCAGAGAAGAGAAAGTTCAATCACCATGAGATCCAATGAAACCGGGATTGTAGATACTGTCATTCTAACCGAATCTATTAATGGAACACGTCTTGCCAAAGTAAAGGTAAGAGACGAAAGAATTCCTGATATAGGAGACAAGTTCGCTTCAAGACACGGACAAAAAGGGGTTATTGGGCTGAAGGTGCCGATTGCAGACATGCCCTTTACTGAATATGGCCTGAGTCCGGATCTTATGATTAATCCACATGCAATTCCTTCCCGTATGACTGTAGGACACGTACTGGAAATGATTGGAGGAAAAGTCGGCTCAATGGAAAGTAGAAGAGTTAATGCAACCGCCTTCTCAGGAGAAAAAGAGGATGATCTGAGAGAAGCTTTGAAAAAGCACGGATTCGCACACACTGGAAAAGAAGTTTTCTATGATGGAGCAACAGGCAAGATGATCCCTGCAGATGTCTTCGTTGGTGTAATCCTTTACCAAAAACTACACCACATGGTTACCTCCAAGATGCACGCCAGGTCCCGCGGTCCAGTACAGGTGCTTACTCGCCAGCCAACCGAAGGTAGAGCTAGAGAAGGCGGTCTCAGGTTCGGTGAAATGGAGCGTGATGTGTTGGTAGGACACGGAGCTGCAATGTCCTTAAAAGAGCGACTACTAGATGAGTCTGACAAGGTAGTGGAACTTGTCTGCTCTCACTGCGGGATGATTGCAACATATGACAAACAAAGGAATGTCTCTTTCTGCTCTGCCTGTGGTGCTGACACAGATATATACCCAGTAGAAATGAGTTACGCATTCAAGTTGCTGCTGGATGAAATAAAATCCCTTGGAGTTGCTCCCAGGCTTAATCTTGAAGATGCGGTGTGAGGTAGAAGATGGCAAACGTACCTCCAATTCCGAAAAGAATTTCTTCGATTAAATTCGGTTTAATGTCTCCAAAAGAGATCCGTAAGATGAGTGCAACGCCCGTTATCACAGCAGATACTTACGATGACGACGGATTTCCAATTGACATGGGGCTCATGGACACAAAACTAGGTGTTATTGACCCCGGACTTCGTTGCAAGACTTGTTCAGGCCGAGCAGGTGAGTGTCCAGGACACTTTGGGCATATAGAACTTGTTGCCCCTGTAATTCACGTTGGCTTTAACAAAGTTATCAGAAAACTCCTTCGAGCAACCTGTAGAAAATGCAGCAAGCTTTTGCTTGAACCTGTACAAAAACAGAAATTTCTGGATCAGCTTACCGGTATTGAGGAAATCAGACATATGCCCGATGACCTTATCAACGAAGCATATAAGGAAGCCAGTAAAATAAAGACCTGTCCTTATTGCAATCAGGAACAGCTCGAAATCAAATTCGAAAAACCAAGCGAATATCTTGAAAACGGAGAAAAATTGACTCCGACTGAGATCAGGGACCGCTTCGAAAATATTCCCGATGAGGATATAATGGTTATCGGAATGGATCCTAAGAATGCGAGGCCGGAATGGATGATCCTTACTGTCCTGCCAGTGCCTCCTGTTACAGTACGTCCCTCGATTACCCTTGAATCAGGACAACGCAGTGAAGACGATCTGACCCACAAGTTGGTGGATATCATAAGGATCAACCAACGTTTCCAGGAAAACAGGGAAGCTGGTGCCCCTCAGCTCATAATTGAAGACCTATGGGAGCTCCTTCAGTATCATGTTACTACATTCTTTGACAATTCAGTCTCAGGGATACCCCCTGCAAGGCATAGATCAGGCAGACCCTTAAAAACCCTTTCCCAACGTTTAAAGGGTAAAGAAGGACGTTTCAGAGGAAGTTTATCAGGTAAACGTGTTAATTTCTCCGCCCGTACGGTGATATCCCCGGATCCCAACCTTAGTATTAACGAAGTAGGTGTTCCGATGCCTATTGCACGTATTCTGACAATGCCATCCATGGTGACGCCCCGGAATATAGAACAACTTAAAGTCTATGTGCGAAACGGTGAGGATATACACCCAGGAGCAAACTATGTACTGCGTTCTGATGGCAGACGCATAAAGGTAACCAATGTAAACAAAGACGACCTTGCAGAGAAGCTGGAATTCGGATGGATAGTGGAACGCCAGTTGAAAGACGGAGATACCGTACTTTTTAATAGGCAGCCTTCTTTGCACAAGATGAGTATCATGGCTCATTCTGTAAAGGTGCTCCCAAACAAGACTTTCAGACTGAACCCTGCAGTATGCCCTCCATATAATGCTGATTTTGACGGGGATGAAATGAATATGCATGCCCTACAGACAGAAGAATCCAGGGCTGAAGCAAAGATACTCATGCAGGTTCAAGAAAACATCCTTTCCCCACGTTTTGGTGGTCCAATTATTGGTGGAATTCATGACCATATCTCAGGGCTTTTTTTGCTGACCCGTTTCGAAAATCACATCTCTCGCCACGAAGCTTATGATATCCTCCGGAAGAGCAATGCCCGCAATTTGCCTAAAGCTGCAGGCTATGATAACGACGGGAAACCTTACTGGACAGGAAAACAGATATTCAGCCAGATATTGCCCGAAAATTTGAATGTACATTTTTCAGCCCAAGTATGCGCACACTGTGACACCTGCAAAAAAGAAGGATGTCCACATGATGCCTATGTAGTAATCAGGAACGGAGAGCTCCTTATGGGCACAATAGACGAAGCAGCTATTGGGGCATTTAAAGGAAAAATCCAGGACCGTATTATCAAAGAAATCGGATCTGAAGCTGGAGCTCGCTTTATAGATGATATGACAAAGCTTGCAATCCGGGCAATAATGCGGACAGGCCTGAGTTTCGGAATAGCTGACGAAGATATTCCAAAAGAAGCCAGAATCCAGATTAATGAGGTCCTTGCAAAAGCCGAAGAAGCTGTACAGAACCTTATAAGATCTTACCAGAATAAGGAGCTTGAACCCCTACCTGGCAGAACACTTGATGAGACAATTGAGATGAGCATCATGCAGAAGCTGGGGAAAGCAAGAGATGAGACTGGTGGAATTGCAGACAGTCATATGGGACTTGAAAACTCAGCAGTTATCATGGCCCGCTCTGGAGCCAGAGGTTCCATTCTAAACCTTACTCAGATGGCAGCCTGTGTCGGCCAGCAGGCAGTGCGTGGAGAACGTATCCGTAGAGGATATGCAGGCAGAACTCTGCCCCACTTCGAAGAGGGGGATCTTGGATCGGACGCCCATGGATTCGTAAAGGCAAGCTATAAAAGCGGATTAAGCCCGACTGAATACTTCTTCCACGCAATAGGTGGTAGAGAAGGACTGGTAGACACGGCAGTCAGAACATCTCAGTCAGGATACCTTCAAAGAAGACTTGTCAATGCCCTACAGGATCTAGAAGTCCAGTACGACCTTACCGTCAGAGACACCAGAGGTGTGCTTGTACAATTCAAGTACGGAGAAGACGGGATTAACTCCACCAAAAGCGATTTCAGCAAGCCAGATACTATCCACAAAATTATACATTCCGTATTAAATAGGAAGGTGGCATGATGAGTATCAGTAAAGCTACAATCGATAGCATGATAAAGGATCTACCTTTTCCTTCGAATGTTCTCAAAGTGCTCAAGGACGATGTAATAGAAGTCGGAGTGAGTAAAAAGGAAATGGAAGAGATTATAGAAAAGATAATGGAAGAATATGAGGTATCATGCATCGAGCCCTGTGATGCTGCAGGCGTGATTGCAGCACAGTCCATAGGAGAACCAGGTACTCAGATGACCATGCGTACTTTCCACTACGCAGGTGTGGCCGAGATTAATGTTACTCTCGGCCTGCCCCGACTTATAGAAATTGTAGATGCCCGGAAAATTCCGAGCACTCCGATGATGACAATTGCTCTCTCAAAAGAATATCCCAATGATTACGCTTATGATAGGGAAAAAACAAGAGCTCTTGCCTGGGAAATTGAAGCTACAAAAATAGACCACATCGCTGACGTGACAACTGATCTTTCCCAGATGAAACTGATAATAGACCTGCACGAGAAAGCAATGGAAAGCAGGAACATTACTATAGAACAGGTAAAGGAGAAATTCAACGAAGAACTGAATGTGATGGTCACTATATCTTCTGCTATAGATAATCAGATTATTATCGCCCCCGAAGAACCCTCTTACAGGGAACTTCTCCAGCTTGCAAAAAGCATCCATAATGTCACCCTGAAAGGAATAGAGGGGATCAAGCGAGTGGTGGTTCGGAAGGAAGGAGAGGAGTATACCCTATATACCGAAGGTTCGGCTCTAAATAATGTGTTTCAGTTCGAAGGAGTGGACAAGACAAGAACAAGCACAAATAATATTAACGAAATTTATGAAGTGTTAGGAGTGGAAGCTGCAAGAAATGCAATTATCAAGGAAGCAACAGATACTCTGCGTGAACAGGGGCTTACCGTGGATATCCGACATATCATGCTTGTAGCAGACCTCATGACATGTGATGGAGAAGTAAAACAAATCGGGAGACATGGTATATCAGGCGAAAAGGCCAGCGTATTTGCGCGCGCAGCTTTCGAAGTGACTGTAAACCACTTACTGGATGCAGGCATGCGCGGAGATGTGGACAAGCTGGAGGGTGTCACAGAAAATATCATTGTTGGTCAGCCCATCCGCATGGGTACAGGCGATGTGCATCTCATAAGCAGAAGAAAAGAAGAAGCAGAAATGAAACTACAAGTAGAAGATGAATGAAGGTTCTAAAAAGCTTGAATCCGAACCTATAATTATTTAATGTATAACCTGATAGAATACCAGCCCATAGCAAGTTACATTACTGTTAGAATTTAATTGAAATCCTGTTGCAAAAAATGGAGTATTCAATGCTTATAACCAGAAAATAAATATAAGGCATAAGTATTGATAGCACCATATTAATCGTTGATCTTAAACATCTCATTAAATAAAAGAATATAGTGGATTAGCTAATTTGTGATAAAATCGGTGAAAATTAAGATATTTCAAGCAAAAAATAGCTCCATAAATGAGCTAATTTAAGATAGAGTTGATGAAATGAAAATTAATGTCGATAAATCGCTTATCAAGGCTGTGAAAACAGGAAAAGTAATATTTGGAGCCAATCGGACCGTGGAGGCAGCAGCAAATGGCTCAGCAAAAATTGTGATCCTGGCATCAAACTGCCCTGAAGATATTAAAAAGAAAACTCAGGAAACAAATGTTTCAATCATGGAATATGAAGGAACAAGTGTGGAACTAGGGCCCGTTTGCGGGAAGCCCTTTACAATCGCAGCCATGGCAATTCTCGATGTAGGAGAATCGGATATTCTGGCAACTATAGTTTGACGAAGGAGTTGGCAACGTCTTGGGTGAAATAAGACTTACCACAGAAAGTATCCAGTACATTGCATTATTTGAAAATATGACGAAGGCAAAAATTCTCGACTGTATACTGGAAGAGGAAAGAGTCGTATATGTCGTAAAACAGGGTGATATGGGGCTTGCGATAGGCAAAAATGGTGAAAATATAAATCGCGTTAAAAAAACCCTGGACAAACCTATAGAACTTGTTGAATACTCAGATGATCCAATAACCTTTCTAAAGAATGCCTTCGGTCCTGTGTCCTTGAATTCAGTAAACATTATAAACAAAAATGATAAGCGATTAGCTTATGCAGAGGTACCCAATAAAGAAAAGGGGCTTGCAATAGGTCGCAATGGCAAGAATATCGAAAAGGTAAAAATGCTTGCTCGTCGCCATCATAACATAGAAGATGTAATCCTGCAGTGATCTGCATTATTTACGTTTGATCCATTAATAGGGTGTTGAAGGATAATATAGCATTTAACGCCTTACAAAAAACAGTTATCAATTTTTAACTTGGAGATATTAACAATGGCTAAAGGAAAATATGCAGCCAATATTCTCAAACAGACCAGGAAAAATGCTCGTTGGAAAGATACATACTATGGCAGGCGTGTTCTTGGCCTGAACGTGAAAGCTGACCCTCTAGGTGGCGCACCACAGGGACAGGGGATAGTGCTAGAAAAAGTAGGAGTGGAAGCAAAGCAGCCAAACTCTGCAATTCGCAAATGCGTAAGAATCCAGCTCATCAAAAATGGCCGTCAAGTAACTGCTTTCTGTCCAGGAGATGGGGCAGTGAACTTCATTGATGAGCACGATGAAGTGACCGTAGAAAGGATAGGAGGTCGCATGGGTGGTGCGATGGGTGACATCCCAGGAGTACGCTTCAAAGTGATTGCCGTAAACAACGTATCACTGAACCAGTTGGTTATCGGTAGGCTTGAAAAGCCCAGGAGATGATTTTCTTGCACAAAATTTTCGGCAAATGGGACACTACAGAAGTCGAGGTAAGAGACCTCGGAATTAAGCGCTACGTCGGCCTTACGCCTGTGATTATTCCTCACAGCAGCGGAAAGCACGCTAGGCAGCAATTTAACAAATCAGAAATATCTATTGTGGAGCGTCTGGCTAACAACCTGATGCGAACAGAAATAAACAGTGGAAAGAAGCAATTAACACTTCATGCAGTTGAAGCAGCTTTTGATATCGTGAACAAGAAGACCAAGCAAAACCCGATCCAAGTTCTGGTGGATGCCATTTCTAATGCGGGTCCAAGAGAAGAAGTGGTCAGGCTTAAGTATGGCGGGATATCCGTGCCAAAGGCAGTAGATACTGCACCTCAAAGGCGTGTTGACACAGCTCTACGGTACATCAGCATGGGAACAAAAAACGTAGCCTTCAAATCCAAGCGTTCTATCGCAGAATGCCTGGCAACCGAACTTATAAGTGCTGCAAACCGCGATACAAAATCTTTCTCTATCAACAGGAAGGATGCAAAGGAAAGAGTTGCAAAGGCAGCACGCTAATTAATTATTGATTTGCACATACCTAAAAAAATACTAGATCACAAAATTATGTTTGTTTAAAAGGTATCATCATGGGAAGAAGAAAAAAAATGGTCGAGCGCGTAACAACGCTTATGAATGAACCGGAAAAAATCAGAAACATCGGGATAGTTGCGCATATTGACCACGGAAAAACGACATTATCTGATAACCTGCTAGCAGGCGCTGGCATGATTTCCAAAGAGCTTGCTGGAAGGCAGTTATTCATGGATTCCGATGAAGAGGAACAATCAAGGGGTATCACAATCGACGCTTCCAACGTTTCCATGGTCCACACTTTTGATAATGAAGACTACCTTATCAACTTGATAGATACTCCAGGCCATGTTGACTTCGGTGGAGACGTCACACGTGCCATGAGAGCGGTGGACGGGGCAGTCGTGGTCGTAGATGCCGTAGAAGGTACTATGCCACAGACCGAAACAGTACTGAGGCAGGCTCTCAGGGAACATGTCAGACCTGTGCTTTTCATTAACAAAGTGGATCGGCTGATCAATGAGCTACAAGTTGATTCCCAGGAAATGCAGGTTCGTCTTGGAAAAGTCATTGATCACGTGAATAAACTCATCAAAAACATGAACCCTGATAAATTCAAGTCAGGTTGGAAAGTCGATGCCTCAGAAGGGACTGTAGGTTTTGGATCAGCCCTTTACAACTGGGCTATCAGTGTGCCTATGATGAAGAAGACCGGGATTTCCTTTAAGGAAGTATATGAATGTTGTAAAGTGGGAGACATGAAATTCCTGGCAGAAAAGTGTCCTCTACACGAAGCTGTCCTTGATATGGTTATTAGGTTCCTACCCAACCCTCTTGATGCACAAAAATTAAGGGTGCCAGTTATCTGGCATGGAGATGCTAATACTGAGATAGGCAAATCCATGGCCAATGCAAATGCAGATGGAGATCTTGCTTTCATGGTTACAGACATTTCCGTTGACCCTCATGCAGGAGAAGTCTCAACCGGAAGACTGTTCAGCGGATCTCTCACCCGTGGAATGGAAGTTTATACATCCGGGACCACAAAGAAGAGCAGGGTCCAGCAAGTAGGCATATTCATGGGCCCTGAAAGGCTCGAAGTGGAAAAAATCCCTGCAGGAAATATTGCAGCAGTCACGGGCTTAAAAGATGCAATTGTAGGTTCTACAGTAACAACACTTGACAACATGATACCCTTCGAAAGTATCAGGCATGTAAGCGAACCTGTGGTAACTGTGGCTGTGGAAGCCAAGCACACCAAAGATCTGCCCAAGCTTATCGAGGTCCTTAGGCAGGTAGCAAAAGAAGATCCGACTCTTCAAATTACCCTTGATGAGGAAACAGGGGAACACCTGATGGCAGGAATGGGAGAACTTCACCTAGAAGTCATCGCCCACAGGATTCAGAGAGATAAGAATGTGGAAATCACTACAAGTAAACCGATTGTAGTCTACAGGGAAACCATAAAGAAGAAGATTGAATCCGTGGAAGGAAAATCCCCTAACAGACATAACAGGTTCTATATATATGTGGAGCCACTTGACACTGACATTGTCAGCCTCATCAAGTCAGGGGATATCAGTATGAATATGCCCGAACTTGAGCGCAGACAGAAGCTCATGAAACTCGGAATGGAGAAGGATGAGGCAAAGGGCATTGCTGGAATTTTCAATTCCAATATCTTTATAGATATGACCAAGGGTATCCAGTACCTGAACGAGACAATGGAACTGGTTCTAGATGGGTTCGAAGAAGTTATGCGAGCAGGCCCTCTCACGAGAGAACCTGTGGCAAACATGAAATGCGTACTTGTAGATGCAAAACTTCACGAAGATGCAATCCACAGGGGTCCAGCTCAGGTAATTCCTGCTGCAAGACAGGCAATCCAGGCTGGCATGCTTATAGCAGAGGACAGTTTGCTTGAACCTTATCAGAAAGTCTTTGTTCAGGTGCCCCAGCTCACAATGGGTGGTGCAACAAAGGAACTGCAAGGCCGCCGCGGAATTATCCTTAATATGACCACTGAAGGAGACCTAGCGATTATAGAGGCCAGGGTGCCTGTAGCTGAGATGTTTGGATTTGCCGGAGAAATCAGGTCCGCAACCGAAGGACGTGCTATGTGGAGCACTGAATTTGGTGGCTTCGATATATTGCCATCCAGTATCCAGACAGAAGTAGTAGGCCAGATCAGAGAGAGAAAAGGCCTCAAGAGGGAACTGCCTAAAGTAACTGACTTCCTTTCAATTTAAGTAAGAAAAATTTTCCATTCATTCTTAATATTTTTAAGGCAATACCTACTTTGAATTGAATAAAGTTTTGACTTATCTGGAAAGGGGAAAGAATCTCTATCAGTTAGAGGATAAAGCCAATCGGAAAGCTTTAAGACAATGTATGCATATATTTGGGAAAATATTCCAAGTTGTTGAATATTAATAAAATATTGACTCAATGAAAAAGGGAAATTAACAATATCGATTTCACAAAAAAATATATAAACTGATGTATCAATAGTGAGATTTGCCCTAATATTAATATAGTAAATATTTGATATACGGTTGAAACTCACTTAGAATACAGGAGAATTATAATATGGCAGCAGGAAAACCGCACTTGAATTTAGCAGTGATTGGTCACATTGACCACGGTAAATCAACATTTGTAGGACGTTTAATGTACGATGCAGGGGCTGTAGCTCCACATATCATCGATAAGTTTAGGGAAGAGGCAAAGCAGAAAGGTAAGGAATCCTTCGCCTTTGCATGGGTTATGGATTCTCTTAAGGAAGAGCGTGAAAGAGGCATTACAATTGACATCGCTCACAAGAGATTCGATACTGAAAAGTTCTATTTCACAGTAGTAGATTGCCCAGGCCATCGCGACTTCGTCAAGAACATGATCACAGGTGCTTCCCAGGCTGACGCTGCTGTCCTCGTTGTCGCTGCTCCGGATGGTGTTATGGCGCAGACAAAGGAGCACATCTTCCTTTCCAGAACCCTAGGTATTAACCAGCTGATTGTCGCAATCAATAAGATGGATGCAGTAGATTACAGTGAAACAAAATACAAGGAAGTCGTGGAACAGGTATCCGGCATTCTTAAGATGGTCGGGTTCAAGCCAAGCGAAATTCCCTTCGTTCCGACCTCTGCATTCTATGGTGATAATGTCGTCACGCTAAGCCCAAAGACTCCATGGTATAAGGGGCCAACCATGATGGATACCCTCAACAACCTAAAAGAGCCCGATAAACCTTCCAATCTTCCGCTCAGGATCCCTGTTGAAGATGCATACACCATCTCAGGTATAGGAACTGTACCTGTAGGCAGAGTGGAAACCGGTATCATGAAGAAAGGCGACAAGGTCATTTTTATGCCAGGAGGAACTTCCGGTGAAGTCAAATCCATTGAGATGCACCATGAAGAAATCCCACAGGCTCTTCCAGGCGACAATATCGGATGGAATATTCGAGGTATCGGTAAAAACGACGTTCGTAGAGGAGATGTATGTGGCCACGTTGAAAACCCGCCAACGGTTGCTGACGAGTTTGTAGGACAAATAGTCATCCTCCAACATCCATCCGCAATCACTGCGGGATATACACCTGTGTTTCATGCCCACACCTGTCAGATCGCATGTCAGCTGATCGCTCTTAACAAAAAACTGGATCCTAAGTCTGGCCAGGTTAAGGAAGAAAACCCAGCCTTCATCAAGGCGGGAGATGCAGCAATCGTTACCATCAAGCCGACAAAGCCGATGGTTATTGAACCAGTAAAGGATATTCCACAACTCGGCAGGTTTGCTATCCGCGATATGGGTATGACAATTGCCGCAGGCATGTGTATGAGTGTTAAAAAGAGATAACACTTTCCTTTTTTCATTTTTTAAGGAGAACAAAAGGTATGCAAAAAGCTAGAATAAGATTGTCAGGAATCAGTCCCAAGGACCTGGATGGAGTCTGCAATCAGGTAAAGTCTATTGCAGAGAGAACAGGAGTTAATATTTCTGGGCCTGTTCCACTTCCTACAAAAAAACTTGTCGTTCCTACAAGAAAAAGCCCGAGTGGAGATGGAACGGCAACCTGGGACCACTGGGAAATGCGTGTACACAAGAGGCTTATAGACATCGCAGCTGACGAAAGAGCACTGCGCCAGCTCATGAGAATTCAGGTACCAAAAGATATCAACATCGAAATCGTACTCGAAGGATAAACTTCAAAAAAGACGGGCTACAGAAATCCTCTGTAACTGGTCTTGTAAACTTCTTTTTCATTTTGGCATTTTGTAATAGAATATTTTGTCACATCAAGATATATTTTGAGAAATTGATGACAGTCATGAGTTTAGAAACTCTCGCAAGCCAGACATTTCTGGGAATATTTTTGAGTTCTTACCGTCTTTTCAAAGAATGGGGAACGAACTATTTTTACTTGAGCAATTTCAATGCATTCTTGCAAGTTGCTAAGCAGATGCTCTTGAAGTAATGACTATAGCATCCATAAATAGTATTATTTCCTCCTCAGTGAGTCTACTCTTAAGTTTTAAAGGCGATTTAATTTATCCTACTTTGGTAGGTCCCTCACGTTCTTATATAAGATTTATATAACCATTTAGCCCGAACTAAACTACTCTAATGTTTTTTCCAGTATGTAGTTCATGATATTGCTTAGAGCAATAACTCCATCTGGAATTCGAAACAGCTTTTATAGTGCAGTACTTCACTAACTCGCAATCGATGATTTTAGAAGCATATATATTTCTTTTAGCCATATTAAATGTTGACGGACAACATATAGAGATCTTCTTTCAATAAATATAATAACAGAAACATGGCTCTGCAGAAATCCTCTCCAACTGATCTTACCAGGTTCAATTTAAATCTAAAAATTCGATGCTACAAACATAATTAAAATGTGTAGCATATCTCAAATGAGAGGAGTTTCAGAAAGCCAGAGATACATTCATGACCAATTTTGTTTGAATTCATCCCTAAAACTAACCACATATCACAAAATTGGTTTATGCACCTTTAAGAAGCTAAATGTAGAAACCTTATTGTTACAGCTCTTGTATAAAATGTTCCAAATTTCATATTATAAAAGCTGCTTTGAAGCTATTTTCCAAGTTTTTAACATAGTTAATTCTAACGCAGAATGCTTAGCAACAGCAATCGCACTCAATTAATAGATATACACTAAAAAAGATAGAACATTTCAGGAAATATAGGATCTTCACGAATCAGTTATATACTAATTATAAGCAGATGATCAAACATAAGGATTTATCGAGCTCCTCTATACTCAAAAAAAATCACATTAATAGTTTAGTCTGACTATGGATAATTTCTACTTAAAAACTTCAAGACATTGATTTTTCTAGAGGCAATTACAAAAAATGGAATTAATATATGTCAACAAAATTTTTTCTTATAAACTCTTGAGGAAAAATTTTAACCTGATAAGAATAGTCATTCGTAACTATAGAAAATAGTAGATGCTAAGTATATTAAACACAAGAGGATTCAAATTTATCTCTAATTTTTTCTTCATAGTTAATCCTACCCAAATCTTTCTCGCTGATTTCTGTATTCGACCCGATTTATTCTATTCTGGTTATTATTCTTTGATTTTAAACATAGCTCTTATATCCTTAAAATGCTCCATCTATTTTCAATGCCATCAACTGATAGAGATTATAACAAAAAGCTGTACACAACATCTTTAGATTTACTCTTTGAATAGTAGTGAGAAGAACTTTTTCTGCTTTGAATATCTGTTTAGTTGTTGCATAAACTCGTTACCATGGGACTTTTTTTGAGCTAATCCTCTTGTTTCTTAATATTATCATCATTCAAGATAGAATGTTTTTTTACTGCTCTTTTCATTGTTGCATCATAACCTTTTGATTTTGTTCCAAAGTATCCTCTGTCTTGGGGAATCACTTCATTTAGTTATTATAAATCTATCTGAGAATTATTAAGTGATGTAGTTGTTGTTTTGTATCTTTTGATCAGCTCATAATCTTTGTATATTATGCTATGAAGTTTAGATCCAAAGTGTAACATAACAGTCTTTTATATCCATGTCACGTATCTATTTCTCGTTGTTTTTGCGTCATTTTCTCGAAATTTATTCTTTTTTGCATATTTCAGATCTACGTGGATAAAAATAGCTTCCGGAATCATTCCCTGATATATTTCAAAACTAAACCAATCAAGTTGGCTTTGCAACTGTCCCCAGATTTCTTCTTATTTGCAATTATCAATAATGATTTTTCAAAATTAATAGACTGGGGTATTGTCTGGTACGTACTCAGGAAAACAAGAAATTTTTTGAAAGAAATTCAATTAATACATTGTTTCTCAAGTTAAAAGTCTGAACGATACAATAAAACTATGTAAGATAAGCATTTTAAAAATAATTATTATGTAAGCTTCATATCTTTCTCAGGAAATTGTTTTGTTAAAATATATGGACTCAAAAATGATAAGAAAAGATTTTCAATCAATTAAGGAATTAATTTCAGGAAGTTTATCTCCAAATGACTGAAGAAGTGTATCTTCTTGCTTAAAACCAAAATCCGTCAGAGTTTTCATGAGTAAAAATTATTGCTAAGAGATTTTAACTCTCCTATAATAAAAAGCATATAATTACATTTTAAAAATAGATTTTCAAAACGGTATTATTCACACTTAAAGTCACTCAAAATTATAAAATCATGGAAACCGCGGAAAATGCGGGGAAAAGGTCTCTAATTCTCTTTTCTTCCTATTTTCTGTGCTTACCGTATTTTACCTCTAAGTTAAGATTATTAAAGGATGATATGAATGCATTTTTCTCATGTTATAAAGTATTGATTTACTTGGATTCTAATCTAAAAAGAGGTAGCGTTCTCATCAAAAAAAACCAAGGAATTTTGGACGATATTCAATAGACTCACTTTATTTTAGTTGGGGAGAGGTGCTAAGGTATTTTTGGATTTATGAATTTCGAATTTCTCTTCCGATCTCTTAACTTTAGAATAGTATTCTGTAGGAGGTGTGCTTGCTAGTGGGGGTTAAAGAGATGAGAACGTAATTTATACTACTCTGTCATCACATATAATATTTTTAACACTTAATATTAGTTTACCATTCTCTCGTTAATATACCTAGCTAACTTAATTTATGGATATAATATTATATCATCACATTAATCACATATTTAAAACGCGAGAGGTATCAAGATATAGTAGTCTAATCAAGCAACTGTTTATATAATCAATCTTGTTTCATCCAAAAAAGATTATCAGACTCACAAATATTAGAGATACAGATTTTGCAGGCTGAAAAGATTAAAATAGACGACTTGCTGAAGGTTTCTAACTATTAGGAAACTTTAGGAAAAGTAAGAGAAGGGTAATATTGCCCAGATCCATGAAAAACTATATGAAAGCAGATCAATCAAAAAGCAGACTTGAACTAAGAAGAGACAAAGGGATGTAATTCAGAATGCATCCCAAAGTAGCTGAAAAGCACTAAAGACAAATATGTAAAAATTTCGTTTTGGGAATATGAAATTCCCAAAAGCTACATTTTGAAAAAATAGCCTTCGAAATCTTTATATCCAATTTCCATTTTTTAAGTAATCATGATACTACATGTTCCCCATATTCTTCTTCCATATAATAATTTGGAAAAATGGGCGGTAATTGCTTGTGATCAACATACTCAGGATATAGAATATTGGAAAAGGGTTGAGGAATTTGTTGGGAATAGTCCTTCTACTTTTAATCTTATTTGTCCGGAAATATATCTTCCTCTTGATGAAAAAAGATTGAATAACATTCATAAAGCTTGTCATGATTACAAAATAATTCTTGTTGACCATGGATCCTGTTTTATCCTTGTAAAGCGTTCTGTTTCCAGCAAAGAAAGAATCGGCCTTGTGGTTGCAATTGATTTAAATGAATATGAATTTGATGGATCTGATTCTCTGATCCGACCAACTGAAGGAACAATTAAAGAAAGGCTTCCCGCAAGAGTCCGGATAAGAGAAAATGCGGAATTAGAGCTTTCCCATATTTTAGTATTATATAATGATCCAGATTTTTCGGTTATTCCCAAAGATACAGATGATACTGCTTATGAAGTTAATAAAATTTATGATTTTGATCTAATGGAAAAAGGTGGCCATATCATCGGCTATAAGATATCCGATGAAAAAATAATTAAAGAAATTTCCAATAAAGTTAACAACTTAGGAATGTTTCTTGTTGGTGATGGAAACCATAGCCTTGCTGCAGCAAAAAATTTCTGGGAAAAAATTAAAGGAACTGTACCTGACTTTCATCCTGCAAGATACGCATTAGTAGAACTTGTGAATATCCATGATCCAGGGCTTTCATTCGAACCAATTCACAGAGTTGTAATAGGAGTTAAGCCTGATGAACTGCTCAAAAAATTCAATGCAAAGATTATAGAATCTCCAACCTGTCATACATATTATAATTCTTCAGTTGACAGCCATTCAATTGGATTTGTTACAAAAAACAAATGTGGAAGGCTTATTTTAAATACAATAGGTTGTGATCTGGAGGTTGAAATTCTTGATGCGGTAATTGATAATTGCTCTATTGAATATGAGCATGATCCTGAAATTGTAGAAGAGATCGGGAAAAAAAAGGGTAATATTGGTTTCTTCCTCCCACCCTTAAAAAAGAGCGAATTTTTATCTCTTATAATAAAGAAGGGAATCCTTCCGAGAAAATCATTTTCTCTTGGAAAAGAAAATGAGAAAAGATATTATATAGAGGCTAGAAAAATTGTTTTATAATTAATTTCACAACTTTTTTCAAAAATTAGTTCAACAATTTTATCCAATATTTTTATCTCCCCTACTATAGTTTCTGCAATTTCTCATCCTTAGTATAAACAAATTCATAAAGCCTATTTTATAGAGGCAACTTACTAATTAATTACACTTTTTATTTCAGTAGGATACCCAATAGCATGCTGCTGGGATTGAAACTTCCCGTTAACCTCTATTAACTAACAGATTTAGTTTTTAAGCTACTTTTGTGCTATAAAGCAAACTATAGGGGATTCCAATTTACTTTTAATTTTTTCTTTACGGGAATCCTGTCCAAAATCTTTCTCTCTAATTTATTTATTTGAACAAATTTTTCTTTTCTGGTTCATTATTCTTCAATTTTAAAGATAGCTTCAGCTATCCTTAATAATCCCCTTTTTATTAAAATATCATCAGCTGGTAGAAATTATAACAAAAAACCGTACACAAAATCTTCAGATTCACTCTTAGAACAGTAGTGACAAGAATTTTTCCTATTTGAATATCTTTTTAGTAACGCATAAACTCGTTCTACTTGAGCTTTTTTTGAGCTGATACTCTTCTGAATATATCACTCATCCCCATAGGATTTCTTCAACTGTTCTTTTCATTGTTGAATCATGACTTTTGATTTTGCTCCAAAGTATCCCCATTCTTGAAACTATCGAATTGTTTTTATTATTAGTCTATCTGAGAATCATGAAAGTGATGAAGTTGTTGTTTTGAATCTTCTGATCAGCTCGTAATCCCTATCTATTATGCAATGAAGTTTATATCCAA
>PLUB01000069.1 GCA_003164755.1 Methanosarcina sp. | reverse complement strand
CATTGAATGTTCTTCGCACATGTTTTAAAATCTCCTTTCATAGATAATATTATTTAAAAAGTAAGGATTATTAAGAAAAAAAATGAACTCTGTATTTAAATAGCCTTAGCAGAAGAGTTTGTTTTTGCGACCTGTTCAGTCGTCTTTTCTGCGTTAACGCCATCAATTTTAGGTGATAATTTAGGATCTGACTTTATCATACCATACATCTCCTTAGATCTCAGTATATATTATGCAGATTTATTTATAGTAATTACTTTTATAATATAGATATGTTGCAACCTATAAGTACTAATGTATTTTTATATTTTTCTGGTAGAGTCTAAATACTGGGTTTTAAAGTAAGGTCACAATTATCTGGAAGTTTTAATTATGTCCATTATATACCTAAACCGCTTAAGTGTAAGTGAAGGTATATTTGAATCACTTAGTCTTTTGAATTGTGGAATGATAAGTGAGATGCAGTGTAGCCAGATCAAAGATGACTTATCTGATGTGTGATGTTTCGGTAGTATTTTTTTGCTCTCCCAAGTAAAGTGAAAGGATTTATGCGGTTGAACGGAGAACTAAAGAACATCCAACTTTATACTGTCTCAAAAAAGAATTGACCAAAATATCTATTACGCTTGATTTTGTACTTCAAGTGCTTACAATTCTATTTCTGTTATTTTGCAATTAGTTCTAAGTATAGGAAGATATAATAATTTGTTAGAAATTTATTAAATGCGACTGTTATCTCATAAAATCGGGTTTCGAATTCAGTTTATTCATATTTTTAATTTTGGTTGAGTATCATATCATTATTTTTTCTGATTTTTTTTATTTACGATGCTTGTTTAAGCTAATTAGTTCCAAGTGTTCCCTTAGCTCCATATGTTCTAGGAGTCCCAGAAGCTTCATGAGTCAGAGATCAACAATGTTTTCTTATTACTGATGGCATTTAGGAAAATCGTAGATTGAGTATAAAATATATATAATTAATATGACAATTAAGATATTCAATAGTGTAATGATTCAAATATAATATTATGAAAATTTACTGTGTTGATATTCATATTCTCATTAAAGATAGGCACATTACCATCAAAGAAAAAGAGCTTAGTGAAACAGAATGAAAATAACTATGGGACGATCTACGGCAAACAGTTTAAATCCTGTGCTCGGTCTGGCAAATGATGGGACTATTCTTTATTCAAATGGAGCAGGTGAGCCCTTATTACATGAGTGGAACGTGAGAGTCGGGGAAAAATTTCCTTCTTATATCGAAGATTTCGAGCAAAAGATAATTTTCCAGAAGAGCCCGAAAAAAATTGAAGTTAAAGTGGGAAATAAAGTATACCTGGTCACATTTCATCCCACACCTGACGAAAGAGAAGTAACCCTTTATGGATTCGATATAACTGATCAGAAAGAACTTGAAAAAAAACTTCAGGAAAGCGAAAAAAAGTATCGCGATATAGTAGAGACAGCTAAAGAAATAGACGCTAAGTTGGGAGATACATTTGACTACATAGTAGAAACAGCTAACGAAGTAAACGCTAAGTTGAAAGAAACACTTAATCATT
Source organism: Methanosarcina sp. (assembly GCA_003164755.1). Taxonomy (GTDB): domain Archaea; phylum Halobacteriota; class Methanosarcinia; order Methanosarcinales; family Methanosarcinaceae; genus Methanosarcina. The sequence continues at coordinate 23,249 of PLUB01000069.1, read as the reverse complement.
TAGAAGAATTAGTTAGAAAGCGTACATTGGAACTTGAGAGTGCTTATATATCGTTAAAGGAAAACGAACTGAGGCTTGCTGAAGCTCAAATAATAGCTCATGTTGGAAATTGGGACTGGAATCTCGTAACTGATGAAATGTACTGGTCTGATGAAATGCATCGTATTTTTGGGTTTGATTCTCCAAAATTTGGCGCTACTTATGGCAACTTTTTAAGTTGTATACATCCCGACGACAGAGATTATGTGGATAATGCCACTAAGGAAGCTTTAAAAGGAAAAACTTATGCGATTGATTATAGAATCGTTTCAACTGAAGGAGAAGAGCGCTTAATTCATTCAGAAAAAAAAGTTACCTTCGAGAAGGAAGATACCCCTATTAGAATGAGAGCGACAGTTCAGGATATTACTGAGCGTAAAAAAGCTGAAGAGAAAATTCGAACATTGGTGAATATTGTGGAATCATCAAGTGATGCAATCCTTACTTTATCCCTTGATGGTATTATTACTATATGGAATAAGGGTGCAGAACAGATTTATGGTTATTCACCTGAAGAAGTTCTAGGAGAAAGCGTATCAATACTCGCAACAGATGATCTCAAAGGTGAAACAAAAAAGCTAATTGAAAGGGTTAAGCTGGGGGAAAAGATCCAGCACTATGTAACTTCAAGGTTAAGAAAAGATGGTAAATTAATATATATTTCAATGGCTCTTTCTCCGATTTTTGATGCATTTAGAGAGCTTGTGGCTATCTCAGCTATTACTAGAGATATTACTCAGAGAATTGATGCCGAAAAATCTTTATTAAAAGCTGAAAAAACCAGAAAGAAAGAACTCCATCATAGAATAAAAAATAATTTGCAAGTGATCTCTTCCCTACTGGATCTTCAAGCTGATAAATTTAAAAATCGAGAGTTTATTAAAAATTCGGAATTTTTGGAAGCTTTCAGAGAAAGCCAGGATAGAGTGATATCTATGGCTCTTATTCACGAGGAACTATATAATAATAACGGTGACAAATTCGAAACTCTTAATTTATCGGCATACATTCGAAAACTGGTTGGAAAACTTTTCCAGACTTATAGATTAGAATACAAAAATATTCACCTGCAAATGGACCTGGAAGAAAATCTATTCTTAAATATGGATGATGCGGTTCCTTTTGGAATAATTGTCACTGAACTAGTTTCAAACTCTCTTAAACATGCATTTTCAGGGAGAGTTGAAGGGAAAATATATGTCGGACTATATAAAAACGAAGACTGCGAGCTCAGAACTAGCAGAGAAGAACGCAAATGTGAAAGCTTTAAGAGTACCAGTTTCATTTTGAAAGTTTCAGATGATGGGGTAGGTATACCAAAAAGTATCGATTTTGAAAATCCCAACAGTCTTGGTATGCATTTGGTAACCACCCTAGTAGATCAATTAGATGGAGAACTTAAACTGAAACAGGATAATAAAACGGAATTTACTATTAGATTCATAGTAACAGAAAAATAAAAAAGCATTAACTAATATAAGATACACAGTTTTTATAGCAAAATATATGCATCAACAACAAACAAGAAAAATAAAACATTTGTCAGCATAATAGTTCACTCCTTTTTCAATTATATTTTGCAGAACTTTTGGTGTATTTCACTTTCTAGCGGCTTGCATGATTTTCTGTAAAATCTGCTCTGTACCCCGTGATCTTATAACTTTCTTATTCTATAGATTGTATAATATCATACAGCAAAATGGAAAAAAATAGATAGGGTTTAAAAATATATCTTTTATAATAGATCCGTATCACGATTTAATATATGCTAATAGCAATTAAAAATATTCTAAACCTACATAGTTAAAATGAGGATCATGTATGAATGTATTACTAGCTAAGAGTATGAAAGATAAACGAGATTTGAAAAGAAAAGGACAATTATAATTTTGTAAACTCAACTGTGTAAGTCTTATCTTTTTCAGAATTTGATAGAAATGAGTGTTAACCATGATAAAATAAAACATTTTTTAAAAGAAGATGCTTTCATTATATCAAATCATGCAAGAATCCGCATGTTTCAGAGGAATATTTCAACTGAAAATATAACGGAAATTATAATTCGTGGGCAAACGATTGAAGATTACTCAGAAGAAGAACCATGTCCTTCAACATTGTTTTTTGCATATTCCAAGGGTAAACCCTGCCATGTTGTGGTGGCAGAATGTACAGATCATATCAGAATAATTACAGTATATATTCCGGAAAATAATAAATGGATAGACAACGTAGTTAGGAGAGATCAAAGATGATACCTGGCAGGTGTAGTTTTTGTAAAGGCAAACTTGTTGAAGATAAGACAGACTTTATGGTAAAAGTTGGAGAGCAAATTATTGCTATCAAAGATGTTTCTGCCTATATATGTGAAAACTGTGGAGAAGCATACTATATTCCAGAAATTTCAAAGAAAATTGATATTGTTATGAAAAAATTTTATGAGTTTAAATTACTCTTACATCCAGCGGCAGCTGGTGAACTGAGATTTGACGAAATTGTTGTATGATTTTGTTATATCAAAAAATTTGAGTTTCTAATTTGGTTTATTCATATTTCTAGTTTTGTTTAGTATATTTAATTATCTTTTTTCTGATATTTCTATTTAGGATTGTGGTTTAGGCCAATTAGTTCCAAATGTTCCATGAGCTCCATCTGTTCCATAAGTCACATAAGCTCCATGAGTAATAGATCTTCAATGTTTTCTTATTCTGGATGGAACTTCGGAAATACAGAGATTTTAGCACAAAATATCTGCATAAGTACAAACGAGAAAAACACAAAATTTATCAGCATAATCATTGATTTCGCATCCTATTTTTTGTAGTAAAAGTAAAGGATACAGAGTCAATCATATTTTGCAGTGTTTTCGGTACACTGCCGAATTTTGGAACAAATAGAAAGTTTCTTTGAATATATTGGTCAATATAATTCAAAAATAACGCGACAATTAACTCAGAAATTTCAGATCGTAGAAGACGAGGAATATATATTAGAAGTATTTCTACTGTTTTATTTCCCCCGTTAAAATTAATTCTATTAACAGAGGATTACCAATGACAGAAGCACTTTTTTTCCTTAACTGCTACATAACAGAATTTAAAGCAACTGGCACAAAAATAACAGACGACAAGTTTGTAGTTCTTGACCGTACAGCTTTTTATCCCGAAAGTGGTGGTCAGCCCAGCGACACAGGAAAATTAATCCGAAAATCCGACAGTGCTGAATTTGAAGTCTTATATGTAGGTAAATTCAATGGATACATCAGTCATGAAATTGTTTCTCCTAATGGAAATGTCTCTACGGGCCTGAAAGCTGGGATAATGTAAAATGAATCATAGATTGGGATCGCCGCTACATGCATATGCGGATGCATACCGGCAACTCATGTGATCGCAAATGTAATTGAGACAGAAGCAGGAGCCCAAATAACCGGAAACCAACTTGGTATTGATCAGAGCAGGGTAGATTTCAACCTTGAAGCATTTGATAGAGATAAATTTACTGAGTATGAGAAGATTGCCAATGACCTAATGGCTCAAAATAATTCTATTAATTTCTACCTGGTAAGCCGTAAAGAGGCTGAAGAAAAGCTTTTAAGGTTAACTACATTGGCCAAAGGTTTTTTAGATGAAATTAAAAAAGTCCGCATGGTCGAGATCGAAGGAGTGACAATCGAAGCCTGTGGGGGAACGCACGTTAAAAATACAAATGAACTAAAGGAAATAAAGATCATCAAGCTTCAAAACAAAGGGAAAAATAATCGGAGAATCTACTTCACAATTGAGGAGGGAGCAAGATTCCCTTTTTCATAATTTATCGAGTGGGTCATCACTGATGAGTTGATATCAAAACATCATTTATCTCCTTTATAGTTATGATTTATGCGGTTGAACTAAAGAATCAACAACATTAAACCTCCAACTGTCTAAATAATATACTTTCTCTTAGCATAAATTTTTTACTCAGTATGATTTTTGAGTCTGTTTATGCAGATAAGCTTAGAAAGCTAGTGTATTTAAGCGAAGTTGATTCTAAGATGAAAAATAGTTTGTGATATCTAAGATATAATATGAGTTCAGATTGTTATCATTTGCTAGAAGCAAATATATGGACAGAGATAACCGATCGAAAAATACAACCAAACGGGTATGTATATGCTGGAAGAAAACTAGTTAATAAATACGGAGTTAAACTATTTATTAAGAAAATTGAATGACGCAGAAGTTGGCAGCTGTATCCAGCCATTGAAATGATGGGGATTAGCTTCTTCTACACCCCTAATTTCAGAGCAACGTAACCAGCTATTATGCTACACTTTTTGTGCAGTCTACAGACATACCGATAAATGTAATCAGATGGAACTTGGATTTTAACTTCGGGAGCGCGGAGGTACAACGAGAAGTCCTCTTCCTCGAAGGCATCAGCCTACAGGTGGGGGATGAAAGCGCAGCCTTGCCGTTAAGTAAAGATATTTTCCTGTCGTGATAAACTATTGGTTAACAAAAAGTAGATCTATCGTAAACATATATATATTGTAGATGTTAAAAGCTTATAAATATCGAATCTATCCTACAAAAGATCAGCAAGATCTTATTATAACCCATTTTGGTGCATGTAGATTTGTATATAACTGGGCTTTAGAACAGAAGATTAAAACTTATGAACAATCAAAAAACCATTTATCCAGGTTCGACTTGCAGAATATTCTTGTTCATAAAGTTAGACGTGAGAATGATTGGTTAAAAACTGTTAATTCGCAAGCATTACTTGCTTCATTAATCAATGTGGAATCAGCATTTACAAAGTTTTTTCTCGAAAAAACAGGATTCCCAAATTTCAAATCAAAAAAGAATACAGTACAATCTTTTCAACTACCACAACATTATAATTTGGATTTTGAAAACAATACTATTATGTTTCCTAAGATTGGAGAAATTAGAGCAGTTCTTCATAGATATTTTGAAGGGACTCTGAAAACAGCAACAATTTTAAAATCAAGCACTGGGAGATATTTTATAAGTATTCTGGTGGATGATAGGAAAGAAATTCCAGATAAACAAGAAATATTTGAGTCAAGTACTATAGGAATTGATGTAGGTATTGAGGATTCTGCAGTTATTTCGACAGGAGAAAAAATTGAGAATCCTAAATATCTAAAAAATTCTCTGGAAAGATTGAAATGTCTACAGAAGAGAGTATCATCTAAAATAAAAGGTTCAAATAACCGCAATAAAGCTAAATTGCACCTTTCAAAAATCCATGAAACAATTAGTAATCCGAGAACTGATTTCCAACACAAACTTTCTTTTAAACTAGTCAGCGAGAACCAAGCTATATCGTTGGAAACTCTGAATGTGAAAGGAATGCAGAAAAATCATTGTCTAGCCCAATCAATTTCCGATGCTGGATGGCATAGTTTTGTCACAAAGTTAACATATAAAGCTGAATGGTTATGAAAAACGATTCTTAAAATAGGACAGTTTGAACCATCATCTAAAATATGTAATGTTTGTGGTTATCACAATTCTAATTTAACCTTGAGGGATAGATAATGGATTTGTCCTGATTGCAAAACAAATCATGATAGAGATAACAATGCTGCAATCAACATCAAAAAATTATCTCTTCAAGATCAAAATTTGATAGTTATCTGACACCTATGGAACGTAGGGGATGAGCTTGGGGACTTGTGAACAGTAGTTCAAGGGATGAACCAAGAAGCTCCTTCTTCGCCTTCATCAGAAGGCAGATGGGGGTAGTTCACCGACGGGGTTAAATCAATTGATCAAAAACCAAAGAATACTTATTATGCAGCTGAAAATGATATAGTCAATCTAACAATAAACAATGTAAACGGTATAACATAAAAATGATACTACAATAATCATTCTACAACCAGCAGTATATTCTAAAGCTAATTTCAGTAGCGATTTAACTAGTGGTTATGTCCCTTTTTCTGTACAGTTTACAGGTCAAGAGAGGTTTTTTATTGAAGATCGCACAGGTTTGCCCAAGATATTTTCCATATATTGGAGGAGTTGAAACCAATGTCAAAGAAATTAGCGAAAGACTAGTTTTAGAGAACCACGATGTAGAAGTAATAACTACGGATCCCAGTGGAAAACTCAAAAAAAAAGATACAATAAATGGAGTAAAGGTTACAAGATTCAAATCATTTGCCCCTGGAGAAGCATATTACTTTGCCCCACAAATATGCATTTATCTGATGAACCGTAGCTACGATGTTATTCATGTGCATAGTTATCATGCGCTGCCTGCTTTTTTTGCAGCTCTAAGCGAGCGTAATAAACGATTTGTATTCTCCCCTCATTATCATCGTGGGGGACACACACCATTAAGAAATCTACTCCATAAGCCTTACAAACTATTTGGAAAAATGATATTTTCTCGTGCGGATGCTATTATATGTGTATCAGAATACGAAAAAGGACTTGTAGAATCTGATTTTAATGTCAAAGAAAAAACTATAACGATCCCAAATGGTCTTAATCTATCAGAATTTGAAAATCTGAAACGTCAAAAAAATGAAAACAAAGAAAAGATACTTCTCTACGTTGGTCGCCTGGAAGAATATAAGGGAGTACAATATATTATCCAAAGTTTACCTGAACTCCAAGATTTTCGATTAAGAATTGTGGGTAAAGGGCCTTACAAAGATGAACTTTATAGTATAGCAGAAAGGATTGGAGTAGCTGAAAGAATAGAATGGTTAAAAGATATCTCAAGAAGAGAGCTTCTCGAATGTTATGCTGATGCGGATATATTTTTGATGCTTTCTTCCCATGAGGCATACGGGATAACGGTTGCTGAAGCACTAGCTTCAGGTACTCTCTGTATGGTTGTAAAAGGGAGTGCACTTGAGGAGTTTGTGGATGGAATAAATTGTATTGGAATAGAGTGGCCCCCAACAAAAGAGAAAATTATCAAAATGCTGCAAGGAATGGAAAAGGTAAAAAAACAAACGAATTCAGGAAAAAAGAAAGGACTAATAGACTGGAATGATGTAGTTGATAAAATTGGTGAAATATACGTGAAAAAATAAAAAAATATATTTGATTCAAAATTAAATCAAAATATTTGATGTAGCTATTTAGCCTTGGAGAAACAATATCATTAACCATTTTTATTGATATTAAATGCGCAAATTTAGGTGGGCTGATTTTATATAATTGTTGGCTATTGATCATTTTTTTATTACCCAATCAGTTTATAATCAGAGGTATCTCATGCATCGAAACAGATCTCAACCAACTGATTTTAGGTAGACTGAAAAGTTACAAAAGAAGGAAAAAGAAGATCAAATATAGAAATTAGCAAGAAATATTTGGACAGAATTCCTGCAAAATAAAATCAGGGGTAAATCGGAAGTCTCTGGAAAATAAAAAATAGCGGGAATTTATTTTACAGGACTTTTGATACACGGCTTAACTTAGTCTTTGTATAACTTTTTTAGGAATATTTCTTGCCTAATGAGCTCTATAGAATCAAAACCATTTTCTTGAGACTAGACAAAAAATACTTTCACTTCGCTAGGCTGAAATTAATAAGTACTGGAGTAGTTTTTGTGAATGGAGGTGAATACGATGGAAGAGATATTAAAAGGATTGATTGAACGTGCTCAGTACTATGAGCAGTTCGAAATCTTCAGAAACATAAATCTCTCCGGAAGTTTAGAGATGTATGGATACTTGACCTTAGCATGAAAGCTTCAATAGTATGTATGTGGTGTATAATTTGTTGACTGAAAGCCTATAAATAAAATTAATAAAATAATAAAAACTAATTAAAAGCTGCAAAATCTCTAAAAATTATTATCATTAAAAATGGGACTAAATAGTCTGTTAGAATTAGCAACAGAAGGTAACAAATAAAGGCGGAAAGAAAAATTACCTTCCAAACTAATATTAAATTCTTTAAATAACGAACACAAATTAATGAAAGTACTATTCACTTTATCTTTTTCTGATCATTGATTTCATCATTGCCTTGATCAACAAGGTTTTCATTGATTTATTTTTTAAAAACTGTTCCAAAACTAATAAGTGAATTGCCATCGAAGGCTCAAGTTTAATTTTGATCACGGATGCAAAATTACCTTTGGGTAACTCAACTGCACAAAAAAATTTCGTAGTTTAAATTGTCAGAAATGGTGAATTACTCTTTTTGTTTTGATGTTCATAAAAGTTTTTTCATTGCTTCATCTTCAGTATATCAGGTGAAAAACAACAACAGAGTTTTGATAGAGATGATGACGAAATTTTAGATCTTAAAAGTTTGGTTATATCAAAAAAATATGATGTTGTTGCATTTGAATCAACAAGTGATTTTTAGTTTTCTGTTCACGATTTGTTGATAATGAATTTTTCGACTATAATTGAAAATGTGCGAGGTATGAAGGTATTACACACAAAAAAACAGATAAGATAGATTAAAAAGTCATTGCAGAAATTGCATTGAATCAAAGTTTTGGTGCAGCACCCAGCTGCAAATAAGGGGATCTATTCATGCCTCTGTTCTGGATATAAAGGAATTATTCAAAATCAAATACTTTCATTTGCTGATATGCCGTTTCCCGTCCTGGTTTCTCTGATTTTCAAAATAGTGTTTAATTACAGCAGAAGTTGTACCACCAAGCACAGTTAGAATATAACTTCCATTATTCCCAGTTCACCACAAAACAGCTTTTTTTGACTCAAGGCTGGAAGTCCCCTTCCTCGATATGCATTATCGTGGCAGGTAGGGAATGAAATCCATCAACTTCTCGCCCTTTTTAAGATAAAAAATATCTAAATAATTATGATTCTACCTATAGTATGCTAACTAGGAAGTATAATCTGGCTTATGGGAGCCATTCTATATATTCAACACATTACCCTTTTATTCAATGCATAAAATACAAAAGAAAAGCTCTTTATGGTAAACAGATGGTGGATTTACTAAAAATCTAAAATTCATGATATGCCTTATTAAAAGCGCGTTATGATTTGTGATTTTGGGAACAATATTGATAGGAATCGAAATAGTTCAATCAGTATTATGTTACATTTCCTATCATAAAATGCCTTATGGACAGGCTATCAACAATTTGTTGATAATCTACGACAATAAAGAATTCCCGATGGATCTAAAATTTGAGAACATATGAAAGAATTACTCAAAGGAAATCCCTTCCTTGGAGGGTATCAATCCATAGGGAGAGGGTATTCATTACTCCACTTTGTTTCAAACTATGTAATAATTGTTCTTATTTTTTGTATTTCACATCTTAAAAACTCTCTTATTGCTGTTTTTTGCTCTCTTTGCACATTAGGTGTCAAACGATAATCATGATTTTTCCGATCTACAAATAAGGGATCCAGATATAGATCAGTCTTCGAATCGGCGTTTTTATAACGTCCAGCCATATTATTGTAAAGTAAGTTATTTTCCAGCATAAAGGTATGTGTTTCAGGCAGATAATTGATTACTCCGTACCCTGTTCCATCAGGATCTTTTTTACGTTTCTGGGTATTTACTATAATATTATTGCGGACAATTGTTGTATACCCTACTCCTTTAGGTGAAAGATCTATGTTATAATCTACACTTTTAGGATACATATGAATAATCGCAGCATGATATACACCATCAAACACATTATTCTCAATGAGGGTATCATAAAATCCACTTGTCACTATACCTCCCACCCAGTCAATATTTGGGTTTTTACCAGTACTATACAAAGTATTATTATAAATGTGAATATTTTTAGCATCTACCTTCAAATAAGGTTTTCCATAACCTATCAGCCAGATTCCAGGTCCATAAGTATCATGGATAGTATTGTTATATACCTCTACATCGTTAACTTTGTTTTTTGACTTCTCTATTTGTATTCCCGAGCTACCTGCACTCCAGTTATAAAAGGAGTCAATCATATTATCATGAAATTTTATGTGGTTTGAATCCCGTGCTCTAAGACCACTATCAGTTCTGCAGGTTATGCAATTGTTCCAAGCTGAAACATTTTCGCACTCTATTGCATAAAAGCCATCATGTCCTAATTTATACACTTTATTATTATAAAATTGAATATTGGAACTATTCCTTACTCTCAATCCATCTCCATGCCCATCATGCATGTACATATCATGAACCTGTATGTCTTTGGAGTAATGGAAGCGGATCATATTGTAATAGCCGTCCCCTTTTTTTTTGTCCTCATTATTGTCATGATTTCCGTAAATTTCAAATCCTTTTATAGTGACTCCATGGATTCCAGCACTGTTCATTCCCGTTATCATTGGCTTACCAGCTGGCCAATTAGCTCCGTTTTCAAGTTTAATCACGGCTGTAGGATCACCTTCCAGGACTGTATTGTTTCCAATAAAAATGGTATTAGAGATGACGTATGTATTAGGACCCCTCAAATGGACGGTTGTGAACGGTGGATTTTTTGCAACATATATAAGAGCTTGATTTATTTCCATTTGGTCATCAGTTCCATTGCAGTTGAAATCTCCACTTCCATCCCCAGCTACATAGACCTTCTTATTTGATGGTACAATGAGAGGATTCATATGTATTCTTGAAAGGACGGTTATACCCAGTGCAATCAAAAAAATCAGAATTATAACGGAAATTCCGATCTTATTTTTATTTTGCCTTATGTAATCCTGGTACCTTCCGTCCATTTTTATCACCTATATTCAATTATAGAGAATTTCAATAGCCTTCGATTTCAACAAATTGCTGATATGCACTTTATGAATAATCAGCCAAAAATTGAGGTTTAGTTCAATACTCTATAAGCATCCAATATTTAAAAAAATCTTGACGATAATTCATTAATGAAATCTGAAAAAGCGAACAAATCCGTTTTGTTTTTATAAAATGAGGATGAATTTTTCTGCTTGCCATTTTTAGCAACTTACCCCAACAGCCAATTAATGACTGCTTTGGAGTATCATTTATCTCAAACATTCTCTAGCTTCTTTAGACAATATAGCATAATAACTTATTCATATCACAGTAACTGTGACTATTTCCCTCACTAAAGTGAGAGATATCTATCAATTTTAAGAACAAATTGTAATCCCAATCTGAAAATGTTAATAGCAGCATTATGATCTCGATTAAGAACAAGATTACAGAAAGAACAACTATGTGTTCTTTCCAATAATTTTTTTAATAATATAACCGCAATCTGAGCATATTTGAGACTTATTTCTTGGATTAACCATCTACACCCCGAAATCTCAATAATTGTTGTAAAATAGTGAGATTAACCAGTGTAGTAATTCAAAATATACACCTGAAAATATTTTTAGCCATGCATCTTAACTGATTTTTTTGCGATTTGCTTCTTGAGGCGGTTGTAAGGTGGGTTCAAGATGTACAACAACGTCAGAAATATCCCTATATTCTTCCCTCAACTTTTTGCTAACCCTGTGAGAAAGAATATGGGCATCTTCAAGAGACGTGCCAGATTGAACAAGCAGATGCATATCGACCTTGATATCTCCCATGCTACCACGTGTCCGAATTTTATGACAGCCTTTTACTTTATCAATTTTCATTACCAATTCACAAATTTCCTTCTCTTCAATTCTGGACATATCTAAAAGGGATCTCGATGTTTCTTTTATAATTCTGTATCCTGCCTTGAAAATTATAAAAGAGATAATTAAGGCAACTATAGGATCAATTATAGAAAAACCTAACTTCATGGCAACAAGGCTCAATATAACCGAAAAAGAGATGTAAATATCACTTTTCATATGTATAGAATCCGCTATAAGTACCTGGCTTCTGAGATATTGCCCCTGTCTATGCTCATATTTCATGGTCAAATATGCAACACACATTGTCCCAATTACTATGAGAAAACTCACAGTTGTAACCTCGGGCTTGTTTGGGACAAGGAAACTATTGAAAGCGTTTTTGAAAATTTCAACTCCCACAAAGATCAACAGTAAAGCAATAAAAAAAGAAGCTATGGCCTCGTACTTCTGGTGTCCGTAAGGATGATCTTTATCCGGTGGGCGGGATGCAATAAAACTTCCAACCAAGCCTATAATGTTGGAGACCCCATCGAAAAGAGAATGATAGCCATCTGCAACCATACTTGAAGCACCTGTAAGAGCCCCATAAATAATTTTTGCAAGTGAGATTATGATATTTATAATTAATACATAGACAAGGACCCGCTGGATTTTTCGAAACTTCTGTAACAAATCTGATACCTCTATCATGGAATTGTACGGAACCTGGCTATGAAGCAATTAAAAAAAACTTAATGCAAAAAAACCATCAGATATATATTAATTTATCCTTTCATTTAGTATTTTCGAATATCTTCAGTTCCTAAACCATCTATAAAAATCAGACGAATATCATAGAAAATCAGGAAGAAATAAATCACAGTTCCAAAATTTTCGTGCTACTATAGTTTTTGTGTGGTTAAGAGTTGGATAAGGGGTTTCGTTTTCTTCCTCAATATAGAATATGAAATAAACTAGAACCACTCAAAAGTTTGTCCTATACCTATATGGTTAAAAAGTGCATTTTAATCCATGCGATGACTACAAACAAAGTGTATAAAAAAAAGCAAAATGTCTTATATAAGAAAAACATTATTCTATTATATAGGTAGTTGATATCATTTTAGATGAAAATTCCAATTTAATCGTGCTTTTGGGTGTGTTAAACACAATATTAAAGCAGTTAAATTGCACTGAGATATGAAAAAATTAGAATCTACGCAGTTAAACTGAAAAAAGAATCATTAAGCACTTAATCGTTTGAATCACAATTAAAATGGAGAGGTGGCATACACTTTATTCCATTTTTCAACTACCCACGTTCTAAAAATATAAACAAAATAAAATTCTTCGAATAACAGGCACAAATAGAGGAAGATAACTGCAAGTTAACATAACATTCTTTCTAAATTATATAACCGAGAGGAAAAATAAATGGATAAACAAAAATTTGCCAGTATTGGAAATATACTAATTTTGTTGCTATTATTCTTTTTTGTAACGTCAGTAATAACTACAACTGTGTATGCAACTATTACACCACCATCCCCAGATGCAGGCATATCTCCAGCTATGGGTGCATATCCATATCCAGGATCACCGGTATCCCCAAACTCACCGGGATCTCCAGGATCACCGGCATCCCCAAACTCACCGGGATCTCCAGGATCACCGGCATCCCCAAACTCACCGGGATCTCCAGGATCACCGGCATCCCCAAGCTCACCGGCATCTCCAGGATCTCCGGCATCTCCAGGATCACCACCTTCTCCAGGCACCCCCCCAACCCCCCAATATTATTATTAAACCACTAAATCTTGATTTATTTGGGTGTACTTTGTAGGAAAACAATTTTTTTCGATGAGCATATTGCTCTTTCCTACTAATTTATATAAAGAAACATAAAACCCATGAGTCTTTAGCTCAGGAGACACAAGCATCGACTTCAATCATGATTCCATACACAAAATCCTGCAGCTTCTTTACTAACATTCTCTATAGAATATGAAATATACATTATGTTCACGAAGTGAACCACCACTCAGTATTTAGCTGAGTGGTGGTTCTTAATAGGATAGTCCAATATATCAAAATTGCCATAATCTGATCATCAGAAAGCAGCTTCGAAGTAATTTATTTTGCGGTTCAAATTTCGCAAATCATAGGGTTTCTGCAAACATTCTTCGTTAACTTTATATCGTCATTGTTCTATAATTTTCTATTGAATATGACCTTTCTTTTTCCAATTTTTTCCTTTTGGCTATCCAAATCCACTACCATTACATTATTATTATCAATCAAAAATATTTAGATCTACGTTTATTGTTCTAAAATGAATTAATTTATATTAAACCAAAGCAGTGAACCTATATGAGTAAAGAAATACAAAAAGCTTTAAAGGCTACAGGTCTTGATGTGCTTTCATGTATGCAATGTGGAATCTGCACAGGAAGCTGTCCGTCTGGATGGAATACCGGATTCAATACCCGAAGAATTATCAGGGACGCAGCAAAAAACAGGGTAACGGTTCTCTCAGACGATAACCTCTGGCTATGCACCACTTGCTATACCTGCCAAGAGCGCTGCCCACGCGGAATACCAATCACAGATACCATTCTTAATCTCCGAAGACTTGCAGTTAGAGAGGGTTTAATATTACCTGAACACCGGAAAGTTGCGGAAATGGTGATGGAGCGCGGACATGCAGTTCCTCTAGACGAGGAAACAAAGAAAAAAAGAGAAGAACTAGGACTTGAACCCATACCTGAGACTGTGCAAAAGTGTCCGGAAGCTCTCGAAGAACTGAAAATTCTTCTCAAGATTTGTAAATTTGACGAATTGATAGCTGAAAGATAAGGGAGCAAATATTACAAAAGAGCTATAGCTGTTTCTTAGCTGCATTGCACCTAATAATTAGGATTACAATAGCTCCCAGGATCAATAATCTCGATATAGCAACATTTATAACAAAACATTCTTATTTTTCGGATTTTCCGTAACTATTAAGCCTACCAAAAATCAGTTGGTAGCTATTTATTTTGATACAATAGATTCTTTTGATTACTAACTAACTGAAAAATTAAAACCATTATCTCAAGCTGATAGTTAACAAAAATAAACCCACCTAAATTTTCAATCGCACCGCTTTCAAAAGCTCTGCTGTGTATATCGAATATTATATATTTTACAGAAGGTATCTTTTAAACCATTCCCCTGCCAGATATGCAACCTCCTCTAAAGTCCCAGATTCTTCAAAAAGATGAGTTGCACCTGGAACAATCTCAAATTTTTTTTCTGTTACAGTTAATCTTTCAAATGCCCATTGATTCATACCTATTACTTGAAAATCATTGCCACCCACAATAAACAGTGTTGGTGCTTTTACATAAGGAAGAGCTTTTTCAGCTAAATCCGGCCTCCCTCCTCTGGAAACAATTGCTTTTACAACATTAAAATTCTCTTTTGCAGCTATAAGCGCAGCTGCTGCCCCTGTACTGGCACCAAAGTAACCGATGTTAAAATTATCAGTAGCAGGATTTATTAAAAGCCAGTTTGTAACATCAACAAGCCGATTTGCAAGCAAGTCAATATCAAACCTTAGATGAGCTGTTACCATATCAATTCGTTCTTCTTCGGCTGTCAACAAATCAAATAATAGTGTTCCAAAACCTTTTTTCTGAAGTTCCCATGCAACATATTTATTCCGTGAGCTGTGACGACTGCTTCCACTGCCATGTGCAAAAACCACAATTCCATGCGCTCCTTCAGGGATAATAAGATTTCCTTCAAGAACAATCGAATTAATTGAGATTCGAACCTCATTATTGTTTTTACCGTTGCTTGATGATTCTGTCATACTGAACCCCCGAATAAGTTACTTCTGAATAGCAAATTTACTGTAACTTCGATTGAAAATTTGCAGCTTTGTCCAGTAATTCACAAACCTCTTCATCGGTAGTTTGACCGAAGTCTTCGTACCAAGCTCCTACACCATAGAAAGGCTCCGGCATAGAAACACATATTATTTCATCCACCTTTCCTTCAAAAGATCTGCAAGTATCCAGTGCACCTGTTGGAACTGCAATAACTATTTTAATCGGATTTTTAGTTTTAACAGCTGAAGCAGCTGCGCTCATAGTTGCACCAGTTGCAAGCCCATCATCTATCAAAATTACAGTTGAACCACTTATACTTTGTTTTGGACGTTTACCCCGGTAAATACTTTCTCTGCGTTCTAATTCTCTAAGTTCTCTAGCAGCTACAGCATCAATTACCTGTTTAGATATATGGAAAGACCTCACTACATCTTCGTTCAGCACAATAATATTGTCAGAAGCAATTGCTCCCATTGCCAACTCTTCATTTCCTGGTACTCCTAATTTCCTTACTACAAAAACGTCCATTTTTACATTCAGTTCCTTTGCAACTTCAAAAGCTACAGGAACTCCACCCCTCGGGAGTCCAAGTATAAGTATATCTGAGCGGTTTGCGTATTTTGAAAGTTTTTTTGCTAGTTTTCTACCAGCATCTAACCTATCTTTAAAAAATGTTATCCTTTCATCAACCCCATATTGAACTGGATTTAATTGAAAATAATCTATGTTGATTTATAGTATCTATCTTCAAAGCTTTAAATGTGTAGAACATAACGGAGATTCCAATTTACCTCTGATTTTTTTCTTTGCGAAAATCCTGCTTAAATCTTTCTCGCCAATTCCTGTATTTGATCCGATTTTTTCGTTTTTGGTTTATTATTCTTTGATTTCAAATATAGCTTCCGCTATCCTTAAAATATTCCTTTTCTTTCCAATGTTATCAATTAATAGAGATTCTAACAAAAAGCTGTAAATGGTATCTTCAGATTAACTCTGTGAACAATAGTGACAAGGAAGCCCCCTGCTTTGACTATCTTTTTAGTACTGAATAAACTCGTTCTTCATATAGAGAAAAAACAAAGAAGATGACTTTAAGAGCACCAGTCTTACCCTAAAGATCTCAGACAACAACGTGGGCATTGCGGATAACTTTGAAATTGAAGATCTTAATAATCTTGGATTTCAGCTGGTAGCTCCCTTGTAGATCAATTCGATGGGAATTTGACTTGAAAAGGGACAATAGGATGAAATTCACTATGAAGTTCACATTAATATAAAAATAAACAAGCATCAACTAACATCAGATGCAGCGATTTTGCTATAAAAACTATGCATCACTCAAACTGGTTCTGTTGCAAAAAAATAATATTTTTGCGGTTTGATACTATAATTTTTATTTTGGTGTACCATTTTTCTAGTACGAAATTAATTACCTTTCCTAATTGTAAAGGCTTATAATTGTGAAGATTTAAACTAATTTTATAACAGAGCCAAAAAAGGAAATACAATTATTCAATAGAATAAGAAGGAAAGAAAATGATTTGTAATCCGATAACGTGTCACAACCTTACTCAAGATGTATTTGATTGCATGAAACAAAAAATTAGCGCGGCAGGCTACTGTGTTCCTGATGGTAACAGCGGTCAGATTTCAGTAAGTGATGTTAAAGCTGATTTTAGCTGGGATGGCATGTCAAGTCTCACGGTAACAATCATTAGTATGCCATTTTTTATCTCATGTGAAATGGTATCAGAAAGCCTTCAGGATTTTGTGTCTAGTTGCGGTGGAACGAGTCTATCTCGTGCAATGAATATTAAAAATTTAAGAAGAAAATTGGACGATTTAGAAAAAAGAGTACAAATATTAGAAGAAGAGGACAAATATTAGAAGCAAATTATCAATGAAAAAATTGCTTCTGTTGCAATAAATCTGGCCCGATTACAAAATCAGTGAAAAACATCACAAATGGGATATTTATATGCCATAAACCGGTCAATAATGATATAAAAAGCAATAATTATAGCCTAAAAAGGCAGTAAAATTATTTTGAGTCTTTTAATCTGTTTACTCTTCTTACCAAAACGATTATGGATAGTTAACTATTATGGATAGTTAACTAGGTAGTCAGTAAACAAAGCCTTTAGTGTCTCTTTTCATGGTTTATCAAAATATCTAACAAGAGACATCCAAATACGGCGCCAGAGAAGAAAGCGTCTCTGCTCTTCGCAGAAGAGCATCGGCTCCTTTGTGAAGATACGTACATCTACCCATACATTTAAGGTAGAAGACTTTCTCACTAATTTCCTTTTTCTTGGATTTATCAAGCCCAGGTATAATAGCTGAGAGACTCTGTGCCATCATGCTCTTATTTTTGAGATTGAAAGCTAATTCAAGGGATTGTTCTAGAATTTCTTCTTTTCTTTGCTCATCCATATATGGAAGAAGGAGAGAAAAAGATTCTATTTTTTTATATTCAGATATAAACCCGGATACTAGCTCAAGGGCTTTATCCATAATTGCTTCATTTTTTGATCCGTCAAAATGCGGAACAAGAGAAGATAGAATCTGAAACTTTGCATCATCATATTGAATTTTTGAAGAGAAGTCAAAAATATGTTCAATAATTTCTTCTTTGTCATGCCCACTGAGATGACGGACTAGTGAAGATAGAACAAGGTCTCTTTCGTTTTCATCTTGAATATTGGAAGTAAAATAAAGGGCTTTTTCTATAAATTCTACTTTTTTTGGCCCATCCAGAATCGGAACAATAATGGAAAGTGCCTGGGCCCTTAAATCTCCATATTGAATATTGCAAGCAAAGTTAAGGGCTTTTTCTATAAATTCTTCTTTTCCTGGTTCCTTCAGTTGAGAGACAGTTGTAACTCTCTTATCAAGTTGATTATGCGTATATTGTCCTTGCTTTTCAATGAAATTCTCACACAACTTATTTAATTCTTTAATTACTTTATCTCTATCATTTGAATTTTGTTTTATATCAACAGAATGATTTTCGACCATTAATTTTCCACTCCTATTTTAAATTTAATCATTTTTATGTTTTTCATAAGTTCAGATTTTAAAATCACGATTTTTTTTTAAATAAATATTATAAAACTATAAAATTCTGATCTAAAATCTATAGAATTGTATCATTCTATACAGACAGTAGTAAAACATCATGCTATATCAATATATTTTACCCGATTATATATTATAATTATAAACAATTACAAATATAGACTAATCTGCAAGACTTTCAATTTATGAAAAAAACGGTAAAAGAAATATTTGAATGAAAGATATCAAGCTATTTTTGCAGCACTGTCATATTTTGATAATGAAGTGCAGATGGAGCGTTTGAAGCAAATACATAGCTTTTGTGGGAAAAACTATGCATTTTTTTAATCTCATTTTGGTATTCTTTTAGTGTAAGAGTTTCTACTCAATTATTTTAGAGGATTTGTAATTTACAAAAAAAGGGTACTCTACCGTGTGTGAATATTTTTTAAGTAGTGATGTATTTAGAATAAAGTGATAGTTGTCGTTAATTTGCGATGGCATTTTTACGTTGTTATACTAAAAACTTGTTACAAAATTGGGCACTTTTGGTTATGATGAACTAAGGGACACAAAGAAAAAACTTACTGCATTGGATATACCACAATTAACATAATCTCATTAATAAGATAGTTTTATATCCAACGTGTATATGTAGTATATATAAGGAGTGCATGTGATACAAGCTAGAGTTAAAATGTCAGAAAGGACGAATCAAGTTCTGAATATTGTTAAAGCCAAATATAATCTAAAGGACAAGAGTGCTGCTCTCGACTTAGTTGTATCTCAATATGAAGAGAAAATACTTGAGCCTCGATATAGTCCTGAATTCATAAATGAAATGCTTGATTCGGAGAATGATGAAGTAATTGGACCATTAGAAAACGCTGATGAATTAAAAGCATACATCAAAAGCTTGCCTGATGAGGATGAGTAAGCTTGTACAAATTATTGATCAGAGGAAAACTTTCAAAAGAGCTGAGAAAGTTAAACAAGAAGAATCATGTACTGTTTGAGGCGATTTTCAAGAAGACTGATGAAATTTGCGTCAATCCTCAGCATTACAAAAATCTTTATTATCCGTTAAACAAATACAAACGAGTACACATTGATTCTAACTTTGTACTCTGTTTTTCGGTTGACGAAAAAGCGCAAACGGTTACATTAGTGAAATTAGCCCATCACAAAGATGCTTATTAATCAAGTATAAATTCATGTAAGTTGTTGAACTGTACCTACGCTTCAATTTAGAATCAAAGTTAATTTTGGGCAGTGTACCTAAATTTCTACAAAACATAACAGGATGAAGAGCCAATGATTATTTGACAAAATTTATGTTTTTTCGTCTTCATTTATGCACAGTTTTTGCTATAAACCCTATGCATAAATAATAAGAACAAAAACAGAAGTTTCATTCAGAAATAAAAATTATACTTTGATATTAATATTTAATTATTGTTCAGTATTAAAATATTTTATTGCAAGAGAAATTTTATTCAGAAACTATTTTTTCAATAATTAATTTAAAATAACTAACAAGCTTGGTAAGTAATGTAGTACATCGAAATTTTTGATGTAATATAGATCTCAGCCAACTAATTTTTCGTAGCTTGAATAGTTCCCAAAAACAAAATTCAGTATAATTATTAATTGTAGTCATAGGAGTGAACTAAATGTTAAAACAAATGAAAAAGATACTATGTGTTTTGCTAGTAGTTTTTTTTGTAGCATCAGTAACAGCTACTGCAGTAGGCGCCGCAGATGGGAGGGAACACCGCGAGCACCACGGTGAACACCATGGTGATCACCACGGATATCGGGGGGATGGTTATTATGAAGAACCAGTTGTAGTAGAAACACCCGTTGTAGAAACACCCGTTGTAGTAGGCGGATATAGCGACGGATACTATGGAGATGGATACGGGGACCACCGTCACTACGGTAACCACCATGAAGACCATGAACGCCGTCATCACTGATGGAGCCATAAGAACAGTCACTAAGTCTGAGAGCTATTGAGTATGAAGTGAAAAAGCATCATAGCCATTTTCAAGGCATTGAGAATAAATTCCTGAGAATCTGCCTTGAATTGATGGCTATATTCTTATTTTCCTATAAGCTTGGGTTTATATTCAATAAAAATAGATTTTACTTATAATTCAAGACCTTACAATAAAATGAACATAATTCGTCTTCTTTTTCTCCGATTCTTTAAGTATGCTTTTTTGCTACTTGTATTTTAATTTAGATCATATTCAGCTACAAGTTAGATATTTTCCAATGCATTATAGTGCACCATTTAATGGATTATATTTGAATTTTCGTTGATATCGTTTACAATAAAAATTATGGATCCTACCTTGTTCAGTTGGGTATTTTTTTGGTTCTCTGTATGCAGGTATGAGTAGAAAACAAGTTCAATTGATAAAAATACATTCTAAGATGAAAATATCAGCCGGCTAATATGGCATGACCTTACTGTTTAAAATTTCGTAATATTGTTCGATCTTTGCTTATGTGTTTGAAAACTCGGATAATTCATAGGTTATAGAAATATAGAGTATTTGGCCGATTGCATCCAGTAAATGCAAAACCAGTGTGTATGGGTCTGTTAACCAGTTAGTATGAATACCTGTAATAGATTAAGTTTTAAAGTTAGCTCTGCTCTTATTACAATGTATCCAAAAATCTTTAAATTCTAATTGGCTCTGTATCAATTTACTTCATCGCAAAACAGAACCCAGAGCCAATGTTTTTATTTACAAAACTTCTGATTTTAGATTGTCATTTATACAGAGTTTTTGTCTTAAAATCTCTGGATTTCCTAAATGCCATCAGTAATAAGAAAACATTGTTGATCTCTTACTCACGGAACTTCTGGAACTCTTGGAGCATATGGAGCTCATAGAACATCTGGAACTAATTAACCAACACAATAGTTGTAAATCGAAAAATAAGAAATAATTATTTATGTAGTTAGTGAGATGATCAATTTGGATATGCATCGCTAGGCTAGTACTGGTCATCTTCGAATTTCAATATCCATATCTATCTAATTTATATCCACCTAATTCATGTCCATCTTATTCATGTCCATGTTCTGCTCTTTAACCATAACAGGTTCTGAGCTTACTGCTGCAGCGGTCATGGTCATGATAAAACAAATTACTAGCAAAACACTAAGCGTCTTTTTCATTTGTCTAAACTCCTTTTAATTTCCTTTTTATCAATTTTAATGAATTTGATTATACATTAATTAAATATATTACTTAAAATAATTCATCAGAAAAATAGTGTCTAAACAAAAAATTATTCACCAAGGAAGATTTCAACATTGAACAATAATTATTAGCTACTCTAAACAGTGAACATGTACGAATATGAGATACATAGTTTTTGTGATAAAATCTATGGATCAAGGATACCTAAAAATCCTATTTTTTTGTGGTGAAAGAAAAAGGACATAGATTCAATCCAATTTTACAGAACTTTGGTGCATTGCTGCAGAGAATATCTTTCTAATATGGTAATTTCATCCTAGTTATTTGATACAGAACTAAATTTTCATGATAATGGAAAGAAAAAGAAATAGAGCGAATAGGAATTTGCAGAACTCTGGGTACAATGCCTAATTTGCTTTGGGATCAGCCCAACAAATTGATTAAATGAGCTGGAAAAAATCCGTCCTGAAAATTATAGCTTAAGCAACTATCAATACTTTATTACACTACCTTTGGATAATTAACTGTCCAAAAATTAGGGTTAACTACAACTGGATATTTTGCATTGCTCCATCCTATGATACCGTTTTGCATATTATAGACTCTTTTGTAACCTGACTTTACCAACATTTGACTTGCAACAGAACTTCGTTTTCCACTAAAGCAGTAAACAAGTATTTTTGTACATTTTTTTTTTGGCAAATCTTTATTGTTTTTGATATGTCACGCCAACAAATCTTCATCTGGTAAATTTACAGGATCATGAGATGGCACATTTTTGAATGGTATCAATTTTGCTCCTTCAATATGTGTATAGTTGTATTCTGCAGGGGTACGAACATCCAAAATGAATACTTTCTAGTTTGGAACAGGTGCGTTTTTTAGGACCATTTTATAAGCTTCATTGCCAGTTACATTCTGGTATTCAAGAGAATTAATTCTCTTAATTATTATTTTCTGCTCCTATAACGATCAATGAGAACATTTGAAGTAGAATAAGAATTGCAGCGAAATATGGTAGATGTTCTTTATTCAACTAGCTTCCCCAATTTATTCAATTTTCCATATTTTAAACTCTATAAATTCTTAGTTATGCCCGTGAGTTATTGTAGTAGATTATGTCACCGATTACTATAGACCCCGAAATCTGTTATATGCTTCGAATAATATATCAATTATTCATTAAAATCATCAGTTTATTGAAATTCTTATTGGTCCACACTTTAAAGCACTATTTTTCAAATAGCATGATTTATGCACCATATTTATCTTAAAATCTCGGAATTTCCTGGTCTCATTCGAAATAAGAAAATATTGCTTATCTATTACTCATGGAACTTATGGGACTTATAGGGTATATGGAGCTACTGGAACATCTGGAATTAATTAGAGAAAGTCACATTCATGAATAAAAAATTTTAAAATATTGTTTTCATGATTCATGTAATTGAGACTACGTATATTTTATACTATTTAGTTAAGAATATAGTTTTATAGAATATATACAAAAAATATAT
>PLUB01000117.1 GCA_003164755.1 Methanosarcina sp. | reverse complement strand
AGGCACCGATAAAGTTATCCGCGTCAACAAAGACAGGTGTCTGAACCATCCGGATTGTCCTGCAATGCGCACCTGTCCTACGGAAGCAATTTCAGACAGTTTCAATATCGATAGACATCTCTGTATCAACTGCGGTACATGTACCCTACAATGTCCTGGAGGGGTATTCCGTGCAAGACTGGGATCCATAGAATTGGCTGAAGGATCTGTACCGATTTCGCTAAGACAATCAGATAGAGTCAGAGCAGAAAAGCTCTGTAAGATGCTTAAAAACCGTATTCAAAATCATGAATTCATACCAACGAAAATGATGGAACCTCTATAACAGAGTCAAAATTCGTGAAAAATAGATTGATGAAGAAAATCTCATCAAAATAAAGTGACTAAACAGTGCTCACCGAAAATAAAATAATCTTCCCATATTATTTTAACTGGAACTCATATTTACACTTTTTCAAGAGCTTGTTCGAGATCTGAGATTATATCTTCGACATCCTCAATACCAATGGAAAGGCGTATATAATCTGGCTTAACGCCGGTTGCCTCTTGCTCAGTTGGGGTTAACTGCTGGTGTGTGGTAGTTGCAGGATGAATGACAAGACTTTTGGAATCTCCTATGTTGGCAACATGTGAAAACAGCTTCAGATTGTTTATAAAGGTTTTACCTGCTTCTATACCGCCTTTCACACCAAAACCTATCAATGCACCATAACCACCTATAAGGTATCTGGATGCAAGCTCATGACTTGGATGATTCGGTAAACCTGGATAATTAACCCATGAGACTTTTGGATGACTTGAAAGGTATTTTGCTACCACTAGGGCGTTTTCTGAGTGTCGCTGTATTCTCAGATGCAATGTTTCAAGTCCCTGAAGTAATAGAAAAGCATTGAAGGGCGAGAGAGCAGCACCTGTGTCCCTAAGAAGTTGCAACCGTACTTTAAAGATAAATGCTACATTACCAAGACCCGGGAATTTTGAAAACGTATCCCAGTATTTCAAACCGTGATAACTGGGATCAGGATCTGTCAATTCCGGGAACTTGTCATTGTTCCAGGAGAATTTTCCGGAATCTACTATAGAACCACCGATTGAATTCCCATGCCCACCGATAAATTTGGTTGCTGAATGCACAACGATATCTGCTCCATGATCAATAGGCCTAACAAGCCCGACAGCACTAGTGTTGTCTACAACAAGTGGAATTCCAGCTTTGTGGGCAATATTTGCAAGAGCCTTAAAATCCGGAATATCCAATTTAGGATTACCAATTGATTCAATATAAATCGCCCGCGTTTTTTCAGTAATAGAATGTTGATATGCTTCCAGATCAGTTGAATCCACAAATATAACTTTTCTTCCTAACTTAGGAAAAGTGGAATTAAAAAGTTCATAGGTTCCGCCATAGAGGTTGTTCCCAGAGACAATTTCATCCCCAAGCCTAGTAATCGCTAATAGAGCATAGGTTATTGCTGCTGAACCGGATGCAACTCCAAGTGCTCCTGTACCACCCTCAATAGCAGCTATACGCTGTTCGAAAACGTCAGTAGTTGGGTTCATTATACGGGTGTAGATATTTCCAAGCTCGGTGAGGGCAAAAAGATTAGCTGCATGATCAGTGTCTCGGAAGACATAAGACGTAGTTTGATATATAGGTACTGCCAGTGCTCCTGTAGCTGGATCTGGATTCTGTCCAGCGTGAAGGGCAAGAGTTCCTAGTTTATAGTTATTTGCTACCATTGGAATCATTCTCCCCGTTTACTTGAAGTTTGTATTTCTCAGCAATGTCTTGGAATGTATCTACTACATAGCGAACTTTCTCCCAGGAAAGCCCGTATGTGTTTAATTTCCATACACGCGTAGCTCCTGCAAATTCTCCAACAATTCCCTTGCTTGAAAGCTCGTCTGAAAGGAAGAAACCTCTGCGTTTATGACCCTGTGCGATGATATCGAAGTTTCTACTTGTGTCAACTTTTGACAGGGTATGTTTGCGTGGGTATTCTGAGAGAACCTTACCACCTTCTACAGTAAGTAGACCATCAATCAGATAGTTTGACTTCTTTACTTCTTCTTCCCAATTATGTACTCTATTCTTGACAGTAGGGAAAGAAGCCATCATACCTATCAATGTCGAACCCATTAGTGTGCATCCAAGCATCTCGACTTCTTTTATGCCAAACTTACGTTTTGTGACATCACCAACCATCTGCGTAGTGCGGAATATTTTAGGAGCCCATTCATCTGTTGTTGCCAGCACTCCCGAGGGTGCAGGTGATGCCATGCTTTTGTGGCCTGAGCCTACGACAAAATCCGCGCCAATTTCCTTTCCATCCACTGGCATGACGCCAACAGTGTATGCACCATTATATAGGAAAGGAATATCATATTGATGTGCAACTTCTGCTATGCCTTTTATATCATGTTCATTGGCATACTGATAATCAAAGTGATCGATCATTATCAGCACAGGCAATTTGCCTGTTTCCTGCTTAACCACCTCAATCTTCTCAGCAGTTGCATCTGCAGTCACAATATTGTGCTCGTTCACAGGTACTTCTTTAACTGTTCCTTCTGCCTCTTCCACAGCCAGAAACTCCGTATAGTGAGCCAGAGATGAGACTATCACTGAATCACCCTTATTGACAAGAGTGGAAGTCACTGCCTGAAAACCACGCCTTGCACCTGGCACTACGCGTGCAACATCCATATTAAGAAAGCTAGCGAGTTGTTCATGGAACGGTGCGATAGGCGGAGTTCTTATTTTGTCCAGCCTGAAAGGTTTGCGGCAGGCATCACAGGTGGAATAGCCATCTCCATATGCTATAAGCGCTTTTCGTGCTTCAGGAGTAAGCCTTCCAGCCGCTTGGATTGGCTGTATGTTGATATATGTTTCTTCTCTGGATCGGATATCAATAGAATCTGCTATCTTCCTAACTTGTGGAGTTCCAGTACCATTCTCGATCTCATCTAGAATCTTTCTGACTTTGTCTACACCTTCCTTAATGGAGTGTTCTTCTTCCGGATTTGTGACATTTGGAAGTGATTGTCTGAGGACCTCCCGAATATCTTCAAGGGCAAAAAGTGCCTCAAACGTCTTTTGTGTTCTTATATCCATGAGATTACCTCTAAGCTGAGACCCCGGAATCGAACCGGGATAAAATGGATCTGCAGTCCATTGCGGAGCCTTTCCGCCATCTCAGCATTCGTTTTAGTTTTGAGCCAGAGATTTTGTGCCTTATATCTCGTAGATGTACACAATTTTATAGAGGATTTCGATAAATCTTTGATTTATATTTATTTATAAGCATATGATGAAATTTAGGGGTTTATCTAAATCCTCTCTAATTTACTTGCCGATTCTCCAATTGATCTCTTTTAAAGCAGTATTAATTTCTGGATCGAGCCACATTGATGAGATGTTGGCATTTTGTGACTTCTGAAAGAATTGGGATTTGAGAGTAATTTTGTATATGTTCATCTACGACTAGAGCTTTCATATCTTTGAGTTGGATCACCTTACCCAGTGAGTTAAGTACATACCCAACGAGTGAAGTCGCGTAGGAATCTGCGCACTTAATTCACAATTGTGGATTAATAACTTGTTATTAATCCTTGCTTATATTTGAACCTTCTTTATGGGGCAAGAATCGCCTCAAAGAGTTTCCAATATCTATGAGAAACTTTCAAACAAGATCCTGGAATCGAACCTGGATAAGATGGATCTGCAGTCCATTGCGGAGCCTCTCCGCACCCTTTGCAACAAATTAGTCACAATTGTGAATATATAGCATACTATACAGAATTCAAATACTTAAACCTATTTCAGAGGGGAAAAGTAGCATCAAATAAAGATGCTTTCTGCATTGAGCTAGTTCAAATGGATAAATATTGTTTATGTCATTTTTTGTATGAGGACATTAATCCAAGTAAAAGAACTCATTAAACAAAGAAGATTCATTAAATTCTTTTTGCCACACCTATCATAAACAGTGGAATGAGAGCAAACAAAGATAAGGTCAGCTTGAAAATATTCAGCACCAAAAAGATGTCTTATTCCTTGAAATTATTGCGTTGATAGTAATTTAAATCTAACAACAAAAAAATGAAATTAGTAATGTTGAAGATAAATTCAATCAACAACAATAGGAGTAGGGCAAGGCTCCGATTAAATGCGAAACCGAAGGATAAGCTGATATTCTATTGGGTTCCATGAATAAATTAGTATATGACGATATCTCATTCATAGAACGAGTCATTAAAGATTTCAGCACATTGATTTCTGTTTCTAAAATGCTATATTCTCTGAATATTTGCCGTAGCTGGGATTCTCCTTTTTCAAAGAAATCACCTATTATCTCCATACCTTGACCATATCTCGGTTCAATAAGGTGAATAGGATTAGTCCTAACTTCCAGAAGCATATACTCAGCTATCAGGAGCATTTGTTCTACTATACGCAGAATAATATACAGCTCAACTAAATTAATAGCTTCCCAGGCTATTTCAATGACAAGCTCGTCATCAAGAATTTCAGAGGCTATTCCAACTGCATGCTCATCAATGTTTAGGACAATATGTTTCGTTCTTTCAAATATCTCTCCCTTCATACTTTAACCCTTTAGATTCATGTGTTCTTACCAGTCTTAAATTCATATTTATATCTGCTCTAGGTATAATGGATCTGCAGTTATTGCGTAACCTTCCACCACCCCAAAAATACCAATTCACAATTGGGAACTGGAGATATACAATACTCATTGCTAATATTAAAACCCATTTTTTACGGCAAAAAGTGCCTCAAACATCCCGTATTATCCTAAGCAATAATTTATCTTGGTAGTTTAAAGGCAATTTAAAAGTGATCAGAGGGATATAAATGAGGTAAGATTATACAGTCGCATAGACACTGTCTTAAAACTAGATTTGATTCAACAGTTAAGATAAAGTACTATCATAAGGTCAATGCATACCTGAGTTTCGGAAGAGAAGAAACCTGCAGAATAATATAAAATTTTTTAGAATAAATGGGAATTAAGAGAGTTGCTAAATTACAGGTTTCTCAAAATATCAACTAATTTAAGAATGAGCACCTATAGTAGAGAAATATGATATACAATCTTTAATACCACTTTCTGTAGATGTACACAAGAAAGCCCTCTATCATCTCAACATGACAGTAACTTAGAAACAAATATGATATTCTTCGAACAACAGACTCAAATAAATGAAGATATACACTATATAAATATTTTTGAGCATTAACTATATCGTTATTTTGGGTAAGAAGTTTGTATTAATTTTAGTTTTCCAAAACCTTTACGAAAATAATAAGTGAATCTCCATCGAAGGTTCAAATGTGACTTTGATCACGAATGTTAAATTGGCCTTTAGGACAATTTCCTCACCCAATGAATTAGTGATTTAAATTAGCAGAAATATAAACAAGTCTTATGGTTTAGACATTCACACTTGTTTTTTCATCCCCAATAGCCTCAGTATATCTGATAAAAAACAACTGGAATGTTTCGCTAGAGATGATGAATTGCTCAGCTTGTTGTGGTAATGGAAACTTTTCTAAAATAATAGGAATTCTTGAATAGACTAAAATAATTAATACGTTACTGAGAATTATAAATTAAAATTTGAAAAATGGTTTTATCCTTATTAGAGTTTAAGGACCTGTGCGGCTTTTAAAGCACTGGAAACCATAGTTTCGAGATCCATCTTTTTTTCTTCGAGCGCAATTAGATCGTAATTTGCCCCTATTTCGGGACGTTCCGGGACGGCAGTACAGCTTCCTACTGATCGACTGGAAATATCGTAGGTTCCAATTTTGCGGGCCATATCCATAATCTCTGTTTTGTCAAAGGCAATCAAAGGGTGGTAGACTGGAATCGGAAGTTGATAAACCTCAGCATACATGTTAGCAGCAGTTTGCGATGCTACCTGTCCGAGGGAAGAGCCGGTAATAATTCCACTTGCTTTTTCCGTTTTCATAATTTCATAGGCTTCTCTGTACATCATGCGTTTACAGAGAAGACATGTATTTTTCCGATTGCATTTTGCAATAAAGGCTTGCAGATTAGGACCATGAGGAATCTCATAAGTTGTAAACTGATGCCCTGGAGCCCACTTATGGAGCTGGTGAATGCAATCAAAAGCACGTTCTTTTGCCTCGTTCTGGGCATAAGGAGTATTGTTACAATAGACCGGAATGATCATAACTCCACGTTTCATCATAAGCCAGGCAGCAACCGGAGAATCAAGCCCTCCTGACATTAAAACTACCATGCTGCCCTGTGTGCCAAGTGGAAGCCCTCCAACCCCTTTAAATGTTTTCAGATAAATATACGCTAAGTTTTGCCGCATTTCGACGAAGATCTCCTTATCAGGAGACGTCAGGTTAACTCTAGGATGTTTACCTACTTCCTCTAGGGAATTCCAGACCGCATCTCCACAAGCTTTACCAATATCTGCTGAGGAAAAAGGATGGTTCCCACTTTTCCTTGCTCTGATTGCAAAAAACTCACCATCACAAATAAAATATTGAGCAAGAGTTGCACATACACTAGCTGAACCCTCAAGGCTGGGTTCTGTTGTCAACGCAGCGGAAGTGGAGACAACCCCAAAAACATCGGCTAACGCTTCGGCAGCATGAGAATCGATAGTCTCAATGAATATCCTACCCCATTCCCGACGAATTCGAGAAAAGAAAATACCTCTAGAATTTAACATTGCTGCAATATTTTTTATAAGGATTTTCTCATACCAATTCCTAATTCCAGGACTTTTAAGAGCAAGTTCTCCATAACGGACTATAACCACATCTGTCAGAACTTCAACTTCTGAATGCGAAGAGCCAGAACAAGAGCTATACCTATTTTCATCATACTTTTTTAGTATGTTTCTACTTTTGCTCTGAGCAGGAGCATCAAGTTCAATTTTTGTTTCAGCATCATTGGATTTGTCTGTCATAGATAATTAGTAGTAAAGGTGACACGAGATTTAAAAACTTTCAGGTAAATGAATTTTTGTCCCTTAAAAACCAAAAAACATAATAGATCCGGCAATATACGGAATGACTCGGGTAAATTCAGAGAATCGTGCCAGAGTTAGAATACCGATGCCATATTTAGAACACCAATCATACTCTAAAGAAGGCTTGAAAGAAACTCTTAATCGCATTTGTTATCACTTATTACCTACTCCTAATAACATTAACGAAATTAAGGGGTTTATCGAAATTCTTTCTAACTATTTTGAATATTCTAGTATCATTTTGGGGCCCATATATTTAAAAAAAATCGTTTCCTAAAGAAACCTGAAACTACGTAATCATTATGTTTAAAATACGTTTTTACAGGAATAGAATGGTCTTTTCGACTTTGAACTTGAGAAACAATGAATTGATCGAATTTCTTTCAAGAAATTTCTTGTTTTTCCTGAGCATATACCAAAAAGTACTATAGTATGATCATTCAGAAAAAGAATTATTGATAATTGCACAGAAGAAGAAATATGGAGACAGTTGCAAAGCAAACATGGTTGTTTGGTTTGAAAATAAAAACTGGAATGATTAAGGATGCTACCTTATCCATTCAGATAGAGGGACAGAGGATGCTTTGGAGCAAATCAAAAAGTTATGATGCAACAATGAAAAGAGCAATAAAAGAACACCCTCTGGAAATCAGGAATATATTAAGAAACAAGAGAATTAGCTTAAAATTTTGCCTCGTTCTGGGCATAAGGAGTTTCTTTCGCCTAACCTTGCCTTTCTTCAAAATTCATCATATTTTTTACTTTCTCATCTGACAGATTGAACACTTCGTCATACAAATTGACACTAAAACTTCCAGGCCCATTTGATTTTTCAGCTGCTAGTTCTCCTGCAACTCCAAAGTAGCATAAAGCATCTTTGGACGCATCACAATAATTGGAATTTACTGAAGCAAATACACCTATTATTGATCCAGCCATGCATCCAGTTCCGACAATTGATCCCATTTGCTCGTGACCATTTCTTATAATATAGATCTTTTTTCCATCACTTATTATGTCCTCTTTTCCTGTCATCACTACAATAGATGATTTTGATTTTGCAAGTCCTTTTGCTACTTTTACAGGATCAGCGTTGATTGAAGTCGTTTCCACTCCTTTTGTTTCAGTGTCTTCACCTGCCAATTTTGCAATTTCAGAATAGTTACCTTTAATAATGTCTATGTAAACAAAATCAAGAATTTTTTCAGCCATGTCATCTCTGAATTTAGTAGCGCCAACGCCAACTACATCAAGTATTACAGGTATTTTCTTTTCGTTTGCAACAGAAGTAGAAAGAATCATTGCATCAATGATTTCAGATGTCAAAGTTCCTATATTGAGTACAAGCGCAGATGAAATCGCTGTCATATCTGTACATTCCTCAGGGGCATACGCTATTACAGGAAGCGCACCCCAAGCTCTGGTTATATTTGCACAATCGTAAATAGTAACCCAGTTAGTAATATGATGTATCAGCGGTTTTTTTTCCCTTATTTTTTGCAACGGATTATTCATTAATATTCCCCAGTAGATGCTTTAATCCGACATTCCACTAGATGTACATATTTGTATCATTTGTTTGCCTATTTGCCCACTATTATCTATTGAAAGTTAAATTAATTTTCAAGTTAGCGTCGTGTTGAGAAAATAAGTAGTGTTATTGTGTACATCTGCAGAAAATGAGTTGAAGCTTTTTCAATGCCTTTTTTAAACAAGATATAAAATAATATTATCCTATTATAAAAATATAGAACTTACTCCTAAATTTCAGAATCTCGTTTGATCAATGACTCAAGGATGAGACCTGATTTCATCGTTTTGTTTTCCTACCATATTATATGCGTCAGCTACTCAAATATCCAGATCCCAAAAAATGTAAAAAATACAATAATTAGAGCCATCAAGCAGAAGCTAAACCCAATGCAGCAAGTATTACAAGTCCTCGAAATATATCACCTGCATAGACCTGCCCGAGTCCTGGAATTATGCAAGATAATAACACTGCAAGAATAGGACTTTTTCGTTTATTTTTGATTTTTTTCTATACCACATTCAGGATAGATTTCTGTTATCGTATGAATTTCTGCACCTTATCACATGTTCTGCAATATGCTTTTTTCATCATACTTAGTCCATTAAAATAATTATATCCATATAATAGCATGTTGCCTAAATTATGCCAAACTACATTCAGTTATCTTAATTATTTAGGAGCAGTACGATGCATTTTAAGCCAAAAATACCAAATATTATGATGATCAAAGAATAAATCTGATTTTGATAAATAAAGCTTTGACCAAAACATTGGCTCCCAACTATATAAATACAGAAGATTAGGGATATTTTTGCCTTAAAAAATAGGTTCAAGTATTAACAAGTACTATTGTAATTTGTAAAATTACAAAAAGTATTAAAAAAATAAAAACTTGGATTGAAGCATGTGAAAATATGAATTTAAAAGGATTAAAGCATCACAAATCAGCTCATCCATTGATTTATCATTCAATCAAATTCTTAACCTTCTACGGTTGTTGTTGATTGAACTTATTTAGATTTACCTCCTTTATTTCTTTTTTATTATTGAATTACTATTAACATGTAGTCTTAAGGTAAAAATAAGCAATGTGCCGAAAGTTCTGTAAAGTTTAATAGAATGCCAAGTCAATAGTTATACTGACAAAGCTTCTGCCTTTACTACTATCTGAATAATCTCTGAATCCTCTACGAGTTCTATTGCATTTGTAGAACAGGCCTGGACGCACTGCTCACCCTCTGTACAGTCTTCATGATGCGCTGCTTATATCTTTTTTATTCCATTGTCTCTTCCGCATCAAACACACCCGTAAGGCAGACATCATAGCATTCAAGAAAACCTACACAGTTATTATAATCAATTATGAGATGCACTATTTTCACCACTTTTTAGAATTTGTATTCGGCCTTCAATAAGTTAGATCACATCTTTGGTACAAGCTTTCACACACTGCTCGCATTCTATGCAATTTTCAGGATGGGCTACAAAACTATCTTTTTTACTCCCCCTTCTATGAGGCAAAAGCAGACCTGCTTCAATGCATAAAAATGCACATTCATTACACTAAAAATTTAATCGTGAAGGCATCAAACATTAATGGTGAAAGATCTCTGCTTTTAGAAAGTAACATGAGTGTAAACAATATTTTGAAAAACAGTATTGTTTAGAACTATTTAAAATTGATTTATAGTCCCAATAGAATTGATCCTAGATAAACAATAGAGGTAATTATGTTAGTTATCAGTTAAAAAATAGTATCAATTAAGTGTAATTATATTTGTATATTTAAACATAAATATAGAAAGGGTGCATATAATTGACATACATTATCATCAGCAATAACTTTTTTTAATAGTTGAGTACATCAATGGAATGTAACTAAAGATTATTTTTCTTTTTCAGATAATCCAGTTTTTTTGGCGTATTTACAAATCTCAATGCTGTTTTTCCAGCTCCAAAAGATGTGCCTTTATTTGAAGCCCGAACCTGTAACCAGTCAACTTTCCATTTGTTCCGATCACACGGTGGCAGGGGATCAATATTGGAATTGGATTATGGTTACATGCAAGCCCTATTGCTCTTGATGCATTTTTATTGCCAATGCTCTGCGCTATTTGTTTATAACTTCGCGTTTCACCATAGGGAATTGTGCATATACTTTCCCAGACACACAGCAGAAAATCTGTTCCAGAGGGAGTAAGAGGAAGCGTAAAATTTTTTCTTTTTCCTAAAAGATAGCTCTGCAGCTGTTCGCCTGCTTCTTTTAGTAGCTCTGTTTCATATACTACAACATCCTGAGGGATATTTTCTCTTTGAAAATACAGATTTGTAATAAAGCTTCCTTCTTCTATTATCCCTATCCTCCCTATATCTGTTTTATAAAAACAGATTTTCTTCATGGCTATTGATCCCCCTTAATTAAACATCATCATTTTGTACCTGCATTTAAAGTATATAGATAATTCCAATAAACTACTATGCTAATTTTCTTTTTTTTGTATTTATATATATTGTTCATCAGCAAGGGTCAACTAGTTACTTATGGTAATTGGTGACACCTCTATAAAATCTGCAATAACCTCGTCGCTCACCCCCCACATTGCCATTTAAATGGCTAACTAGATGATTAACCTCATTAGTACGAGGTCATAAAACAGTATTTGTGATAGAACAAAAGATTCCGTGTAACTACGGCAGATACCTTCGAATATCCCTGTTATATCTGCTCTGTAAGAAAAGGGGTATGAATATACCCATTGCTTGCAGCTTGGTGCGCCACCTAAATTTTGATTACTTATATAATTCGCTAATAACTATGTTTGAAGAAGACATGTCTTTTGTGAGAAAAGATATATAGGATAAATAAAATAGCGCAATGATATTACAAAAAGTTTCCTCAGGGTATTCTATTTTGAGAATAAGAAAATTCTGCAAATATATGTTTCTATTTGAAGAAGAATAAAGGAAAAGTATTTTTTGTAAAAGCTCTCAAGAAGATGGGATAAAAATGAAAACATCACTTATTGATTTAGCATTCCTTTCTGAAAAAAGGAAGGATGTTCTGCTCCTGTTGGAAGAAGGGCCTAAAGCAGGGGAAGATATCAAAACAGCCCTTAACGTCAAATCGACTTCAATTATGCCGCAGATCAAAAAATTAAAGGATGGACACCTGATAATACAGGATAACAGAAACGTCTACAAGCTCTCTGGTATTGGAGAGATAGTAGTCGAAAAGATGGGATCTCTACTGGATACAGTGAGAGTTTTTGAGGAAAATTATGATTACTGGACAAAACATGACCTTACTGTAATTCCTGAATACCTCCTTAACAGTATTAATGAACTGGGTAACTATTTCATGCTTGAGGCTGACATTAACCGCCTATTTGAAATACCTGAAGATTTTAAGAGTAACCTCCTAGAATCATACTGTATAAAAATATTTCTTTCATATTTCAACCCTCTTTATCTTGAAATTTATTCTGAACTCATAAGAAAAGGAGCTGAATTGCACCTCATCCTGACAGAACCGATTTTTATCAGGATGAAAAAAGACTACTGCGAGAATCTGAAGTTTATTATAGAGTCAAAAAATACTGAAATATATATCTGTAACAAAAAAGTAAACCTCGAAAATGTTGTAACAGAGCGCTTCTGTTCGCTTGTGCTTTTCGACAAAAATGGACATTTTGATCATCAACGCTTGATTAGTTATGACGAAAGTGCAATTAAGTGGTGTGAAGAGCTTTTTGTGTACTATAAAGATATGTCATTGCTTCTGGATAAATTATAATTGTCTTTCTACCAATTACTTTTTGAATTAATATGAGTATTCTCCAAGATACTTGTCGATCAGTGTCCTGAACTTGTTAATATCAATAGGTTTAGAGATATAATCTACACAGCCCATTTCAATGAAATGTTCTTCACTGCCTTTCATAGCATGGGCTGTAACAGCTATCACAGGTGTATATGCAGTTGAAGGATTATTTTTAATTCTTTCTAAAACCTCAAGACCGTCCATTTTTGGAAGTTGCATATCTAGCAGGATGACATCGAATCTTTCATCAGCAAGGCACTCAAGGGCTTTTATCCCATCCTCAGCCTCAGTTACATTATGACCATAGAATTCCAGAAGGTCTAGAATCAGTTCCATATTCATGGGATTATCTTCAACAATCAGAATTTTTTTCACCATTAACCCTCTTAAGCATAGCTAATTGTTTCAGTCTATTAATCAATTCTGTTCTTACAAAAGTGCCTTCTTTCATAATAGAAATTAAATGCTCCTTCAATTCACCATTTAACTCATCAATATTTTTCTCAGTAAGCTCTCCAGAAGTACACACAATAAGAGGTATATCTCTTGTGCGTACATCTGCTCTTAGGCTGGAAATGATATCAAATCCACTTATTTCTGGCATCATGAGATCAAGGATCAGGATATCGGGTTTCCTATCTGAAAAGAGCTTTGGTAGACCTTCCTTTCCACAATAAGCCTTAATCACTTCAAATCCCTCGGCCTCGATCATGGAGTTCAACAATTCTACAGTATTCTTATCATCGTCTATAATAAGAACACTTGGATGTTCTAACCTGAGCTTATTGGTGATTTCTTTTAGTGAACCCACCAATTCAGCTCTTTTTACAGGTTTTGTAAAAGAATATGTTGCTCCAAGAGCAATTCCAAGCTCGTTATTATTGGTGGTTGAAATAATAAGTATAGGAGTTGAGGCAGTATAAGAGTCATTTTTGAGCTGCTTCAAAACAAGCCATCCATTAGTGTCCGCCAGGAAAACATCCAGAACAATAATAAAGGGTTTGAGTCTCTTTGCAACATTTAATACATTTTTCCCACCGTAAAGAGAAGCTACGCTATATCCAGTCTCTTTGAAGATAGTTGAAAAAAGTTCGTTAGAATTTTTGTCGTCATCTACTACCAGAACAAGCCCATGTTCTGCATTTTTATTTTCAGGAGGATATATTTCAGGTAGTTCTATTTTTTCCTGCAAATCCTCACTACATCCAATTATAGAAAGCGCTTCTGCTTTGTTCATTTCGAATTCAATAATTATATCTTCGAGTCCGATTTCGTTAGCTTTCCTGGATTCTACCGGTTTTTTTAGAGGAATTGCAAATATAAAGGTACTTCCCTTCTCAACATCGCTTTCAATCCAAATATCTCCCTGATGCATGTCTACAATTTTCCTTACAAGAGCAAGCCCGAGACCTGTTCCACAATACTGTCTGGATGCTGAGGCATCAATCTGGGTAAATGGTTGAAAAAGTTTTCTTTGGTCTTCAGGAGAAATGCCTATTCCAGTATCTATCACTGAAATAAATGCTCTACTTCCACTTTTTTTACAAGTAAGATATATTTTTCCATCGTCTTGAGTAAATTTGATTGCATTGCTAACAAGGTTGTAAAGCACCTGGATAAGGCGACTTCTGTCAGCTTCCAGAGTTGTAACGGAATCTATGCTGGAAGCTATTTCAATAGATTTTTTCTGGGCAAGGGGAGCCAGAACTGCTATTACCTCCTCAAAAACAGAATTAACAGAAAATTCACTGTAGTGAAGTTCCATTTTTCCGGCTTCTACTTTGGAGAGATCAAGGATATCGTTTATAAGCTCCAGTAAATGCTTTCCACTGGTAGATATATTATTTATGTATCTCAATTGTTTTTCATTAAGTTCTCCAAAAACCCTATCAAGCAGAATATCCGAAAACCCTATGATGGAATTCAGAGGCGTCCGCAGTTCGTGACTCATATTAGCAAGAAATTCACTCTTAGTACGGTTGGCTCCTTCAGCTTCTAATTTTGCCTGAAGCAGTCTTTCCTCCGAACGCTTATGTGCGGTAATATCAAGACCTGTTTGCAGGATGCCAGTAATCCTGCCGTCTTCATCTCTAATGAGATTTGCGCGGATCATCCAAACTTTTCCTTCCGGAGTGATAACTTCCCCTAACTCTTCAGCTCCTGATTTAAGAGCTTTTCTTACATAAGATTTACCGGAAATCTCATCAAGCATAGTGAAAAAATTTTCATAATTAGATCCTACAACTTCCTCGAGTTTTAAACCTATATATTCCAGAGAAGCCTTGTTTGCCCAGACAATTTTCAACTCAAGGTCTACAAAAACCATGAGTTCACTTAGAGAGTTAAGAATAGCCTTTTTTTCATGTTCCTGAGCTTTAATTTTATCAGAAGTTATTTTAAGATGATCAAGCATCCGGTTTATCCCTTCCGTCAACCTTGAGAGCTCATCATTTCCACTCATAGAATAGCGTGCTGCTAAATCTTCGCTCTTTCCAACCCGTTCGATATATTTGTCGATAAGAACTATCCGAGACACTACTTCTCTGTCAAGAAGAAGCTTGCAGCATGCCCCAACCATCAATCCTGCAAACAAAAGAAATATAACAATGTACCTGATGGACTTCTGGCCTTCAGCATAAATGTTTCTATCAGAATCAGTCCGAATAATAAAAGCTGGGTTTCCATTAACGTCTTCGTTGATAAAATAACCAGCCACCTTATGTTCTTTGACAGTGCGCGTAAAACTCTTGTCTTTATTTTCTAAAAAGGCTTGTTGGAATTCAGGAAGTGAGGAATTATACTTGTAGAGCGAAACCCGGTTTCCAGTTATAACCTGTAAATACTCTATAAAATTAGTATCAAGATTTTCTCCCAAGATAATTGTTCCGATTATTTCTTTACTATTAGGTGCTGCAAGCACAGGCCGACATGAGATAATTACAGGACCATTTTCCAGCACAAGGATCCCTTTTAAACGACATTTTTCGTCCTTACATAGGAGGCTTTTATCAACTATTCTCGGGTCTATTTGAGAACGAATTAAGGCATTATTAGTATTGTTTGAACTCGAAATCTGAGAGTATATTAAATTCCCTGAAGTATTCACACAAAAAATAAAGTCGTACTCCCTTGGGGAGAACAAATCAGTGAGTAAAATTTTGCTGAGGGATTCACGATCCTGATTAAGCATAAAGGCTCTGATATCTTCCCTTGAAGAAAGGATTGAGTTAGTATTATCCAGTTGTGCAGTCTGTAGATCAATTATATGTTTCACATTTTTCGCGTTATCAATTGCTTCATTTTCCTCCAGGTGGGAGAAGCTCGAATAGAGAATTCCCTGGGATGCAAAAATAACAACAGAAGTTAAAAGAGCAAAAATAACATAGATGATAACAAGGACCTTTTTACTAACATTCATACTTTATACTCGGATGATATGTATTAGATTTGAGTATGAGAAAGAGTTTATAATAAATAATTAACAGATAATCTTAAATGAAATACTATATAAAAGTTTTTAATATGTATACGATTTTTAAATGTCTTTAATTCATATACCATTTTTATAAACAATACTCAAATGAAAAAATGATAGAAGTTAATGGAATCATCGATTACGACAAAATAGTTTATACAATTATACACTAACGAAAATTAATCCTTCCTAATTTTGCGTCAAGCTGATTTGACTAAAATTATAATATAGAATATTTTATCATTTACGAATTGCCGATGGACACGAATACCCACTCCAACAGATAAATGATAAAGTGAACGTTCGACTCTTTTTATTGTCATTCAAACCTCTAAATCATCGCTTATTTGTAAAGTGAGTTTATTTTTGATACCATGATCAGATATGAGTATCACCACATTAGACCGGGATTTGATGCGCATCGGAATTAAGCAGCTTTAGCTAGGGCTACGGTCAGATAACCTCTTACATAATTTTGGTGCCTAAGTATCGATAAATATATGACTATGATGAGTAAATTAAAAAGGATTGGGGGCCATCCCTAACACTAGTTGCTTGGAGCAAGTAAAAAAATAATTCATTTGAGGGGTAGAATCTAGATTTCACTCATTCCATAATTCCATTCAAGCAACTCTCTATCAGAAATAGTTCAATACTTGAAAGGAAATGTTCTTAAAGACTTTTCAAACTTCATCCTTAACTGGAAAACTATATTGTGATGGAATTTATATCGTAAAGTGGTAAGTTTTATCGATCCTTTGGGGATGTGACAGCTAACGCAATCAGAACTATTCCAGGAATCTCAGACGGAGACGAAAGCAGAGTTTTAATTATCCGGCTAAAAGAAATGCGTTCAAACAACAATCGATAAGTTATGATTTCCGACAAAACTAGACAGTAGCTAGAAGCATCCTCATCCTTTAGTGTGTGTGGTATTTCCTTGTTGTCCCTTGCAAAGAGTTCGAGGTAGTTTTCTAGGAGCTTTCCAATATAAAATAGAATTACGTCATGCAAATTATTGCATATATAAACTAAGATATCAAATAGTTTTTGTTCATGAAGTATCGGGAAAAATTTATTTTAGACAATGATATCATCAACTATTTGAGATATATATTCTTTGAGATTGGAAAAGGTATTTTTTGAGTTTGATATGATCGGGAATAATAGTAATAATGTACATCTTTTCGTTGGTGCTAAACCAAAATAATATCCTCCAGGAGTAACGTAAATTATAAAAAGAATCATGGAGCTATGAAGTCGTTGTTTTAAATCTTCTGATCAGATCATGAACTCTGCCCATTATGCTATAAATTTATAACCAAAGTATAACTTAGTATATTTTTCATCCAAGTTCCAGTTATTCTTTTCCTTGTTTTTTCTTCATTTTTTCGAAGTTTATCCTCTTTTGCATCGCAGGATCTGAATGGATAAGAGGAGCATCCTGAATCCGTCCTTTTTTATATTAAAACCAAGGCAATCAAGCTAGCTTTGTAACTGTTCTCAGATTTCGTCTTCTTTTCAGTAATCATCAATTCTTTATCTGAATGATCAGATTATGGTACTGCCTTGTATGTACTCAGGAAAACAAAGAAATTTCTGAAAGAACTTCGATCAATACATTGTTTCTAAAGTTCAAAGTCTGAAAGACCATTCTATTCCTGTAAAAAAGCATTTTAAACATAATGATACATCAGTTTCAGGTCTGCCTCATAGACTTTTTTTAAAAATATGTGCACTCAAAAATGATACGAAAAGGTTTATAATAAATAAAGGAATCAATTTCAGCAAGTTTGTCCCCAACTGACTTAATATTTCTGTATTTTTGTCCTAGAGCAAAATCAGTAAAAGTTTTCACGAGTGAAATTATTGTTCAGAAATTTAAACTCTCCAATAATCAAATGCAGGTATATTTTTATCAAAAATTTCATAAAGTTAAAGAAAAAGATAAGATTCCTGGTAGAATTACGATATGAACAAAAGATGTAATTAATTTGGTATCTGTATACTAGTAAAGCAACGATTCATTCGGAAAATCCATAGTAACTATATTTTGAAGAAAAACAACTGGAAGAATAGATTTAACAAAAAAAGATTGGAGAATAAGAGATCGAATAAAAACAAAATTGAAGGGATTGAGAGATAGGAGAAAAATAAAAGAATATGATTAAAAAAATGCATACCCCTAAACACGATAGTTTTATGGCGAAAATAAAAATTTATGTAATGGGATAGCGCGGATTTGAACCGCGGTCCAAGCGTCCCAAACGCTCGAGGATGGACCAAGCTACCCTACTATCCCAAGGATACCTCATTCCAAAGGTTATTCACCTTTATATAATTTTCGTTTGAATATGGAGATGTTATTCTTTTTCTGAGAAACAAAATTTATCTTTCAGTCTAATTATTTAGCTACCTCAAATCATTTTATTGAGGTTTTTTTCAAGTTTTCAAAAAGGAGTAATTGCCAATCAATTAAAAACTGAGTGGCATAAATAATAGCTGACAGTAAATAAACCTGCATATTGAATTTTGTGGGAGATGGCTAAAATAATTTTTTCCCAAAGCTTAATAGTTACCTTTTTTGTTAGAGAATTTTTGTTTACCTCTGAATTTATTTCTTCGCAGGAAATTTGTCCAAATCTTTCTCATTGATTTTTGTATTTGACCCAAGTTCATCTTTTATGGACCATCATTCTTTGATTTTAAAGATATATTTCGCAGTTATTAAAATTTTTCTTTTATTTTCAATGTAATCAAATGATAGAGATTATAACAAAAAAACTGTACACAACATCTTCAAATTCACTCGTTGAACAGTAGTTGTAAGAACTTTTCCTGCTTTGAACATTTTTTTAGTTACTGCATAAACTTTCTCCATTTGAGCTCTTTTTGAGCGGATACTCTTCTGAATATATTATTAATTCCCAGTAGATGTTTTTTTTACTACTCTTTTCATTGTTGTATCATAATTTCTTGATTTTGCTCCAAAGTATTCTCGATCTCTGTAAAACACTTCATTTTTTTATGATAAATCTACCTTATTAAGAGGTGATTAAATCGCTGTTTTGAATCTTTTGATATGCTCATAATCTCTGTACATTATACTATGAAGTATATATCCAAAGTTTGATTCAATACCCTTTTTTTCCCGTGTTCCTTCCATATTTCCCCTTTTTTTTGCGTCATTTTCTAAAGGTTTATCGGCTTTTGCATTTCCAGAATCTAAATGTATAAAAATAGCTTCCTGAGTCATTTCCATTTCTTTATTTTCAAACAAGGCAATTAAATTGGCTTTTTAACTACCCCCGATTTCTTCTTCTTTGCAGATATCAATAATTTTTTTTTGAATGATCTGACTATTGTATTGTCTGGTATGTACTCAAGAAAACCAAAAAATCTCCTAAAAGAAATTAGATCAATAATTGTTTCTCAAGTTCAAAGTCGGAAAAAACATGCAATTGCTATAAAAAAAGTGACTCAAAAATGATACGAAAAGATTTCTAAGCAATTAAGGAATCAATTTCAGCAAGTTTTCTGGAACTTACTGAAAATAAGAATACTGTTCTTTAAGAGCAAGATTATTAAGAATTTTAATGAGTATAAATTGTTTTTAAGGAATTTAAACTACCAAATAATAAAATGCATATGAGTTAATAGTAATTTTCTATTGCTACATACATAGAACCCTGCAGGAAATAAGGATTCCTCTTTTTCCCTATTTCAAACTTACAATTCTTGATTGTCGACTAACAAAAAATAGATACATTTTTCGGAGAGATCCATTTCAAGACCCAAATTGAATCCTTGAAAACTGGAAATATTTAGTAAGTAGAGGCAAAACCATTTCTTCAAGTTTTTCCTTTTCCTTAAGGGCCTCAGTCCAGGAAACAAGCACTCCTCAATCCCCAGCATCGCCCTAAGAATACTTCCGACGACACTGCCTAGGGAGTCTGAGTCTCCTGTGATATTTACTGCGGTTAGTACCGCTGTTCTATAGTCTTTAGGATAACGCAAAATACAGAAATATGCAAGGGCAAAAGTTTCATCTGCATACCAGCCCTGCCCAAGTTTTCTCAGCGCATCTTCGCCCTCAATGACAGAATGAGCGGTTTCGTAAGAATTTTTCAGGGCTTTAGTGAATTCCGGAGAAATTCCTTCAGTTACATTAAGAATTGGTTTAAACATTTCCCTCGGTTCAACTCCATCAAGGACTAGCTTCACAATATAAGCACCTGCAATAGACGCAGCATCTGAAATTGGGTGTGAATGAGTAATTCTGCCTGAAAATAAAGCTGCTTTGATTAGTTTTTCAGGGTTATTTCGATAGATAAAACCTATAATCCCAACCCGCATCATGCTCCCGCATGTTTTAGATCTGATCCCGGAATTATTCCAGTGAATGCCTTCTCTGAGCCTCAGAGCTGCACCTTTAGAAGTTACTCCTACTCCCAATGCCAGGTTCTTCTAGCCAGAGAACAAATTCCTCTGCAATATGGCCCATAAGCTCAGGAAGTTCAAGTTCGACTCCCTGCAATAGGCTCCTTGAAAGTACAAGCATTAACTGGGCATCATCTGTCCAGGGAGAATATGGAAGGGGCGCGATAATCTCCTTTTCCCCATACTGTTCTTTAACCTCCTCAAAGGTAAGATGTTCAACAGGAAACCCAAGAACATCCCCACAATCACTTCAGAAGAGGTAACATCTTAGCTTTTTTTCGATATCCAAAGTATCCTGTATATTTCCTGTTCTCATTGTTCCAATCCCATACTCCTTTGATTCCTGCTTTTATAATCACTTAAGTGCATATTAAATAGGGAATTATTTCGAGAAATTCCAATCTTAGACTGGTTTTTGCTCATATACATATAGACAATTTGTATAACTCTGATACATATAAAAAATCTTTGGCGTGTAGAAACCATGTTGGACTTTAGATTCCACTGATTCAGGGAAAATAGTTTCATTCAATCTCCTACAGTACAAAATAGTGTTTATCTGACTTCGATATTCTGTGACAATAGGACTTATTGGTTGAATATCAAAACATGATTTTATATCATAAGCTTCAACACAAAATCCTCCAGAAAGTGACCGCATTCTTTACAGTAATTCAAAAAATATTATATT
Organism: Methanosarcina sp.; assembly: GCA_003164755.1. Lineage (GTDB taxonomy): Archaea > Halobacteriota > Methanosarcinia > Methanosarcinales > Methanosarcinaceae > Methanosarcina. The sequence goes on along the minus strand of PLUB01000117.1, from coordinate 9,020 downwards.
GGGCAATCATAATCATTAACCATATCAAAAGTCTCCCCTCGATAACCTTCTTGATTGATAGGTCTCTTGCCATCCTTTTTAGATCTACTCCTGGGATGTGACTTCGTTTTGACAGAATATTCATTTGAAGGAAGTTTGCTACTGCTACAATTGCTTTGATTTAAGCGACATTCTAATAAGATTGATCTTTCAGTGAGTTCTTTAATTCGAGATTCAAGACTCTCAATAATAAACAATAACTTTGGGATTTGAAGCATAAAGAGCAAGAATCTCTTCATGTTTTATCAGCTATAGAAATAAATTCATTTTACATCCAATTTTTCCTTTTTCCGAGATAAAATTGTGTAGTCACTCACAAGGATACTGAATAGTTACATAAATTATTAGGAAGAATAAAAGACTAAAATAATTATGATATACTAATTATAATGGATCAGAAACATTATGTTGAGATTAGGGTCAAAAAAAATAAAAATTGTATGATATTACTACTGGCCTATCTAACTGATCTAAATTTACTTACATTATCTTGAAAATTATGAAGATATACATTTTTAAAGAATTTATTGAATCAATCATGAGATTCATAGAGTAGATCATAGATAAATATACAAAGTTAACTAAATCAAAATAATCTACTAAAAATATGATGAGAAATTTGACGAACAAATAAAAAATATGATTATCATTTTGATACTAACTTGACTATAAGCAGTTATCGATGAACATATAAGCGAAACGAGAAATAGACTTAAAAGATGAAAAAAAGCAGCAAAAGTAAAAAAAGAATTGAAAATTTATGATATGTAGAAGCACTTGATTAAGATGTTCTTACTTCAGAATACAGGCAGCATCCTTTGCAAAGTAGGTAATTATAACATCAGCTCCTGCCCTTTTGATAGAGATTAGAAACTCGTAAATAGCTTTCTTTTCATCAAGCCAACCGTTAGCTGCAGCTGCTTTAAGCATGGAATACTCTCCACTCACGTTGTATGCAGCTGTTGGTATTTCGAATTCTGTCTTTACCCTATAAATAATATCTAGGTAAAGAAGGGCTGGCTTTACCATTATGATATCTGCCCCTTCCGCAACATCAAGGGCTACTTCCCTTATAGCCTCATTACTGTTTGCGGGATCCATCTGGTTGGTAGAGCGATCCCCGAAGGAGCAGCATGATTGGGCAGCGTCTTTAAAAGGCCCATAGAAAGAAGAGCAGTATTTTGCGGCATAAGACATAATTGGAACATTATTAAAACCATTTAAATCAAGTGCTCCTCTGATGGCTCCTACCATGCCATCAATCATTCCTGAGGGAGCTACTATGTCAGCGCCTGCTCTTGCATGGCTGACTGCTATTTTTCTGAGGATCTCAAGAGTCTGGTCGTTCATAAGATCTTTAGTTTCAAAATCGATTATACCGCAGTGTCCATGACTTGTGTACTCACACATGCAAACATCTGTGATCACCACAAGTTTGTCTTCTAGCTCAGACTTGATCCTACGGATAGCTTCCTGCACCACATCAGTTTCACCGAAAGAAGAGCATCCATATTCATCTTTAAAAGCAGGCACTCCGAAAAGGAGCACTGCAGGAATTCCGAGTTCTGATATTTCTTTTGCTTCTTTTGCAACCTCTGAAAGAGGAAATTTATATATTCCAGGCATGGAAGGAATCTCAACAGGAAAATTGATACCCTCATCCACAAAAATGGGTTGAACCAAGTCGTTAACGGATAATGTAGTCTCACATACAAGGTTCCTGATCTTTCCTTTTCTCAACCGCCTCAATCTGACATCTGGAAACATGTGATAACTCCTTTAATTACGAATTATTACTTTGAGAGTGGGAAGGTCACGAATACCCAATTCCTTAGATAAAGGATAATTTGAACCTTCGCTTCGTCAAATTTCCGTTCAAACCTCTAAATTAGCTATTTTTTGTAAAGTGAATTTTTTTTGATACCAGAGTCAGATGTTGTGCCACAGCCTCTGACTGAGATGATACAGTTAGAAATTAAACATCTTTATCCATGCTTATGATTGGATCATCTATCACATAATGCTGGTACCTGAGTATCGATACAATATAAAGGATCTCAATAAACCTCTAATTTTCACGAATTATTAATATCCCATTTATAAGCATATGACAAAATCAAGAATATTTATCGAAATTATTTAAATTGTCTTGGAAACCCGGACTAATTGTGGACAACGAACACACTCACATTTATCAACTGTCTTTCGACCCCATTAGATATCCCCCATACACTCCCAATATTTTTTTCTTTTGAATCTGGATTTCAATGAATTTGATAAACAAGTTTTTATTCATGTTCAGTTACTTCCTTCAATAGGACTATTATCTATCATAAATAAATTTTATTCTGGAAAATTAACCTGTTCAGTGAGGAGCAAAGACAATGCGTAGGGACTATATAGATACAGACTACAACTCAATGGATACGGATTTGGTATGTGAATTCCACATCGAACCTTCAGCAGGAGTGAATTTTGAGGAAGCTGCCACACACATGGCAGGGGAAAGCTCTATAGATTCCTGGACTGAAATTATGACACTGAGTCCCGAGCTTGCATCGAGACTGAAGCCTCACATCTTCTACGTGGATGAGAAAGCACAGACTGTAAGGGTGGCTTATTCTGAAGAACTCTTTGAACTGGGTTCAGTCCCCCAGGTTCTAAGTGCTGTTGCAGGAAATATCCTTAGCATGAAAATCGTTGACAATCTCAGGTTGCAGGACATCTCTTTCCCAAAATCGATGCTTCACGAGTTCAAAGGTCCGAAATTCGGATTGCCAGGAATCAGGAAACTTGTGAACGTGTATTACAGACCTTTAATAGGATCCATCGTCAAGCCGAAAGTAGGGTTAAACTCTGAAAAACATGCTGAAGTCGCATATAATTCTTTTGCAGGAGGTTGTGACCTTGTTAAGGATGATGAGAACCTTACGAACCAAAAATTTAACAGCTTTGAAAAAAGAGCCGAACTCACACTCAAGCTCGCAGAAAAGGCAGAGTCAGAGACTGGAGAACACAAGATGTACCTCTGCAACATCACTGCCTCGACTTGCAAGGAAATGATTAGACGCATGAATATTCTTAAAGACCTTGGCGCAAGTTACGCAATGATCGATATTGTACCTGTAGGCTGGACTGCACTTCAGACTCTGAGAGAAGAGTCTGAGGATTCAGGTCTGGTTCTCCATGCTCACAGATGTATGCATTCTGCATATACTCGGAACCCACACCACGGGATAAGCATGGTTGTCGTTGCCAAACTCTGTAGACTGATCGGCCTTGATCAGATTCACATAGGTACAATTGTAGGGAAAATGCACGGAGAAAAAAATGAGGTTCTTATCCTTCGGGATGCGTGTGCACTTGACAAAGTACCTGCAGATGAAAGTCAGCATGTCCTATTTCAGGACTGGGGGGGGTTAAAGCCTATGTTCCCAGTTGCATCTGGAGGACTTGCCCCTACAATGATTCCTAACCTATACTCCATTTTCGGAAAAGAAGTTATAATGCAGTTCGGTGGTGGAATTCATGCACATCCTATGGGTACGGCTGCCGGGGCCACTGCCTGCAGGCAGGCACTTGAAGCGAGCATTGATGGAATCAGTCTGCAAGAATACGCAAAAAGCCATAAAGAACTTAAAGTAGCTCTTGGGAAGTGGTTGAAAAAATAAAGTACAGACGCCATGAAAAGGAAATTTGGGAAAATAAAGGAAGTCAGCATAATTGAACCAGAAGGAGCTTATCACTAGTGCAGACAAAAAACTGGAATAAAATAAAGACTCGAATTTTCCGGGTTTCCGAAGAAAACTTAGATAGCGTTCTTGAAGAGGCAGCATCAATTCTCAGGAGTGGAGGAACTGTAGCCTTTCCCACGGAAACTGTCTACGGGCTCGGGGCTGACGGCCTGAATCCATACGCAGTCCGAAATATTTTCGAGGCAAAAGAACGTCACTCAGGAAATCCTCTTAGCCTGCTTGTCCATTCAAGGGAAGATCTCGAAAAAATTGCACGTAATATCCCCGAAAAAGCCTTCCAGCTCATGGATGCTTTCTGGCCAGGCCCACTTACAATTATTTTGGAAAAAAAAGATATCGTCCCAGGAATTACCTCCGGAGACCTTCCATCAATAGGAATACGCATGCCTAACCACATGATCCCTCTAGAACTCATAAAAAAGGCAGGTATTCCTCTTGCCGCTCCGAGTGCAAACCTTTCAGGAAAACCTAGTTCCAGTCGCGCAACCCACGTAATAGACGATCTTGCCGGTAGAATAAATGCAATTATTGACGGAGGGAGCGCTGCCATCGGCCTTGAATCAACTGTGATTGATATGACTGCCGAGGCTCCGATTGTGCTCAGACCCGGAGCTGTGGGGATTAAAGAGCTTGAAAAAGTCATCGGAAAAATAAGTTATGGATACAAAAATGACAATGTTGAGATTGATGAAGCATCTATGAAAAAGCAATCATCACAGAGATACGGGCACTATATTCCTAATACGAAGGTCATCCTCGTTGAAGGGAAAAGTAAATCAGTTTCGAAAAAAATTATTGAATTGCTCGAAAATTGTAGGAATAATGGGCAGAAAATAGGGTTCCTACTAAGCAAAGAAACTGCAGGAATTTTTGCTTTGAATGAACTGAATATGGAAGAATCCTTTTTGTTGGGATCCCGACATGAACCAGAAGTTGCTGCCAGAAAAATTTTTGAAGGGCTCAGGGATCTGGACAAAAGGGGTCTGGATATTATCGTGGTCGATGGTTCCTTCAGCCGCTCAGGACTTGGTGATGCTCTCATTAACAGATTGAGAGAAGCTTCATCTTCAAGGTTTACTGTTTAAGTTAGAGTATGACAGCATAATAAAAAGTTTGATATAATATTGGATAGGGATATTTTTGGAAGTAGAAAAAAGAAAATATGCAAAAGATACGGGCCTATAAAAAAATTCATGGGGCAAAATGAGAAATTAAACAAAATTTACTTTATGATACTAGCTACATGTCTGTTTTTAACAACCAGTGTAATGGAAAAAATAGAGATAGCTATATTATCTGAACTGTAATTTTGGTCTTTACTTTAGCTGAAGCATTAGACACCTTAGCCTCCGTATCTCTTCGAAGGCCGAGATAAGTCAGTTTTTTCTTTAAAGAGGCTTCTAAAATGGGTGAAACGATAGCAAGTGAGAAGATGCACGAATACTTCGATGGACTCGAAACGAGGCTCAAAGAAGCCATTGAGATTGCAAACAGAGCTCGTGCCCGTGGGGGGGATCCAAAGCCAGTTGTAGAAATTCTCCTCGCCAAGGATCTTGCAGATAGGGTTGAGAATCTTATAGGAGTTAAAGGAGTTGCAGAAAAGATCCGTGATCTTGAGACAAGGATGTCTAGGGAGGAGGCTGCTCTCGAGATAGGACGCCAGGTTGCAGAAGGCAATGTTGGAATCTTTGCCACTAAGAAGGATGCAGTTGAAGCTGCAATCCGGGTTTCCATGGCTATCCTCACAGAAGGAGTTGTGGCAGCTCCAATTGAGGGAATTGACAAGGTCCAACTGGAGAAAAACGACGATGGTTCTCAGTATATCAGAATATTTTATTCAGGGCCTATCCGGAGTGCGGGAGGGACAGCACAGGCTCTTTCAGTACTTGTTGGTGACTATGTGAGACGCGGGATAGGGATTGAACGCTATAAACCAAGGCCAGAGGAGGTGGAGCGCTATGTGGAAGAAATCCTGCTTTATAAAAGAGTTGCAAGTCTACAGTATACACCTTCTGAAGATGAAATCCGTTTGATAGTGCAAAACTGCCCTGTTTGTATAGATGGGGACCCAACTGAAGAAGCCGAGGTAGAAGGGCACAGGGATCTGGAGAGGATAGGAACAAACCGTGTTAGAGGAGGAATGTGCCTTGTACTTGCTGAAGGGCTTGCCCTCAAAGCCCCAAAGGTCAAAAAACATGTTAATAAGCTCAATATGGATGGATGGGAATGGCTGGAAAAACTTATTGGAGGCTCAAAAGGTGCAGAAGATGAAGAAAATGAGCAGACAAACAAGATCAAGCCGAGGGATAAATACATAAGAGACCTTATTGCAGGAAGACCTGTTTTTTCTCACCCTTCAAGGCCAGGCGGATTTAGACTTCGCTACGGACGTTCAAGAAACACTTCTTTTGCAGCTGCAGGAATCAATCCTTCAACCATGGTAATACTTGATGATTTTATTACTAACGGAACTCAGCTTAAAGTTGAAAGGCCTGGGAAAGCTGCAGCCATTTCTGCCGTAGATTCGATAGAGGGACCAACTGTGCGCCTTTATTCCGGAGATCTTGTCCGTGTAGATAACATAGAGGAAGCCTATAGAATCCGCTCGCAGATAGAAGTAATAGTAGATGTGGGGGAGATCCTTATTAATTACGGAGATTTTCTGGAAAACAACCATCCACTTATGCCTTCACCGTATGTTTTTGAATGGTGGCATTATGACTATGAGGCAACCTGCCCTGAAAAAATCCCTGAAGAAGAATTGAAAAATCCATCGGCAGATTTGGCTCTCAGGCTTGCGAAGGAATTCAATGTCCCGCTACATCCAAAGTTCACCTATCTCTGGCATGATATAAACCTAAGTGAATTTGAAGCTTTGAGAAAATTCGTAGTTGAGAGAGGAAATTTTTCGACTGAGGACGGAATTCTCAGGTTACCTCTGGAGGCTTGTCTGAAAGAAGGCATCAAATGCATATTTGAAAAACTCTTAGTGCTGCATAGAGTAAAAAATGAAACAATCTTTATTGAAGAATCTCTCCCTTTCATTTCTTGCCTTGGGCTCGATACAAAACTTAAAGAAAGAGCCCAAATACCATATACTGAGAATATTGTGGATGCTGCAGCTCTTCTAAGTGGGTTTAAAATTTTACCAAGAGCTCCTTCGAGAATAGGGGCAAGGATGGGAAGGCCTGAAAAATCTGACCTCCGAAAGATGTCTCCTGCAGCTCAGGTACTCTTCCCAATAAGTAATGCCGGAGGGATTACCCGGAACATTGTATCTGCTTCTGAGTATTCTACTTCCATGAATGGAAAGATTGGAGAAATTGAAGTAGAAATAGGGCTCAGAGAATGTCCTGCCTGTAGGAAAGAAGCATATTTTTGGCGCTGTGACTGCGGAGAGTATACCCTTCCAAAACTTTGTTGCCCTCGCTGCAAGATGGATGTAAAAGGTGCAGAGACCTGCCCCAAATGCGGAAGAAAATCAAATTCAGTTTCAAATGTTAAACTTGATTTCCGGTCCATTTACAAACAGGCTTTTGAAAATGTAGGAGAAAGAGAGAAAAAGGACATCATCAAAGGAGTAAAACGACTAATGAACGGGCAGAGGACTCCAGAGCCTCTCGAAAAAGGAATCCTTCGAGCGAAACACGATGTTTACATTTTTAAGGACGGAACTGTCCGTTATGATATGTCAGATATTCCACTCACTCATATCCGGGCTGATGAACTCGGAATTACAGCAGCCAAACTTCTTGAACTCGGCTATACGGAAGATATTTGTGGAAAATCACTCGAGAAGGATAACCAAGTTGTGTGCCTAAAGGTCCAGGACCTTGTGATTTCTTACGACGGGGGTGAGTATATGCTGCGTACTGCAAAATATGTGGACGATCTTCTTGTCAAATATTACCACGTCGAGCCATATTACAACGCTGAGACAATCCAAGATCTGGTAGGAGTATTACTCATAGGACTTGCTCCGCATACCTCGGCAGGAATACTCGGGCGGCTTATCGGGTTCACTAAAGCTTCAGTCGGTTATGCTCATCCTTTTTTCCATGCTTCAAAACGCCGAAATTGTGATGGAGACGAAGACTGTATAATGCTCCTTATGGATGGAATCCTTAATTTCTCGAGATTTTATCTCCCGGATAAAAGGGGGGGAAAAATGGATGCCCCTCTAGTCCTTACTACCCGTATCGACCCTAAAGAAGTAGATAAGGAAGCACATAATATAGACGTGCTTGCAAGATATCCCCTTGCATTCTACAAGGCTACTCAGGAGATCAAAAACCCTACTGAAATTGAAGGCGTTATGGACCTGGTTAGCTGTAGGCTTGGAACGTTTAAGCAGTATGAACACTTCATGTTCACACACGATACTACGGACATTGCTGCAGGCCCACTTAATTCCTCATATAAGACAATGGGAAGCATGATCGAGAAAATGGAAGCTCAACTTTCTCTGGCCAATAAGATAAGAGCTGTGGATGCTCCAGATGTGGCTGAGAGAGTGCTCAAGTCTCATTTCCTTCCCGATCTTCTCGGAAACCTTCGCTCCTTCTCCAGGCAACGGATGCGCTGCATGAAGTGTGAAGAAAAATTTAGACGCCCACCTCTTACCGGCACCTGCCCACAATGCGGAGGCAATGTAGTGCTAACAGTATATGAAGGATCTGTTAGAAAATATCTCGAGATTTCAAAAGAGATTGGAGAGAGGTACGGGGTTTCTAGCTATACCCGACAGAGGATAGAACTTTTAGATAAAGATATATGTTCTCTATTTGAAAACCACAGGGTCAAACAGCTTGGACTTTCTGATTTCATGTCTGGACCTGCGCGGTGAGGAAAAAATAAGGAAAAATAATAAGGATATTAATACAGTTTACACTGATAAGCTAAAAAAAATTGAGTGATTTTTAGAGACAGAGGATACTATGGAGCAAAATCAAGAAGTTATGATGAAACAATGAAGAGAGCAGTAAAAAGAACGTCCTCAGGAATGAGTGCTAGATTAAGAAAAAAAGAATCAGCTCAAAAAGAGCTCAAGTAGAAAGAGTTTATACAGTAACTAAAAAAGAGATTCATACCAGGGAAAGTCCTTTTATTACTATTTAAAGAGTAAATCTGAAGATGATTTGTACAGCTTTTTAGGTTCCGTTGCAAAAAATCCTTTCTAATGATACAATAGAATAAAAAGGAAATCAAAGATAGTAATATGCTATC
>PLUB01000032.1 GCA_003164755.1 Methanosarcina sp. | reverse complement strand
GAATCAACTTGAATTCCTCTTTCTATCATCAGTTCCTTTAAATTTCTATAGCTCAATGGGTATTTTAAGTACCATCTTACATTCAATAGAATAATTTCTCCTTCATAATGATTCCATTTAAAGGAATTAGATAGCATATTACTATCTTTGATTTCCTTTTTATTCTATTGTATCATTAGAAAGGATTTTTTGCAACGGAACCCTAGCTGCTAATTCAGCCAGCGTAACATACCAGACGTTCAATTCATGGTACCAAAAAGGTAAGACAGAGAAAGCAGGGAAATATTTTAAGTTTTCACAATACATTAACAAATGCAATGCTGATGCCGCTAAAACACTTTTGGAACGCCTAAACTTGGCAGCAAAGGCTGGAGACACTCGGATATGTATTTGGATACTCGAGCGTCGCTTTAGTGAAGATTTCGGCAGAAGAATATATCGAAAAACAAATCTTGTCTCAGAGAATAAGAATGTGAATGTTGAATTAATTGTCAATGATGCCGATAGCATTCGAATAGAAATTCTAGCGAAGTTTGATAGAGTTGAAGAAGGTAATAAGGTTTTAACTAGTTAGGATTTTTTATCCGAACTTGATACATTTTTAATAGAAAATATTTCACTATTCATTTTTTGTTCTGGGCGCTTCTATAGCTTTTGATTTATTAGACTTTGAACTTGAACAATGTATTATAAAATGTCTTTTTTGCCAGTGGATGACGGAAACTAGATAAAACGAGTTTTACACCAAAATGACTATGCAGTGGAGTAAAAAATAATGCACCATTTGACTTACTGAGTTAAAAATGTTATAAAAACAGCCTAATAAATTAAAAGTAATTATTATGCCAACATTTTTAAAATACAAAATATATTTTCAAGTGTATGTATAAGAAAATTTTGGAGTCTAGACAAATGGGAAAACAAACATTCAACCAAACAAAAAAGATACTGGGTATTCTACTATGTGTTTTTTTTGTAGCAGTATTGACAGCGCCGGCAATAAGCGCCGATGCACCCCATCACAACAACAACGGACTGCAATTATTCAATACAGAGCAATCAGCCAAACTGCATTGTCCAACAGATACTGTCGTGTGGCTTAATCTTCCAACAGGCATCTATCATTACAAAGGTCAACATTGGTATGGGGAACACCAAGAGCGGCGCTTATGTTTGTCAGAAAGAAGCAGATCAGGCAGGAGACAGAGCTACACGGGGAATGTGAAAATTCGTAACCTGTCATAAGTTCTATGAGTACTTTGATTTCATGATAAAATGATTAAACAGTGAATAGTTTTGGTTAAAAAGCTTGAATTATCTTAACCCTAAGCTGGTTAGGTTTTGTGCGAAAACTTCCGCATCATTAAAAACGATAAATTCTATTTTTTGTGATGAAAGAAAATAACATAGAGTAAATCAGATTTTACGGACTTTCAACACACTATCATTAAAAAAATGAAAATTAAGTAACTATTCAATCTACAAGTCTGATTTATTTAATCCATTTAGATAAATTACTTTTATTGTGCCGAGCTCCTGAGTTGCGGGTTAATTTCAATTGCTTTGTCATAGGCTTTTATTGATTCATCGAATTTATTTTGTTGAGATAAAGCATATCCTTTATTATACCAAGCATCTGATTCCGGCGTTGTGCCTGCTATCTCTAATAAGCATAATCCCATTATACAAAGAGTAAAACAAGTAAATCCTATTTTGATTGCTTTTTTGTGATCCATCTTATAACTCCAACTAAATTTTTTTCGTTTAATGTGATAAAAATTAGCTTTTATATAAACATACAATATTTTATTTGGGTTGTTACAAAGTAAAACGTGATTTAGTCTATTCAGATTACATATTCCCGAATTTGATCCGTAAATGATATGTGGAGTATTATCAAAAATAGACAAAGCAAAGAAATCAAACGTGTTGTGTAATGCTGAGCAGATGCATTTTGTGGGTTCTATAGAAAAGAAAATAATGTTTAAAGGAAAGATTAAATAAAAAAATAATAAGGTTAAAGCCTAATACTGTTCTGCAGAACAGATAACTAAACATTATGAAGTAAACTAGATACTGATGGTGTGTGCAGCATCAGCAGTATTTCTCAAACCAATTCATAAGCTCCAGCATCTGCTACAATTTCAAAGCAAAAGATCCAAAAACGTTGAGAAATAATATTTGCTTAGGATTATTAAGAATATTTTTATAGTCCTTTTAGATCATACCACTACTGTAAAACAAGTAATTTTAACATAATGACCGTGACAGCTTCAAGTCCGTCTCAGAAAAACTGTTTTTTTGGAAATATATGGACTCAAAAACGATACGAAAAAATTTCAATCAATTAACGAATCAATTTCAGCAAGTTTGTCTCCAACTAACTGAAAAAGTTCATACCACCTTTTATAAGTAAAATCAGCAAGAATTTTCTTTAGTAAAAATCATTATTAAGATATTTAAAACTCTCCAATAATCAAATGCATAAGAGTTTATCGAAATTCTCTTTATTAATCTGAGGTATTAAAAAAGAATGCTCATCATTGAAAAATTTCCCTACTATACCTTTAAATATCAAAAATCCAATGCACTGACGTATATATTACAATAAAATACAATCAACTCCAAATAGTCTTATAGCATTCACAGCTCACGATCATTTCTTCAAAGGAGATTCACTGAAAGGAGTATTTCAATGTTAAACCCTAATAAATTCATTCCAAAAGCAGTTGAAGAAATCAGCCAGGAAATAAAAAGTGATAGAGCAATTATTGCACTCTCAGGCGGTGTGGATAGTTCTGTTTGTGCGGAGCTGGCTTACAGAGCTATTGGGGAAAGGCTGCAACCGATCTATATTGACACAGGGCTCATGAGGACAGGAGAAACAGAAAGGATAAAGCACATCTTCTCCCACATGAATCTGGATATTGTATATGCAAAGGAAAGATTCCTTGCAGCCTTGAAAAATATCACTGATCCTGAAGAAAAAAGGAATGTTATAGGCGAGACTTTCATCCGAGTATTTGAAGAAGAAGCGAGGAAATTAGCAGCTGATTATCTAATTCAGGGCACTATTTATCCCGACAGGATCGAGTCAGAAGGCGGTATTAAGTCCCATCACAATGTTGGAGGACTGCCTAGCGTGATGGATTTCAAGAAAATAGTTGAGCCTATTAAAGACCTTTACAAAGATGAGGTCAGGAAAGTTGCCTGGGCGCTCCAGCTGCCTGAAGAAATTTGTGAAAGGATGCCTTTTCCTGGCCCAGGTTTGGCTGTGCGGATTATAGGAGAAGTTACAGAGGAGAAGCTTGAGGTAGTAAGGGAAGCAAATCTTATAGTAGAAGAGGAACTTCTTGACAGGTTTTGCCCCTGGCAAACTTTCGCTGCAGTGATAGGCAAGGGAACAGGAGTAAAAGGAGATATTCGGGCTTACGGATGGATCGTAGCTGTAAGGGCTGTTGGGTCAAGAGATGGAATGACTGCAGAAGCCTTAGAACTTTCCTGGGATGCTCTCAAGCACCTAGAGACCAGGATAACTTCCGAGATTCCGAGAGTTGTCAGGGTAGTCTACGATATCACTCCCAAGCCACCGGCAACAATCGAGTTTGAATGAGCTATAGAATGCAGAGAATAAAGTGTTCAATAAATGAAACTGAAAAACATATCCTAAATCCATTTCTGCAAGATTACAGAAAGCAATTAAGTGAGTTTTTTATCCATGACCCTAAATAAAGCAGTAATGAAAATCCGGCAGAGAATTAAAATAAAGCCCTCACCTACAAATGAACCGGCAGCCAGCTGGACAGGAATCGACATTGTAAACGGGATTCAAATAAAAACTCTCACGATAATTTTTAGGAGTTTAGGCTGCAGCTGGGGAAAAACTGGAGGTTGTACTATGTGTGGTTATGTTTACGATTGCGCAAGTGAGCCGCCGACCCTTGAAGATTACAAAACCCAACTCTCCAGAGCGATAAAAAAAGCCGACAAATTTTCAGAGTTCATGGTCAAAATCTTCACCTCAGGTAGTTTCCTTGACGAACAGGAAGTCCCTCGTGAAGCAAGAGATGTAATTCTCAAAACTCTCGCAGATGATCCCAGGATTATCAAGGTGCTTGTCGAAACCCGGCCTAATTTTGTAACCGAAGAGAATGTGTCATACTGTGTTCAAATTCTGAAAAATAAACCATTCGAGCTAGCATTTGGACTGGAAACAAGCTCTGACAGAATTCGTAGAGATTCAATTAACAAGGGATTTACCTTCAGGGACTTTGTTTGTGCAGCAAAAATTTCACAAATACATGGTGCAACCGTAAAAGCTTATCTGATGCTAAAACCTCCCTTCCTTTCCGAACTTCAGGCCTTAGAAGATATCGTTCGTTCCATAGATTATACAGCTCCCTATACTGATACGATCTCAATTAACCTCTGCAACGTCCAGAAAGGTACCCTCGTTGAAGCTCTCTGGGAAAAAGGGCAGTATCGCCCTCCATGGCTCTGGAGCATCGTAGAAATCCTGGAAAAGGCAAAAGCTGCCCATTCGGATCTCATACTGATGTCCGATCCGGTAGGTGCAGGCTCAAAACGTGGCCCCCACAACTGTAAACTATGTAGCTCAGATGTAGCAAACTCGCTCAGAACTTTCTCACTTACCCAGAATCCAGCAGACCTGAGTAACACAAATTGTGAATGCAAAGAACTCTGGAAAAAAGTCCTCGAACTCGAGGATTATACCTACGGGACACCCATTTTAGAATAATGGTGAAAACTACATTCCACAAATGTAAACACATGTCGAATTTGTTTGCCTATTTGCCCACTATTATTCATTTAAAGTTAGATTAATTTTTAAGCTACTGCCATATTGAGAAAATATATTCCATTTTTGCGTACATCTGTGGAAAATGGTATTTATGGTAAACTCACGAATTAGTTACAATTTTAAAAATGGATTTAGTTTTGAGAGGATTTCGATAAATCCCTAAATTTGGTCATATGTTTATAAAGTGCATATAAATGATTCATGAAAGTAAGTAATTTATCAAAATCCTTTCTAATTTAGGCCTCTAGAAAGAGATTGAAAGATAAAGTAGGCATAAAAACATTGGAATGATGGATAAAATAAGGCCACAAGCATGAGTGACAGGTTTACATGTCTGAGGTCAAAACCAAAAATACAATATAGGATCCATATCATTAGCAAGCAAACAAGTATAGACTACATGTTTAAAGTAGGATTCCACGCTCAGATGCAAGCATCTCCAACACCTGCATCCGTATTTTGATGAACTCATCCTTTGGTGTGCCGGAAGGATATTTTTTTGTATTGTTAAATTCCCTTATAAGCTCCTTGTTGTCCAGTTTCTTCATACGATTGTGATACGAAGTACGATATGTATTGCTATTTACATCTGATTCTTTTGTTATAATATACATCACCTTATCTGAGATTAGATCAATTACTAATAGCTTTATTTTTGACAAAAGCTATTTATTTGTGATTATGCTATCAGATTATATTTGTCCCATTATACTAAAATAAATATAAAATGATATAATAAGCTTTTAAAAAGGAAATTGAGATTATTTATTTTTTAAATGCAAAATAATTTGGTTTTTATAAATATTTTGAGTGGGGAAACAATGACACAATATCAAATCTAGAAAACTGGGCTCAGTAGCTATAAAAAATTTAATTAAGTTTTGAGGACATTAATACTTTTTTTTCATATAAATGCTTTTAAACAACTTTTCAAGATAAATATTTCAACTATTTAATATTCAATTCCACCATTTAAATAATCTCTTAATCCTCTACGAGTTCTATTGCGTTTGTAGGACAGACCTGTACGTACTGCTCGCACTCGATACAGTCTCCAGAGCGTGCTACTAATGCACGTTTTCCTTCTATTGATTCTTCCGCATCAAACACGTCCGCAGGGCAGACGCCATAGCATTCTAGTAAACCTACACATTTATCATAATCAATTCTGGGATGCACTATTCTCACCACTTTTTAGAATTTTGATTTAGCCTTCAACAGGTCGATAGCATCTTTATTACAAGCTTCCACACATTGCTTGCATTCAATGCAATTTTTCGGGCAGGCCACTGCCTTTTTTACTCTATCAATATTTCTATCCAAAATTTATTCAAAGCAAGATTCATGGCAAGCAAGAGCCCTTTATACCGATTGTAATGAATTCCGGGATACATTTCTTCCCTATCTTTCAAGATCCCCATGAACTAAAATACCTCCAATTCTGGTGCTGATATAAGTTAATATGTTACTGTTCAGGTTTATCATTGAATTTTGATATTCAATTCCTATAGCTTCGCTATAAGACACTTGCACATCCAGTAAGATATACGCTATTGAACTTAGAAATCTAGAACTATACACTTAAGGATCAAAATAAAGCACAATAGATATTTTAGTCAATTCATTATTCAGACAATTGAATTGCATAGATTCTAAAATAAATAAACTGTAAACCTAAAACTTCCGAAATTACAATATTTATGGTAGATTTGTTCATCGTTTATTTTGCTCCTCAAGCACTTAAGTCCTAATGATAAAAGAAATATCTATCATTTTGTAAGATGAAAGAATCAAATTGCTCTACCATTATTGCAAAAATACATTATTGTATTTGCATGCTCCAGGCAGTATTCTTCCCAGACAGAGGAGGTTTTACAAATGCAATCGGTAGGATCTAAGTCGCTGCAGGTAGCAGTACCAGATGAACAGTAGACTCCAGGAACCTTGTGAGGCTCTGGAGCTTCATCTTTCCCTGAACTTTTCATTTCATTTTTTAAGTTTCCAATTTTATCCAATGTACACACACTGTCAGCTTGGACAGGAGACTGGGGACACATGCATCTTTCGATATTTGTTACAGCATAAGGAATTTTTACTTCTCCAGATATACCCATTTCACTCATTTGACTCCCTCTAAAAGATATCTTTATTTAGACTTACTTCGAGATAAATGTGGAACTATTTATATGTTCACTTTAAGATGCAAAGTACAATTATCTCCTTCATTATTTGAAATTAATTATACAAAAAGTAGTTTCTGAATAAAATTTGCTTTCCCATAAAATGTTTTAAAATCGAACAATAGTGTTAATATTAATTATGTTTTTATTACTTCTGAGAATCTTCACGAATTCAACATTGATCTTTTTTCAAAAAAAGAGATCCAGATTCATCTAGGATCATATTCTAGATTTTAAAGGCCTTGTATGAGCAATTATCAAGGCAAAATATTAAAATAAATATTTTCAAATTTAGAGTCGTATCTTTGTATTATTGAACAAATTTGAGAAATAATTACAACCAAAATTTTTGGAGAACTGTAGAGAGAGTCTAATGAACACAGTTATAAACAACTCATGGATACAATCCACATTCTATTGTATGCGAAATCAATTAGAAAACGTATAGATAGCTTATTTATCGCAATCGTTAAACACTTTTTTACTGATTTTAATAATTCCATAATTATTCTCTAAAAAGTAGAACTCACCATAATCTAAGATGGCTTATTTTCTGGCGCTCTTCGAACGTTTAGGGTATAGCTAGACTAATTACACTAGATATATTTAGAGAGTATCTAAGGTGGGCTTAAAAAAGAGTTTATTTAGGTTCTTCAAAAAGGGTAGGTTACTTCTCTTTTAATGGTATGAGAAACTCGTTGTCTAATTTTGCATTAGAAAGTGTTCTCACTTTAGAAAGCTGGAAAAGTGATAAATTCTGAGCTCCTTCAAGGTTAGTTACTACAAGATAAGCCCCTTCAAGGTTAGCCTCTTTAAGGTTAGCTTCTTGAAAGTCAGCTCCATAAAGGTTAGCTCCCTGAAGGTTAGCCCCTTGCAGATCAGCCCCATAAAGCTCAGCCTCTTGAAGATTAGCTCCTTGAAGGTTAGCCTCTTTAAAGTTAGCCAAATGAAGTTTAGCCAATCTAAAGATAACCATTTCAACGTTGGCTTCTATAAGGTTAGCTCCATCAAGATTAGTGGTTATAAGCTTAGCTTCTCTAAGGTTAATTTCCATAAGGTTAGTTTCTTTAAGGTTAGCCCTTTCAAGATTAGCTTTTTTAAGGTAGGCCCCACAAGGTTAGTTTTATTTATACAATTTTTTATAATTTTCTGCATACTCTGACTCCTTTTTTTCGATAAAATAATTTTTTTATGATAGTAACTATACATTATAAGAAAATTATTACCAAAATCCTGAATGGATATCATTTATTATATATTCTTTGTACGTATTAACTATAGTATAAATTAAAACGAAATTATCTATATATATATTTGTTTATATTTAGAAAAGGCAAATTAGAGATATTCCCAGCAATTAAGAGAAAACAGTAACATTAATATATAATTAATAAAATATTCCTAAGACTATCAGTATCCCACTAAAATTCTAGTGAGCCTACAAAGGACTAAAATTTCGATTGAGAAAAAAAGGAAAATACATAGTTCTTCGCACAAAAACTATACATTTTCAAGAGCTGGATCTATTCATAATTTTACGATCATAAAAATAATTAATTCCGGTTTTTCAGAAAAGGTAATGGGAAAGATCCATATCTGTTATATTTCATGAGATCAGATATAATTGTAAAAGTTGATTTAATTTCAAGCTCTCTTACTTCACAGGGATACCTTAGAGATATAGAACTCAATCCTTAACAAGACAACAGCAGTGAATAATTGAAGCGATATGAGCATCAGCGACATATACAAAAAATAGATCTTATAAGTTGTGGGTAACATACACTACCTATTGAAGATATCTTTAATAGTTCTTTTATTTTTAGACACATAACTACACTCCTACTTCAACTGCTTTATTTTTGGATCTATGCAATAGTGCATTTATGGAGCATTATATTAGATGTACGCGATAAAATATATGTCATTTGTATATATGCTATATAGTAGTGTATTCTACAACATAGTATATCACGTCGATCATCCCGAATCAAAGGACTCTGACAGAAATATTTTGGTATGATAGATTGCTATTCCACTAATATCCAGATATATTAACGTAAACAGCATGGTAAAATATATTTAAAAATTATATAATTTATGTTTAATGATATGTTTTCTTAGATTTTTGGATAGAATTCCATATGTAGTTAATATTATTTAGTTTAATTACTATTCGATGGATTATATATAGATTATATATACATAATTTAATCTAAGTATATTCTGTAGGCTCCCAAACCTGCAAATGGATTTTCTATTGGACTGCAGGCAACGACCCTCTGCAGTCACAAGATCAACTTTTTGAAACATAAGATCAGCAGGATATTCAGAAATAATTAAACAAAATATAATCTTTATACCAATGTCTTTAATGGGATCGGATTTTGTTTGGCTATCGCAACTGAATTGATCTATTAGGAATTTGTTGGACTCTAGTTGGTTCCATAGTTTATCATGGAAGTTTAGGCTATCCGTAGTTTGAGAGACATACGCACTTGTGTCCTATGAGCAAACGGAAATCATATACTATATAATACAATTACCTAGTTTAATTACAGCAATAGTCGGCTTAATTATAGCAATTAAACCTAAATGATAAAATCATTCCCCAATTTTTAAATTTTTCGCCTTTTAGGAAGCCTACAATGATTAATTCTTAAGATGAAACAAGTAGTCCATCTTATGAGTGTAAGTATGGTTGACAACGCATTTTGGGATATATGAATAAGAGCGTTAGCTTTGTTTTTATATAACCATGCAAAAGTTTGCTGTTGACTGGTGCAAAGGTATTAGGCGGCCCAAAGATCAGGACTACGTAATTTTGATACTAACTAGTTTTAGTTAGTAATATTTGGAATATATGTAAAAGATATATATTGAATTAAATCTAGTTACTATTTAAAGGTATTCAGGTACCTTCGAACAGATCTTCTATGGACTGCAGGCATGTGCGCACCTGTAGCTCACAATATTAATGTTTTTGCATCTAAGATCAGCTGGATCATCTATAATTGGGGGTATTAAATGACTACTGACACGATTCTAATAGATGTTTACGATAGGTATGGAAGGAAATTAATCGAAGGGATCACACCGGTAAATCCAACCAACCATAGTATGCCGATTTGTAAAGACTATAGAGATCAATGAAAATTACACTAGAATAGGAAATAAGCAGGAGATGATTTTAATCTCCAAATTAATCATTTTGAATAAAATACTAACTATCCGACAATATTTTGATATATTTGTCGCTTATTAGGTATATTTGGTTAAAAATACAACATGTTTTTTGATGTTACTACTTATTATTTTTCTAATTGTTCTGGTGGAAGCAGTTAGTTCTAACAGCAATTGTGTACACTGTAAATAAGTATCGATTACAGGATTAAAACTCCTTACGGTAACAGGAATTACACCTATTAAAGTAGGATTTCTTGGATATGTTAAAGGTCCCGTATCTGAAGTCAAATATACGATTACTAATCCAACTACTGGGGGGGAAATTTGTAATTGTTCATCGTTCTGTCCGCATTGTACTAAACTTGGAAAATGTATTTGTAGTTGTAGAATCCAAACTCCAGGAATTTATGACGTTAGTATGACTGCCTATGGTCCACAAAAATGTTCTGTGAATAAAGTCCTAAAAGGTGTTAGCATTAATCATTAGTTTAATCAAGAAACCTGCAAATGTTTGCTATTGATACTAATAAAAGAGCATAAGGCATCAAGAAAGTAACACCATCACTATTCACGTTCGTATCTGTAGGTCGGCTCATGATATCGTTCCACTAAATGTTATTTAATTCTTATGATAAAATGATTTCATATATTTTTTTTAGGCTTTTTTACAAGAAGGCACAAAATGGATATATACAACTGTATAAAGATCACAGGTTTATCAGGTTTTTTTTGATTCTATGCATAAGAGAAAAAAAATATCATCTTAAGGAAGTTAATTGTATAGGAAAATATCATATAATAAAGGAATAGGACAAAACCTGATAAACCTGTGATTTGTGATAAATAATGACAAATATATTTCCTAATAGTGGGTATTATATTATATTTTAGATTGTATGGCCATTGATTATTATCAAAATCTGCAAGGAATATAAATGAAAATCAAGGGCTACTTAGTTTATTTTGCGATTTCAGCATTGGTTCTTATTTCCAGATGCATGGAAACCCCTAATCAGGTATCAAGTGAAATTAATAGTAGCGATAATTTAACTTTGGCTTCAATTTCTGGAAGTAATACTCTTTATCAGGTTTCCACAATCGATGCTCTTCTCCAAGGCGTTTATGTTCTAGGGGTAGCTGCTGTAGCGGGCACAGTTGAACTTGGATAACTTGCAAATAAAGTATAGGATTGTTAAAAAATTACCACTTTTTAAATCGTTTTAAATTCCTATTTTTATCTAATTAAAAAAATACTAAAATCGTGTGCCTTAAATTATGAGTTTCTGCTAATAATAAAGTTTGATTCCCGTAATGGTAATATGTTTATAACGGTTAGCTGTTTTAATCTAGGAACTAAATTCCTCATCAACAGAGCTAATCTAGGCATTTTCTTCAGCATCTTCTAATATAGCGTAGAAGTTTTCCCAGAATTTTGTTATATTCGTCTTGTTTTTACTCCAGTCAATAAATACGCATGCACTTTCACTTCGGGCATATATATTACCGTCGCGATTAACCTGAATCTGGATATCTTCACCAAGTGATTCTAAGCTACTAGATGTCTTGGCTGTAATAGATCCAGATTCTTCATCATATGCAATTCGCTCAAGTTCAAAGGCTTTAATTGCTTCTAGAGATGTCATAAAAAGTTCATCATAGTTTATGCTGAATTGCTTAGTTTCTTCAAAATTCGGTTGCATGAAATTTCTCCTAGAAGTATAATTCAAAGAAAGATTTATGTTAATATGCATTGTATAAATATGTTTAAAAATTTTTTATAATATGGATTCTACTTTTTTGATAACATGAAATCTACTTCACCGATTAATTCAGATACATCTCGCGTATAGCATACATGCGGTTTTTTGCTTTAGTTCTCTGAGAATCGCCAGAGTCATTCAAAATTTTCATATCGTCTATTTAAGATTAACCACGACTGAACTCATATTTATTTTTGAAATCATTATCTTCGGATACCAGGCTCTAAGCCTGTAGTTGCAGTCACTACTTCCATTTAATGGAAATAAAAATCCAATTATTTCCATCTACTTTAGACTTGGTGATTTTTTTCCCGTTTTATGGTGTTTGGAGTGGTTTTTTTGTTTATGTTTACTCAAAAAAGTTTTAGCTTTGGAATCGTTCAATTTAGCTTTTTGAATATTAACACCTATAAATTGTCGAAGCCAACGGGCTGGGGTCTTACAGTTACATTAGTTGTAACCTTGTTTGTGGTCGTGTTAATTACAGAGACAGTGCTTGGAGCATAGTAACTTTCTCCCAAGCTATTATATCCTGTGGTTTGCCACCGTTCACTACATATACATTTTCTCCATCTTGGGTGATTGCAACTCCCCCCGGTTCACCGTTCACTTTTACCGTGGATACAATTGTATTTGTTGCTGTGTCAATTACAGAGACCGACTATCCAGGGTAGTCGCCGAAGTTCACTATGTTACTTTTGTAAATAATTATCAAAATTTTACCATGGTTCATCTTTACATGCTTCTAAACCACTGATTTTTCAGGAGTCATGGATCTATTTTTATAAGTTTAGGACGAAATTTATAGGTTTATAGAAAATCTCTATCGATTATTAAAAGTACTTAATTTACGGTAATCATTCATTCCTAGATTTAATTAGTAATATATATAAATAATCATGCTTTCTTTGTATATTATATAGTTTGGGTATTAATACTCTCCAAATCTAATTTAAAATCAACTCTATCTGAAAAGAAGCTGATTTTATTATTTAGTAGTGTACCAGTCTTTTAGAAATACAGCTGAACTAGCTGATTACAGCACTTGCTTGTGAACCGGTTGGTGAAATACTAGTTAGTTAAATAATATTTTCACAGTATATCTGCCGATGGGAAATGTAGTGAAAAAGTAACAGTTTAAAAAGTGTATCCCTAAAATCTGTATCATAGTTGTATCACATAAAAAGTGTATCAAATTAAATGGGGGTGTAAACAAATGTTGAAACTTGGAATGAAAAAGGTACTCGCAGTTTTGCTGGCGGGCCTTTTTGTAGTATCTTTGACAGCTTCAGCAGTTAGTGCAGAACGTGAAGGTCATCATGGTCACGGTGGCGGCTTTGGTGGCGGCTGTAGCTATGGAGGCTGGGGCTATGGCGGCTGGGGTTGGCCTGGCTGTGACGGCTCTGACAGATGGGTCTGGGGGGGCTACCCAGGCTATGGCGGCTCTGGCAGCTGGGTCTGGCCTGGCTCTGGCGGCTACTGAGTATGTGGTGGTTGTGGAGGCTAAGACCTGTGGTTGTGGATCAAATGAATCAACATACTACAAATCCTACAACAACCCCAAGATTCTCAATCATCGTCTAAGGTTTGAATATAAATAGCTTTTATTATGCATAGGTTTTATAGCAAAATCTATGCATAGAATTATTCGGAGTAGAAAGATAACTTTGTTAGCATAACCATTAGTTCAAAGTTCTGCTTTTTTGCAGTGAAAGAAAAAGGATATTGTAAAGGTTCCATATCTAACAGTCATCATGATGATAGTAATCAATGATCTTGGTTTCAACGATGGCCGTGGTCTCTATCGTTGTGTTTATGGCCCCCATGACGATTCCACCAATGTTCACGGCTCCCATGATGGTCGGTGTTTCCATTGTCGTGGTCGTGATGGTTCAGCGCTCGATGATGCAGCTGTCAATGACACCACACTATAAAAATGAGCAGGGAACAACATTTTATTAAAAACATGTCCGACTGCAATAAAAATATTTAATAGTTTGCTACTCTTGATTTTATCTACCCGCAGTAAACTTCTCTAAAATTTTTTCCCTAATTCCATCTACATAATTAACAATTAACTCGACATTTTCATTCTTGTTCTCTGAAACAACATGCATTTTTCTGTACACACGCCTTCCAAAGTCTGTCGAAAATCTCCTTTCCATAAATCAGATATGCTCGCTTGTATGGCCCATGACCCATTGCTTGCATAAAACTCTGTGCCGGTATCTGGATCAGTTTATCGGGTGTGTCTGTATTAATCCTTCAACAGGTCGCATATTATAGTGTTCGTGACCAAACTATCGTATTTTATTGGAATCGTGTAGTTAAACCTATATTTTGTTGGGTTGTGGTCGATGAGCTTGCATATTGATTTTCGAAGTCGAATATTACCCCATTCCATTTTCGACTGGCAAAGCATTTTTGTAGTCGTTGAATGGGTAAGCCTTGATACGGCTTTTAGTGTGAATCTGCGCCATACATCTATAATTTTCCGATATATATTTTTTCGTTACGCGCCTCAGAAAGGTTAATTAATACAAATCTGCTTCAGCAGATGAAGACGCGAACTTTAGTTATACTGTAAACTTAATTATAATGATGTCAACTACTTAAAGACTAAACATTTTTTTTAGAACTCATAAGTATTATTAAGTCTAGGCAAAACAATATCTGATCCATCTTTAATAGGATTCACCGAGTAAATTTCAGAAGTCTCATTTATCAACTGTAGGCGAGATACTGTTTCTTTTCCACTCGAAATTAGTACTCAAAAGCTTCCATTGCATTAAAATAGTTATCTTCCAATTTATTTTTGGTAGACTGAATTTCTATACTCGTAAAAAGGAGAAATGAGAATAAATGTAGTAGCTAAAATTGGGGGAAAATGTTATTTTTCACTTTCCTTTGCAATTGCAACAAGCTCATTTATGCATGCTACAGCCATTGGGGTCCCTCCTCTTGTCCCGACACAGCTGATGGAGGGGATGGGAATCTTCAGGTTCCTCAGCATTTCTCTGGATTCGGCAGCGTTTACGAAACCTACTGGAAGTCCAATAATAAGAGCTGGCCTTATGCCTTTCTCAATAAGTTTGCAGACCATGATAAGGGCAGAAGGTGCATTTCCAATTGCAATAATACTTCCATTGAGTTGTTTTCTGGCAGCCAGGAAACCTGCAGAAGTGCGGGTTATTCCGTACTTGTTAGCGATTTCAGAATTCTGATCTTCATCTAGCACGCAAATGATTTTGGATTTGTGCCCTCTTTTTGTAATCCCTGCTTTTAACATATTGATATCTACAAAAATTGGGGCACCCTTTTTAATAGTTTCCATGCCTACAGTAATGGGGTCATGCACAAAATGCATGATTTCTGCTACTGTGAGGTCTCCAGTGGCAATAACACAGCGTTGACGTAAACGGTCTTCTGGCGTCTTATTAACAACAAGCTCCTGAATAATTGTCCAGCTTTTCATGTAAATAGCTTTGGCTTCCTCAGTTCTTGCTCCGGAATCCGTACAAATTTTTACAAATTCGGGATCTATATTTACTGTAAGCTCGGTAAATTCCTCAAGGTTTTCGAGCTTTCCAACTTCTTCATTAATGATTCTTTTAGTAGTCATATTTCTTATGATACCCCCTGGGAGTTATTATAAATTCTTTCTTTTTTGAATTCCAGATTCTAGAATCTCTATTTCCAACAAGAATCGTGGTACTCATATCTATCCAGTCTTCGTATTCCATTACTTTACCTAAGGTAGTTACGATCCTTTCCTCGCCTTTTCCCCTTAGAGCATTCTTGACGAGTCCTACAGGCACGGAGTCAGCCTTATGCTGACGGATTATTTCAATAGCCTTCGAAAAGTTAGATTGTCTCTTGCGGCTTTTCGGATTGTAGAGTGCAACTACAAAATCGGCCTTTGCAGCAAGGTTAAGCCGCTTTTCTATTACATCCCAGGGAGTCAATAGGTCGCTCAGGCTGATGACTGCAAAATCCGTTACAATAGGAGCCCCTAGTATACTTGCTCCGGCTAGAATTGCAGTAACCCCTGGAAGAACTTCAATAACAACATCAAGACTCTCATGCTCAGCAACCTCAAGAACGATACCGGCCATACCATAGATGTTGGTATCGCCACCACTGATAATAACAACGGTTGAATTTTTTGCAAGTTCCACTGCTTTTCTTGCTCTGTCCACCTCTTTGCCCATATGACTGCGGATTACTTCCTGAGTCCCTAGAAGACTCTCGATCTGGTCCAAGTAAGTACTGTTTCCAATCACATAATTGGCATTAATGATTGCATCTCTGGCTTTGACCGTTATCTGTTCAACAGATCCAGGCCCTATCCCTACGATGTAGAGTTTTCCTCCTGCTGCCTTATTTTGCGATTGCGATCGTGACTCGGCCATATACTTTTTTCCTAGAAATCAATTTTTTTTCTTTTGAAAGGGCAAGAGCCGCAGGTTCTGCGACTCCTTTTAATCCAAAGAGTGATGCTTTGGATGATGAAGGCGGATTGTAGCTGTTTAACACCTCATCTGGCAAAAAGTCCACCGGAATGCCAAGAACCTTTCCTGCTTCCAGCAGCCCTCTTTCATTTTTCTTAAGTTTAGCAGAAGCTAAAGCTGTAACTTCTTCTAGGTTAAGGCTACACTCATCGAGCGCCTGTTTCACGGCTTCAACGACTTCTTCTCTTGTAATATCTCTACGGGTCCCGATTCCAATGATCATCAGTACCTCCTGTCCACTTATTTTTCATTAATTCGCCTACAAGTTAATTGTATGATTATTAGCTGCTACCTAAGCTCAATAGCTATTGCCTCTTCTGCTGTCAGCTGATAAAGTTTTACTCTGCCGTTTTCTTACAAGCACAGATACATCATCGTCCACGATTATTATCCTAGGCCCTTTGATCTCAAGAATTTCTACACGTTGGTCGAGGAATGCACAATTTACAGCTACGGTGGACTGTTTATTGATAATTTCACAGCCTTGTTTGTCTGCAATGCCCTCTACCGAGGGTTTACCGTGAACTTCAGTAGCCGTTGTAAGAACTGGGATTGCTCCGAGTTCCGAAATCTTTCGAGCAATCTCATTAGCACCGTGATGCCCCCCTAGAAGAGGAATTACGAAGTTCAGGTTTGAATCCACTACAATCACAGCAGGATCCAACCACTTATTTTTGAGAAGAGAAGCGATATCTCTTATTACAATACCTGTGGCAAAAACGGCAACTATTGCCTTGTAATTTATAAAAGCTTTTTCAAAAACTCCTTTTTCATAGAGAAGCATGTCAGCTTTCAGGTGTTCTGCTAACTTTGCAGCGATTTCATGATTTCTCTCAAAGGTAATTACAACGATTTCGGAGCCATTCCGTATAAGTGGGACCTCCTGTAGTTTATGGGGTTAACAACTCCACCTATGATAATCATTGCTGATCGCATAATCCCTGCATCCTCCACCTTTTCTGCGATATCTCCTACTGTCCCTGTGATAACTTTCTCGTCTTCCCAAGATGCATGAAAGATTAATGCAGCAGGCGTATCTTTCGGGCATCGGACTTTTTCCATAATTTCCCTTATTTTTTGAGTGCCCAGGAAAATTGCCATTGTTGTGTTATAAGCTGAAAGCTCTGTGATAAGGTCTTTTTCCATAGTTTTTCCTGCTGGACGGGTAATGATGAGGGTATCAGAAATACCGTTAAGAGTAAGCTGGGTACCAAGAGCAACTGCGCTTGCAAATACAGATGAGACACCTGATATTCTTTCCACTCTGATATCGTACTTTTTGAGCTCTTCCATCTGCTCTATGATAGCTCCGTAAAGAGAAGGGTCTCCACTATGGAGGCGAACAACAACCTTTTCTAAATCTACTGCATCTGCGATCATTTTAGTGGTCTCTTCAAGAGTTAAACCGTAGCTATCTACAGTCTTTCCCTTCGTGTAATTTAGGATCTCTGGATTTACTAGAGAACCTGCATAAATCACGAGGTCAGCTTTTTCTAGCATCTCACGTCCAAGTACGGTAATTAGTTTTGGGTTCCCAGGACCTGCCCCTACAAAATATACTTTTCGTTCCATCTGACCATTCCTTTTCTTTTCTGTACCTATTCCAAAATCATGTCCCAATTTCGCAGAATCTGATTTGGGATCTTTCATTTTTTTCCATAGACGATACTGAAATAATTCCCTTTTTCTGGGATCTCTTCTTTTCTGCGGATTATAACTTCGTTGTCAGAAAAAAGTCTTTCTGCAAAAATAAATTCTTTATATCCTTCAGCTTCGAGGTGTTCCACTATCTTTTTTGGGTGTGTGGCTTTCAGGTTAATCTTATACATAATCTCAGAACCGTCACTGACTTCAAAAGATTTATCAATTGTACTGTTAGTCCTTGCAGCAAAAGATGTGATTGAACTTATTCCAGGCACTGTTGAAAGCTCTATATCCAGATAATGCTTTTGCATGACTTTTTTTAGATGGGTAAATGTCGAGAAAAAATTTGGGTCACCTATAAGACCGAAAGCTACAGTTCCTTTTCGTGCTTCTTCTGCTATTCTATTAGCATTTTCTTTCCAGTGAGAATTGAGAGCTTCAATGTCTTTTATCATGGGAAACTCAAGAATTTCGGCGTCCGCATAAGGAGCTACGAGGTCTTTTGCCAGCTGACCAGGCACATATACCTTATCACTTTTTTTTAAAATATCCACTGCTTTCAGGGTCAGAAGTTCAGGGTCTCCTGGACCAAGTCCTACTCCTATTAACATGTTATCACTCCGTGAGTTTATTGAAATAAATGTAAAAGTATAATTTTGATTGAATCAATTTTCGGGGGATTTACACCGGAAAGAGATCTATTTTCTCAACATTACTGTAGCTTTAAAATTGATCAAACTTTCAATGAATGATAGTGGCATGAATAGACAACCAAACTCTAAGGATGTGTATATCTGCAGAATGTTGTTCATAGAACAAATTTTCAATTTTTTATTTTTCCAACAACAATGTATACAGCGTTTTCAGGTTTGAACATAGTTTCCCCTGCGATTGGTATACTTCTGGAGACCGAAATATGGAGTACTTCATCAAAAATCGCAAGCTTTTTCATTGCATTAATTGTTCGGACAACTGTTTCGATACGGACTGCATTTACCACAATACTTCGTGCTTTTTTCTCAACAAGTACCTTAAGAACGGGAACAATATTTTTTGTTCCGCCAACAAAAGCACAATCTATCGAATCAACAAAATATCTGGATCCAAGAATTTCTGAAGCTTCACCGGCTAAAAGCGTTGCATTTGTGATGTTGAAATTCTTGAAGTTAATTTCGGTGGCTCTAAGTGCTTCTTTGCGGGCTTCTATTGCATAGATGGTCAGACTTCGGGCAATCCTAGCTGCTTCAATTGATACGGATCCTGTTCCACAACCCACATCTACAAATTTATCTCCGTCCTGCAGTCCCAGCTTGTAAAGTGATATAGCGATGATTTCAGGTTTTGTCGGACCACCGCTAACGCTTACTATTTTGGACATTTTCTACCTCAGGATAAAAGTGGAGAAATGCATGAAATTAATAGTAAAATAAATTACATTTTTTTAAAAAAATGGTAGTTTTTAACCTACTTATTTTCCCGTAAGTAATTCGGAATTCTATAACCATTTAATAAGGTGAAAAAACTATTTTTCATTTTTTTCCGTTTTTCCATGGTTCAAATTTGTATTCAAGTTTAATAGAAAGATGTATATCTTCGACTATAAATCCATTTTTATAAGTTCTTGAAGTGTAATTCACACTATATGTCCTATCATGTTACTAATTAATATAATTTAAATATTATTTATTTTTGGTTATCCTCATAAATTCGGAAGGAGCTAATCTTTCAAATACTGATTTTAAAGCAAGCACGAAGAGAATCATAGATTTAATTATCAGATTATATTTATCAGATCAACGCCGTTATAAATATAACTTTTTATAGATATACCTTATTATCAGTAAGAAAGCTATTAGTAGGAAGAAAACTTTCATACGCTTGCTGAATAAAAGAGAAATCTTATACAATAAAACTTCCCTCTCGTTAGCTCTGCTTGACTTTAAATAGCCAGCATTTCTTGAAGTGAACAGGAGTTAATTGGGGAAAGAGATTGAAGTTTTTTCTAGCGTGGTATATTAATAATAAAATTCAAATATAAAATAAATTATTCTTTTGAAAGAAAGAGATTTTAACCAGAACAGCATAGAGGTAACTTATTGTCGGCATATAAGCTAAGATTCCATCAAGGATACAAAAATAATAAGTTTTCCCTTAGAAAGAATGCGTTTCAAAAAGGAAGCTGAAGTTCCTAGGTCAAATACAACTGATTTTCGGACCTTTATACATAAAAATAACTTTTTCGCAGGAAAAACCCTTTCATTGAAAGCTTTTTTTATCGATGTAGGGCTCTGCCCCCTGAACAAGAGGAGGAAAAGCGATGAAAATTTACGAATCATATGAAGATCTGCCCAAAATAAAGCTGCCTTATGGAAACGAAGTATTCATAAGTGACAGCACTATCCGTGACGGTTCTCAGATGCCGGGGATAGTCTTGAGCAGAGGACACAAGCTTCAAATCTATGAGTATCTGCATGAGATAGGGATTGAAAAACTCGAGGCTTTTGTGTTCAATCAAAGAGATATAGACGCTGTGGAACTCATGTTCGACATAGGTTACGAATTTCCAGAGATCACTGGTTGGGCTAGAGCTTCAAGGGAAGATATTAATAAAATTTTGGAGATAGATGGGCTTAAAGAAACAGGAATTTTGATGTCTGTATCAGATACACACATTTTTTCTAAGATGAGGCTCTCAGGCAGGAAAGAAGCCGAAGAAAAATATTTGGATGCCCTACAGTATGCAGTAGATCATGGCCTTCGCACACGGGCACATTTAGAAGATATGACCAGAGCAGACAATTACGGTTTTGTATTCCCACTGATTGAAAATATTCTGGAAATAGATCCTGAGTGCATTATAAGAGTATGCGACACTGTTGGATATGGAATGCCTTTCATGAATATTGATGAACCTTATGGAATCCCGAAAATAGTCCAGTACCTCAAAAATGATATAGGGGTTAAAAATATAGAAACACATATACACGATGATTATGGATTCGGGTCAGCAAGCTCAATTGCAGGCTTCTGGCATGGGGCCAACTGGACAAGCGTAACTTTTCTGGGCATAGGAGAACGTGCAGGCAATAGTGAAATGGAAAAAATTCTGCTTTTTCTGGTAGATAGAGTAGAAGGCTTTGAGCGATACAATCTTGATCCTGTTACCCGTTTTGCAAGATTCATGGAGAAAGAACTTGGATTGCGAGTTCCGAGAAATAAGGCAGTTGTCGGGAAGAACATTTTCGCCCACGAGTCCGGAATCCATGCCTCAGGTGTCCTCAAAAATCCCTTTAATTACGAACCCTATCTTCCAGAACTGGTA
This sequence comes from Methanosarcina sp., assembly GCA_003164755.1. GTDB lineage: Archaea > Halobacteriota > Methanosarcinia > Methanosarcinales > Methanosarcinaceae > Methanosarcina. The sequence goes on along the minus strand of PLUB01000032.1, from coordinate 16,689 downwards.
GGGGGGAAGCGGTTCCTACTCATCGGAGATTCTTCAGGTCTAGAAATAATCCGTTATAAGGTTCAGGAGACCTTAAATGACCTTCTTGACGTTGAAGCTATCGTTGAAAAAGATGACCCCCGGCTCTTGAAAATCCAAAAAGAAATCCAAAAACTTTATGATAAAGAAGAGAGGGTTTCCTGCATTTCGGATGAAGAACTCCTTGCATACGTAGAAAAGTACTTCCTGTATCAGCCGATTTGCAATCCTGCATATAAAAGTAGAAGAATACTGAAAAATAAGGGAAAAATATCTGAGTTTGAAGAAGGAAAAAGTGATGAAAAAAAGATATATAAAGGTAGGGTTGAGGACAATTAAAAATTTAGATATTCCTCTTGCTTTATTCTTTCAGCTTCTTTTTATTTGAGAATTTTTGCTGTATATTTTGCAATTTCATCAGTCATTTTACTGAGTTTTGAGCTGCCTCCGAGGTCATAAGTTATATACTTGCCTTCTGAAATTATGTGCTCTGTAGCTTTGAATATAGCTTCTGAATTCTCTTTTTCACCTAGATAATCAAGCATCCAGGCTCCTGCAAGCACAGTTGCCACAGGGTTGACTTTATCTTGTCCCGCATATTTTGGAGCTGAGCCGTGGGCCGGTTCAAACATTGCGAACGAGTCCCCTATATTTGCAGAATAGATCAGTCCAATACTGCCTACTAGGGCTGAGCACTCCTCGCTGATAATGTCCATGAAAAGATTTGTGGAGAGTAGGATCTTTTTGTTGAAGATTTGTGGATTCTTAATAAGTTGCTGAGCAATGTTGTCTACGTGATAGGGCCATAATTCGATTCCCTGGTAACCCTGCTTTACTTTTTCTACCTCTTCCAAAAAAGAGCCACATGTCAGCTTTAGGATATTGCTTTTATGGATGGGCACAACAGTGTCATAGCCTCTTCTCTTAGCTTCTTCGAATGCATAGATAGCAATCTTTCTGGATGCTGTGCGTGTAATCTTCCGGATTGCAATGGAGACGTCGTCTGTGAGTTGGATTTCCTCTCCTACATATAACCCTTCAGTGCCCTCGCGCACACAGACCATTTCCACATCTTCGAGGGGTTTACTTGAGTTGGGAAAAGTTTTGATTGGCCTTACATTAGCATAGAGATTATATTTTCTCCTTATAGACACAGCAACACTTTTAGGGGAACCAATCCCTCCTGGAGTAGTGGTCGGGCCTTTAAAACATACATCTGAGCTTTCAAGGATCTCCCAGGTCTCAATTGGAATCAGCGAATTTCCTCCGTTTTTCTCCCACCATCCAGCTCCTGCATCACAAACAACAAATTCAATATCTGTGCCAGTGGCTTCTGCAACTTTAAGCATTGCGTCTACAAGTTCAGGGCCTGTACCATCACCTTTAATTACTGCTGCGGTTTTAGTCATATTATCACCGATTTTGATGTTCGGTTCAAAGGAACGTAGCGATTTAAAAGCTAAGAGGGATAAATTATCAAAAAATATGGTAAATATAATTGAATCTTCCCGCATACTCAACGTAAGGCTCTATATTTCAAGCTTTGGGTATAATAATTAAACTGAAAAGTAAACCATGGAAGTAAACTCCATTTATAAATGCTTACGTACATTTCTAAAAAAATCAAATCAATATTTTTTGCCCTGGGATCATTAAAATCAAAATTTTTTTATAAATATAATCTTAGTTGTATTCAAGTTCTAAAACTTCAATCAATTTTGAGGGGTAGGATGCTCGCAAAAATTTCAGTTACTGATAATCATATGCATATAGATTCTCGAGCCAGGGGTCTTGAAGCTGTAAAAGAATTTCAGAACTCTGGTGGGACTCATATAATTCTAGTCACCAAACCAAGTTGGTCCCTAGGGGTAACGATCAAAAAACCTGAGGATTACATCACTATTTTTGACGAAACAATCGAAATTGGATCAAAGATCAAGAAGATGGGAGTTGAAGCTTTTCCCGTGCTTGGAGTTCATCCAGCGGAAATTTCAAGGCTCATAGAGCATATGGAACTTCAAGAAGCTATGGAGATAATGAAGAAAGGACTAGAGATTGCTTCAGAGTATGTGGAAAAAGGCCTTGCTGTAGGGATCAAATCTGGACGCCCTCATTATCCTGTGACTGCTGAAGTTTGGGCAACTTCGAATGAGATCATGGAGTATGCTTTTTTGCTAGGAAAAGAACAGGACTGTGCTGTTCAGCTTCATACAGAAAATGTGGGAGAATCTGAACTTCAGGACATAACTGAAAGAGCAAAAAGAACAGGAATCAAATTGTATAGGGTAGTGAAACATTATTCTCCTCCTATGATAAGTGTTTGTGAAGAATTGGGACTCTTTCCAGGGGTTATTTGTTTTAAGGGAGCTATTGAACAGGCACTTGAAGAGGGAACACGGTTTATGATGGAGACAGATTATATTGACGATCTTGATAGACCAGGAGCAGTACTTGGCCCGAAAACAATTCCCAAAAGAACTATGAAGCTGATGGAAACATATGGTGAAGAGCCTTTTTGGATCGTACACAAAGATAATCCTGAGAAGGTGTATAACATCGAAATTGAGGTTTAAAAGGTGTGAATATGTGAGAAAACCTGGAAAAAAGTCAAAGAAAATATTTTTAGAGAATTAATGGTCAATAGAGGCACTCTGAATTATTAAAGGATAAAAAGAAACGGTTTAAAAGTAAGAGCTTTAGGCTTGTATATGCAATCTACTGAATCCAATGAGCATAAGAATCTAGCTGCGTTTTCCTTAAATATAGTTTTTTACTCGTTTTTTTAGAATTGATTAATAATTTGATGGATATGACTAGGATTTAAATGGGGAAAAGAGCATAGGGTGAGGAATGTCTGAGAGTAAAAAACTCTTCGAATTTTAACCCTAGTTTGCTCTCGGAAGGTAAAACCAGATGAATATTAAGTGTTGCTCTTAATGAGAATGCAGTTAAAATTTATTCTCGCTTGAAACTTACTTTCGCTTTATTGTTACAATATCCCCCAGAGTAGTATCTTTCTTTGTATGGGACACTTCCGTCCCTGTTGCATCTACACGTTCGGTAATTTTAATTTTAAGAGCATTTTCCAGCTTCTTTATAACTGAATCTTCGGGTATGATCTCACTGCGTTCTATCTTCTTGATCAGGGACGCCTTTTCCTTTAAATTTTCAGCCAGGTCTTCCTGAGACCACCCTTTTGCTTCTCTGGCATCCCGGATGATCTGAACATAATTCTCCAGTAGCTCATTTTTCAAAATGTCGAAAAAGTCCTTATTTTGCCTTTTTTCAGTTCTTGTTACTGTTCGAACTATCGGAGAGACTTTTCTTGATACTGGAGTTCGTTTATCTACAGGTTTACCATACGGAGCACATTTTTGGCAGACTTGGAGTTCGCTGTTATCAATTGTAATACATAATGGCTTCTCGTGGATCTCTGCACCACAGATTTCGCACTGCATTTTGATCACTTCGAAAACGCTATATACAGTATGAACTTAAATATTATTCGGAGCTCCATGACGGAAAGTATCAAGAGTAAGGATGAAAGTATGCGCAGTCACCTTGTTAAGTCCGGATCTGAGTATAATGGAATTGTGCCTGGAGAGCGGGGGGAAGTAGCTGAGGAAGTAGCTGAAAGCGTCCAGGATAGAGTGAGGCAACTTGAAAGCCGCAACAATTTTCTGGAAGAGCAATGCAGCCAGATAGAGTCCGAAAAACGTTATTTAGAAAATCAAAAGATCAAATATGAGAGGGAAATACGAAAGCTGCAATCTGAGCTCGATCGGATGAAGACCTCTCCGCTTATCATAGGTACTGTCATTGATGTAATTAAGAACGATAGGATAATTGTACGGAGCAGCAATGGACCTCAGTTTCTGGTTAATGTCTCACAATATATTGATGAGAAAAAACTATTACCAGGGGCGAAGGTTGCTTTAAATCAGCATACACTTGCTATTGCCGAGGTTATTCCTTCCACTGAAGAGCCTTTTGTTGCTGCAATGGAAGTCCTCGAAAGTGTAGAGGTGGATTATGGACAGATAGGAGGTCTCGATGAGCAAATACAGGAACTTCAGGAAGCAGTTGAACTTCCTCTCATCGAACCGGAACGCTTTGCTCGCATAGGGATCGAGCCTCCGAAGGGAGTGCTTTTGTATGGGCTTCCAGGGACAGGCAAAACTTTGCTTGCAAAAGCTGTGGCTCACAGGACAAATGCGACTTTTATCAGAGTTGTAGGCTCCGAGCTCGTACAGAAGTACATTGGGGATGGTTCTAAACTTGTGAGGGAAATTTTCGAGATGGCTCGTAAAAAAGCCCCAAGTATTATCTTCATAGATGAGCTAGACTCAATTGCAGCAAGGCGTTTAAATGAAACCACGGGCGCAGATCGTGAGGTTCAGAGAACACTCATGCAGCTTCTTGCAGAGATGGATGGCTTTGACAAAAGGAAAAATATCCGAATCATTGCAGCAACAAACCGCCCGGATGTCCTTGACCCGGCAATTCTAAGGCCAGGTCGTTTTGATAGGCTTGTCCATGTTCCAATGCCAGGTATAGAAGCTAGAGGAAAGATTCTTGAGATTCATTGCGAAAGGATGACACTTGCAGAAGATATTGATTTTAAGAAGCTTGCAAAAATCACCGAAGGGATGAGTGGGGCAGACCTCAAGGCAATTGCCACTGAAGCAGGCATGTTTGCAGTCAGGAAAGACAAGGAACTTGTTGAGATGAACGATTTCCTTGAAGCAGTAAGCAAGGTATCAATAGCTGCGGATACACAAAAGATGATGCCGACTGGAAATCTCCCTGAAACTATGTTTGTGTGAAAGGGAAACAAGCTTAGAAGCTCCTCTAGGATCTTTTTACCAAGAAATAATGATGGAATATTTTGATAAACCTCTGATTCACACGAGTCAATTATATCAGTTATAAGCATTGGATTATATTTATGAGTTTATCGATGTATTCTATGGTTTATGTTGTATGATTCATTATAAACAACAACTCATAAAAAATTGGCAAACTATTTTTGCAATCTGTGTGTAAAGAATACTTGTGAGTTCAGATTTTCATATTAAACGCGAGATCCGAATTTTGGGTATAGATGACTCTGCTCTTCTAAATGAAAAAGTGATGGTGGTTGGGACTGTTTATCGGGGTGGAGACTGGATGGATGGAGTCCTTCGTTCGGATATTACCAAGGATGGACTTGATGCTACAGCTGTAATATGTAGGATGATACTAAATAGTAAACATTATAGCCAAATAAGAGCGATTATGCTCGACGGAATCACATATGCAGGTTTTAATGTTATAGATATTGAGAAGCTTTACAGAGAAACCGGAATTCCTTTAATTGTGTTCATGCGGTCATATCCGAATTTTGAGAAACTCAAATCTGCCCTCAAACATTTCCCAGATGGTGAAAAACGATGGAAAATAATAAAAAAAGCCGGGAAAATATATAAAATAGGTGGTGATAGAGAAAGATCTTCCATATACATTCAAAAAGTAGGCGTAAGTTTGGAAAATGTGGGTAAGATAATCCAGCTCACCTCGACAAGAGGTAATATTCCTGAGCCTTTGAGAGTTGCCCATCTAATTGCAACAGGCATTATCTTAGGTGAATCCAGAGGAAAAGCATAAATTGTTATGCAATTCCTCAGGAAATATATGAAAATGATATCGAAATTGGAATATGAATCATATTGAAATGTGAATATTAAAGTGTGGCGTTGATCGGGAAAATGCAGATAAGATAAATTTCGAAAAAAAGGAAAAGTAAAAATACAGGAACGGCTTCAGAATACAAAAAATAAAAAAAATGAAAATTTTAAGTGATACAATTAAAGAATATCGTGGACAAAGAAAAAAATGGATCATAGGAGCTGTAAAGAGCAAAAACCTTCTGGAAAGTGGGAAATAGGGAACGTTAATAAATGATTAAGCAAAATATTATTAAGTTAATAACTGGCGAAGGAAAACTATTAAATTGGAAACCGTATATGTGATGGATAAAAATCAAGAGAATTTCGATAAACTCATTACTTTAGTCATATGCTAATAAGTTGTTCACAAATGGCTCGTGAGAATCAGTTAGAATTTCGATAAACCCCAATTTTTGGCTAGTTGCTTATAATGCATAAATTAGCAATTTGTTAAAAATGGAGTTTTATAGAAATTCTCCTGAGGTTTATCGTCATTCTCTAAACATATTCATTCTTAGAATAAAGTTGTTCTTTCCAATACTATTCGTTTAATATCACCCCTTATAATGGAGGAAAACAGTAGCATGAAATCCATTGTGGAAGAAGCTCTTGCTCGATCTGCCCTGGAAGGAAGCGCCCGGCAGGGAGAGTATTTAGACTCAGATTACTCTAATTTAGACTCAGATACGGATGCCGAACTTGAAGAGATTCTTAGAAGCCTTAAAACAACCATCAAAGTGGTAGGTTGTGGAGGGGGCGGCTCAAATAGCATCCAACGTATGATGGGCGAAGGAATCCAGGGAGCAGACCTCATCGCCATAAATACTGATGCTCAGCATCTTCTTCATATACGCTCCGGGAAAAAAATTCTTATCGGGAGAAAGAAAACCCGTGGACTTGGAGCCGGAAGCCTTCCCCAGATCGGAGAGGACGCTGCAATAGAGAGCATCGATGAAATTAACAAGCTTTTTGACGGTGCTGATATGGTTTTCATCACTGCAGGTCTTGGGGGGGGAACCGGGACTGGATCTGCACCGGTAGTAGCTGAAGCTGCCAGGGATGCTGGAGCCCTTACGATCGCAGTAGTAACCCTTCCGTTCAGTGTGGAAGGTCATGTTCGAAGAACTAATGCAGAAGCTGGCTTGGAACGCCTGAGGGATGTTGCTGACACGGTTATAGTGGTCCCTAATGATAAGTTAATTGAAGTAGTTCCAAGACTTCCTCTTCAGGCTGCTTTCAAAGTCTCAGATGAAGTTCTTATGAGAGCTGTAAAAGGCATAACCGAATTGATAACAAAACCTGGGCTCGTAAACCTTGATTTTGCAGATATTAGAACTGTTATGCAAAATGGAGGTGTTGCAATGATCGGTCTCGGAGAAGCAGAAGGTGACAATAAAGCTGTCGAGTCCGTACAAAAAGCTCTGCGCAGTCCGCTCCTTGACGTAGATATTTCAGGTGCGACCTCTGCTCTGGTTAACGTTGTAGGAGGACCTGACATGACAATTTCGGAAGCTGAAAGTGTTGTTCAGGAAGTTTACAGCCGGATAGACAAAAATGCTCGACTGATCTGGGGTGCCCAGATTGATCCTGATCTCGAACAGACCGTCCGTACTATGATCGTAGTCACAGGAGTAACATCCGCCCAGATTTATGGTCATGGAAGTGACAAAAATATTACATTTAGATATGGAATTGATTTTGTAGAGTGATTAAACCAAAGAAAAATAGGGATCAAATATTCGATTGGAAAAAAAATGCTGTTTTCCTTTATAAGAGTAAGAAAGTAAGAGATTTTTAATATTTTCTGGGATATTCGAAAACTATCGTTAGTTTCACTAGGAATTGAATGCAATCGATTCAAAACTCGGGAAATTATAACAAGTGTAAAGTGTAAGGGATGGGAATCTAAATCCAATCGAAAACTATTTTTATGGCAAAGGCATTATGTTGCCGATAAAATTGGGTATTGAAAACGAAAAATTTATACTGACACTATTTAAAGTATTTGAAGAAAAATAATCCGATATCTAAATTTCTGATTCATGTTTATCCGTGTAAGTGATATCTTCATATAATAGGAATCAATAATATAACCCGTTCGGTACTTCCTAAAAGATAATAAAATACATCAAGAGCGTACAAAACTAATTGGGAGCATATAGGAAAAACTATGAACGAAAAACTTGAGATCAAATAATCTAATATACCTGGATGTGAATTGATTGGTAGAATCTCCGTTAAAATTGAATATAACTGCAGAAAGTATTGGTCAGACTGCAAAAAGTATTGGCCAGATTATCCGGGCACACATTAGGGTCCTGAAACTTACAAAAAAACCGTCCAGGGAAGAGTTCTTGACCATTGCCAAAGTCGCCGGTATTGGTATTCTGGCTGTGGGAGCAATCGGCTTTATTATATATGTATTGATGACGATGTTGCCCAAGTGGGTGGCTCAATGAATGAAGATTCCCAGATATTTGTAATCAAAACCACAGCAAACCAGGAAAGATCGGTTGCAACAGCCCTTGCCAAAATTTCAAAGAAAGAGAAACTGGATATAAGGGCAATTCTGGCTCCTGACGAGCTAAAAGGATATGTGCTTGTCGAGGCTCCTATATCTGGAATCGTGGAACTAGCAATCCAGACTATTCCTCATGCAAGGGCTGTTGTGAAAGGTAGTTCTACAGTTGCTGAAATTGAGCATTTCCTTAAGCCTAAACCAACTGTAACTGGTATCAAGGAGGGGGCTATTATTGAGGTTACTTCAGGACCTTTTAAGGGGGAGAAAGCTAGAGTTAAAAGAGTTGATGAAGGCCATGAAGAAATTACTGTAGAGCTGTTCGATGCTGTGGTCCCGATCCCAATCACTATCCGTGGCGATACCGTCAGGGTACTCAAAAGAGAAAATGAGTGAGCCAGTTGTCTAGTAGCAGAAGAACGAAAAATTCGAAGGAAAAATTTCAGCTTATCAGTAAATAGACTTACCAATAATTCCCTAATTTGGTAGATTTTACTAATTAATGCAGCTTTTCTTACTAAAAATGGTTATTGTGGCGCAGAATAAGTCTAAAAAATAACAAATGTCAAAGTCAAAGAACATAATGCGTATCTGTGAATTATATGAAGAAAACAAATGCATAAAGCTCATTTGTTAATTATGATATTTGTGATTCCATCAAATTCGGGATACAGATTGAAAAAGATGTTCGAACTTTATACTTATTGAAATCGGTGAAACTCATATGACAAGTATCGTTGAAGCACTTGTCCCGGGAGGAAAAGCGAGTCCAGGACCACCTTTAGGTCCTTCTCTTGGTCCACTCGGGGTCAATATAAAAGAAGTGGTCGAAAAGATCAATGAAAAAACCAAGAACTATAATGGAATGCAGGTTCCTATAAAAATAATTGTTGATGATAAAAAAAATGTCGAAATCGAAGTAGGCATTCCCCCTACTGCATCCTTGATCATGAAAGAGTTAGGAATTCAAAAAGGATCAGGAAATGCGGGAAGTGAAATTGTTGGAAACCTTAGTATACCGCAGGTCGTAAAAATTGCCCATATGAAGAAGGAAGATGTGCTTTCTTATGATCTTAAATCAGCAATGAAAGAGGTAATGGGTACCTGTGTCCCAATGGGTGTGGCTGTAGAGGGGGTCAAGGCCAAAGACTGCCAGAGGGAACTCGAGAATGGCAAGTTCGATGATTTACTTGTCGGTGAGGAATGGTAAGCCTTCAAAAACATTTAAACTTTGATCCGTAGTTTCGTTACATACCAATAGTTTTAAATCGAATACCACTAATAGCTCAAGAAATCTGAATACGGTTCTACTGAAACAAATTATAGATATTTATTATCAGTTTAATGTTTCAAGTGTGACAGATCCGGATTTACTATAAGCCCTAAAACCAACTGTAGCAAGCCTCTAAGGCTGCTTGAACAGGCGAGTTCAAATACTACAGGGAGGAACAAGATGGCAGAACAAATTATACTGGAAGTTGTCAAGAAATTACTTGAGATATCTCCAAAACGCAATTTTTCTGAAAGCGTGGACCTGGCGATTAACTTAAAATATCTTGACATGAACCAACCGAAGAATAGGGTCGATGAAGAAGTAATTCTTCCACATGGGCTCGGAAAAGAACTGAAGATCGGTGTTTTTGCAAAAGGTGACGTGGGCTTGAAGGCAAAAGCTGCCGGTGCTGCGTATGTTATTTCTGAAGATGAACTCGAAGAACTGGCAGCTGACAAGAATAGAGCACGGACTCTAGCAAATGAGTGTGACCTTTTTATCGCAGAAACTCAGTTCATGCCGACAATTGGTAAGAATCTTGGTATTGTTTTCGGGCCCAGAGGAAAAATGCCTATTCCGTTATTACCTAACAAGGATGTAGGTGAACTGATTCAAAGCAAAAAGAATGCTGTCAAGCTTAGGTCGAAAGACAGGCTTACTTTTCATGTGGCTGTTGGAATGAGGGATATGAATCCTGAAGACCTTGCCGAGAACATTGAGACTGTTGTAGCTAGGTTGGAACGTATTCTGGATAAAGGTAAGCACAACCTTAGGTCGGTTTATGTCACAACAACCATGGGTAAATCAGAGAAGGTGATGTAAATGGCAGAAGAAAAGCATCACACTGAGCATATCCCGAAGTGGAAAGAAGATGAAATCGAACAAATTAAGAAACTCATACTTTCTCATAAGGTCTTCGGAATGGTAGGAATCGAAGGAATTCTTGCGGTCAAGATCCAGAAGATTCGTCGGAACCTTAAAGACATTGTGGTGGTTAAAGTATCCAGGAACACGCTCACAGAGCGGGCTTTAAATCAACTTGGGGGAAACATTCCAGGGATGAATAAATACCTTGATAAACAGACCGCTCTGGTGTTTACTAACGAAAGTCCTTTCAAGCTTCAAAAAGTGCTCGAACAGACAAAGACCCCATCACCTATCAGAGGAGGCGCAATTGCTCCGGTGGATATCATCGTTCAGAAAGGGCCTACCAGCTTCCCCCCTGGACCTATTTTGGGTGAGCTACAGAGTGCAGGGATTCCTGCTTCAATTGAAGCCGGAAAAGTTGCGATAAAGGACACAAAGGTTGTATGCAAAGCAGGTGAGGCAGTCCCCCAAAAACTCGCAACCATGCTCTTAAAGCTGGATATATACCCTCTGATCATAGGGTTGGACCTAAGAGCAGCCTATGATGAAAGAATGATTTATGAGCCTGAACTCCTTAAAATTGACGAAAACCAATACATTTCTGATATTATCAGAGCAAATCAGAACGCTTTCAATTTATCTATTAACACTGCATACCCTACAAGTGCAACAATTGGCACTCTGCTGGCCAAGGCCTCTACAGAAGCTAAAAACCTTGGTTTAAATGCTGTTGTTTTTGATTCAGGAATAATGGATGCCCTTTTGTCAAGGGCCTATATTCAGATGATATCCATTGCATCTAAAGCCGTAGAAGGCGGTGCAGATGCAGTAGGTGATGACCTGAAGAAGGTTCTTGAGGCCGTACCACGTCCGACAGCAGCCAAAGCACCTGATAAGAAAGAAGAGGTACAAAAAGAAGAACCAGAAGAGGTAGAGGAGGACCATGCCGAAGAAGATGGAATGGCAGGTCTCGGTGCCCTTTTTGGATAAACAAATTTATGCTAATTGAAATTAGGTGATAAAACAATGGAATATATATATGCATCTCTCTTATTGCACAATGCTGGTAAAGCAATTACCGAAGAAGCAATCACTGCAGTCCTCAAGGCCGCAGGCATCGAAGTGAACGAGGCTAGAGCTAAGGCTCTTGTCGCAGCCCTTGAAGGCGTAAACATCGAAGAAGCAATTTCAAAGGCTGCTTTTGCAGCCCCTGTAGCCGTATCTCCCCCTATTGCAACACCTGCAGCCTCAGGACATGTTGCAGCTGCAGCAGAAGTTTCTGTTGAGGAAGAAGAAGAGGAAGATCATGCTGAAGAAGACGGAATGGCGGGCCTAGGCGCCTTATTCGGATAAATATATAAATGTTGGCGTATTATTTCGCCACATTTCTATACTTTTTAGGTATATGACATATTTAATTCGGTACGGTTACTAATGTTGATCTTATTCGTTTATAGATTACATACAATCATTTTTAAATAAGTTTATTCTTTAATCCATTTTGTGATAACCGCTTCAAAAATTTGATTGCTTTTAAGTTCTAAAGTGTAAATTGTTCATAGTATCCACCAGCTTATTTTCTTATTATTTTTGGTTTACTTTAAGTGATATATCTCTCTTAATCGCCTTCTTAATGCTCGATTTTTTTCTCGATCAAATAAATGTGGGTTTATTTTATTTAACTGTAGGTCATTGCTTATGCTTTTTTAATCCCCATCAGTTAGTAATCAGAAGTATCTATTATATCAAAATATATGTCATTTAACTGATTTTTGATAGATTGAATAGTTATTATCTTTTTCGAATGTGTAAAATTTTTTTAGGACTAACAAGATTTTGGAGCCGCTGTAATATTGAGAAAATAGATTATATTCTTCTGTAAAGCTGCATAAATTGGTTTATTAGATCAGACTATATCAAAAATTGGTATTTATTCGAGAATCAATTTTGACGAAAAAGGTAAATTGGTACTATTTTAAAGAATCAAAAAAAGATATTTAAGCTTTAAATCCCAAAAATTAGTTTAATACCAACAATTTTTGCCTGCCTATCAATTCTGCAAAAGCTAAAGTGATTTCCAGAGAGTTTACTCCTTAGTTAAATCTAATTTTTTTCTTGACTAACTTTATTCTTCTGCAAAAGTTGTATGCAGCTTTTCTTCTTCTTCCTTTGACAGGTTAGAAGCAATGAATTCAAACTTTGTTTGTTTCCTAGCTTCTACTACCTTATCTTCAACGGTGTATGTAGCCATCAGAAACAAAGCTGAAGTTCCGTCAGTAACTTTGCTACGGACTGATTTTACAAAATCTTCATCGATTTCAATATGTTTCATTGAACCGACCAGAGCACCTAGCGTAGCTCCTGCGACTAAACCAAATAAAGGAATAAAAAATATCAGGCCAAATCACATACCTCTAAAAGCACCACTCAGTGCACCTGCACCGGTTAAATCAGCCAATGCTTTGTTTTTTGTTTCTTTTTTCCCACAGGCCATGTGTCTTATAGTTTAAGGACTTACGCAATTGAGGTACAAACTCGAGTACAATAAAGATTGTTATTTGAATTTTCATTTAGGCTTAATGCCAATGATTTTCCAGTTCAACTGTAGAAGTTTTATATTGTGATAATTATTTATATGAATATGTTTACCTACTTTTAAGAAGAGTGGGTTTAGGTTTGTCATACATATTAAAAATAATCAATTAGAGAGGAGCTTTGTGATAATAAATAATTATAGTGAACTTCTCCAGGGAGATAAGGTCAGAGCTAAAACTCATCCAGAGATTAATCAGGCATTGATATAGAAACAGCTGCAATGGGTTTTATGCGGGCAAAACCGACTACGAAATCAGCAAAAGGATTGAAAAGCTTGATAATGAGTGGGATATAGGACGTTGTATTGAAGGTCGTGCAGCTATAGTTTCTTTTATTGGAGTAATACTTGGCTTAAAAAAGAGCAAAAAATGGCTTATTTTGTCCATAATAGCTTTAACCTTCCTGCTTCAATATGCTATATTAGGTTGGTGCTCTCCTGTAGCTTTACTGAGAAGATTTGGCATCCGCATGAGACAAGAAATATATCTAGAGAAATACGCATTGCAAGTTTTATGCAGGGATTTCCACGATGGGAAGCACATAGAGGGACACCACGGGAAACATCATCATGGGAAGCATCATAATGAATATCCCGGGGAGTACCACATGTATTGAGTAATTAATGAATTTTTCAATGGTACTTTTCATGCACAGTTTTTGTGATAAACTCTCTGAGTTTTCTAAGTTCCATCCAGAATAAGAAAACATTGTTGAGCTATGATTAATGGAACTTATAGGACTCATAGAGCATATGGAGCTCAGGGAACATTTGGAACTAATTAAACTGAACCACAAACATAAATAGAAACATTAGCAAAATAACTAATGATAAAGTACTCTAAACAAAACTAAAGTATAGATAATTTACTAAATCTCAAATTTAACAAGTTGTTTATTGTGGATTTTATAAACATCTAGCTAGAAATTGAGATTTGTTGAAATTTGATCTAAATAATTTTTTTATTGTTTTTCGAATAATTTTTCTTTGCTCTTTGTGATATCCATGATGGCATCAGCAGATAGGTTTTGTAAGTCCTTTATGTGGATATCACTAAATACCACCAAAAACACCTTAGAGACTTTGTTTTATTTTTAAGCAATGTTTCAGCTTCAGATATCAATGATAGCTATCATATCTTTGCCGATTAGCTATTTATAGGCATAGATTTACTGATTTCACTTTTTAAAGCCGTATTTGTGCTGTTTTAGTTTTCTATTACCGTGTTTTTACTGTTTTTTTGTTTTCACAGCCATATCCTTACCTTTTTTGCCATTCATAGCTATGCTTTTGCTATGGTGGTGATCCTTGAATAATTTAGTCTTCACATCTTTAAAGATTACAATAGCTTTTTCCTTTTCCTTAAGCTACTACTTTTTTCTCCTTAGCTACAACGCTTTTCTCCTTAGCAACAACTGGTTCTGAGCTTACTGCTGCAGCGGTCACGGACATTAAAAAACAAACTACTAATAAAATACCAAGTGTCTTTTTCATTTGTTTCAACATTTTTTAGCCCCTTCGTTTTATTTACTTTTTTTATTTACTAAATTAGTATTTGCCTACTAATAGACATTAATATAATATTACAATTAGTGTATAAATTTACTTATTGGAAGTTTGTGCATTAATCAAAATATTTTTCAGGTAAAATAATTAATAATAAGCCTTTAAATTAAAATTAAACTTCAATATTCATGATAATTTCCTATAAAAGTAAAATATAGTGAATTTTGCACAATACCAAGACGGATACAACCCAATTGAAAACTAAAGCGGACATCACAGAAGATATCATTCTTATAATTTACATGACCACATTCGTCATCACCAATATAATCATGACTGTGGTGGTATTACAAGAAAATATTACTGATCTACGACTTATGGAGCTTATGGAACTCTTAGAACATCTGGAGCTCATGGAACACTTGGAACTAATTAGTCAAACAACCATAATAAATAGTAAAATAAGAGAAAAATACTTATATAGCACTCTAAACATGGAACATTTGGAACTAATTAGCCAAACAACCATAATAAATAGTAGAATAAGAGAAAAATACTCATATAGCACTCTAAACAAAATTAAAATATATAAATAAACTGAATCCGAAACTAAATTTTCAATGTTGTAAAAAGATTTGAGAAAGTACCCGGAAAAACGTTTTGGATATTTTTTTTATGCTGTATCTCAAAGTTTAAGACCAGTAAAAAAAAATTAATACTTTATAATCCATTTTCTCATTTGATAAAACATTGATTAATATAATATTTATATATACATCGATTTTGGTATAAAGTTTAAGCGTATACGGAAAAGACAGAGGTTAAGGTAGTAGTGAATGGCTGAAGTAAATGGAAGGGGAAAAAGTGGAGAAGAAAGTTTAGCGAATTACTGAACTTGTATGCATCAAGCTCTCTATAAGGTCATCCATCATTACATGGTTGATATTTTCATGCATTGAAGCAGATGCCATTGCTACACTAAGGCGGAATAAAAGAGATTGGCGATGAAATTTAGAAGTATTCTGAAAATAACATCACCCAGATAAATAGAATAAGACCATTGATTGTGTTACACTTATTACATCATTGGATTTAGGAACTGAGTCAAGAAATAAATATAAATATATAATACGTCGAGTTTTAATCTATATATATAAAGTGGCTTAATCTAAATTAATAGTCACTGCAAAAGCTTATAATTTTAAATGAGTTCATTTTTTATAATTTTTACTCTTTGTTTATCGAAATCCTATACGATGACTGAAGGGAATATTATTGACATAGCTTCAATTGTTACCTGAAGAATATGTCAATGTTGTTGCTGCTGATGATGTTCCTTAATTAGTTGATGCTGTTTATGAAAATATAGCTACTCCTGCAAAATTTGGACTTGTAGTTGGAGCTGCAGGTGCTGAAGCTGGCATCGTGTATGGCATTCCTACGTATGATGGGCAACTCCAATTACCGTTTATCCATACACATTCAGTACCATAGCCCCAGTAGGGATAACCTCCTCAACCCCAGCCGTCGCCGAAGCCTCCGTGACCTCCACTATGTGCGTTAGCTGCCACTGCTGTCACAGATACAATAAAAAGTACTGTCAGCAAAATAGCAAGTACCTTTTTCATTTTACTATATGATTGTTTCAACATTTATTTCATTCCTTTTTATTTTGTTCAAATTAATAGCATGTTAAAATATAGAAAATTTTAACAAACTTCTGATTTCAACTAATTGCTTGTACCACCGGTAATGTACAGGAGATATAATACTATTTATACTTCTTATTTACATACCAAATATCTACAAATATTTGGATTTCTAGTATCTGAAACTAGGCATTGTACCCAAGCACTTATGATGCAAAATCAAGTATGGTGAATGTCACAGTTAAAATTTGAATATTGGGGAGTTGTATGTCTAAAGCTATTGGTTTTGTATTCCAAGTGAGTATAATCCCAACTGGATTTGTTAATTTCAAAATTTAAATGGATAAGAAACATGGTGGAACAACTTGAAATTATTCGGGCTAGCCTTAAGGACACAATTGAAATCTTAGCTCTTCAGAAGCTGGCATACCAGAGTGAGGCTCAAATCTACAATGACTGGACAATACCCCCTTTACTTCAAACCGCTGAAGAGATCCAAGACGAGTTTAGTACCCACATGTTTCTCAAAGCCGTCATCAAGCATTCAATTGTGGGAT
>PLUB01000046.1 GCA_003164755.1 Methanosarcina sp. | reverse complement strand
GCCAGATTTTTTGCAACGGAACCACTTTAGGAACCCAAAAAACTCAATATATGTATATAAGATACAGAAAATTTTATCTCTTTCACATAATTGCTGTGACATGTATATAGGGCACATAGTAAATAATATATTTTTTATTTTACTGGAGAAATACTAATTAATTCTCAAATAGTGACAAATCATAGCTGCAAACAATGCACGTATTTATGTAGTTAATATACAACTACTACTGATAAGATGCTACCGTACTCTAGTAATTTCGATGGGATGATACAATGGACTTTGCTTGTAAAGAGTTCCAAGTAGAAGATGTAATTAAATGTGCCCTTAATCTAACAAATGCAGACCTCAAGGTGATGAAATATTTCTTAAAAGAAACAGATCAGTGGGCTGACACTTACTTTCTTTCAGAAATTTTGACTCTGGACATATCCACAATCCAACGTTCCGTAAAAAAATTGCATCAAAAAGAAATTTTACAAAGGATCCAGCATAATCTGGATGGAGGAGGCTATGTTTTCAGATATAAAATCCATTCTAGAACTAAAATAAAAAATATTATAATGATTGTAGTTAATTCCTGGGCCGATCGGTTAGGGCAGGAACTGGAAAAATGGGAAAATAGAGAGTAGTTTTTCCTACAAACTATAGCAACGAAAAAAAATCGGCCAGATAGCTCAAAATTTGTACTATTGGATAAAAACCGACTGTTTGAAATGTAGAACTTCATAAGCGTCTTTCGTGAAGACGCCATTAAATTCAATTCTTTCCACTTTATTTGTTCGGAAAGAAATATAAATGCCTCCTGAACAAGAGAAATCTTTCCAATACATAAATATAAATCTAAAAATTAAATCAAAAAAGCATTTCTAGAAGCTGACAACAGCATGATCAAGTGAACATACAATAGAGTATTTCGATAAACTTCTTATTTTTGCGAGTCACATATATATAACCTATAAAAATATGGTTAAATTTAGGAGCTTATCGAAGTTCTCTATAAATTATCCACAAATAAGCTAAAACTTGAGAGAAAAAGAACATTTCAAAAAGAGTACCTGAACTATCATCAACGCAGAAATTAGACTCTTTGGAATTTTCGGTAATCAATTAACTTTAACAATTGTTGACTTCACTATTACATATTGATGGGAAAAATCTCTTAGAAAGTAAAAAATGCTAAAAAATTAATAATTTAGAAAATGTAAATACAATTTTTAATTTTAAAAATAGAGGTTAAATGTATGTATGAAGTTTTTTTCATAGGAACTATTGAGGAAAATTGGAAACTAATAAAAGTAGTGGGAGCCAAATAAGGAAACTAATCATCTCATAAATCACTTAACTTAGTTATTCTACTTATTATGGGTTAATAATGGTGGATGCATAAACATTATACTCATAAATATAGTAAGGAAAATAGGCCACTCATAGGCTCAAAGTAAGGTTCTTATTCGATAGTAATATTTGGGAATGCAGCCACTATAATATCAATTTCCGAGTCTCTAAAATGATTTATATGGAATGTGTGTGCTAAAGGTTTTGGATCTTATATTTAGTATATTGGGTTCCGTTGCAAAAAATCTAGCTCCCTTGCAAAATCAGAAAAAACCTTCACAATTNNAAATATTATTTTTGCACCAGAACCGATATTCTTATAGGACTTCCGATAAAAGTCTCACTAATTAAGCCTAGATTAAGTCATTGTTTAGACCAAATTAAAACCCCATAAATTTACTGTCATAGAACTATAGGCAGCTTCTCGAGATTTTATATATATGTGTATATTACTTTAAAAGTATATAAAGTGAGTTTTTATGAATCATTATTTAGTTCTATAAGACAGGAGCCATCGTTTTAGCTATTGAAATCGAATTGTTCCAAGGTAATTGCCATAGCTTTAAAATCTTGGCTAATGTTATCCACAAGATGATTAGAAAGAAAATTCCGTGTCGAAATTTATACTCAACCATCAAATTATAACCAGAATCTTGATCGGTAAAACTGTTGACTCTACATCCTATTTTTTATGAGCAAGTAAATTGATACAGAGTCAATCAGAATTTACAGACTTTTGGGTACATCACCTACAAAACGGATTTATTTAATCTATTATAGATAAACTTCCTGTTATTGTACCCAACATCTTAATAATGTGAATTAGTTTCAATTGCTTTGTCATAGGCTTTTATTGCTTCATCGTATTTATTTAAATGAGCTAAAGCACTCCCTTTATTGTTCCAAGCCATTGAATTCTGCGGGTTGATTTCAATTGCTTTGTCAAGAGTTTTCATTGCTTCATTGGACTTACTTAATTGGTCTAAAGCAGCTCCTTTATTGACCCAAGCTATTGAATCCTGCGGATTAATTTTAATTGCTTTGTCAAATGCTTTTATTGCTCCATCAAACTCGTCTAAAAACTCAAGAGCAACTCCTTTACCATCCCATGCTTGTGAATCATGTCGGTTGATTTCAAGTGCTTTATCATATGCTGCTACTGCTTCTCTGTAATTCTCTGACCTAAGAAGCGTGTTTCCTTGTTTGGTCCAAGTACCAATTGGAGATCGAATCGCCCCTATGGTACTCCCTAGCATTAAAAACGCCAGTGCAATGATTCCTAAAACCTTTATGATCGTATATCTTCTACTTGCTTTATCATATATCGTTTTCTTCATTTCAGTCTTCTGATAGTTATTCATATATTAATAATAAAAAATAACTAAACAAATGTACAAGAATTAATACTTCACTCTATAGATAATATTTACCTACTTAAAAATTATATTTTTTAATTTATTAAACAAACTTGGATATTATTTTTAAAATTCATCTGAACTTTCAAAGCTCCATAAATGCAATAACTGTTTAAATTGAAAAAAGCTATTCAGGAAAAAACTTTTAATCGGAATTAATATACAAGCAAGAAAAGCTGCATTGTAAGGTCAAACATAACTATTCAAAAACAATGACGAATAGAGAATACAATCAAAGTCCTTGATCCTGCAATTAAAATACAGAATTGGAATAGATAGTCTTACGATATGTATCAATTATTAGTCTTACAACACGCCACTATTGACGATTAGGAGGTGTTATAGTCAACCATGAACGTTTGTGGGGCGATTTAAAGCACTTTTTTGAGTGGGAAGGCCATAGCTGTTATAATCAACTAGACCAGAATTAGTAATTTTAGTACTAATTAGTTTTAATTATAACAATTTATAATATATGCAAAAAATATATAAGAAATTAGATATAATTATCATTTAAAGGTTTTCTAGTCTTTCGAGTAAACCTTTTAGTTTGCTCAGGCATTTCCTCACCTGCAGTTACAAGATCAACTTTTTTGAGATCCAAAATCATCCGGATAACCTAAACTAATAAATAAGAAAAAGTTAGTCTCAAGCAAGACCATTACGTCTACTCCTTTGTTTTGTGCTATTTAGCAGTGTTATAACATAACCTGTAAATCAAATTTCTGTATATAACCGGATATTAAGTATTAAACTCTTGAATTAGCTTCAGATTATTTTTAAAAATAAAATTATATTTAAATCCTGTATAATTAATTATATTTCTTCACAGCAAATAATCTTTTGAAGGCTGATTTTCAGCTCTAGTGGTCAGTAAATATCAAATTAAGAATATTCATTCACTAATTACATAATTAATAGTTGTAGTTTGGACTTATATAATCTTACTTTATATATATTAAATTATAGATTAGTTTAAATATAGATAGTTTCATTTTATGAATGCTGATATTTTGTTTTATTGGGAGGGTATTGAATGGATATAGATACAGTTACAATAGATGTTTACGAGAAGTACGGCAATCAATTAATCATAGGAATTAAGCCGGTAAATCAGCCAATCAGACACTGCCGATTCTTAAAGACTATAGAGAGCCATGAAAATTATACTAGAATTTGAAATAAGTAGGGGATTATTTTAATCCCCAGATTAATCATTTTGAATAAAATAATAATTAATTGACAATATTTTAATAAGTATGACGCTTATCAGGAATCTGTGATTAAAAATACAGCCTTTTTTTGATGTTATTATTTATTATTTTTATGATTGTTCCGATGGGAGCAGTTAGCTCTAACAGCAATTGTGCACACTGTAACGAAGTATCAGTTACAGGATCAAAACTCCATGCAGTAGCAGGAATTATGCCTATTAAAGTAGGATTTATTGGATCTATTATACGTCTCATGTCTAAAGTTAAATATACTGTTACTAATCCAACAACTGAAATATAAATTTGCAATTGTGTATCGCTCTGTCGCATTGCACTAAACTCGGAAAATGTATTTGCAGTTGTAGAATCCAAACTCCAGGAATTTATGACGTTAGTATGACTGGCCATGGTCCACAAAAATGTTCTGTGAATAAAGTCCTAAAAAACGTAAGCATCAATCATTAGTTTAATCAAGAAACCCGCAAATGTTTGCTGCTGATACTAATAAAAGAGCATAAGGCAGCATGAAATCACCCATCACTTATTCAAGTTCACATCTGTAGGTCAGCTCGCAAGATTGTTACACTCATTTTCATTTTTATAGGATAATATCAAATAAGTCATAATCTGTAAGATCTGGACCACAGAATGTAATACTAATTAGTTTAAGTTCATAAAATGTATAAATAAAAAGATAGAATAAATTAAGTTTAATAATGATTAATATATTTCTCCATATCTTCAATTAATATTTGATCGATCTATGGGTATTCCTCTTCTCCTACAGCTCACATATCACCTTTTTGATAGAAAATATCAGCCGGATCAATTCAACTTTACTAAATCATTTTGATTGGTAAATCAATATCATTCTTGTTTTGCAATATGATCGATTATGTCAATTGATAAGAATCAATATTTCAAAAGCTTATTAACCTAAAGACATTTGTTTTTTCTTTTGAAAGCTACTGAGAAAACACAGAAAATAAGATATTAAGGTTTTATGATTGCTCGTTCATGTACACTTTTTATTACAAGTATGCCTTAAGTTATTTATATTTCTAATAATTTCCAATTATTCCCGTTATTTTCCCATTATATTCCCATTTAAAATAATAAAAAACAATAACTAGGGAATAAAAATCAAATTTCAAATTCGGGTCACAAACGAGCTGGGACTTTGCATAAAAATTATTTCATTTCCTTTAATCCACTGGTGCCATTGTGAAGGAACTGAGGGGAAGGATGTTTATAAAGTTTTCAATACTCTACTTTCGTAGATGCTATTTTTTCGGCAAGCTTTGCTAACACCTCGGTCCTCATTCCTTCTACAAACTTGATACTGCCCACTACAAGGTGGCCTCCTCCGCTGACACCTGCACCTTTCATTTCCTCCCTAAGTTCCCTGACAATTCTTGGAATATTCATAAGAATCCCTTTCGAACGAATGACAGCAAAGTCAGGCCCATATCCTATAGTCACTATAGCTCTACCGGGACTTTTTTTGACAAGTATATCGTGTACTTCCCCGGAGGTTTTTCCAGGTGGTGGAAAGGTGAATTTTTGGGCATAGTTCTCGACATCAATAACGTTCATGATAGCATCATTTGCCAATTTTTGAGACTTAACATTAAAAAGACAGATTTCAAGTTGTTCTTTTATCATGGTATTTGCCTGCTCACACAGGAGAAAAATCAGTTTATTATGGATAGCGTTATCACCTAAATCTAGGATATCATCGATAAGACCTTTTCCACTGCTAAATTTAAGCCAAAACTGTTCATAATCTAACGCCAAAGCCATTTCTTTCAATTCTTCAAGAGTATAATGATCTGAAACCAGAGAGATATATCTTGCAGCTTCAGGAGCTTCCGAACGATCTCCGACTGCTGAAACTGCAGGAAGATGCTTTATTGTATCGCTAACTTTGGGATTGATCATACGAGCAATCTCAGTACAGAGCATACCTGAAGTAACCCCAAAATCCCCTCCTACATGTGCAGGATTTACGTGTCCTATAAGATACTGATCGACTATCTCATCAGGATGATGATGGTCAATAACAAGCATATCTATGCCATAAACCCTTGCCTGCCGCATGGAGGGAACATCCTCTTCGGTTGACCCGTTGTCCACAAGAATTACAAGCGGCATTTTCTGCCCATGCCTTGAAGAATCTTCAAGTGCAAATGAAATATCCCTCGTAACATCCGCAAGTTCATAAAAAGGGGCCTTCGAAGGAGCTCGCTTGTAGAAATAATATTCTGCGTCTGTTCCACCTATATCAGTAATTAGGGGCAGTATAGCCCTCTCAATTGCAATTGCCGAGGTAATCCCATCAGCATCAGCATGATGCCTGAGTATTATGGGCCTTGAATGGAAGATAGCTTTTTTAATTTCTTTAGCTACAAGAAGCATCCTAGGTTTGAGCTTTTCCATAATATCGCTTTTTATAAGAAAAGGAACGTCAGAAGGTGATGCTTTTTCATCAATTACCCTTTCAACTCTTGCCCTGACAACTGTCTCCTTTTTTCCTGTAAGCANNTGATTGAAACAATCATATCTGCATCGATGTGTGGATATGTGCGTTTCCCTGCGCTCTCGAAAGCTGCACACTGAATAAAGCCTCCTTCATCGTTAATCGTGAAAATAGTTGGCCCACTTGTTTGCTTTACCTGGATAACATCTCCTTCTATTCGGATGATCCTACCCTTCATACTTGGGTCTATTTCAGCAGAGTTCTTAAGCGGGAGCTCTTTCTCAATCTCTACTGTTTCATACCTTTGAAGGGTTTTCGGAATCAGATCGAGTTTTCCTCCACCTTTGATGCTTTTCACCAGTACGATCACTGAATCCCCCATTTCAGGTAGTGTCCCAACGTTGCTGGAGTGCATAAGCCCCCTTATATGGGGATTAAGGTCCACAAAAACTCCAAAAGATGCTTTACTGTTCACTACGCCATGGTAAAGTTTTTCTGCTTCCACATCCTTAATATCACAGGAATCATCAAGTGAATAAACATATTGAGAACTGGTGCATGAATCGCATATCTCATTATCATTATCCCGAAATTCCAAAATGCGCGCCCCACATACCTTGCAAGTGTATATATTTCCGAGCCCATCACAAGTTTTACATTGTAGGGTTTTTTCAAAACTTCCAGTACCCTTACATTTTTCACATAATGCTCCTTCTTTCAGGAAGCTGTCAATATCTTTTTCCGAAAATTTCATGAAATCTACTGATTTTGACTTGCCTTTTCCCTTACATAATGGACATACATCAGTTGAAATAAGTTCATAGCCACGCCCATGGCAGTCTGGACATTCCTTACTCATTAATATCAACACCGTTGGTTCTCTTGAACCTGCGTTTTCTTAATTTATACTGTTCATGATGGTTCAGAATAAACTCCTGAATTCAACATGACCTATTTCTTTTAATCAGCCTTGAAGTATACTGATCTGCTAGGTTAACCTATCCATCCATAAAGATCAATACATTCACTTGACTTCCTTTCCTGTCATTAGTTTTTTCGATATTTTGTATTTCTATATCATATAACCATTTTTGAGGCGATAGTCCTTCTAGTTAGGTTTTTAGAAGGATCTGTAGGTTTCTGCAACATTGGGTATCTATTAATCAACAATATTACCATCCTTTGGTAGCTTTCAAGGACCTGAGAAACTATAGACCATTATAAATCCGAAACACGTAGGAATTATATAGAAAGTATTTAGATAGACCCATTAATTTGATCTCAGGATTATAGAATTATGTAACAATGAATCGAGAAAATCAGAGATTTATCGAAATCCTCAATATTTCGCGGATATTTTGCGAGATTACATTACATAAAATTTTTGAAATAAGAAAGCTTACTTCAAAGTATTTTTTAAGATAATAATTCAGATAAATAGTACTTAGTTCTTATTATTTTTGAATTAACATTAATGTAGCAGAGATCATGAATTATGCTGGCTTCATCAGTGAATTATTGTTTCTTGTATTAATAATTGTATTATTGACACTTAGACAATTTATAAATCCTGTAGTGAATGTAAGAGGTAATTTCTCCGGGCTTATGAAGTTATATAAATAAATTTCAAAGAACTGAAGCTTTGTAAATGAGCATAGGCAAATTTGAGATGTTTGTATCATTTCAACTACTAAAAATTGGAACTTTAAGAGCAGAATTAGTAAGAGTTTTCATAAGTAGAAATTAATGTTAAGATATTTAAACGACTGAACTGTATATTCATTTCAGATAATCATTACTAACCTAACTTGATTGCTTAAAGAATTCATTATATCACTTGCTGCATCAATCAGTGTCTGTCCATTTGTCGGCGAAGGTACTCCCATATCAATTTTATCTTTTACCGAGCTGATCAAAAATGGCAGTCATTTTTCCAGGTAACATTGTTATTTCCAATATTTTACATTTGATTTCTAGCCGCTGCTTAGAATATATGTATCATAACTTATTATTTATAAATATAGTACGGGATAGGCCTGTATAGGCTCGTGGCAGGGGTCTCATCCAATGAGAATTAAGTACGTATGATTGCTATATAAAATCGACCCTACTGTCTCTAAATTGGTTTATATGAGCTGTGTAGGCTAATGGTTCTTGGTGACATAGGTGACTATGTTAAAAATCGTGATAGAGACCAGGACATAGACATTGGCGGTTTATGTGGATTTGGTGGCTGTGGTGGTTTATGTTATGATTTTTAGCTGATAATGGCCTTTTTATGTAAATTAATCTATTTAATTTTGTATTATTTGGCATTTTCAATGAATAAATCAAATTAATCTTGGATTTATTTGTAATTTATATCGAAAATTAGGATTTATTTGAGAATTGATTTTGACTAGAACGGCAAAAAGGTACTGTTTTAGAGAAGCAAAAGGATATATTTAAGCAATGAATCCAAGAAAAAGCAGTTTTAATAGCAAAAATTATAGGTTGCTGGTAGCTCAGTAAGTCAACTTTTATTTACCATTGTTACGTTCTCATCTGAAAAATTATTTAAATTCAGAAATGTATAATTTCACATAGAAGAGATTTGATGTGGGACCCACGAGTTTCATCTTTTGATCTTATCTCTTCGTTTCATAGGGGTGATTTTTACTAAGTATTTATTAGGGGTGTTTTTGTGAATAAATCGTTGCTATGTAATAGCAGATGAGAACGCAAGTTATACTGAGTTTTTAACATAGTAATATTTTTAACGTACATATCATTTTTTCTGTATATTTCTATTTTCGCTATGTTACTTTTGTAAATAATTATCAAAATTTTACCATGGTTCATCTTTACATGCTTCTAAACCACTAATTTTTCAATAGTCAGGCTATACTTTCAGAAGTTTAGGACGAAATTTATAGGCTTATAGAAACTCTCTGTCGATTATTAAAAGTTATTAATTTATGGTAACTATCTATCCCTATATTTAGTTAGAAATATATATCCATAAGTATTCTTTCCATATAAATTATATAGTTTGAATATTAATAATCTGATAATACAATTGAAAATCTGTTCTCTCGGCAAATAAACTGAGTTCATTACATAGTAGAGTACCAGTCTTTTAGAAATAAAACTGAAATAGCTGATTACAATACTAGTTTGTGAACCGGTTGGTGAAATATTAGTTAGTTAAATTATATTTTCACAGTATATCTGCCGATGGGAAATGTATTGAAAAAGTAACAGTTTAAAAAGTGTATCCCTAAAATATGTATCATAATAGTTGTATCACATAAAAAGTGTATCAGAGAAAACAAAATTTTGGAGAGGAAATAGATGAGAAAACAAACATTTTTCAAAATAGGAAAGACAATTGGTATTTTATTAGCTGCCATTCTCGTAATAACATTGACAGTTGCTTCGGCAAGCGCATGTTCCAGTAATCCAGTTTCGAGTAAGCTTGTTAAAACCGTTTCAGAGCCACCTGTTAGCTACCCAATGGAACCACCTGTTAGCTACCCAATGATTGGCTATGGACTAGTTCCTTGTGGCTGCGGAGGATTTGGTGGCTGCGGAGGATTTGGTGGCTGCGGAGGATATGGCGGCTGCGGTGGCTGTGGACTGGGACCGGGCGGCTGGGCCGGATATGGCGGCTATGGCAGTTGCTGAGGATGTGACGGTTGGGGCAACTATGAAGGCTGTTATTGCGGATCAAATGAATCAACATACCACAAGAATCCTACAACAACCCCAACATTCCCAATCATTGTCCAAGCTTTGAATATAGACAGTTTTATTATGCATAGGTTTCATAGCAAAATCTATGCATAGAACTATTTAGAATAGAAAGATGACTTTGTTAGCATAACCATTAATTCAAAATTATGCTTTTTTGCAGTGAAAGAAAAAGGATATTATAAAGGTTCCATATCTAACAGTCATCATGATGATAGTGATCAAAGATCGTGGTTTCAATGATGCAGTGGTCTCTACCTTTGTGTTTATGGCCCCCATGACGATTCCACCAATGTTCACGGCTCCCACTAATGGCCAGGGTTTCCATTGTCGTGGTCGTGATCTGGTTCAGCGCTCGATGCTGCAGCTGTCAATGACACCACAAATAAGGCTACCAGCAAAATAGTCAGCACCATATTTATTCTACTAACTTGTTGTTTCAACATTCAATTCGCTTCTGTTTTATTAAATTTGATATAATTTTAAGACACTTAAACTATCCATACTATATGCTAAAGCCGCAAGAAATACGGATAAGTAGGCTACGAGAACAGATCAGCGTC
Source organism: Methanosarcina sp. (assembly GCA_003164755.1). Classification (GTDB taxonomy): domain Archaea; phylum Halobacteriota; class Methanosarcinia; order Methanosarcinales; family Methanosarcinaceae; genus Methanosarcina. Next base: position 26,447 of record PLUB01000046.1, on the reverse strand, counting down.
AAGAATAACAAAATTGAGGAGTTCACAGATACTTTCAATCTAAAGCGATCCATATTCAAAAATTACTTAATCAAAAAGCCTCCGAAGCTCCAGAGGAAAAATAAGCCTTTCTGAAAGTTTCGGTAAGCTCAGCTACAAATATATTACATCATAAAACAAGCAGGGAACAACATTCGATTAAAAATAAGTATAGTTAGTATAAAAATATTAAATAGTTGACGACTCCTGATTTTCTCTACCCAAAGCAAACTTCTCTAGACTTTGTTTTCTAATTCCATCTGCATAATTGTAAATTTATTTGACATCTTCAGTTTGTTCTCTGAAACGACATCTATTTTTCGGTATACATGCCGACCATAATCTTCCAGAAACCTTCTTTTTTGTAAATGAACATGATCTCAACTTTGATTACTTATTCTGTCGCAGAATGGAAGCTAAGAATAAAGGATAGTAAAACAGGGAAAAAAGTACTCGACCAAATTAGAAAAAAGCTCAAAAGCCAACATTGAAATGGATTTTCATTCAGATGCACGAGTTTACAGAATTAAAATATAAGTTGACTCAAAAGTGATAATTCAAATCACAAGCTCAAATTAAATTAAAAAAATAAATTTGATAAAACAAAATCGGGGAAATATTATTTTTGAGAGCAGATTTGCTGAAAGTTGGTTACAGGTTGAAAAGAAGAAAAAAGGTATAATAAATTGAATCTCTACTAATATTTTTAGTAAATTTCTAAAATTTGAGTAAAACCTATGTCAAAAGAGAAGGAATTTAAACTGAGCAAAGGGAGGAAAATTAAATGATGATCGAAATTTGAATGTTTATTTTTATCCACAATATTCTTTCAAGTTCGTTTTGACAGAGGAATCAAAAATCTTCAATTTAAATTGTCCCAAAATGTTTAGGCTCAGATAGTTTTTGGATAAAACCAAAATTTTGATTATGCGTAACTAGGGTTTATACTTCTGCCTTATTAATACGATTCAAAGTTATATTTTAGGTTCAATTACTTCTACATTTTTCTGATTTTCTAAAATATATTATTTCTATACGATTTTTTTTACAATCAAATTTTCGGTTGCTCATCACACTGCTACAACTAGTTATGCCACTGCAATTTTGATCTCGGTACGTTTTTGGGGTTCTGCTAAGCTTTCCTGCTTAATGTATTTCCATACATTTTTCCTAGCAAAATCTGTTATTTTGGACTTTCACTGAAATTTCCCTGAGATTTATAATTATTCACCACAATTGACATTCGACATTAATTTCATGTAAAATTCGTGAAAAAGAAGTGAAATTTTACTTATTATCTAAGCCAGTTGGTGAAGACGATACATAGTCATCAACCTTCTCAGGGTTAGAATTATATATAAATGATATTCTCACCGCCGAGAAACACGCTTGATTATTTTTATAATAACTATTACGAGACTAATCTTTATAGCATAGCATCAAAATAATTTAGGAGTAAGGGCATCTGAATGATACTAATATTCGAGCAAAAAAGCTATTTTCGCAACAAAGGCAAAAGGCACTCTAGAAATCCGCTAAAAAGTTTCTGAAAGGTTTCAAGCTAATATTCACGCTTTTGTTATGCATTCGTATTTTACATCAACTTGGGTAATTTTTGGAAGATTGCCCCACATACCCACATATTCACCTTGAATCACAATTGCACCTTTTATTCCTGGAATCCTTTTTACTGAGTTAAAAGAAGCTTTTACAGATTCTTTTCCGAGACCTACTTCATTTCCAAGTGATGTTGCAGCTGCATCTGCCAGAGAGACATCATCTGAGAACACTGAGGCGGCATCTGCCGCACCAAAACTGATTGAAGGGCCAACCGTCCCTGCTGAAGTGCATACGCCTGTTATTGAGTCCCGTGGCTCGAGAATAAATCCCAGGTTTTTTATAGGAGATTGCCCTGAGTAGATCCCAATAACTATAGGTCGATCGTTAATTAGTGCTATATCACCCCCATTATCAACGATGGCATACTTTGCACCGGCTTCTACCATAGCTTCCACTGCGAGGGAAGAAATTGTACCTGCAACTGCACTCATTGGCCCTACCCCCATCATTTTACCAGCTGTTATCATTCTCTTAACAACTTCAGGTGCAATTTTTGGGCATTCATATGGTTCAAGGGTAAGCTGAAAATAAGGGTCAGAAAGGATATAAGTTTCAAGAGCTGCCCGGTGGGTTATAATTGATTTTTTTGCGACTTCTATATGACCTTGGTTGTCTGCAGCCATCGTAACTATGGTTTCTTTAAGTTGGAAGTGTTCTTTAATTGGAATTTTTCCATCAGCTCTGGTGTGTTTTATTTGATCCGACATTTTGATTCACTTGGTAAGTTATTGCTTAATAAAGGGATGCTTTCTGATTTAAATTAAGGAGTAAATCAATTTTCTTTGGCACTAATATATTACCTCTGCAAACAACTGCTTATAGTCACGACATAGCTCGAGATACAAAGGATTTATTTAAAATCGAATATTTTCATTTTCTCATAAACTTCTTTTTCTTCCTAGTTTCCCTTATTTTCAAATAGTTTCTAATTACATTTAAAGTTGTATTATCATTCACATTTGCAATATAATTCTTATCACGCCACAATTCGTTAACCATAACTGCTTTTTAATTTCATAATATTCTCTAAAGATTCTTCTTGCTGTGATACTTTTCATAATCTTCATCAATTTTGAAGTATAATTTTTTTTGGTTCAGCACCAATGGAAAGATGGGAAAAATAATCATTATCAAATACCTCGAAGTAAAAACAAGAACTATTATCAATTTCAATGATATATATTTTAAACGGCAGATAATGTAATTATTAAAAGTAGGACAAAAAAAGTTTATCTGTCAAAAAGAGAATCAAAATGTCTATGGTACAAAAATTTTTATTTTAACAAAAATTAAAATTTGAGGGTACTTTAGAGATACTTTGTGATCTCGGAAAAATCTATCCTGGAAGTGGAATCCAGAGAAACAGGAGTTATTGAGATGTGCCCTTTTTGCATTATTGAGTGCACATCGGTCCCTTCTTCTTCTTCCTTGATCATTTTCCCGGCAATCCAGTAATAAGGTCTGCCTCTAGGATCATGACGTTCCTCGACATCAGTTTTAAAAACTTTCCGCGCAAGGCGAGTTATCTCTATCGGCGTATTTTCTTTGGCATGATAAGGAATATTGATATTCAGGAGGTCCACATTCTCCGGCATCCCATGCTTTAGGACATTTAAGGCAATCCTGTTCACGACTTTTATCCCCGTTTCGAAGCGCTCTCTGTGATAGTCTCTAGGATCATCGAATTTCTGTCCTTCATCGAGCACTTGCATGGAGGCTGCTATTGCAGGAATGCCGTAACTTGCAGCTTCCAGGGCTCCTCCAATTGTCCCTGAGGTAGTAATCGTGTCCGTGCTTATGTTTTCTCCAATGTTAAAGCCAGAGAGAACCAAGTCCGGCATTTCCTTGAGAATCGTAAAGATACCCAGAATTACAGAGTCTGTAGGAGTCCCACTCACGGCATATGCAGGTATGCCTCCTATATCTGTCTTTGTGATTCGAAGGGGCTCAAAGATTGAAATCGAACGCCCAACCCCGCTCTGCTGGACAGCAGGAGCCGAAATTGTAACTTCTCCAAGATCAAAAACGCTATCAAAAGCAGCTTTAAGGCCTGTGGAATATACACCGTCATCATTCGTAATAAGAATTTTTTGGGCCATCAGCTTTTCCATAAGTTGCCGTATAATTTAAAATTAATGGAAAGCTGCGCTGCATAAAAGAATGCTGTGAGAAACCTTCGAACCTGGAATAGAAAAGGAAACACGTTTTTAGGTGAAGAACTAACTAAAATATGTCAGAACCTTTTAAAAAGTTGTTTTAGATATATTCCGAATAAGAGTGCTCAAAAAATAGTTTTAACATAAATTTATAAATTAATCATTATATACTGTAATAAACTCTTGGAGCAATTAAAATTTCAAAAATTCGATATCGTTTTGGATGTAAATATTTATGCTTAATTCATCCGGAATTTGATCCTCAGCTTTACAATACAAATTCCTTTGGAATGAAAATCATCTGTTTGCCAAAAATCAGTATATAGCCTTTAAAATGTAATAAATTAACAACTTTTTGGGGTAGAAGTTTATAGATGGTATTGGCAAGATGAATCTTCCTAAAGCCTTTAAATTATCCTTCAAGAATCTATCTACACTTTAAATTTATATGCATCCCCTTATTTCCGGCAATCCATGTAATTTTCTTATTTCACATTGTAACTTTATAAAAAAGCTATTTTAAGATAATTCAACACAATTATGATAAGTGCTCCGAAAATGCCTCCTATTGCACATATAAGAATTGCTACCCAGGTGATTGCAATTTCAAGTCCGAGTAAAAATTTTACTGCAATCAGTACTAGAACTCCAATAACTGCATTTAAAGCAAGACTGGTGGCGGTTTTTAGAGCTCTATATAGCAAGATAGCTACTATAAGTGCCACAATAAATACTGAAATTTCTGCAATCCCAACTATCATAAATATATATTAGAGTGCTACTTATTTATAATTATCATTGAGTTTTGTAATGCGGTATAATTCTCAAATATTTTTATATCCCCGCAAGACTCTGCAGCTTTCTGTGAGGATAAGAACACTGCCGTAAATAGTTTATTAACTAACTACCATAAATGCCTGTTACTGTCAATAGCTATCATTTGTCACTATTTGAAGATTAATTAATATTTATGTTATAGAATAATAATAATAATGATAATGTTACTAAGTCTGTAGCCCCATAATCTATCACAGCGATTATATGAAATGATGAACTTTTCTGGATCGGATATATAATTGAGTTTTTTGGTTTCCTAAAGTTATTGGTTCATATAAATATTTGGCTCTGTAGAAATCCTTAATTTACTGAAAATTACTTATACTATCTGCCTTGCCGAAATAAATCATGGATGTCTTAATTTATTGGCATTCTCGGCAAGAGATATGAGGGCTAGATGAAGAGATACCGTAACTGGTCATTAAGCAGCACGACTAGTGGAAGGAATGTAAAGGTAAATCTGTTATGGAGCTTGAAATACTGCAGGAGCGCTTATAAATCCAGAGATTGCAAATCATGCATTTTTTATTTCAGAGATCCTGTACCTGAATTTTATTTTTGATTCTATTGCTGAGGACAAGCTGATCAATTAATGTTGAAGTTTCAACTGATGAAGGTATTCAAAAACACAGTTTATGATGCTGGAATATAAGTAAAAGCTATGGGTATTGAAGCAGTTGTAACTGTTATACAGACGTTAAAAAAATAATATGCAAACCATCTGATAATTTTTCAGATATAATTGCAAAATTTCTGTAAATGAACTTCGTCATGTGCTTATGAATAGCGCATAACTTATTTTTCTAAGCTATCTTTTTCCCTCAACATTAATAACACTTATCTCCTCACTTTTCAAATCATATACAGACTTAACTTAAATATAAGTCACCTATCTATCCATTTTCCACTGCGTCGGATTTTTTTACTGCACGCCCCTTAAATAATGTCCTGTAGTGAAACCTTTTCCCTGATTCCCATGCTTTTTGTGCTCTAGATTTCTGTCTTTGAGATAGGTATCAATTGCATTTCTGTATGCCCAGGTTACTTTCCTTATTTCTTCATCACTTTTCATTTCGAGAAGTCCGATCCTTAGACTTAAGACTCCATTTTCAAGAAGTTTAGGAACATATTCAAGCATGCAGAGAGCTTTGGAATTGAGGATATGCATTCTGCACTGATAGTCCATGAGCAGAGGAAATTCGTAATATTTTTCATCAACCAATGTAAAATTTCCAGAAGTGCATGGTTTACTGCAATATTTAGGATCTTGACCAATCAGCCCGCCTACAAGACAGTGTTCAGATTCCATTAATTCCAATCTCCCATGGACGATACATTCCGCAGGCCCGCAAGAAGCAATGTCTTTTATTTCTTCAAGCGTCAGCTCCGGAGAAATTACAGCCATTTGAGCTCCGTACTGCAAAAAATAAGAAAAAGTAAGGCTGTTAAGTATATTTAAAGGACTGTCTACAATAAAAGGAATATTCTCTGCTTTTGCGCGGTTTAAGGTCCCAAGATTTGATACAAGAACGCCATCAGCTTCCAAATTCTTGGCAAGAAATATGATTTTATTTACGGATTCCATTTCTGGGTCTTTCACAATCTTAGGGGTACCAAAATATATTTTTCTGCCTGTAGCCCGGGCTCTTAAAACAGCTTTTTTTAAAATGACATCGTGATCCTTCGGGAAAAATGTTTTTTGTCCCACTATTTTTGATTTTCTGATAAACCCCTCTTCGAAATAAATACAATCTGCTCCTCCTGCAATCGCTCCTTCGAGCCCTTTTAAGGAATATACGGAGACTGAGAGCAAAGGATGTACAGGAAAGTTTTTCGGGGAGATATACTCTCCTTCACATCTCATTTTTTCGACTGGATCGGGGAATTTCAGATAATGAAAAGGTTTTCGCTTCCACTTTGATATCCGTAGATTTTCTAGCTGTAAGATTGCTTTTGTCCTCAAGTCATTTAACTTGCCCACAGGAACAAAAACGTCCTCTTCTAAATTCACATTAATCTCAGTTGCCTCAAAGAGTGTGTTTCCAAGCTTTGATAGCTGTTTTTCGATCTGAGTTGTTGAAATGGGGTGCTTCTCTGCTTTCTCGACAAGGTATTCGGATTCAATTGTTACTGTGTTTGAATCCCTATCACTTATCACAATTCTTATAAGTCTTTCTACTTTAACGGTTAAGGTAATGTATACAGGAATCTTAGGCCTCAAAGTTTCGAATTCGATTTCTCTTTTAAGTGACTCCATAAGCTTCTTATCCTGTGTCCTGTATACCATACTTCCTGATGGTACCCTTGAATCAAAGGGAAGCTCGACTAGATCTCCTTTTTCTGCACTGTATACAGGGCCCTTCTCGGTATGCATTGAAGATACGATTTTTCCTTTATCTTCTGACATGGTTTCGACTTTTTTTACCATTATCCCATCACCAAGCTGTAGAAAGTGCGAAAGCTTTACAAGAATTCGATTTGAACTCTTATCATACCCAACGACAATGCCTGCTGGAATTCCACGATTATGTGGATCCTCCATGCTCATGAGTTTTCCATGTGGAGTTTCGAAGAAGTAGCCAGAAGTAAAACTTCTATTAAAAATCTGGGTAAGTATTTCCTGTTCTTCTTCAGAAACATAATATGCTGCAGGATTTTCAGCATACCTGTCAAGAAGGCGGCGATAGACCTTGACAACACCTGCAACATATTCCGGTCTCTTCATTCTGCCCTCTATTTTGAAAGACTCGATCCCTGCTTCTATAAGAGTTCTTAGATCTGAACTTGTGTTAAGGTCCTTTGGACTTAAGAGATAGTCTCCGGTTGTTAGGATACGTTTTCCATTACAGTACAACCTATACTTTTTTCGGCATGGCTGGGCACAATATCCCCTGTTTCCACTTCTTCCACCTATAAGACTGCTCAGGAGACACTGACCGGAATAGGAAATGCATAGAGCTCCATGGATAAAAATTTCGATATCAATTACACTTTTTTCTTTTATCCGTTTTATATCTTCAAGGGAGGATTCCCTCGAGAGCACAACTCTTTTGATTCCTAATTTTTTTACAAATTCAACTCCTTCGCTGTTATGCAAAGTCATCTGCGTGCTCGCATGCAGCAGAAGATCTGGCAGATATTTTCTGACAAGGGAAATCAACCCAAGGTCCTGGATAATAATTGCATCTACTCCCATTTCTCTCAGGCGAAAAAGCAGTTTAAGGGCGCTATTAATTTCTTCATCCTTAAGCAGAGTATTTATAGTGAAGTATACTTTCACGCCTCTAAGATGGGCATAATCAATTGCTTCTTCTTGCTCTTTTTCTGAAAAATTCGATGCATACCCCCGAGCACTGAAAGCCTGAGCTCCAAGGTATACGGCATCTGCTCCATTTACTACGGCTGCAATAAGGGCTCTCATGCCTCCAGCTGGAGCCAGAAGTTCCGGTTTTTCAGACTTCATCAAGTGGGACTACAGACTATGCACTAATTAAACTTTGGCATCCTTAAACTTTGTAAATTTATTTTGAAGTGATTTTGACTTGCATAAACTAGTTGAAATCAGGATTTAAAAAAATTAAATTGTGTGCTTCCACCCAACCCTAAAGAATAGATATGCTTAAGCCTCTAGCTTTTTTTTGAAACTTAGAAATCATCGATTCTTTTTTGACCACCTCTCTTCAATATAGATGATTAAAACTTTGCTTTCGAATTCAGCTAAGCTTCCTGAATATAGTGTTTTATTGTGGCAACTGTCACATTTTTAAAGAGATCATAAAATATCTTTAATATTTCTAAGCAAATGCTATTTTTCAAAATGTTGTTTACACTTATGTTACTTTCTAAAATAAGGAGTCCTCTGCCATTAATGATTGATGTCTTTATGATTAAACTTTCAATTTAATGAATGCTGCATTTTTATCATTTAAGCATGTCTGCCTTTGATTCATATCTTTTACACGTAATGGTAGCAGTCATTCCTCTGTTTGCAATACTTACAATAACTACAAAGGGTTAAAACAAAACTAATTAGGATCCGGTTCTCATAGAGTACTAAGCTACTGTACCTCAATTCTGTTTACTCTATTAATGCCCACTTTTCTCTCAGAGCTAGAATTCCCATAGGCTGGAAAATAATACCTTGATAGTTCTTCTTTAGAATTACATTGCAATTTTGGTTGTTACCTTGAATTCAATAGATTTTGCGTCAAATCTAGGTGCCCTTTAGTGATCCAAAAGACAGAATGTACTCGAAGCACTTTACTGGCCTGTCATCACGGAGATTCTGCTGTTCAGCACTCTATTTAATTTTATTAACAAATAAATATCATGTGGAATCCTCAATATTTTTGACTATTCAGAAAAAATGCAGAGATCTTGTCAGAGTCTGATGTGATATTTTCTGTTGAGTAAATAATGTAACAAGAGACAAGTCAAAAGTCTCTACAAAAAAGATAAAAAGATTTAATTTTGAAGAATTCCTTTCATACTTTAGAGTACCACCAAAACTTTCATTTTAATGAAGCTAGGACTCTCATTCCTAATTTCATGAAATATTTCTAATGACTTTTTTTCATTCCGAAGATCTCAGAAGTATTAAGACCTTTATATACACATCATATACTAGCTATTATTAGTGATAATTTTTATCATCATCATTAAAATATTTCCATTCACGCTCAAAATTGTGAGCATTCCACAATCAAAACCAAAAACCTGGAACTGCACCAACTGCTGGAACTGCGCCAACTGCTGGAGCTGCGCCAACTGCTGGGACTGCGCCAACTGCTGGAGCTGCGCCAACTGCTGGGACTGCGCCAACTGCTGGAACTGCACCAACTGCTGGAACTGCGCCAACTGCTGAAACTGCACCAACTGCTGGAACTGCGCCAACTGCTGGAGCTGCGCCAACTGCTGGAACTGCGCCAACTGCTGGGACTGCGCCAACTGCTGGGACTGCGCCAACTGCTGGAGCTGCACCCCATCCCCAAGCAGGGCCTCCATAATCATCATAATAAGGATATGCGCTCACTGATGTAGCTGTCAAAGACACCACAAAGAGAACTGCCAACAAAATAGGCAGTACATTTTTTATTCTACTAACTAATTGTTTCAACAATTTCACTCCTATATATTGCTTAATTGACACTAAATGTGGATCTGAGAGGAGTTTTTTTTCTAACCACTCTTTATTTTTGATCAGTTCCCATTTGTTTTTCGATCTATTCTCCAATGGCAGATGTAAAAAACATCAATTTTATATGCTTCTGTTTATTCGTATTGGCCTGTCGCTTATCTACCATAGAGATAGTAAAGAATAATATGACTTATGCTTTTGAGGTAGAAAATAAGCACTCTAAGCGCGAAAAAAATTTTCGTAAAGATTATGATTAAAATAATTTAAACTCTCATGCTACTTTGTTCTCATTTCAATTGCATAAGTACTATAAAATATATGGATTAAAATATAAAGTTACTTATAAAATTTAAAAATTTATCACTTGTTAATTATAGCACTTTAAATCAGTATTGTTTGCTAGAATTTAAATAAATTAATTGTTATGCTTAATAATCTCTGAATCCAGTTGCATCTTCATGTTAAAGATTAAACTTGAATTAATGAAGTAAATTTCCTAATGAGCTGTGTGAAAAAGAGACATAAAAGAGCAAGAGAACTAATAAAGCACGTATTCGACTACTACAAATAAACAAAAATAGGTACAAGATAGCTAAAAAATTAGGTGTTTGTAGGGACCGACATTATGTAGCTGTACACATGAGTCAAATTTGTTTACCTATTTGGCCTATATTATTCATTGAAAGTTAGATTAATTTTTAATCTACCATCATGTTGAGAAAATAGATTCATTCTTGCATACATCTCCGGAAAGTTACATATCTTTTAAATTTGACTCGTAAATGTTTCAATTTTTGCTCATATTTTTGAAAACTTGATTGTTCTTTTACAGTATATGAATAAATCTTTTAGAAAGGTGTAAAGATGGACATATAAAAGAAGTATGCCGAGTTAATTACGCTATTTAGAGAACTAATTAGGGATAAATATACAAAGTTGGCTAAATCAAAACATTTGGCTAAGAATTATATGAAAAAATTTGACAGATAAATAAAAAATGCAATAAATTGCTGAGTTAACCACAGAGATTTCGATAAACCCTAATTTTTGGCTGGCTATTCATCAAGTATTATACTAACAAGTTGTTGAAACATGATGTTTATCGAAATTCGCTATGATGTAAGGACTATTTGAAAGGTATTTTTCAATAAATTCAGGTAAACATTTCCGAAGAATTCGACGAAATTTAAGCTTATTCCTGCTTTTTTAATTTGGATTTCTCCTTTTGCTTATACTTCCGCTGTTTGAAAACAGAGGGCAAGTGTAGGGCGTAAGAACCTTCTTCTTTGATTGCCATAACTAGCTCTTTCCTCTCTAAAAGAGAATCAAGATTAAGTTCGTAAGAACCTGGTCCAAGAATCCTTACAGATTCTACTCTTTCTTCTTCTGCTCTCCTCTCGGTTTCAAGTTCCTGCTTTTTGTTTCCCTGCTCAGAAGCAAGTGCTTCATCAATACTTCTAACAACTCCATCCAGAGAAGATTCAAGATCTAATTTATGTTTTTCCATAACTGGCTTCTTTTGGGTTTCCGAGCTCTCAGACTCCCTTTTAGCATACAGGAATTTATTCCAACCGCATTTAGGGCAGCCACTCAAGATGACAGAATCTCCGTCTTCAAACATGGCTCCGCATCTGGTACATCTGTGGGGCATGAATTCACCGATCAATAGATGAGTATAAACTAATTTGTTGAAACTAATATAAACATACAGTTGGTACCTTATCCACTTATTTAAATTAATATCCGTAATGATATATCCATGTTAATATCTCAATTGGTACTTTTAATAAATACTCTGAATAGATATGTATATTTGTATTTGCTGTTTAATATTTGCTTTTAAGAGGAAAAGCTATTTTCAACCGGTAAAGGCAAAAAGAACCATATGAGATTGTAAAATCTTCCTAGCTTTCTTGTAGATATTAGAGAGCCAACTTTTTGCCGATGTATAGATATGTATAATTTGTTTGCCTATTTGTCCACTATAAATCCACTGAAAGTTACATTCACTTTTGAGTTAATATCATATTGAAAAAATATATGGCATTTTTGCGTACATCTGTGAAAAGTGGAATAGAAAATTTCTATAAATTCCTATGCATTTGAGTATTGAAGAGTTTAAAACTCTTGACAATAATTTATTACTTATGAAAAATCTTACTGATTTTGCCCTTAAAGAAGAATACAAACATCTTTTGTCAGTTTGGGAGAGACTTGCTCAAATTGATTCCTGACTTGATTGGAAACTTTTTAGTATCATTTTTGAGTCCATATATTTTAACAAAACAATTCCCTATGGCAGACCTGAAGCTGAATTCATCTTTATGTTAAAATTTCTTGTTTTACAGAAATGCTATGGTCTTTCAGGCTTTGAACTTGAGAAACAATGTATTGATCGAATTTCTATCAGAAAATATCTTGGTTTTCCTGAGTACATACAAGACAGCACCAGAGCTTGTTCATTCAGGAAAAAATGATAACTGCAAAGAAAAAAAATATTTGGATAAGATTACAGCAAAAAAGAAAATCATGAATTTATAGGAAAACTTTGTAGACTATTAATCCTGCTGATAAATATGGAATTAGAAACCGAAATTTAAAACTATTCAGCCTCGGAAAACAATATAAATGCCACTGTACTGAGGTTCAATTGGAAATTTTATGCGGGTTTATTTTTACAACTATTTATTATTGATTATGTTTTTTATTCTTCCATCAGTTAGTAATCAGAAATATCTATTGGAGCAAAATGGATAACAACCAACTTATTTTTGGTAGGCTGAATAGTTACAGAAAGTTTTTATAAAATTTGCCAGTATTGTTTCCCGCTAATTTTTACGGAGCTGATTCTGGATACTCTTTCCATCTCTTCCAGAACTTCTGGAATCCTTCCTGGTTGGGTGATTTCAAAGACTATGGGATCAATAGCATGGTTTATGTAAAGGCTGTGCTTGATATCTTCAAGATTCCAGCGTTTTTTAGGATCTTTTTTCATACATTTGGTAAGGATGCTAATCATATCTTCCATAAAATTCCAGGGATAGACAAACCAGGACCAATCCTCAAGTCGCTCTCCCACATAATCAGGGTCAATTTTCGAACATCCCAAATACTGCAGTGAAGCTGTCCTTACTTCTATGGGATTCCGGTCTTCCACGTAAGCCCTAGCACTTAGCATGCTCTTTCCAGTATCGACGATATCATCCACTATAAGCACTTTTTTGCCTTCCATAACATTATCTGGAAGAGGATATTTAATAAAAGGTTCACCGCTGTAGATAGCCATGGTTCCTATATAATGCTCGATTTTCAGGCTGGACAAGTCATCTAGACCCAGAAAATCACAGATTACGCGCCCGGCAAACCAGCCTCCTCTAGCAAGCGCAATAATTACATCCGGTTCGTATCCAGACTGTTTTATTTTCGTGGATATTTTTCGACACAAATCATAAATGTAATCCCAATTAGTAAGCACACATTTGAACGATTCTATCAAATCCCTCCCTGATCCGGAATTTGGCGCATATAGAGACACTCAATGTTTCATGAACATTCGTTTCTAAACATCCGTCTTCGGGATATATAACTTGAATCATAGACTTTAAGGTTTCTTTCCTTGTTTAAAGGCTAGTAAGAAAAAAATTAAAAGAGAAAAATACTAAAATATTTGTGAAAATCTCAATATCCTACCAAAATGAGACTAAGGTAAAATTTCCAAAAGTATTCAAGCTATCCCTTCCTGAAATGGCAAGATACTTTCGGAAAATTCGTCTAAAAAAATATAATTGTATCAGCAGCTTTATCTAAAGGATAGAGTTTTTCAGGGCCACCCTCTCAGTTTATTGAAACACAAAAATCATCGAATCTTGTTGACCACATTTCTTTAATCTAAATGATTTAGACTCTGCTTCAGCTTCCTCTAAGGTTCCTGAAAATAGTATTTAATTGCATCATCTGTCATACTCCAACTGACCTACAATAATATTTATAATAGTACCAAACAAATACTGTTTTCAAGATGTTGTTATACATATATTAATTTCTACATAGCCTATATTACACCAAATGTATAATATCATTCAAAGGTAATATAGTGAGATTTCTTCAAAACTCGTGAAAAATTGTGGAACTTTACTGAGTATCAGAGATACTTGATGAAATTCTGAAACCCTATGAAATATAACTTCTGTTAAAATTGAGTATCAGGTTCTATTTTAATGACCAAATTAAATTGTTAAAGAAAATCCTTTGTTCAATAGGGCATTTATTATACATTCAATAAATATATTTTTCATCCAATACATATGAATGACTAATTTGAGAATTACAAGTAACCCATGAATAACAAAAAAAATTAATTTAAAATTAATCGTCATATAAATTCAATTAATTGAAGAAAATTTGAGCAAATTTAAGAGAATTGGATTAAATCTCAGACTTTAATGAATTGCTAATATATTCCATATAATTAACAGAGCAAAAAATGAGTTTTTTGGAGTCTCTGTTAAAAATTTGCATCTTAGTTCCATCTAAAAAATTTAACTTTTCAATTAAAAAGACCAAAACCACACAAATATTTATCACAAGTCATTTTTTACCATCATTCTTGCGTGAGAATAACTTTTTTCATTTAAAGGCCCTATTTCTAACAAATCACTTTTTACCATCATTCTGACCAGTTCTTCAAAACTAACCTTTGTTTTCCATCCAAGTTTTTTTCTGGCTCTTGATGAATCCCCTATCAACAGATCTACTTCCGTGGGTCTGTAAAAAGTCGGATCAACTTCAACAAGTATTCTTTCACTGTCAACATCTCTACCTCTCTCGTTAACACCTCCACCTTCCCATTCAAGGTTAATGCCAGCTTCTTTGAATGCAAGTTCAGTAAATTCTCTCACAGAGTGAGTCTCCCCTGTTGCTATAACATAATCATCTGATTTATCTTGCTGCAAAATGAGCCACATGGCTTCTACATAATCACCTGCAAAGCCCCAGTCTCGTTTGGCATTGAGATTTCCAAGGTACAGCTTATCTAGAAGTCCTTTTTTAATCTTTGACACAGCTAGTGTAATTTTCCTAGTGACAAAAGTTTCTCCTCTCAACGGAGATTCATGATTGAACAGGATACCATTGCAAGCAAACATACCATAAGCTTCACGATAGTTGATTGTAATCCAGTAAGCATATAGTTTAGCTATTGAATAAGGACTTCGAGGATAAAAAGGAGTAGCTTCATTTTGAGGAACCTCACATACTTTACCAAACAATTCACTTGTTGATGCCTGATAGAATTTAGATTTATCTTCAAGCCCCAAAATTCTGATTGCTTCTAGAATACGAAGTGTTCCAAGTCCATCCGAATTTGTAGTATATTCAGGAGTCTCAAAAGAAACCTGAACATGACTTTGTGCTCCAAGGTTGTAGATTTCATCCGGCTCTATGGCCTTAATAAGTCTTATAATATTTGCTGAATCCGTCAAGTCTCCGTAATGCAATAAGAGATTCGAGCCATTTTGATACAAATCTTCTTTCAGGAGATGATCTATGCGTTTTGTATTCCTGAGAGACGAGCTTCTGTAAATTCCATGCACTGTGTACCCTTTATTTAGCAGAAATTCTGTAAGGTAAGCTCCGTCCTGCCCAGTTATACCTGTGATTAATGCTACTTTAGACATTTTACCACACAAAATTAAAAAAATATGAGTTTTAATATTTTGCAAATTCAAGATCGTTTTTAACCATCATTTTGACTAATTCATAAAAGTTCGTCCTGGGCACCCATCCGAGTTTTTCTTTAGCTTTTGAAGGATCCCCGACGAATAAGCTTGACTCTATAGGCCTATAAAATTGTAGATCCACCTCAATAAGGATCTCACCTGTTGAAGCATTTCTCCCTTTTTTATCAAGCCCTTTTCCTTCCCACTCGATATCTATCCCAACCTCCCTAAATGCAAATTCCACCAGATCTTTTACTGAATGTGTTTCACCTGTCGCAATCACATAATCATCCGGTTGATCCTTCTGCAACATAAGCCACATAGCTTCAACATAATCTCCTGCAAAGCCCCAATCTCTTTTTGCATTTAGATTTCCCAGGTACAATTTATCCTGAAGTCCTTCTTTTATTTTAACAACGGCCTTGGTAACCTTTCTCGTAACAAAGTTGTCTGGCCTAATTGGTGATTCATGATTAAACAATATACCATTGCAGACGAACATATCATAAGCTTCGCGATAATTCACACAGATCCAGAAAGCGTACAACTTTGATACTGCATAAGGATTTAGGGGGTTGAAGGGAGTATTTTCATTTTGTGGGGTTTCCAGCGAGTTTCCGAATAATTCGCCAGTGGAAGCCTGAAAAAACTTTGTTTTCTTTTCCAGTCCAAGGGTGCGAATTGCTTCAAGGAGGCGTAGTGTACCCAATGCATTGATTTCTGCAGTATATTCCGGTCGGTCAAAAGAAGTCTGCACATTGCTTTGAGCTGCTAGGTTGTATATCTCGTCAGGGAGTGCCTCTTGGAGAATTCTAATAATTTTTGAATAATCTGTCATGTCACAAAAATGAAAATGATAATTTATATTTTTTATAGATTCATTCTTAGATTCTGTTCTAGTACTAGAAGACGCTCTCTGTATCCCATGCACGACATATCCTTTATCTAATAAAAGTTTTGAAAGATATGTTCCATCTTGACCTGTTACGCCTGTGATCAGTGCAATCTTTGTCAAGGAATCACCTGATTTTGCTTCCAATATTTATCCTGCAGAAAATAGAACATTTATTTTTCAAAAAGTTAGCTCTCTCTGCAGAAAGCATACCTCTAAAACTATATAAACTATTTGATACATACAATATTTTAGAATCTCATCATTTCTGGAACCATCCAGACAAATAAGAACAAAGTCAAAAAAAATTAAAGGCAATAGAGTCGTTGGGTGTGACAACTAAAAATGACTCCACTCCTTTTATAGACATGGGCAATTTATTGTCTGTATCCCTAAATCGTGAGCACCCCTAATACAAAAAGTTTACCGGTAATCAAATTACAGCACCAAGAATTTCGTTAATTTTTATTCATGCTGTAACATCTTCTACCAATTCCCTTGAATATTCAAGCATATGACTAAATGTAAGGAATTAACAAAATACTATTAATAGAATTAGATAATCGAAGCACTGTCAATGAACATAGTATAAACTATGATGGTTTATTCTATCCGCGGATGAAAGCTAAGAAAAAAGCTAAAAAAAGGCAGACCCATACAGACCAAATTAAGAAACAAATTCAAAAGCCAAAATTGAAATTGGTCTTAATTCCGATGAAGGTATTTATATATGTAAAAATGGAAGTTGATTCGATAATTTTAATCAAAATTACAAGCTTAAATAAAATTGAAAAAAAGATACGAATTTTGGTGGGAATCAATAGTGAAAAATATTATTTTTCAAGAAATATTTAGGAAGTCAAATAAATAACTTAATTTGTATTCGAATCAAAAATTGTTTCGAAACATATATAAATCTCGATTTAAATCTAATGCTAAATAATTAAAAAAAGAGAACAAACATGAAAATAGCTATCTTTCATGATTATTTCGGAGCTATTGGCGGTGGAGAAAAAGTCGCAATCACTCTAGCGAAATTATTGAACGCTGATATTATTACTACGGATGTGGAAGCTATTGATAAACTGGATAGAGAAGTGGATGTTAGATCTCTTGGGCACACACCGACAATCCCACCGCTAAAACAGATCTCTGCAACAAAAAAATTTTATTCTTCTGATTTTTCAAATGATTATGATTTTTTCATCTTTACAGGAAACTGGAGCCATTATGCAGCTCATAATAACCACCCTAATATGTGGTACTGTTACACGCCTATAAGGGTATTTTATGATCTATACTATACTTTCTTACATAGACAGGATTTTATAACCCGACCGGCTTTTCGTGCATGGGTATATGGACATAGATGGATGGATCAGCGATCAGTGAATAATGTAGACCAACTTGTCACTATTTCAAAAAATTCTCAAAAAAGAATTGAGAAATACTATCACAGAACTGCTGACATAATTTATCCTCCAGTTGATGTTTCAAAGTTTAGACATAAGGAGTATGGGGACTTTTGGTTCTCAGTAAACCGTCTTTACCCTGAAAAAAGGATCGAATTGCAAATAAATGCATTTCGAAAAATACCTGATGAAAAACTTATCATTGTAGGTGGTTATGCAAAAGGTGATCACGCTAAAAAGTATGCAAAAAATATAAGCAAGGGACTACCTCAAAATGTAAAAATACTTGGAGAAATTTCCGAGAAGGAATTGATTGATCTTTACGCCAGATGCAAAGGCTTAATCTGTACAGCGCTTGACGAAGACTTTGGTCTAACTCCCGTGGAAGCAATGGCAAGTGGAAAGCCTGTTATCGCAGTGAACGAAGGTGGATTTAGGGAAACAGTTACAGAAAAAACGGGTCTTCTGATAAATGCAGATCTCCATAGCATTATAGAAGCTATCAAATTCATATCAAATAAGCCAGAAAAGTATAAGGAGTCCTGTCTTAAGCAAGCAACAAAATTTGATATTTCGATTTTCAGCAAAAATATAAAAAATGTGATAAATAATGATCTTTAAACACATAAAAGAGCTATACTGCTATAGGAACCTTATTTGGCAATTTGAGCAACAGATTAAATTCTTTTGATCCAATGACTATAAGAATCTGTTATTGTTCCTATGAATAAATATTTGACTCTGTTATTGGAATTCACTGTTTCAGAGAAAGGAAAGAAGCTTTTTGGCACCAATATAGAATTGAAAAATGTAGTATAAAGTCTATTGAAGGTAAAGGTTATATAGATTTAAAAAATCAAAAAAATCGCTATGCTTTCGGGTAGATTTTTATTAACTGTTCCTATACATAGTCATACACAAAATTCATATGTTTGGCATGAGAAAAAATGTCATTAGATATAATTTCAACAAGCATAGATATAAGTCTTTTTGATTTACCCCATAAATAGTTAATATTAGTGAAGTGAAATCTTGGTTTTATCGGTGAGTGATGAAGTAATGGATGGAAGAAATAAATGGACATTATGAAAGAGAAAGTAAGAAAACTGAACTAAAAAATTAGACTCTTTGAAATTTCATGTTTTGACTGTATATCATAGCCAAGATGCTAATGCTGAGTATTAGTGGAAACTTGTGATATCTTGTTGTAAAAATGTCAATAAAAATTGTAGTGAAAACATAAATTATTAAAATGAATGTAATTGATAAGAAAACAAACAACATGCATATAGAGTTCATACTAAATCTTTTCGAAATATTGCTCAATAATAAATACATTATTCCAATAGTAATTCTTATTAAAATCATGGCACGAACGTTTAATTGATTTGTGTTAGAAAATTCGTATAATTCATTGTTGTATAGAAGACAGATACCCTTAAAAAACAAAAAAAATTATCAAAAAGTAATTCTTTGGATGTTATTAAATGTATAAGAAATCTATAAAAGTTTTCATAGATTTTTTACTAAGCATGCCAATAATAATGTAATCCCTGAAATAAATAAAAAATTTATTTTTCTCAGCTTAAATGGTTTATTAAGTGATGTATGAGCAACACAAAATGGAATAAAATAACACAAGATGAGGAAAAAATCTGAGAAACTTATAAAAGCTAAACAAGAAAATAGAAAACAGTGCTTTATTTCCAATGTATACTTTATCTGTAGATCAATACTCTATTTGAAAATATGCAATTCAAAAATTAAAGGTTCAATGCTATTGATTTTTCAGTTAAACTGCGTAAATCCTATCGGTTTGGTGTTTGGATAAAGTATCTATTTTAGCTGTAGTGCTAGAAATTTGGGACTATTTTTGCTCCAAAATAGATAGCCTTCAAGCAAGAAAGTTCCTCAAACGATGACCGATGAATATATTTGAGTTTTCACAGCCAGATCCCATATTAGAGACATTTAGCATTATTACTTTAAAAGCTTATAAAATAATTTTTTTGGCAAAATAATCACTTATCATAATTTTTTGCTTGTAAATCATTATTATCAATTTTTGCAAAACCTCATGTACACATTTATTATTCCATTATTTTTGCAAAAAGTTTCTTACTAGTTCACTTGCTCGGAATAGGGACTCAAAAGTGCCGGCATCGCTCCAGAATCCATTAAGAATTCTGTATCTCATTATGGCCTTATTTATATAATAATTGTTCACATCCGTGATCTCAAGTTCACCTCTTCCTGAAGGCAGGAGGGTTTTTATGACATCGAAAATTTCACAATCATATATATAGAGCCCTGCAACTGCAAAATTGCTCTTTGGGTTTTCAGGTTTTTCTTCGATACCAATTACCGTATTTCCTTTCAATTCTGCAACCCCGAATCTATTGGCATCGATGACTTCCTTTAGGAAAATCTTTGACCCACTAGTGAAAGCCGATATATCTTCTTTGATGTTATCCTGGAAAATGTTATCCCCAAGAACAACTGTTACGTTGTCCCCATACACAAAATCTTTTGCAAAGGAAAGGGCCTGAGCGATACCCCCGCATTCTCTTGAATTTCGAAAGTGAAGCGAACTCCGAACTCCGAGCCTGACCCTAGAAGTTCAAGGAAATGTCCGGCATGACCCCGACCTGAGACTATCATTATATCTTTGATTCCTGCATTAATGAGGGTCTGTATTGGGTAATAAATCATAGGCTTGTCATAGACAGGCAAAAGGTGCTTGTTAGTTACTTTGGTCAGGGGGTAGAGCCGGCTGCCTGACCCTCCTGCAAGAATAACTCCTTTCATTTTGATCTTTCCTCCATATATGCTTTAAGGGCTTCTTTCCAATGTCTCATAGATTCCGTTTTCGTATTAACCAGAACCGAATATTTAGGGCGTTCCGCCTTTCTTGGAAACTCATATGTTGAACACGAGGCAACATTTCCTATGATTGCCTTCGCAAATTCATACCAGGAACATATACCATCGTTAGTTATATGGTAAATTCCAGGTGTAAGTTTAATGATTTCACTGGTTTTTTGGGCAAGGTCAACAGCATAGGTTGGCTTTCCGAACTGGTCGTTTACTACTTTTACAGTATCCACCTCTTTAGACAACCTGAGCATTGTCTCAACAAAATTCTTGCCTTGTAGACCAAAGAGCCAGGACGTCCTTATGATCCGGTAATCTTTCATGTTCTCTATTATATTTTTTTCTCCCCTAAGTTTCGACTGGCCATAGACATTTATCGGATTTGTTTTATCTGACTCAAAGTATTCTTTTTTTGAGCCGTCGAAAACGTAATCTGTACTGTAATGTATAAGGGTTGCTCCTGCACTGTAACAGCTCCTTGCAATATACTCAAGAGCTTTGCCGTTGACATCAAACGCAAGATCTTTATCATCTTCACACCCATCAACATTGGTGTAAGCTGCAGCGTTGACAACAACTTCAGGCCTTATTTTTTCGATCGTCAAGTGGACATGATCTTCATCGGTGATGTCAATCTCTGAACGAGTAAACTTAATAGCATCGGGAAAAACTTTGCTTAGTTCCATTCCCAGCATGCCCCCTGCTCCAAGAATCAGTGTTTTAATTTTTCCCACCACCATTTGTATTCGATATACCATTTTACGGTTGTCTCAAGAGCTTCATCAAAAGAGTATTCCGGCTCCCAGCCAAGTTCCTTTAATTTTGAACAGGTCAGAGAATACCTGAAATCGTGGCCTGGGCGATCTTTCACGTACTCTATCATTGATTCATCTTTCCCAAGTAATTCCAAGATTTTATATGTAATTTTGATATTAGTCTTTTCATTTCCACCACCTACATTATAAATTTCACCTTCCATGCCGGAATGAAGGACAAAGTCTACAGCTTTGCAGTGATCGAGTACATAGATCCAGTCTCTCACATTAGTACCGGTCCCGTATACTGGAACCTTCCTGTTCTCAAGGAGATTTGTGACAAAAAGTGGTATAAGTTTTTCAGGGTATTGATAGGGTCCGAAGTTGTTGGTACATCTTGTGATTATAATAGGAAGCTTATAGGTGGTATAATATGATTGAGCAAGCAGATATGCTTACAGAAACAGATATAAGTATAGTATTAAGGGTAACTTGTTCCTTGATTTCAAATCATGTTATAAGTTGTGAAAAAAGGACAAAAAGGTTATTCTAAGAGCCTGTACTAAAATGTGCATGCAAAAGTCCTTAAATCATAAGAAATTAGCATTCTATAATTACCAAAAAAGATTCCCACTTCAGAAAATGTACGTCTAATCGACCTTACCCCAGAGTCGATAAATCGATACATCAAAGATGGAATATGCATAGAAAATTTTTATATATCTGGATACAATGAATGTGATATGGCATTTTTTACAGGGACCCAGATATATGCAGTCCAGGAATCTATAAAATAATAGTATAACTTGCAAAAATAGGATGAATTACTGGCAAAAAGTAACATACTCTTCTACTTCTATGACATTATCCTATAAGAGAGATTATACGATAACAGAAGACTCTGTGAGTATAACTATGTTTAGTTATGGCAGGAAAACCTATAAAATCTGTAAATATCCTTATGCAAAGCAATTCTTTCGTTCTCTTTGGCAATCTAAAGATTCTAAAGTCATGAAGGATAATAATTATGATTATTATTTCCATCTTACCTTATCACGAGAACTTCCAGACATGAAAATCGAAGGAGCTCCGACTTTCATGGGTACAGATATAGATATAAATTTCTTAGCTGTAGCTTCCACTACTGACAAGAAATGCAAATTTTTTGCAGGTGGAGAAATAAAAAAAAAACGTATACAATAATATGAGATCAAGATTACAATCTAAGGGAACCTTGTCAGCTAAGAGGATGATAGAGCATTTAGCTTCAAAAGAGAAACATCTAATGACAGATGTTAATCATTGTATCTCCAAAACAATCGTAAAATTTGCAATTGAAAACGGTGTTTCTGTAATAGGTTTAGAAGACTTAATTAGAATAAGGGATAGAATTAACAGCGATCTAGGAAGAAACATAAATCTCTTAAAAATAGCTGGGCTTTTTACCAATTACAACAATTCATTGAATATAAAGCAAAGAGTTCTGGAATAATCACAGAATATGCTCAGCTTGTTGTATATATTCTCATTTAGCTTTTCTATTTGCTCGTCCTTGGTGTGCAGCTGCTGGTCCTTAATGCTCATCGGCCATAAAGTACTTGGATATGAATTCCCAGAGCGTCTATTCTGGTCTTCTGGAGTTCATCGTTATCTTTGACATCTATCTGTTATCTTTGACTTTGATCAATAACAGTTATAATTATTTTAAAAATTTTGCGGCTTCAAATCCAGCTTTAACAGAGCCATTCATACTTCTTTCAGGATAGTTGGTTGGAGAGAACATTCCTGCAAGGTATAGCCCGGAAAGACAAACATCAAAAGGCAGAACCCTTTGAAGATACCCCTGCTCATAGACAGGTGCAGTATCCATTCTTCGGAAGAGCTTAGCCCAGTGAATGTCAGCTCTTGAAAAGTCAGGAAACATTTTTTCTAAGCCCCTGAGGTAGGATTCGAGGACTTCCTCTTCTTTTTGTACACAGTGAAAATCCTTTTCTTCTTGGAAATAAGAAGTTATATAGACAAGGTGTTCTCCGTAGTCCTCAACAGGCATAAAATTAGTGTGCTCGATTACGGCTCCGAAAGGCACATCGGCTTTTATGTTCAACCAGTAGTTACCATCTCCCATGAGCCTTTTGTCAAGCCCTACCAGAGCGCACGCAGTTCCTTGATAGCGGATACTAAGTAGAGTTTCATGGAGGTTTTCGAGCTTGCCTTTTGTGAGTGCATCCAGCACTCTGGGTTCAACAGTTGAAATTACAGCATCGCATGTTACCAGGTTCCCGTCGATAATTACTCCCTGCACCTTATTGTCATTGATTATGATCTCAGTTACCTCTTTATTTTTGAAGATCTTGCTGCCATCTGAAGTTATTTCTCTTGACAGAGCTTCTATCAGGGAGTTAAACCCCCCTCTCAGGTACCCTAATTTCTCTCCTTCTTTTCCTCTATCCGACCTTATTTTCACACGCCCTATAAGCCAGGCTGCAGAAACATTTTCAGCATTGTCACCAAATTTGCTTTTCATAAGAGGGGCAAAGAAGTTTTCATATACCGACTTGCCTGCGCCAGCTATAATCCAGTCTCTTGCTCTTATCCTGTCATAAGGAGTCGTATTATTTATTGTCTTTATCCTCAAAACCAGCAAACCAAGTTTCACTATGTCGGTAAAGGAAAGTGGACTAAAATGTAAGATTTCAGAAGGAGTGTTCATAGGGTAGTTTTTTCCATCAACAAAATAAGCATTTGTTCCCTTAAGCCACAGCATTTGTTTCTCAAGCCCAAGTTCTTTTATGAGGGTAAGAAGCTCCGAATCGCTCCTGAATATATGATGGTAATACTTTTCGATAAAATACTCTTTCCCGTTATATTCCTGGCAATAACTTGCGGTCATCCCACCTATTTCTTCATCCTTTTCAAAAACAATGATTTCATTCGATTTAGAAAGCTTATACCCGGCTGACAGGCCAGCAAGCCCACTTCCAATTATTATAATTTTCATGAAAATTCCTTTTATTCTATTTAGTTTAGGACAATACGCACTTCCGATGTAAAACCATGTACTCAAACATCATGTTTAAAATTTGGACTTTAGAAAATTGACAGCTTAATGCTATTGATTTTGTACTTCAAGTGCTTAAGTCCTATAGTTTTCGGCATCTCATAATCTCCCTCTGAATTCGTCCTAGTTTTCTTTATCGTTCTTTTAGAAGAATTCTCTTAGAGACAGTCTTAATTTTCAAATCATTCATACAATTGGATAATAGATAACATCAATTTTAAAATTCATATCGCAAAATTTTCCGAAATTCAGGTACATTTTGACCTCAAGAATATCACTCTATCCCAAGAACTTATGCACTCTAATCATAAAATAAGGTACATTAAGAATTGTGACTTAGATTTGCATTTTGGACATTTAACGGTTTAATGTTACCATTTTTTTAGTTCGATGCATGAGGTTTGTCCCGCTTGTGAAAACAAATTTAATTTAAAGATAGCTCTTAGCAATTTTTAGCAACCTTACAAAGCTTGAACTCCCTGGAAATTATAGAGTTTTTCGTTTCCTAATTATAATTTTTCTAGTAGTGTTAAATATTAGAGTGCAATATATGATACATTGGAAATAGTTGAACCAGCTATATTTGCCGTTTCTTATCAATTCCCTAAGAGCATGTACTAAATTCTAACTGTAGAACATATTAAACAGTTGAACTATATAAATATATGACTAGAGACGTGAATATCAAATACAATATATCCTATCACTTACTATTCCTGAAGGGAATCTGGAAATTGCTACCAAATTAAATAAATCAGATAATAAACTCTGCAAATCAAAAAAAGGCAGATTCTATCGAAATTTCCATAATGCTTTAGGAAACGTCGGCTTAATCACAGCTGAATTCTTCACATGAGTAAAATACGGAGTAATCTGTGTAAATACTATTAAAATTGGGTGATAAGATGCCGGTGTTCCATTTTATATTATACTTCAGCCCTGCCTTAAGAACAAGAAGATGATAAGAGAATCCAAAGAGATTGTTCCTTCACTGACGAACTCCGAGGCTTAAAGCAAAAGTTTCTGCTTGAAATAAAGATAGTGATTGGCCGAAGTCATTGGTTCAGCGAAAAACAAAGATTATGATGGGTTCTGCTGGAAATTCTTTGATGACATAAAAACAGTACAACATATTAATAAGGAAAGTAAGATAGTTAATGATTTTTCTATGCCTACGAAAAATAATATCCTTGTGACAGGAGGAGCTGGCTTTATAGGTAGCCACCTGGTTGATAGTCTTATAGAAGAAGGAAACAGGATTACTATTTTTGATAATCTGAGTTCGGGAAAAATTGAATTTATTGAGAATCATCTTGAAAACACTGATGTCATATTTATAAAAGGAGACATTCTCGATAATGAAGTGATAGAAAGAGCTTGCAGAGATGTTGACCTAGTTTGTCATGTAGCTGCGAATCCAGATGTCAGGCTTGGGTCTTCAGATACTAAAGTCCATTTCGACCAGAACATTTTGGCAACCTATAATCTTCTGGAAGCTATGAGGAAAAATAGTATTAAGAAGATTGCATTTACTTCTACCTCTACGATTTACGGAGAGGCACATATAATGCCCACTCCAGAGAATTACGGTCCCCTTATGCCTATATCACTGTACGGCGCTTCCAAACTTTCTTGTGAAGCTCTTATTACCTCATANNGTAGCACTCATGGGATTATTGTTGATTTTATCAGAAAACTGCGGGAAAATCCTACCCAGCTAGAGATTCTGGGCGATGGTAAGCAGGAGAAGTCCTATTTGCATGTATCAGAATGCATCAATTCGATACTTTTTGCAATAGAAAAAAGCAAAGAAGATGTAAATATCTTTAACATTGGCTCAGAGGATACTATCAGCGCTACCGGAATAGGAAAGATTATTGCGGAAGAAATGGAGCTTTCTGATATTAAGTTTATCTACACTGGAGGAAGCAGAGGATGGAAAGGGGATGTACCAAGGATGAGATTAGACAT
>PLUB01000066.1 GCA_003164755.1 Methanosarcina sp. | reverse complement strand
TAACTTCGCTACAATCGTATATGCTATAGAAGAAGGCAGAACCGTTTTTGATAATATAAAAAAGGTCATTGTGTATATCATTGCCATACTATTCCTGAAGTTCTACCTTTTATAGCTTTCATCCTTTTTGCCCTGCCTCTTCCTATGCCAGTACAGCTTATTCTGGCAATTGATCTTGGTACAGATATGCTGCCTGCGATTGCTCTTGGGGTGGAGAACGGAGAAGAGGGTATTATGAAAAGACCTCCCAGAGCCAGGGATGAAAAATTATTAACTCCTCAGGTACTTCTTACAGCTTACGGACTAAAAGGACCTATAGAAGCTCTTGCAGGTTTTTTCTGTTATTTTGCCGTACTTTTTGAAGGAGGTTGGAAATTCGGCGAGCAGCTTGCAAATAACAATCCTCTTTATATGCAGGCTATAACAGCTTTCTTTTCAGCGGTAATAATCTGCCAGATAGCCAACGTTTTTGCATCCAGAACCCGGTTCCAGTCAGTCTTCACAATGGGATTATTCAGCAACCGCATGATTCTTTTAGGGATTGCAAGTGAACTTTTGATTCTAGCTTTTATTATCTGGAATCCATTTGCCAATCTTATTTTTAACACTTCGCCCCTTGATCTAAGGTATGTATTGCTTGCAGTTCCTTTTGCAATCTTCCTGCTTGGGATCGATGAGTTAAGGAAGTATTTGCTTAGAAAAAACGTGAGCTTGGCAGCTAGATTTTTAAAGTGGTAACTCAAAGGCTGGCTATGAATGACCTATCAGGCTTACAATGTTATACACTTGTGACTTTGTAAAAAACCTATTTAGTCAGCCGCAAGAAGCTGAAAATAAATGAGTAAAAATATATCAGGCAATTCAGTTCAAATTAACAGAGATCAGTTATTTTAGAGGATTTCTACATAATCCATATTTTGCATTCTTAAATATTCAAAATCAGGATAAAGAGCCAATCATATTTACAGAACTATAGCATTTAGGAACTTCAGAGATTTTATCGCAAAAACTCTGCATGGAAAAAGGACCTGAATAAAAAGACGAAAAATGGGAGATCGAAAGTAGTGTCCTTAAGAACTTGTCTGAAAATTCAAACAATTTGGTTGTCCCTTAATAATGAGTTGATGTTTATCCAAAAAAGTCATATCTTGCTCTTTGCATCTCATTTTCTTCGTGGTGTAACTATCAAGTTTTTTAATAATTTTTAAAAATGTACATGTTTTTGCTCGATCCAATGATAGAATTGATCAAAGGGTGAAAATATAAAATAACTTACAGAATCTTATAAATAACTTTAGTGATCATATAGCATTCAAATGTAAGTTATATTGTTTAACTGTGAGGTGCATAGATATAATCGAGAAGAATTGGAGGAAATATCATGAACGAAGTAAACAAGAAGCAAATGTTTTCTGATATTATGGGATTTCTTAAAAAAGGAAATCGTGATGGTATACCAGAATTTCTCGATAAACTTATAGAAGAGAGCAAACTAACAGTTTCTATGTTGCATGACTTCCTGAATAACGAATACCCAAAGGTTCCGTGGAAAACGATAGTTGCGTTAGTAGGTATTGGCGTTTGTATAGGTGTACCCCTCATCAGGGAAATGAAAAAAGTTATATTTGTAGATGATCTCGCTGTGATTTATATAGCTACTAAATTAATTGGAGCTGACTTACGAAATTATCGAGCTTGGAAAGAGAGTCGGACTTACACAGTTGAACACGTTAAACTCTTAATTGTCTAATTTTTCAGAGAACTATTATTGACTAAATGATTCATGGTTTTAGCTACTTTTATAATGTAAATTGAACTGATGCGTGCAAATCAAGGAAACAAATAAGAAAAAGATGGATAATTGGCATAAAATAACTTTTTTGATGTTTTTTATCTTAACCAAATACAAATAAAATTCATATTGAAAGATCACCTTTTTACTTTCCAACATGATATCAAATATATTTTTACATGCATTTTACAGAGTAACTACTTAAACTAAATTGCATCGAATATACGTAATCCTGGTTTCATGGACCGTGACAGAAACTTTTGGGATGAAAGATTGCTATTCCACTGATATCTAGATATATAAACGTAAACAGCATAGTAAAACATAATAAAAAATTAGTTAGATATGACTCGACAAATCTCTCAAAATTCGAGTAGTGCCTAACTGAAAGTGGGGTGGATTTTGTGAAGATAATAAAGGCAATTAAATGCTGGGTATTGAAGTGTAAATTTCAGAATGAAGAGTGTGAGAAGGCCATTTGTATGTACTGTGACCACTAGTGAGTTGAATGCAGATAGAAAATCAAACAAAGAAGTATAGTCGAGTTGATTGTAATAGAGATAATTGAAAGTTATCGGTTTAATTCTGTATCATTGCATGAGTGGGGATAACGATGTCATTTGTGGACCTTATGGATGCGGGTGGAATGAGGCCCTGAATTACCTTTGGCAGGTTATCATAGTCTAGGAAGCTTGGTAAAAATAAATAGTTGTTTCTTGCATTTTTAAATTTACTCGTTCTATGATAGTGTGGTACAATACATAATTCTCTGCATAGTTATTTTAAATTAATTGTATGAAAAATAGTTTCTAAACAAAAAATAATCCAGCATAAGATTTTTTTTAGTCAAAATACAAAAATATGTTATTAAATATTTTTTATCATTTAGGAAGTTATCAGGATCTAATATTATTCATTTTTGAGAGAATAGAACCTTACTTTGCGCTATCAGTAGTTTATCTAATGTTTATATTTACAACTAGCAAATAGAGAATTTAGTGTACTGAAAGTTCTATAATATTGATGGCTCTGTATTCTTTTTCTTTCACCACAAAAATAAGATTTATTGTTGTTACTGATGCGGAAGTTTTCATACAAAAACTGTGCATCTTATATTAGGACACCTTTACTGTTATAGAGTGGCTAAATTATATTATATTAAAAATATAATTTTTAGGTTAATAGTAATGGTTGTTAGATTTTAAAATATTTTATGGAATAGTGAGTAATGAAAAAAAGAGTATTATTCGAAAGTAATAATAATATTAATTTATATATAATTATTGTTCAATGTTAAAATATTGCTTAGTGAAAAATTTTGTGTTTAGAAACTATTTTTCTTATAAATTATTTTAAATAATTTTGATTGGACTATAATTAATTCATAGAAATAAGTAAAAAAAGAAATCAAAAGGAGTTCTGACAAATGAAAAAGACACTCAGTGTTTTGCTAGTAATTTGTTTTTTAATGTCCGTGACAGCTGCAATAGTAAGTGCAGAAAATACATCCATGGCGAGCGAGAGTAGTAAGGACACGACAATGTTTAACGAAACATCTACAAGTATGAATAAGAGTACCACAATGGATAATAATAGGATAGCTGCCAACGAAATAGCTATGACAAAAGTAGTGGCTATAAAGACCGAAGATGGTAAAGATATAGCTATGGGAAAAGTAGTGGCTATTACGACCGAAGACGGTAAAGAAATAGCTATGGGAAAAGTAGCAGCTATGGAGACCGAGGGTGGTAATGCTATTGTTATGGGAAAAGTAGTCGCTATAAAAACAGATGACGGTACAATTATAGCTATGAAAAAAGTAGTGGGTATGAAGACAGACGATGGTAAAGTTATAGCTATAAAACAAGTAGTAGCTATGAAAACAGACGATGGTAAAGATGTAGCTGTGGAAAAGTAAAGGTTATGAAGATCGAAGATGGTAAATAGAATTTTTCTACATTTTGAACACAGACATTTGTGCATTCCTCAAGGGATTCATGTTTTCAATGAACAACTACACTTTATTAGATGCCTATAAATACAATATAGAAGACTTGTGAAATCAGATGTTTATCTAAATCTTATGAAGTGAACAGATAAAGAAAGAAGAAAAATATCTAGGGATCGCCGGTAGGATGTATGAGTATGCAGGGTAATTGTAGAAAATTTCGATAAATCCTTATTTTGGTTCACTTTAAAGACAATCGACTAGGAATTTGGGTCTGTAGAAAATGAATAGATTAGTGGGAAGACAACAAATTTCGTGGTAATAACCAATACTAGTTGATTTGATATCGAGAGTTAGCGGTGTTACTACTAAGAAGCAGATTGATAAATATTCTATACAGAATAGAACATCTTCTAATTTTTTTGATAAATAATATATGGAAAATGAGGGAAAATATATGATACATAAAAAAAAGTTGTATTCGATAGCCTTAGTTTCAATAGCTATGATTTTAGTGCTGGTAAGTACCGCAGGTGCAACGCCATTTGCATATATTACGAACTACGGCAGCAACAACGTTTCTGTAATTGACATAGCAACAAACAATATTAAAGCCAGCGTGCCTGTAGGAAATAATCCATGGGGAGTTGCAGTCACACCGGATGTAACAAAGGTATATGTAACGAACAGTGGCAACAACAACGTATCTGTAATTGACACCGCTACAAACAGAGTTACATCCACGGTGCCTGTAGAAAACAATCCTATTGGAGTTGCAGTTAACCCAGCGGGAACAAAAGTATATGTATCAAACTCAGGAAGCAACGATATTTCTGTAATTGACACAGCAACAAACATGGTTACATCCACGGTGCCTGTAGGAAACGATCCTATTAGAGTTGCAATCACCCCGGATGGAACAAAGGTATATGTGACGAACTGGGATAACAACAACGTATCTGTAATTGACATAGCTACAAACACTGTTACATCCACGGTGCCTGTAGGAACCAATCCTTATGGAGTTGCGGTTAACCCAGCAGGAACAAAAGCATATGTGGCGAATCAAGCCAACAACACCGTCTCTGTCATTGACATAGCAACAAACGTGGTTACAGCCACTGTACCTGTAGGACTACATCCTTTTGGAGTTGCAGTTAACCCAGCCGGAACAAAGGTATATGTGACTAACGGATTAAGCCATACAGTCTCTGTAATTGACACAGCAACAAACACTATTACAGCCACTGTGCCTGTAGGAATCGATCCTAATGGAGTTGCAGTCACCTCTGATGGAACAAAGGTATATATGTCGAACCGCAACAGCAACAGTGTCTCTGTAATTGACACAGCAACAAATAAAGTTACAGCCACTATGCCTGTAGGAATCGGCCCAGGTGGAGTTGCAGTCACCCCCTGATGGATCATCATATTTCTGTTGAATGGAGAGAAATGTTGGAGACAAAACTCTCGGATCAGCCGGAGTAGATATCCACATACGTTTCTCAATTTTATTTCCTAACATTTTATTTTTATAGACCCATTGTTTTCTTGAATTATAAAAACTTGAATAACATTACATTTTCTATATCAACTGTGGTATTTAGGAAAACAGCAACCTTTTGGGACAGAACATTGCTATTTTCAGTTTTTTATTTTATTTTGAAAGCTTTCTTCCCCTTCAAGCAGTAAAAAGCAATTTTTGGTTTTTAGTCGTTGCATTTATTTAAATAAAATAGATTTATTTTACTTTGAATCAGTGCGAAAATTCTCTCAATTTTGGCTGAGATGGAAAAAATACATAGATTTTAAGACAAAAAAACCATGTATCACCAAAGAAGAAAGAGTAACTGTTTTCTTGAATAGGGGATAAATATTTGAAAGAGTACTGGCTAAATAGCATACTTCAAATTCGAGAAGTCAAAAAGCTAATTTGGAAATATTATCACCATGTAAAAGCTTCAATACAATAGATTTTACCAGAGCCTTGCCATTTCAGAATATATGCCCCGCTCTCATTTAAATATATAAAAAAGTTGACATAACGCATTTTTCCATTCATTTCTGTATCTGTTCCAACCCAGCATCCGCTATTAAGAAATAATGTTTTCCTTGCATCTGATCGGAGCTCATAGGAACTTGCAAAATGAGTATGACCAAAAACAACAACTTCTGCATCTATAGTATCCTTACTTTCCTGATAATGCCCATTCTTTATGACCTCTTCTGCGGTTTTATGTATGGGTTTCGTAGAGTTGTAGATACTTGCCTGTACGTGGGCAACAATACCAGGAATCGAGCTCAATGCAAAAAAACCAGTAAACATAGCCCATGCCCCAGACCTCCAAAAACTAGATTTTAGAAATACATCCCATAAAAAATACTTTCCACCAAACAACAAGCATAAAAATATCACAAAATTTGTCTTCCAGTGTTTTTTAGTAAATGTGATGTTGAATAGCTCTTGGAACCAATCAATGGGATCCCATAGTTCACCGAGAAGCTTTGAAAAATATATAAAAATAGCCTGCCTTTTATCGAACTGATGACCATGAAGGAAGAAATATGACCGATTTCCGATTTTAAGACCGCTTGCAACACCAGATTTGATATCCTTTTTAGGATAATGCCTGTTGTAACTATTGAATCTCGTTCCATTATTCAGAGTCGCAAAATCAACTTTTCTTTCAAGTTCGCCCAATGAGTCATCATGGTTGCCAACTACATATATCTTGTCGCAATTGATATCAGAGAGTATTGAGAAAGGTCTAATAAGGTCCTTGATAATGTTATCTCTATCCAAATCTTTAGGAGCCCACAATTCAAATATATCCCCTAAGAGAATTATTTTATAAGGTATTTTTATTGTGACTTCTTTATCCTTACATTTTATGATCTTAGGCTGATTTTCTAGACCGTATATCCACTTTAGAAGATCACAAAATTCTTTATTATTACATTCCTCGCTGCCCAAATGCACATCTGAGAGAATTATGTAAGCGCCATTTTCTTCCACAAGAGAATTTATTTGATGATTGTGGGATAAATAATTTTCTTAATAGGACTTATGCACTTGCGATCCAAACTTAAGTACAATAAACACTGTGGTTTAAATTTGCATCTCGGTTTATTGCAATTGATTTTCAGTTCAACTGAGTAAGTCCTAAATTTATATCTATACTTTATTAGCAGTTTCTGTCATCTGAAAAAAAACGTGAGAACTGCAAGTATAATAAAGATTATGACGAGCCACTT
>PLUB01000123.1 GCA_003164755.1 Methanosarcina sp. | reverse complement strand
AGCTGATCAGAAAATTCAAAACAACCAAGTTATAAATTCATCATTCTCAGGTGGATTTATCAGAAAAAAAAAATAGTTTATAGAGATAGAGATACTTTTGAGCAAAATCAAAAGATTATGACACAGCAATGAAAAGACAGTGAAAGACTATTCTCTGAAATGAGGGATGTATTCAGAAACAAGAGGCTCAGCTCAAAAAGAGATACATTGGGACGCGTTTATTCAAATCTTAAAAAGATATCTAAAGCAGGAAAAGTTCTTGTCATTANNCAGAAATCAGTGAGAAAGATTTGGACAGGATACCCGCGAAAAAAAAGAGATTAATAGGAATTATAGTATATTGAAACACTTTAAATTATACGAGCTTTATTATTCCAGATTCCGGAGAATAGATTTCTCCTGTTTCCAGAAGTGTTCTAAGAATTATATTGAATTTTTCTTGACTTACATCTTTTTCCAATGCTTTTTGCTGAAGTTTTTCTAGTTCTATTTTTCCGCCTGCATCTTCCAGAAGTTTAAGAAAAATTGTTTTTGGGTCCTTTTTAGGGAATATACTTCCAGAATCCATATTTTCTGACATCTTAACTGCTTTTGCTTTGTTCTCAATTTCTGGTTTTGAGATTTCGTACTCTTTTGTAAAAGGTCTCAGCAAAAAAAATTCACTTTCTTTTCCGGAAATTTCGGCTTGCAAGCGAGTCCTAAAAGCAACTGCTTCAGCCAATTCTTCGGAAGAGTGAAATATTTTCAGTTTTCGGGTTTGTAGGACGATACCGCATCGCTGGCATCTCAGACTTTTTTTTCTAATATCTGTTATCTGGGCATTTTGTCTGCATTTAGGGCATACGATTACTATGTAGTGGAAATTTATAGACTTTTCTCCAAATACCAGTTAACTCACTTCCCATATCTTCTCTGTCTTTTTTGGAAATCCCTCATCACCCTCAAAATGTCAAGTTTGCGCATATCTTTCCAGTTAATATCTGTGAAAAATAGTTCCGAATATACTGACTGCCATACCAGGAAATCCGAGAGTTTTTGTCCCCCCGAACGGATCATTATATCTGGTTCTTGTTTGACGAGAAGGTGCGATTCGAGCATTTTTTCATCCACCTCCTCAGGCTTGATTGTTCCTACCTTTACTTTTTCAAGGATGTTTAGTACAGCTCTGGTGATTTCGTCTCTTCCTCCGAATCCTAGTGATACGTATATAAAAAAGTCCTTTCCAGGAAATTTGCCCTTTACTTCTCCCTCAAGACCATAAATTGTATAACCTGTGCTTTCAGGAAGATCGGAAAAACTTTCTTCCAACTGGATCCTGAGCTTTGATGCTATTTCGATTTTCGTTGAGGTATCAGTTTTAAGAATTTCAACATAAATACTCACAATCTCTACTTTAAATTTTTTTAAAATAATAGTTGCAGATATAAGTCTCTCCACCCCTTTAGGGTCAAAGAGATCGGTTTCCTTAAGTATGATTGCCACATGTCTGGGGACCTTTAAGGACGATCTGGTTATTTGCCAGGTCAGGTATCTTTCGTAGAACGGATAGGCAAAAGAAAGTATATCCATCTGGAAAATATCTCCCTGAAAATCTAAACACTCCATTATTTATTTTTGCTTTCTTTGTTTTTTATACCTTACATAATATTTTTTTGGTAGAGTCGTTAATTTGTTGTACGTTGAGTCAAATTTTTACATACTGTGCTTTATTAAGTTCATCTGAGATCGAAGTTTTTCACATAAAAACTTTACTCAATAACTTATTTGGATTTATAATTTTACGGGAAATTAGGCAAGTTACCTTATTTTGCAGTGGATAGGATCTTGATCACATCTCCGTTTTTCAGTTCATGCTTTTCCCCTAATCTAAGCCTTGTCCGCACATCTACCGCGTACAAAAATTTATTTCCTATTTCGGTATGTATCTGATAAGCAAGATCGCTGCATGTAGAGCCTTTTTTCATCAGATATGCATCAGGAAGGATATTCCCATGTTTGTCTGACCATTTTCCTTCGTCTTCTACGGGATATACTACTATAAGGTCCAGAAGCTCAAAGACAGTTCTGTTTATGCATTCTTGGACCCCGGTGCTGCCAAGTCTATCAATAACTTTTTGGATAGCTTCGAGCCCCCTTTTCTGTGCTTTTGTAAGATCATTCGTAAGTAAATCGAAGTTTCTGTCTCCTGGGGTATATCTGATAATCCCGTTTTTTGCTGCAGACTTGAGTGCCAGTTCAGCCGCTGCACTTGTAGTCACTACTATCCTGTCATCAAGATCTTTTATTTTATCCAGATTTTTGCTTGGGGCAATATCTGCTTTGTTTGCGGCAATTAGTAGGGGTTTGCTGATCCTCCTCATTGTGTCGCATAGATGGATCATATTTTCTTCACTCCATTTGACATGGTCAACCCTTGAAAGTTCTGTTTCTGTCAAAGCTAAGCTTACACTGGATTCTTTTATTCCTGCTCCTGCGAGTTGTTCTGCAATTACAACTTCGAGTTTAAGCCCTTCTGAATGGATTTTTCTGGCAAGCTTAACCCAGTTTCTTTCCAGAATGCCATAGAGCCACATAGAAATTTCCCTATTCAGGAAGGTCACATCTTCAAGAGGATCGTGGTCTCCTACTTCTACAAGGTTACCTTCTGCGTCTGTACCTCCGGAGGCATCTACCACATGGATAATTGCCTGAGCCTGTCGAAGTTCATCCAAAAAAGTGTTTCCGAGCCCTCTCCCTTTACATGCATCCGGGACAAGTCCGGCAACATCAATTATATCAATTGGGACTAACCTCATCCCATCTATACATTTTCCACATGTCTTTTCCTTGTCTTTGCAGGGACATTCTACCCGCACATAAGTAACTCCATGATTGGCATTGATGGTTGTGAAAGGATAATTTGCAATTTCAACGTTTGCAAGGGTAGCAGCTTTGAAAAAGGTTGATTTTCCAGCATTAGGTTTTCCTGCAAGTCCTATGGTCATCGACATAAATTATAAAAACGAACTTTTTGCATTTAATCTTTATCAATATTGATGTAGTGAAAGCATTATTTTGTTCTTCCGTTTTATGGGTGCCATAAAGACACACTATGTATTCAGCTAGCTCTCTAGGAACAAGGTTTATATCTTTGTATATGCTTATCAGTGATACTTATTCGTGTCCCGATAGGGTAGTGGATATCCTTGAGGCCTGCGGAGCCTTAGACCTGAGTTCAAGTCTCAGTCGGGACGTACATTTTTCTTCATTTCTGTGTTTTATTCTTTGATTTATTGCAATTATTTAGCCTGGGAGATACAATACTGATAACCCTTTTTACTGAGATTCGCTGAGCAAATTTCGGTGGGATTATTTTTATTTAACTGTCTGCTAATGATTCTATTTTTTTATTTTCTTGTCAGTTAGTGATCAAAAGTATCTATTGCATCAAAATGATTCAGCCAATTGATTTTTGGTAAGCTGGATGGTTATTATTTGTTATCATCCACATTTTTCGTCCTATTTCTTATACTATACTTTGTGTTCTTGTATCCTTTTTCTTCAATTCAGCTTATACTTTGGCTCCTATTCTTCATACTATTTTTTTATATTTATTACCTGTTTTTCCCTTCTTTTTCGTTAATCTCTTGTGATCTCTACAAAAATTAAAATTAGTGCATTAAAGCTTCACTCAATTATATATCCATTATTCATGGTAAACTCAAGAATTAATTCTATTTTTTTAAAAATATTGATAGTTCCTAAAGTAAATGGTTGCACTTAAGTCATTCGATATTCTGAGCAATCCATTTTTGGTTTATAATCTTGAAAAAACGGATCTAAATTTGGACTAAACAAATATAGTTCTCCCAGGAACTCAATCTAAATTTGTTAAATACGGATCCCAAGGGGATCAATATAATTGGTAAAGTACAGAGGATTTAGATAAATCTCTATATTTCTTCATGTCCTTATAAATATGTATAAATGATTAGTAAAAATAAGAGGCTTGTCGAAATTCCTCACAGATAATAGTTTGAGTTAGTGAACTCAAGAAACATCTATAAACATACTTATTAGATTTATAATTGATGAATTCAACGTTCTGGTCTTGTAGCTATTTTCTGAATCTTATAATCAGTTGAACAGTAGGCTCAAAAAATCGTTGTGATAATTTTTGAAAGAGGAGCTAATACAGCAAACAATATTGACTTTTACAAAAAGAGAAAATAAGCATCTAACTTCCATGAGACTAAATAAAATTTCGATAAACCTCTAAATTTCTTCATATGCTTATATATTGCACATAACTGATTTGTGAAAATAAGTGATTGATCTAAATCTTCTATAGTTTATTTTTTCTCAGATTTTTCTGACTTTAATATTTATTACTTTAATAAATATTTTTGTGAGGGAATCAGCAAGCTTCATAATCCTTTTGCTTCTGGATGAATGAGTTTTCCTTTGATGATAAAACCCTGATAACAAACATTATTCCGACATTCTTCAATATACAGTGATGTAGAATTTTCTTTCTATTTGGCTACTATTTTTCATTGAAAGATAACTATTCAACTTAATCAAAATCAGTTGTAGATTTCTTTTTTTGATGAGGTGGATACTTTGGATTACTAATTGATGAAAAAATAAGACACGTAATCAATGGCTGACGGTTAAATAACATCAGTCCATTGAAATTTGCTCATTTAATCTTAATAAAGATTGCAGTGATAGTTTTTCTTCCAGGCTTAATACTCAAAAACAGAAAAAAATAGAATCAAATACAAATATCAGCGAGAAATATCTGGCTATGATTACAGCGAGGAAATAAGTAAGGAATAAATCGGAATTTTCTATATTTGATGGAATTGGATCAAGAAAGTATGGGAAAAAAGTTTGAAACTCTGATCGGAAAATAGATTACAGTAAAAAATGATAAAAAATGCGATATCTATCCATTTATCGGTTCCGTTGCAAAAAATCTTTTCT
>PLUB01000054.1 GCA_003164755.1 Methanosarcina sp. | reverse complement strand
AAGTGATGATAACATATAAAAACTAATAAATTGTAGATAGTAGCGTAGTTTCTTTAAAATAGACGGGCTGATAGATTGAATAATATGAAAGGTGGTAAAACAAGATTTCAACAGAAATTTACAGAAGATATGTTCCTAAATGCTCTATCAATTGATAGCATAAAGTCTACTTCAACTGTTATGAGTTTAGTAGGATGCAGCAGGTCCACAGCTAAAAACATGCTTT
Organism: Methanosarcina sp.; assembly: GCA_003164755.1. GTDB lineage: Archaea > Halobacteriota > Methanosarcinia > Methanosarcinales > Methanosarcinaceae > Methanosarcina. Next base: position 6,927 of record PLUB01000054.1, on the reverse strand, counting down.
ATAAGCTCGTAAATGAAGGTAAAGTAAATAAAATAAAAATTGAAGGCGACGGTTACGGTTGGCAGAAAGTAAAAGGCGATTAAAATGGTTTTTATTGATAGCTACAAGCACGAAATTAGTCCAGAATTTGCGTCAGAAATAATGCCGGAATTAAAAGAAGATTTTCTCCAAGCCCATCCATGTAAATGGGAAGAAGTTATGATACAGCTTTTGAGAGTAGCAACTGCACGCATTGAAGATTGTGATCCATTAATCGAGAAATATTCGTTTTTGTACACTCCGGTACTTTTCGATAAAGAAGACGGACCTGGATATTTCACGTTATGCGAAAAAACAATGCAAGAGCAAATAGATGAGTTTGATCAACAACTTGGTGTTATTCATGAATTGGATTGCACTATAACCGATGGGGATGGTAATAAAAAAGTAAAAGTTCAGATTTTGCAGGTTGAGTCAAAAATTAATCATGGGAATGAATTGTAGACATTTAACTTAAGAGTTGATCTTGTGAGCTGCGGGGGAAATACCTAAAGCTCAATAGAGTGTTTACTTGAAAGCACTGGAATAACCTTTGAATTGTAAATATATTTGATTTATTATAGATGTTTTGCATAAATTCTAAATTGCACTAATTATTACTAATTAGCATTAAAATTGCATAGTCTCAATATTAGAGATTATAACAGCCCGAAACATTTCCATGCCAATAAATACATTACTTAAATTATATGTTTTTAAAGTAACACAAGTGTATGAAAAATGTCTCGTGGTTACCTACCGGTATCTGGCAACAAATCATGGGGATTTCAAATTGGTCGGAAAAGTGATTTATTATGGGGCTTACTAGGACGATTTTCATCGAAAGCCCTATAAAATTATACTTAACCAGTCGAAAAAGTGTCTTAAAACGTCTGAGAATGGCTTATTTGTGATTTGACGCGCATAAATCCGCTTGCATGCGAAACAAAACGAACTTAATATTAAATACAAGATTCGCTAATATCAATTATTAAAACTAAAAAACGGTGCGACCATGCCAAGACCTTGTAAATTGACAGCTGAAATACAACAGATAATCGCCGAAAATATTGCTTTAGGGCTTAGTTATGCTCTAGCGGCTTCAGCAGCTGGCGTACCATATAAAACATTCAATATCTGGTTGAATAAGGGGAAGACAGAGAAATCTGGGAAATATTTTCAGTTTTATCGATACATTCAAAAGCGGAATGCTGATGCTGCAAAAGCTCTTCTTGAGAAACTGAATGATGCGGTAAAAGCTGGAAATTGCCAAGTTTGCATGTGGATTCTCAGTCGAAGGTTTCCTGACGAATTTGGAAGAAGAGTCTACAGAAAAACAAATGTTGTTTCAGAAAATAAAAATGTGCATGTTGAAATAAATGTCAATGATGTAGATGAAATTAGGAATAAAATTCTAGATAAGTTATCTATTGGTGGAGAATTTTAGTCTGAATTACCAAAATCGCCACCATGGCTTACTTTTTTCTGCATTATCAGGAAGCAGCTTAATGTTTAACCTGCTATTTTCCTGAATTAAACTTTAATATGCACAGCCTGTTTATGCATATTCTCATTTAGCTTTTCGATCTGCTCGTCCTTAATGCTCATCTGGCCGTAATAGTGCTTGAATCTGAGTTTTCAGAGCGTCTATTCTGGCTTGTTGTAGTTCATCATTATCTTTGACATCTGTTCTGTTATCTTTGATTTGGATCTACTCTTTCAGATCTCTTATCCGGCTCTTACAACGCTGATATATCTGATTTGCTATTAATGTTATTGGCTGCTTCCTACATAGTCGGGACTAGCTCAAGGCCTTTGAGTATCGCTTCTGTGAGAGACACAGGAAAAGGTTCTTTCAGCCCTTTACCTTCTTGTTTTCTATGCCTTTCATTTCCAAAAAATGGGAAAGATAATCGTTTTTTAGTTTTGTTCCATAGGGTCAGGATTACGTAATTCGATACTAAATAGTTGAAATTATTACTATAGAGTATATTTACAAAAAATACATATCATGTTATATCCATCAAATATATCCTGATCCAGAAATGCATTATGGCATAGATCCAGAAATAGAATTTTTTAATATAGTTATTTGTCTGAAAAAAAATTGTTAAAGAGCTCTTCGATAGATAGCGTCTCCTACCCACAACTTATAAGATTTAGATTTTATACTTCATTGATGCGCATAAGGCCCCAGTTATTCGCTACTGTTGCCTGGGCAAGGATTAGATTTCATCTCTCTTAGGATGCCCCTGCAAGGTCAAATGTCTATGGAATCTCAAAGATCAAGAATGGTAACATTTTTTTAAATAAGAGCATGGTTCAAAATTAAATCAACTTGTGAAGTTGTATTATGAATTAGCTTGACTTTAAATGCAAATATAAAATTATTCCAATATAATCCCCGGGAAAATAAAACGATTTAATATCTGGAGAGTAGCGAATGGAAAATTATGACCTAATTGTAATAGGAACCGGTTCGGCAATGAACTACATAAACCCTATTATAGATTCGAATCCAGAAATAAAAATTGCTGTTATCGATAAAGACGAGCCCGGTGGGATCTGTCTTACCAAGGGGTGCATTCCTTCAAAAATTTTGCTCTATCCTGCGGAACTTATCAGGGAACTGGGAACAGCATCTCTTTTTGGGATAAAGGCTGAAATAAGGGATATTGATTTCAATGCAATCATGGAAAGGGTACGAAGGATTACAAGAGAAAATATAGAAGCTGTCCGGCAGGGGATAACCGGAAGCCCGAATATTGACTACTACCATGAAAGTGCAGAGTTTACTTCTCCTTATACCCTAAAAGTAAGTAACAAAACACTTTACTCAAAAATGATTTTTCTATGCACTGGCTCAAAGCCTGCTATCCCGCCTGTTGAAGGGCTTGAAGCGGCTGGTTATCTTACAAGCGACACTGTGCTCCAACTTAATGAATGTCCCCGAAGTCTAGCAATTCTTGGAGGAAGTTTTATTGCAGCCGAGTATGGACATTTTTTCTCGGCTATGGGAGCAGAAGTTACTGTAATTGGAAGAAATCCACTTTTTCTTCCGCAAGAAGAGCCAGAAATCTCCAAACTTGCTAGGATGAAAATGTCAGAGTATATGAAGATCCTTACAAACTATGAGGCTATTGAAGTTAGAAAGGAAGATCACAGGCAGAAGACCATAGTAGTGAAGGAAAAAAATTTAGGAGAAGAAGTAAAGATTACTGTAGATGAGATCCTCGTAGCAACTGGAAGAGTTCCGAATACCGACATTCTTCATCCGGAAAGGGCTGAAATCAAAACAGATGGGCAGGGCTGGATTCTGGTGAATGAGTATCTTGAGACATCTCAGCCAAATATCTGGGCTTTTGGCGACGCAACCGGGAAACATCTGCTCAAGCACGTTGGAAACTATGAATCCAGGATAGTTTACCTGGATGCTATCATGAAAGAAAAAGTTAAGACAGACTACCACGCTGTACCACATGCAGTATTTTCTTATCCTGAAATTGCCGGGGTAGGTATGGGAGAGAAGGAAGCTGTGGAAAAGTATGGAGAGGATGGTGTGAGCATAGGCCTCAAATTCTTTGAAGATACTGCAAAGGGGACAGCATTGGAAATCAAGGACTACTTTGTAAAGGTAATTCTGAATGCAGAGGGGAAACAAATTCTCGGTGCCCATATTATAGGGCCTCATGCCTCAGTCCTGATTCACCAGATAATTCCTCTCATGTATACGGAATCAAGAAGTATGGAACAAATCACGCGCATTATGGATATTCACCCTTCCTTGAGTGAAGTTGTAACTCAAGCCTTCTATTCCCGGCTGTCACCGGAGCACTACCATCACTTCATGAAGCGTCGGGGACTAGAGGACTGAAAAACTTTTGCTGGAGGAGCGGAGAAATTTTGCTGCTTGCAAAGTATAGAATAAGGAATAGATGAAAAGAAGTGAGTATGCAACTGGAAGATGAATAAACCAAAAAGAACGAAAATCTCCTGGCTTGCTGACCCTCTCAAAATTCAGATACAGGAACGATCGCAATGTTAATCTACTTTATTCTCAATAGTCGTAATATGGGTACAAGTATGGAATCACAGGGGAAGAAGAAAATTCTCTTTCTGTGCCTGCATAACTCATCTAGGTCCCAGATGGCTGAAGGTCTTTTAAGAGCTATTTATGGAGATCGATACGAGGCTTACAGTGCTGGAGTCGAGACCACAACTGTTAATCCTAACGCTATTGTAGTCATGAAGGAAATAGGAATCGATATCTTGAGTCAGCATTCAAAAACTCCCCAAGAATTTCAGGATATCTTATTTGACATGGCAGTCACGGTCTGCGATCGGGCTAAAGTGGCCTGTCCTATCTGCAGCACGAATTTGGAGCTTCCGACCCAATTTCCCAAAGCAAGAGAAGTAATTCACGAAAGCTTTGAGGACCCTGCAGCAGCAGTAGGATCGGAAGAAGAGATACTCAAGATCTTTCGGCGGGTCAGAGATGAGATAAAAGACTGGATCTCTCAGACATTCGGAAAATGATGCAAGTGCATTTTTCAAGATTCTTTTTGATAGATTTCATAATGCCATAAGTACTTATTTTTTACTTTTCTTTAGGCAGCATTGTAACCTTTCACAACATTGTAACCAGTCGTAAAATATTTCTTTATCCAGTAGATTGCCACATTCATAAGTCCAATCATAATTGGGACTTCATTCTCTACACCTGTGTAAGTTTCGGAAGATGCCGCTGTATAATTTTTGAGAAATGTGCTGCATCTTTTGCTTTTTTATCGCTTGATTTATTGGTGGTATTTACTGTCATGTGGCCTCATGATTCAGAATTTCAGCTATTACTCTCAAAATTAGTCCTAAAATCTATTTTATGTTCCATATTTAAAATTAAGGCTTGATTAACCTGTAAAATTTAATCAGAAAATGCACTAAAAGGCAGTGTGCATAATTTTCTGTAAAATTCAAATCTATAGCGATTATAGCTAGAAAAAAGCTAACTCTAGAGTTCTACGCCAAGATAATGCATTTTAAGCATTCATGCTGCAGGCCCTAGTAAGTAAAGGCACCAGAACTAAATACAGAAATTAGCACGAAAGATTAAAACAGGATATCGCGAAGAAAAAAAATTAGAGGTAAATTGAAATCCTCCATACTGTGTTTTCGTTCCGATAATACTTTTTCAAATATTAATTTTGGGTTTTCCATAACCTATTAAGATCTTGATGACCTGTAACCTTGGTTATTCAAAAAGAATGGAATGTTTCTCTTTTAGTGATTTAAGGATATCTACATTTAATTTTGTACCTCGAAGTGTTTGTACTTCAGAAAGCTGGTCAAATGATAAATTGTGGGCATCTCTAAGGTTAGCCCCTTCAAAGTTAGCCCATCTTAGGTTGGCTCCTTCAAGGTTAGCCCCTGCGAAATTAGCCCATTCAAGGTTAGCCCCTGTAAAGTTAGCCCCTGCGAGATTAGCTCCCGCAAAGCTAGTCCCTCTGAGTATCGCCCAATTAAGGTCGGCTCCTTCAAGATTAACTTCTCTAAGGTTAGCCCCTTGAAGGTTAGCTTCTCTAAGATCAGCTCCTTGAAGGTTAGCCCTTATAAGGTTAGCCCTTATGAGGTCAGCTCGTTCAAGATTAGTTTCTTTAAGATTAGCTTCTCCAAGATCAGCTTTATGAAGGCTAGCTCCTCTAAGGTTACTCCATTTAAGATTAGTTTCTCTAAGATTAGCCCCCGCAAGAATAGCTCCTTCAAGATTAGCTTCCCTAAGGTTAGCTCCTTCAAAGTAGGCCTCTTTAAGGTTAGCTTTTCGAAAGTCAGCTCCTATAAAATTAGATCTTTCAAGTTTATCCTCTTTAAAGTTAGCTCTTTTAAGATTAGCTCCTTCAAAGTTACCTTCGTTAAAGTTAGCTTCTTCAATTTCATTCATGCCATAACTTCTTTCCTTTACCCCTTAATTTTTGTTTGTCTTGTGTCAACTAGGAATTAAAAGAAATCATATAATCATGTTTCTGAATACAGGCTTTTTCCTACCTGAACCTCACAGACATGTTTAGTCATATGCTGCTGTCTTTGTAGAAATCCTCGAGACCTTGATCATCAACAACAGTAAAAGCCCTACAATTGATCTTGTAGGCTGCAAGTGAAGAGATACCTGCAGCCGATAGTAGGTCTGTTTAAAGGTGTTTGAGAACCTCAAAATTATAAAGAGATTTAATGAATTATATACCTTTTGCATATATTCTATATAGTAAGATCCTTAATTGATTAGTACCTTGTCCTTAGGTGAACTACCACTCAGCTAAAGACAAAGTGGCTTCAGGATTCATTTCCTCCTCTTTTGAAAACAAGGCTCCAAACCCATCCACTGTATTTCCTTTTTTGGGAGGGTTTAGAGAAGATCATTTTTCCACTTCCTTTTATGACTACATAATTGAACTTTCCTTCCAACGGTATGATTTGATCAAAATCTAATTATTGAATTTGTACTTTGGATTAATTAATGTGTACTTCACTTCTTTCTTTCATATAATTGCGAGTATTCCATTAATTATTTTGATGCGTCCATCAACCGATAATGACTCAAATATTCCATCATTGACAACAATTAACATCGAGGAGGGAAATTATAGGTTGAAAAAACGAAATCGGATGCACAAATGATAAATATCTACCAGTAATCTCAAGTGCATTCATAAAATATTAAATGAAATTTATATCAAATGGTGAGTAAATTTAAACTGACCAAAGCAAAGGAAATTAAAGTTTCATTGGCAACAGAAATTATCGAGACAGATTTGAACAGGATTTTCGCGAAGGAAAAAAATCAAAGATATATCAGAATGCCTTACATTAAATGATTTACCGATGTATGGTCTATTGAAACATTAATCATTCTTGTGG
>PLUB01000026.1 GCA_003164755.1 Methanosarcina sp. | reverse complement strand
GATTCATTAACTCTAATTGCTGCAACAAGCAATTTCAAGGATTTTTATCAAGTGGATAAACTTGCTTCATAGCTTGTTGTTGTTCCGAATGTGTACAAGTCTGCTGATAAATTCTCAACTGGAGAATTACAAAAAAAGGACCAAGGTAGAAAGGTAGGTTCTCACGCAAATTGTTCAGGCAGCAGCAAAAAAAATAGCAAATTAAAAACATTTTTTTAACCGGAAAAAGAAATCAATTGAACACGCAAAGCCAATATTGCTCTAGCAAGGGAAATTGCTCAAATTATATGACATTTGACTACAAATGACAAAATGTACAAAGATGAAAAAGGGCATTAGAAGAGAGAAATTAAAAAATGGAAGATCGTTGAGACACGTATAAAAATAATTATTAGAAATCACAATTATAGGAAAAGATGACTAGGAGATTATGTGCGGACTATATCCTTATGCACTTTCATGCCACTTTGGTTGCAAAAAATCAGGCTAAAAAGTTGATTTAAAAAAACTTAAAGGATATATCTAACAATGGGCTCTATAATCAATATTTTCTGCACTTCCCCTTTAAGTATATTACAGAAATCCCAGGTAGTGCAAGTTTTGTTTGAATCAGTTCAGAAAGCACGGGATTAAGGATCTGTTCTTTTATTTTAGATCCAATTTCTTTTTCAGTCTCTATTTTTTCCACCCTTTTTCCTTCATCGATATTAAAGACTGAAACGTCGGGAGTTATTGTCTCCACCACTTTTCTTATATCAGGAGCTTCCTGACCCCCAGTCATTGCTGCAACATCGTTCTGGAGTACGAGTACAAGCATATCGCATCCGAAAGTTACGGCATTTAGGAGTCCCAGGATACCTGAGTGGGCCAGTGCAAAATCTCCGATTACTGCGATGCCTTTTTTCTCAAATCCACAGGCAACAGAGATTGCAGAGCCCAAGGCAAAGCTAACATCAACTGCTGCAAGTGGCTCAGGTGCGCTCCGGACGGAACAACCCATATCTCCCGCAATCCACACGTTACTCGTGCTGAGGAAATGATATAGCGGCAGATAAGGGCAGTTATCACAGATAGTTACCCTTCCTTCAGTAGATAATTTGGAAAAAGCAGTATCTGTAGATTTTGAAATTTCCTCCTCATCTATATGTTCAAGGGCAAATTCTATATATTCAGGCATAATTTGTCCATATGGAAGGTGCCCAGTTTTTTTACCACGTACTCTACCTGCGATCCGAATCTGTTCTTCTATGAAGGGCTCGGACTCTTCGGCTACAAGTAATATTTGATTATTTCTCAGAAATGTCCCAATTTTTCTAATGGGAAGTGGATTTACAAGGTTAAGTGATAGATGAGAAATTTCACAGTAAATGTCTCGTTTTTTCAGTATTTTTTCCACTATTGAAGACGTAAAACCCGAGGAAATGATTCCTATCCTTCTAGATCCTAAGCTGTATTTTGTTTTTTTTTCTGGCATCAATATTGTTCTATTCAAGTCAGTATTCTCAGCTTCGGTTTCCAGTAAAGGGTAGACTATGGAGTGAAATAGCTGGTGTTTTACAACCATCCGGCTTTTCCAAATAGAGCGATCGAATTCAGGAGGAATGGATGAAGATCTGGGGAGGCGCTTTATTTTTCCTTCGTTTTTTCCAAAGCTTTGAGTGACCCTAAGGATAACCGGAGTCTTCGTCTCTTCCGAAAGCTCGTAGGCTCTTCTTAAAGCCCTGTATGCAGTATCTGGATCAGTTGGGTCAAACACTACGATCTCAGCTATCCGGCCGTACCAACGGGAGTCCTGTTCATTCTGTGAGCCTTTAGCCCCCGGGTCATCTCCTACAATTATAACAAGGCCAGCTCCTATGGTATGCGTAACGGAGGTTATAAGGGGATCCGAAAGAATGTTCATTCCAACATGCTTTACAATAACAAGGCTCCTTTTCCCAGAAATTGATGCTCCCAGAGCAATTTCAAAGGCAACTTTTTCATTTGTGAGCCATCTGGCACTATAAGCTGAACTGCACATTTTATCGGAATGACTTGCTCTTAAAATTGCGGTTCTTGATTCTCCCCCTCCCTCTCCGATGGTTTTATCCAAAAAAAGCTTCATAAGGGAGTTGATAGGATACCCAGGGACACCTGTTACCAGGCTGACATTACTGTCAAGCGCTGCAAGGTAAAGGGCTTTGAACCCGTTGCATTCTTCTGCATTTTCTTTCAAGCTTATTCCTCGTTGTTGGAATATAAAATATTTTGGATTTAAATTCTGTATGAGCTCCCTATTTTACGGTTTCTATTCAAGATCGTCTCTGAGAGTTACTAAAAACATGAACTTAAAAATCTCTATATTTTCTTTAAATTTCTATCTAGCACTCTTTTTTTCATTCTTGATCAATAACTAACAGACAAGATCATCTATTGGTTCTTGTCCAATTGAATGCCATTTTTAATTTTTTGCATTCTCATAGGTTTGATTTCAGTACCTGGAATTATAGATTCTTCAGGCTTCCCGAACCAGGGCAAAGAGGCAAGTGCACCTATTACCCCATTGCCTTCAAGCAGGATTTCCACGCCGTTTTCTTCGACACAGTGCAAAGCATCAGCTTTCGAGACCCGTTCAATCCGACAGCGATTGCTGAATCCGTATAATTCTCTGGCATAGAAATCAGAAAGAACAACCATTCCTGTCTGGCTAGAGGCACTATATTTCTGAAGGGCTTTTTTGAAGGATTCTATTAGCACTAATTTTGTTTTCTGGTCCACACAACCAAATTCAAGCACTGTAGACATACAGTTCTGAGTTCTTTCCGGGACAGGGAAGAGCTGCACAAGAGAATGGGAGAGATAAATGGCTTCCTGGCAGTCTAGTTCTTTTGCTATATTATGAGTCAGGGTCCAGGTAGCACCTACATCCTTGGAGTCTGTGTCATCTACACCTATGAGGACACGATCTCTGCGGGGTACCACAATGGTTCCTCTGGCATATTTCTCTCCACCGGATTCTGAAATCTTGTAACTGATAACTCCATTCGCAAATGCTCTACAACGGGTTGCACCCACACCTCCACCTCCTAACCCTATATAGGTGATCTCTACTTCATTCCCCCGTACGATAACGGATTCGATGCCTGCGGCTCCGACTGATGATTTGAGTTCCAGTTTTGAGGCGCCAATTTTTATGAAATAGCGGATCATATTCCCAGTTGAACGGGCTTTCAGGACAAGGGGAGCTTTTGAGTAATGGTAGAGAGACCAAGCTGCTCCGCTGAAGCAGTTGGTGTGCTCAATTATTTCAGCATATTCATTTTTTGCATCACAGACTGCATAAATGCCCTTGTAAGATACAGTATAAGGGTCAATAAGGCTTATTTCTTGAATATGTCCATCTTCAAGTGAACAGGCTTTTATATGTTTTGTAATTCAGAAAACCTCCTTTTTAAGGGGGATAGAAAGTGAAAGGAAAATTCGTTTGATCGAAAAGCTATTTGTGGTAGATATATACCACTTTCTGCGGATGTACACAAGAATGCCATATATTTTCTCAATATGACAGGAGCTTAAAAATTAATCTAACTTTTAATGAATTAATAGTGGCTAAATAGGCAAATAAATTATGTACCTTATACGTTTGTAGAATGTCGAATATATAACTATTGTATAGAGAATTTCGATAAACTCCTAAATTTTATCATATGCTTATGGATGGTATATAAATGACTCGTGAAAATAAGAGGTTCATCGAAATGCTCTATGTTTAGTGAATATTATAAATTAAAGGAATATCATAAATTTAATAAGTTAGATATGGTCAATTTTATAGGCCAAATGAATTTTATACAAAATATCTAATTATGACATTTGAACATATATCTTAAGTAAATGTCCATCTCAAGTTTTAATGAAATAGCCTTTTCGATTGGTGAATTGGTATATATAATGGGTACTATTAAAACAAGGATTTAACCAGCCAATAGATTTATAATGGTTTTGCACATTATTATATTCACAGGTAAGATCCATCAAAAATGAGAATAAGATTTTGGAAGGATCTACTACTTTTGTTTTATAATAATTCGCGAGCAAGATCCTTAAATTAAGGGTTAGAATATTAAATGTAAGCATTGCGGGCATGAATCGTATGTTGATACTTATACCGCAGAGAATTCAGCATTTGAGCCAATAAAATGAAGCCACCTGTGTTTTTGCATCTAATTTTTTGTTTGGTGGCATGGAAACGATGCTTTATATAAGGAGATCTTTTATTATGGAATTGTATAGGTGGTGGACATGAATATCGAAAAAAGAAACCTTCTAAGAGAATTAGGATTTTGGCAAGAAGTTGCGATTGTTGAAGACTGTAGGTGCCCATCCTGTGCGGAGAGAGTAGACGAAGATGAATTCAGAAACGAAGTGTTCATGAGGGAATTCGAGAGTTCTGGGCTATGTCAAGGATGTCAGGACACGGTTTTCGGATATAAGGTAGCATGGTGACATGTTATTTTTGCGACAAAAGCGTTGAAAATCTCTGCTTTTAAAATGCTACAAGTATGAAGGATTTCGATTTACTCTGATTTTTTTTCTTCGCATGAATTTTTTAAATATTTTTCGGCAAATTTGTTCATCGTTTTATTAATATATAATTCTCCAAAAATATGGAATCTCGATTTATATTTTCTTATGTTTGTTGCCGTCCATTCTTTGTTCATCATTCAAGTCGGAAAAATCAATAACATGGTATTCAAAGTTGTGCTATAATTCGTTAACTTATGACTATCTGCCTTCGATATTAATAGGAAGGGATATTCAGATTCAGGAATTAGCATCTCTAATGAAACCTTTATTTATTCTTGGTCGCCTAATAATGCTCTTATTTCTGGTTCGCCTGGTTGTGGGAAGACGACAACTTCTAAATATGTTTTAAGGGCACTAATGGATAATTTAGAGCATGATCCAATAGATATAAATGTAAATTGGATCTGCATCTCCTGTAAAGAAGTCTATACACAAATGCAGTTTTGTTCAAGTTTATTGAATATCTTGATCCAAAAACTAAGGTTAAAAGATCTGTATATTCAATGGATTATTATTATGAGATATTATATTTTTTAATAAATGAAATAAATACAGCCTTAATTGTTATTCTTGATGAAATAGATTTTTTGAAATCTGATGATATACTCTATTCATTTATTAGAGCTATTTCAAATGGTAAATTTACTGGAAGGCAATTCATAAGTTTTATAGGCCTTTCAAATAGCCTCAAATTTGAGGAAAAATTGGACCAACGTGTTCTTTCGTCGATTGGATTTGAAAAATTCAGGTTCCTATCATACAATATGATGATATTTATCATATTTTGAATGATAGAATTGATCTTGCTTTTACTTCAAATTCAATAGATGAATAAATAATAATCTAATTTTTATATAAATTATGCAGGTCGGATGATTAAAGTTTAAGGGGTTCTTATGTTGGCTGACCAAGAGCCTATCCGAAAAGTGGTTATCTGCTATAACTTTTACTATTGGCAATATACTCAATCGAAACGGATGCTCGATATTATAGATCTATTGTAACTTTTCAACATATATAATGACTTTTCTGATTGACTCTTAGATCAAAATCGAAGCACGAGAAATGGCTACATTTTATGACAAAACGTAGCTCTTTTCCAGGTTTTACCTTGTTTTTTTGACTATTTTACCTCATTTTTGATGAAAACAATAACTTTTTAGGATCATGGAGCTACAGTTATTTTAATAAAATCTATATAATATGGTGTAATTTCAAGTCAAATATCTCCAAAATATAAGGCAAAACTCCCTAAAATACATAGCTTTTCACACAGAAAACTGTGCAACAATGAAACAATAGAAACATAACTTTTTTGGCTCAAATTTAATTAAGTGAGTCGCTATTTGATAGGCAATTATTTTTATTTGCTTGATTTTGCATCATATTAATGAGTAAAGTTTTCCACTCTCGTTTTTACTCCCGGCTTTTCAGCAACTTTTTTTCAAAGCTTTTGTGAGAACTATTCAGGGGTTTTCAAAGTGGGCATAATTATTTCATATACTTATTTAGGAATGCAAACACTTTATCCATATTTTCAGCAGTGTCGAATTCTCCACCATAGTGGATTGTTCTATTACGTAAAAGAAAGGGGTCTATGTCGTGGCCTGCACCGTCAAGTAATATAAGGGTTACTTTGTCCTGTCCGATTTCTTTTGCGATTGCAGCTGGAGGTCAACTGATTGCTATTTTGGAACTACTGAATCCAGTGTGCCATGCTGAATCAAAAATTGGGGGCACGTTGAAGTTATATAAGTCGTAGGCTCTGTCTGTTTACACAGATCTGGTACCTTTGAGATATTTCGCCCTAAATATTGTGATGGAAAAGAATCTTCGGTATTCTAAAATTGAACCCCACCTACTTGCTCTCTAATTCCACTTTCTGTTAATTGTTTATCCATAACACCAAAATTTGTAGGCCCAAACCAATCAACCATGGCTGTGACATTATCCAAAACGTTTGCATTGCCGAGAGATGTATCATAGCAATTGTTTATGTCACCTGTTGTGCCTGCAAGAGATGCAAGATTTCCACCTGCTGAAATGCCCCATAGGGCAATCTTATTTGGATTTAAATTATATTGAGCAGCATTAACTTTAATAAAACGAATAGATGCGTTTGCATCATTTATTGCTGCTGGGAATTTAGCTTCGCCACTCAAACGATAATCAACAGTTACCACTGCATAACCATGATTTAAGCCCTGTAACATATGATCTGTATAATCACCACTCTTATCGCCCTCAGAAAATCCCTCTCCGTGGAATGCTATAATTCCAGGGAAAGGATCTTTTCCTTCATTTGGCAGATATATATCAAGTTTTTGTGTTTCTGATTTAGTAGCATAAGCAATATCAGTAAATTTATTTTTAGTGCTTGGTGGCGGTGATGTTTGGTCTCCACATCCACATGTTTGGTTGCCAACGTTCAAGTTAACGTTATTTTTTCCATTAAAAAAGCCGAGATTTACACTTCCACTACAGTTTTCGTTGAAACTCCCCTTATCAAGGTTCCCTTTTCCATTCCAGCAATTTGCTGCACTTACGGTAGCAGTAACGGATGTTATAAAAAAGAATATAAATAAAATACTCAGTGTCCTTTTATTCTGTTAAATATTTGTTTTCCCATTTAAATACCCACCCCTTAATCGCATGCAATTAATTATTAGTAAAAATACTTTTCCTGTTGGCGAATGCAATTTTACGATTGTTGATATTTTAATTTGCTTGCTAGTGATAGATGAACTATGTAAATACAATCATGAAATATACAAATGTAGGTAGATTTTTTAAAGGCAATTATATATTCTGAAACTAGACTACAACTAATTATATTCATCATTCAGTAAGCGTACCAGTCTATTAAATAGCAACTGGTGTAATACATAGAGGAATATGTGTACGAATTTGTATTTAGTAGCTTATAAACTATCATAAATAACTGTATTGTTTACAGCATTTGTTTATTATTACTTGAAAAGTAAATAATATTTCTTTAGTACTATAATATTTATGTATATGTTCTGTGGCTTTGTAAGACAGCAAGTAAAATATACCCATTCAATATCCTCTAATTTGTGGATTTCTGTTTGACCGTATGTAACTGGTTAAGTTTGGTTGTGGTTTCTAATAACAAAACTATAGGAACGATTTAATTTTTATCTTCAGGTAGCGAAAACTCAAAGGAATATTCGCTTTTACCTAATATAAGCCATGGTTGATTAAAGTTTCATCATCCTTTAACTTGTCCATGCATTTGAAAGGGATTTAGCTTGTTTCAAAAGTGAATATGCATATAGATTAGATTCTATCCGAAAAGTCTCAATGGCATTTTGTCAGTATCTAGATAGGGAGCGTTACATACACATAAACTCGGTGAGCTCATTAGAAGCTCATGGTGAAGTTTAAATCACCATGTTAATGTGTTACACCCATTAACTTATTGAAAATTATGCTTTAGATTAATTATAAGAATTGATTTTTATAATTTTCATACCGTAAGGTATTTTCAAACTATCAAAGATGAGATTTTTGGATGCCAAGAGTAGTATTTTTGAGTCAGAAAAATTATGTTTTCATTTATGAGACTTCTTTAATAGATAAAGTTAGATTAAAACTTGAAAGTAGTTTTCTTATGTGTGAAAAGTTAGTTTTTTAAATTCTGTGGGGTTTATTGGTAAAGTGAAATAGAAAATTGAACCTTTGCCTAGTTCAGATTCTACAAAAATACGTTCACCATGCCCTTATCTTTTAAAAATTTCAAAAATTCTTTCTGAATATTGTGGATCAATTCAAATTACATTGTCCTGTAGTAGGCAGGCAAAGACGTCTACATACTATGTGTGAGAACCAGCGTTTCCCCGATGATGTACACCAGGGATATAGTAAGCTGGTTGGTGAATCGGTTTGGGACAGCAAGAACTGTGAGTAAAACAGCGAGAACCATGACAATGATATGGGCGATGAAGGCAGCAGGACGTGTGGCCGCTACTGCGATAACAAACATCGCGGTACAGAGACCCCCTAACATACTTCAGTCCGGTCATATGGCTGGTAGTTTGTAAGTCCTGGCAAGCTTTTGAGAAGCCAGATGCTGTACGCAATTAGTGCAAGTCTAACTACCAAAATTTCATAGAAGCTCCATGATAACCCAAATAAGTAATAGTCTGTGACTGCAATAGCCACCAGGGTTAGGCTGATCAAAAAAATGCAAATCCGGGCTTGGGCAATGTCAGCTCTAAAGTTAGCCTATCTAAAACGATCCCCCTGGTCTGCGCTTAACCAGAATGTCAGCCATTTTTGAATACTTCCAACTGCGTTCATTTACTATGTTCTCCAGTATTCGATGCTAAAGGGAAGCGGCTAACCGAGTCTATGAATAGTTTGGTTACTTCTTCCTTCGATTCTATCATCCAAATTTCTTCCTTACTATTGTGCAGTTGAAATGTGCCAGCTCCTTGTACAATGCATGCAGTTCATCTACTAGCCACCAGATATAGTTACTATATGGTGCAAATACGTCAAGAGAACAAAAAATCTAATTCCAAAATATTCACATGATCAAATCAAACACTAATTTCATGTCCCATTAACTGTGAAAGCTGCCTAATAATATGGATGATGGAAAGGCTTTTTTTAGATATTTACTCTTAGTTATAGATACCTATTTTCTCTGATGATCTTATCCTTTGAAGCTCGCCGACAAATTTAATTAACGTGCACATAATAACTAATTGTAGTAGTCCGTCAGACTTCGATGCTATGACCACTTTATAATGAATAAATTATATCGAATAATGTATACAATTAGAGTTGATTAAATGCGTATGGGTGACGATGCAATCAAAGCACTGTTTGACTACATTACAACTAAAGGTGAGGTACCAGGAGTACTAACGTATTCCAGTGTTAATGAGTGGCTAAAATATGGCGGCATAACATTTCGTGAGATTGACAAGGAATCATATTGGTCAAAAGCCTGTCCAGATGGATCTGTTATTTTTCATACAGACAGAGGAAACAGACAAACATACATAAAAGTGTGGACTGAAAAAGCCGATGAACTCATAGGTTTCGAATTGAATCATGACATTAAGGGTGTATTAATGTTGGATGTAGAACATCAAAAAAATTCATCTGATGACATCAGGGATAAACAAGACAAGCAAATGAGACAAGCCGAAAGTAATAAAAATAATAAGTGAACTCAGCAACTTATAGTCTAATGCATAAGGATTGAGTTAGGAATAAATAAATTAATCAGTTGGCGAATCATTTTGTTCTCCAACCAGAGAAAATTTATCCATGATTTTTTTCCTTATTATATCAACGTCCTTGACGACTATCTCAATATTTTCATTTTTGTTTTCTGAAACAACATTTGTTTTCCTATATACTCGCCTTCCAAATTCTTCAGGAAACCGCCGTTCTAAGACCCACATACAAACTTGGCAGTTTCCTGCATCAACAGCAGTATTTAGGCGCTTCAGAAGCTTAGAGCCCTGCCGGCATTACACTTTTGAATAAATTTGTAGAATTCAAATAACTCCCCAAATGTTGACTTCTTTCCCTTGTTCATCCACGAATTAAATGTTTGGTACGTTATGCCAGAAGCTTCGGCAGCCAGAGAAGATGTAAGTTCCAAAGCAACATTTTCACCGATTCTTTTAATCATATCAGGAGTTCTTTTTGAAGGGCGGGCCATGTTAACATCGTTTTTATTTTTTACAGTTAATATAAGTAAGTCTTGTATTTAATGTTTTTTTAGTTTGCTTAGGTATACAAGCGGGCTTTATACATCTCAAATTAAAAATGAACCATTCTCAGAAGTTTTAAGCCTTTTTTTGACATAGGTGATTGATTATTATGGGACTCTCAATAAAAATCTCATTAGTAGCCCCAGAGTAAGTTCTTTTTTGACCAAATTAAATCCCCATTATTTCACTACTATAGCACGGTAAGTACCTTCGAGACATTTTCATCTATTTTTATTCTTTCAAAATGATAAAAATAATGTAATAAAATGTAGTTACTTAAATTTTGAGATCGGATTTCACATAAATTTCCTATTCTTTAGTTTAAGGTCGTGAAATAAGAATATACTCCAAAAAAGTAAAACTGCTTAATAGCCACAAGTTTATTATGAGTATAGAGCAAAAATGATCGAGTGTTGGGCGATTTAAGACATTTCTTTGAATGATTTGTAAAGAACACCAAAAAAACTTAACATTGGGGCTGAGATTAAGTCAGGTTTGCAATGAAGGAGGGCAGAGTCTCTCGATTATTATAACTTCTACCAAACCATAAGAAGACTCAACTTTTCCGACTTTTTTCCAAGNNCTTGGAAAAAAGTCGGAAAAGTTGATTTTCTCTATTCTTCTGTGTTATTAGCTACTGTTTTTTCTTTCGGGTTTACAATAAGATAGAGAGGATTAAAGGAGAAATAAGCGACATAGAAAAAATAATGCGGAGATTAAAGCTAAAGGAAACGGCGATTCTAAAAAGTGTGCAAGTATACACACCATGTTAATACAACATGAAAGATTAGAAGCAAAACTACTACTGAAGCTTGTGGAATAAAGTTAAAAGGCGAAAAAAATGAATGACAATAGTGAAGATAAGTTTAAGTATAAACTTGGTAAGTGGGTTTTACTCAGAGATGAATGTGTTTTTACGAGTTTAGAAGGTCGTAGAAAGAGTATATCTATGCGCCAATATTTACTTGAATCAATTGATAACTGGGTAAATCAAAAGGAAGACTTTCCAATACAAGAATTTGTTGCCGAAATGTGTGAGTTTATTAAGAGCAAGAATGAATATATTTACTTCCGTTTGATGGAGAAAATGTGCTTTAAAAGGAATAAGTGTGGGAGATGGTATATTTGAAGCATTAAGCATGTGTCAGTGTGAAGAAGCAATAAGTAATTTGCAGTGTGGAACGGAAAAAGACGAATCTACTGATTTATGATGTCTTAAGAGATCGTTTTCTCCGTGTTATGATTTCGGTTTAGTAAATCTTTCTTTTTCAGTAAACTGTTTCTTGTTTTGTTTTCATATTATATGCTCTATATTCATCTCCTTTTTTATCCTGGAGGCAAACGTACTCGTATTCCGGATAACTTATCCTTTTTCTATACTCTTCCCTGGCTTCAGCTTGGCAATTGTCACAGGCGTAGATCGGAACAGAAATTCCGAAAATCCTGATATCTGTTATGCTCTCATGGGCGTGGGAATCAATTGTTATATAGCCTTGGCAGTTGGGGCACATCCTAATTGTTTCTTCCTGAAATTCTTGAATCATATCCGTGTCGTAGAAAATCTTTTTTTTTCGGCGGTAAAAATCTCCATGTTTTGCTATCTCCGCCTCCACAAGCCTGTCCCTATTTTTAAAGTTTTTGAGCTGGGTTGCAACGATTCCCTCCAGCACCTGTCTGTCCCTGGAAGCCTGGACGAACATTCCTGGCTTGTAGTCAGGTTCTTTGACACAGGAGTAGTCAAGTCCTGCCATGGCAAGGATTATGCCGGTGTTCAAATATGGCAATGCACTCTGGATTGCATAGCCTCCTTCAAGCACCGCTATGTCAGGGGCAAGTTTTTCGTTCAACTTTGCATATCCCTGTGCAGAAAAGCGCATATTTGCAAGAGGGTCTGTATAATGATTGTCCTGTCCTGCAGAATTAAGTACAATTTCTGGCTTGAAATCGTCAAGAATTGGCAGTACAAGGGAATCAAGTACGTAGAGGATACCTTCATCTGGAGTTGCAGGAGGCAAAGGAATATTGATTGTTTTTCCAAGAGACTGTGGCCCCCCCAATTCATTTATGAAACCTGATCCAGGATAAAGTGTCCTCCCATCCTGGTGAAAAGAGATAAAAAGCACATCAGGATCGTTATAAAATATATCCTGTGTTCCATCCCCGTGGTGAACGTCGGTATCTACTATTGCAATTCTACGGATCCCATATTTTTTTCTCAGGTATTCAACCAAAATAGCTTCATTATTGATATTACAAAAACCCCGGTTCCCATGCACTATTGTCATTGCATGATGACCAGGCGGGCGGACAAGGGCAAAAGCATTTTTTATCTCTCCTTTCATCAGAGCGTCTGCGAGAACCAGACAACTACCTGCAGCTATCAGGTGAGGGATTGTAGCTTGGGTTTTTATATCAGGAACACAGATATGGACCCTGGCAATATCTCTATAATCTGCAAGGCGAGGTTTATATTCGGCTACTTCATGAAGGTCCATAATTCCTTCTTCAAAAATCTGATCCCTGGTATAAAGGAGACGTTCTTCTCTTTCAGGATGAGTTGGGGAAATAGCCCAATCGAAAGCAGGGAAAAAAACAATGCCGGTTTTTTCTACTTTAGTACGGTCTGCTGGAGACAAACATCCTTTCTCAAGTCTCTTTCCGGTTCCCTTTAGGTCTATATAATTTTCTCCTACCGCTTCAGATTTTTTTTCATGATTTCCCATATTCTGGACTTTTGATTTGTTTGCCTGCCTTTTCACCGTTAACTGATCTTTTTTATCCCATCTAATATCTTTTTCAGTTTCACTTTTCAATATATCTTTAATCTTTCCAAGCCCTAACTTCATTCTTTCCCCCTCCTTTTCCATTCTGGTATCAGGCCTGCCGGAATCTGCATTTCCACATCCAAAAGTTTCCCCACGGTGTTCCAGCCACTGACGACGTTAAAAACTTCACTATTAACAACCTCAACTTCGCTCGCATACTCTGAAATTCCAAATTTTTCTAAACGTTTCCGGAAAAGTTTTGCAGCAAGTACTTCAGCTTCATCTAAACCTATTTTGTTGGAATTGCAGATACTTGTTACGTCAAAGCTAATAATTTCTCCCTCTTCAGCGACTGAATAGATTTTTTGCTCAGTATCTATATGAAGGTTTAAAGTAAGTGTAGGCCTTGCAACAGCTACTCCTATAGCGTTGCCTACTTCTGCATAATCTGGAATAAAAGATTTTGCACCAAGTTTTTCTGCAATTTCTTTGATAAGACTTCTTGCTCCCCCTCCGATTCCTACCACTTTTTGTGGCCTTGCTTTTTTCTCTTGCAGAACGTCCCATATATTATAAGCAGGCTCTTGTTCCCATTCAAAGAACATATCATTGACTGCTTCAACAATCATTTGCGTTGTTTTATCTACTATAAAGGATGCGGTTTCAATTTCGGATTTCCCAAGTCTGGAAGCTGTAGATGTAATTGCTTCTCTTGCTTGTTTGAGATTTCCAATCTCAATAAGCTCTAGAACTCTCAAGGCATCAGTTGGAGTAGTCTTCTCCCCACCCATACAGTAAGCAGGTCCTACCCTGTCGGGGCCGATAGTTATCAAATTTTTACTGTTTTTTGAATCCACTACTCTCACAACACTGTCTCCTCCAACAGCTATAGAGCGGACTGCAAAAGACTTGACATGTGTTAGGAAACCTCCAATTTTTGCGCCTTTAGAAGCAAAAAGGGGTTTTCCTGAAAGGATCAATGCAAGGTCTGTAGTGGTTCCTCCTATGTCCACTACCACTGATGTCTCTCCCTCTGGGCTAAGGGCAAGGGCTCCGATCATGCTAGCAGCAGGGCCCGAGAAGATAGTTTCCACAGGGAACTCGGTTGATTTTTTAATTGGGAGAGCTCCTCCGTCGGCTTTAAGTATATATACCGGAGCTTTGATATTCCTCTCCTCAAGAGCTGTTATAACGTCCTCAACAAATTTCTGATAGCGTGCTCTGGTTGAGGATGTAAGCATTGCAGTTGCGATTCGTCTTGGGAAGTTCAGTTTTCCTGAAACTTTATGTCCGAGTTCCAGTTTGCAGTCCGGATATATTTCCCTGAAGATTTCCTCAATCACCTGTTCATGGAAGGGGTTTCTCTGCCCGAATTTGCTTACAATGGCAGCCCTGGAAAATCCCAGTTCTCGGATCAAGTTCACTGTTTTTCGAGCCTCAGCTGCATCTAGAGCCTGAATTTCTCTTCCTCTAAAATCTATAGCCCCTTTGAGATAAAAGCTGTCAGGAAAAGAATAACTAGCAGGGTTAATACCAGGTCCTGGAATTAGTACTAGAGCTACTTGATCAGTTTTACCCTCCGCGATGAGATTTGTTATCAACGTAGTGCTGAATACCACCCTTTCTAACTGCTTGGGTGAGATATCTCTGCTGATAGCATCAAGAGCTTCAAGCAGGGAGTTTAGAATATTTTCTGGCTCAGTGGAAACCTTAGCAGTACTGCAGACTTCTCCATTCCGGATAAGTACAGCATCCGTTGTGGTGCCTCCGACATCAATTCCTATTAACATTCACAATTCGCCTTTCCTCATCTGAAGTTTTCGTTAAAACAAGACAAAGTAAAGTCTTTAATATATCTGAATATAAGATCGTCCTTGGCCGTAAGGGCTCTGGAAAAACTGCTCTTGCACAGCAATTTTCTCGAAATTACAAAAGCAATTATATTATTTGTTCGCTATTGAAACGAATAATGAATATGGGGAATTACTAAGTAAATGTTCTGCATTTTTAAATATGACATCAAGCTCATATTTGTAAATAAAACTATTGCGTATGTATGGGAATATTCTATTATAACTTCATGCATGAATATAATATTAGATACTAACAAAGATCGTCATTCAAAAACCTTATTCTGATATAGGAAGGTATCTAAAGAAAGAAGGCGTACTTAAGAAAGAGACTTCTGAACTACTTCATTGTACTTCTGAAAATATTATTAAATTGATGATGCATAAAGGGGGAGAATATTTATCGGATATTCTAGGTCCGCTACTACTTATTTTTTTGAAAGAGGATGTGAAGCGGCTAACAGCTAACTTAAAGAGATTTTGCAATTTTCGAAGGATATAATCTCGTAACATTTGTTCGGATTGCTATACACTGCCATGTAGAAGGAACACAGTTCAGATTATGAATTGAATCGTTATATTTCGCATGTTAAGCTTACTGGTTTAGTTCAAGCTGTTTATAATGTTTCTATTTCTTCTTTTGGATGAAACGGAGTAAATTCAAAGAGTTTGGCGCAAAAACGGTGCATAAAAATATTGTTTTAAAAGTATAGATTGATGAGGATTTCAATAAACCTCTGATTTTCACGAGTTATTAATATACCATTTATAAGCATATGACAAATTTAGGGACTTCTCGAAATTCTCTTAAGTAAATTAATCTATAGAGATTCAGTGCTATAAGCTTCAGTTTTCTGCATTTTCTTTATAAAGAAGCTTTTTCTTCAATCAACACCTCACTCGATTTTCACATCTACTAATTTTCCCAAAGGCTGTAGATAAGGTACTGTGACTTTAAGTACACCGTTTGAGTATTTAGCAACTGCTTTTTCCAGGTTTACTGGGCAGCAGATTGAATAACTGTCCAGATACTGAACTCCCTCTTTCCTAGCAGCTACATAAAAACTGTCTTCAGTAATCTTAAAAGAAATATCTTTTTTTTCGACTCCTGGAAGAACTACCTCGATTAGATAGTTTTCGTGATTGTCGTCAGGATATGCACAAATAACCGGTGATAATCTCAAAGTGTCTGCCATCATATTACCCCAAAATATTCATATTTGATTAAGGAATCCATTAACGTTAAATTTGCTACTTCAGCCTGCTCTTATTTTGCTTACATTTACTCTGTGGTAGATACGAAAAGTGAATGCAGTAAACTCACGATATACACAATCATTCAAACTAAACAATAATTTAAACAATTTTAAATATCAAAATTTTAAATATCAAGGTCAAAACCTGGACACATACCAATTCTAATATTGTTATTTTGTTGAACTTATTTGCCTTATTTCATCATTTCCTGAACCTTTCGAATGTCAGCTATAGCCTTCTTCTTCAGCTCGATCATCTTTTCCATATCATGGATTTTTACTTTCAACCATTGTATTTTCCTATCCATTTTCATTACTGCAACTTTCCTTTTTTGTTCTTCAGTCAGAAGTCCCAAAACTCAGGTATTGGTCTAGCATGCATAATTGGTTATGTTCTTGTTGATTGTTCATGATGGATATTTACTACCCCTTTCATGCATATTCACAAAATAAAATTTTAAATCGCATCCTTGAACCATTGATCAAATCTGAAAAACGAGTATATTTCCCATTTTGGGGAAACTGTAAAGAGAATTTTGAGCTTATGATTTTAGCAACGTATTGAAGCGCCCAATTCTATCTCATGAATTACTCCATTTTTTTTAATTAAGGTACTATTGTAAAAGAAATGTATCTTTTTATGATCGTTTTATTATCTATATTGTTAAAGGATTCCGATAAACCCAAATTTTTGGTTGGTTGTCTTTAAAGTGAATCTAAGCCAGGAATTTATCGAAATTCTCAACAATTAATCCAATACTCACACATCCTACTAGTCATCCCTCACTCTATCTGTTAGCTTTAAGCTATAAAGTACAATTATCTACTTAATTATTTTAAATTAATTATACAAAAAATATTTCATGAGTAACATTTACTTTCCAATAAAATATTTTAAATCCAAAAAATAAATTTATATTAATTATGTTTTTATCATTTTCGGAGATCTTCACAAATTTGAAATTAATTTTTTTTTCCTAAAAAGGCAAGGTGCATTAACTTTAGATCAAATTATAAACTTTAATAGTCCGATAAGAGCTATTACCAACGCTTTATAATTTTAATAAAAATTTTTAAATTCAAGGGCATAGCCTTAGGGTATTGAACAAATCTGAAAAATGATTATACCTCCAATTTCAATGGAATTGTTATAGAAAATGCTATATGGCCTCTTTCAATATATTCAAAATAACACAACTAATTGTGTTATAACTTTATTTTATGGAGAATTTGATATGAAATGGCCTGCTAAGAGAACATTTTCAGGACCCACACGCTGGGTTTTGAAGAAATTAAAAAGACTCCGGAACGTCTGAACCTGTTGTTTGAAGACTTTATGCCTAGGGAAAAATGGGGAGAAGGAAATGTCTTTACTCCTGCTGTTGACATAAAGGACGAAGGAAACAAACTTTTGGTAACCACAGACCTTCCAGGAATAAATAAAGAAGATATTGAGATAAACCTTAAAGAAGACATGCTTGAGATAAGTGCAAAGATTGGAAAGGAAAAAGAAACAGAAGAAGAAGGATATATTCGTAAGGAACGAGAATATACCCACTTTTACCGAGCTGTTCGCCTGCCTATCAGCATTAAAGAGGAGGAGAGCACTGCAAAAATTGAAAATGGTGTACTGACAATAACACTTCAAAAAATGGAGCTAGAAGAGCCAGGAAAAAAAATACAGATCGAATAATCTTCAAGAGCGGATGGATACTTTTCAATGCAATAGGAAGTTTATTTCATTCGAATACATAGGAGCTTGCTGCAGGATGGGAAATTTCCCTGAGAACCATTATTAACGAACTATTTATGCTTTTAGCTCCTTTGTAATATAAATGGAATTGAGGCATGCATATCTTTGTATATCTAAAATAAAGTATCATATGGCTCTTTTTTTTCCATGGTTATAGAATTTCGAGTGACTTAAGCGTCAATAATTATGTTTGCAACTATAATTGGTTTTTAAAAATATAATTAAATAGTGAGTTGACTCTGATTAGTCTAGTCACATCTTAAATGTTTAATGGAGATCCTGAGAACCAATCTAGGGATTATGCGGTTTAACTGAGATATAAATTTTTGTGGTCAGTTTTTAAGTACGGATAACAACTTGAGCAATAGATACTCATTCTGTTAATCCTAAAATTCTATTAGTTTTATATTACAGGGGGTAAATTATTGAACGAATTCAATGTTGTTGAAATTGATGATACTAACTGGGAACAGCTGGTAGAAAAGTCTTCAAAGCCAGTTATTGTAATGTTTTATAGTCCAGAATGTCCTTTTTGTAAGGTCCTGGATCCTTATTTTGTGAAGTATGCGCAGGAATTCCATAATTTGGCAGTTTTTACCCGCATGAATATTGTAATAAATCCGTGGACTTCAGAAAGGTACGGAGTTCAGAGTACGCCAACGTTTAAGTCTTTCTGTCATGGAAAACCTTTATGGGAGCAAGTAGGTGAAATAGATCCTTCCATGTTAAAAACTGCGATTGAGAACATAATAAGGTATGGGGGAGATTGTATCAGAAAAAGCACTCCAGTTGGATAGAGCATTACAGGATATATCTAAATTTTTTACAAATGAAGATCGGCAAATTCTTCAAGCATTTATTCGATCAGATTTACATCTACAGGATTGTCCTTAAAATCAAGATTTCAACCTTTTCACCCATAGTTAAATAGTTTCTTATCGAAATCACGTGATTTAACTTCAATAGTAACTCCATAATTTAAAGCCAGAAAAATTATGCTCTCATTTATGATATTTCTTCAATAGATAAATTTCAATAAAAATTTGAAAGTATTTTTTTATGTGTTAAAACTTAGTTCTTAAAATTCTACGGGGTTGATCTGTAAAGTGAAATAAAAAATTTAATTTTTATCTAATTCAGATTTTACCCATTTTATACTTCATCATGTCTTTATACAATTCTTCTACCAATTGCAAGTTCTATTACTGTTCCAGGATATTCTTCCCTATCATGCAATCTTTTAAACATTTCAAAGATTTTTTTTTTGAATATTACGGATCAATTCCAAAATGATCGAAGACGACATTCTTTATTTTTCAGTGAATTTTTTGCAATTTAGATTATGTGTTTGCCTGATAAAGTATCATTAAAAGTTCGTTTTCAGATGGCTGGTGGCTACTGCCTCAGCCTGTGATTGTTGGAACTCCATAACGGCTACAGACTGTAATTTCATTTGTTCTCATTTGCCTTTTCCTACATATGAAATATTTACATGATAATAAAAAGAGCTGTTTTATTGGGAAAATGGGAAAGATTTTATTTCTGAAAATTGAGAATGCAAAGAGATCAGCACTAAGGAAGGAAATAATATTACAGAGGAAAATTTCAAAGTATTTTTTCAGGGAGTTTATTATGGCTCGGTTTATAGAGCTTGCAGAACTTTTTGAAGAGCTCGAGAAAATAACATCTCATAAAGAGATCGTAAAGAAGATTGCTAATTTTTTTTATGAGCTTGAAAGAAATGAAGTAAAAGATATTGCATATCTTTTTCTTGCGGGCATAGGTCCTGCCTTCGAAAGTACTACACTTGGAGTGGGGGATAAGCTTGCTTGTAAAGCTATTGCTGAGGCATATGGGGCTCCAGAAGAGGAAGTTAAAAAAAGGTACTCAAGTAGAGGGGGGATCTTGGCGATGTTGCGTTTGAATTAAACAAAGGAGAAGGCATCTCCCTGACAATTGAAGATATCCTCATAAGGCTCAGAGAATTCAAAAGAGTATTAGGGGACGAAAGCCAAGAAGAAAAGATCCGGATCCTTTCTGAGATCTTGCAGCGGGCCAATCCTACAGAAGGGAAATATATACTTAGAATCATTATTGGAAAGCTCAGGCTGGGATTTGGAGACCAGTTTTTGCTCGAAGCATTTTCGATTGCCTTTCTCGGCGACAAAAAGTATTTAGGGAAAATCAAAGAAAGCTACAGCGTCTGCACTGATATCGGAGAGCTTGCAGAAGCTTTTGCCGAATATGGCTGCAAGGCTCTTGGAAATTTTTCCATAGAATTGGGCAGACCTATCAAGTTAATGCTTGCTCAGAGAGTTGAAAATTTCGAAGAACTCGAAGAAAGAGTTCTAGGGAAAAAGGCGGCCGAAGAAAAATATGATGGAGAGTGGGTACAGATTCATATAAACGGAAATGAGATTCAAGCCTTTTCTCGAAGACTTGAAAATATAACTTCCCAATATCCTGATCTCATCGAAGCTATTAGAAATAGTGTCCTTGTAAACAAAATCGTGCTTGATGGGGAAATAGTTGCATATATTGAAGGCAAAAAAAGAAATGAAAAAATGGAAGAATTTTATTCGTTCCAAAAACTTATGCAAAGGCGAAGAAAATACAAAATTGGAAAATATATGGAACTATGCCCCGTAGCTATCTTCTTTTTCGACATTCTTTATCTGGAAGGAAAAATTCTCATGAAAAAATCCTATCCAATGAGAAGAACTCTTCTTGAAAAGTATGTAAAGGAATCAGGAGTAGTTCACTTAGCTAGGAGAATTGTCACTGAAAACCTTGAAGAAATCGAGGACTTTTTTAATGAAGCCCTGGAAAAAAGACTTGAAGGAATTATAATTAAAGCTATGAATAACACTTCGATCTACTAAGCCGGAAAAAGAAGCTGGCTCTGGCTCAAATGGAAAGAAGAATATGCCGAGGGAATGAGGGAAACCTTTGATCTAGTAATTGTTGGAAAATATTATGGTAGGGGGAGAAGGAAGAGTTCATTTGGAGCTCTCCTTTGTGCAGCCCTTAACGAAGAAAAACAGCGTTTTGAAACCTTTACAACAGTAGGCACAGGTTTCACGGATGAGGAAGCAAAAAAAATTGACAACTTGCTTTCAGAGTATATTGTATCTGAAATCCCAAAAAACGTCTTTATAAAAAGTAGAATGCTTCCAGATATCTTCATAGAACCAGTTGTGGTTATTGAAGTTCTAGGTACATAAATTACAGAAAGTCCAGGACACACGGCTGGTGAGGGAAAAGGAAAAACAGGACTTGCACTGCGTTTTCCTCGCTTTTTACGTATAAGATACGATAAAGATCTACATGATGTCACGACAGTCAGAGAGATATGGAATTTGAAGGAAGGAATTTGAGGGTTTACCGGGGAACAAGAAAAAAGTAGAAGAAAATAAGTAAAAATAGAATGGGGAAAATAAAGTGAAATGATGGAGGGGAAACACCATTGAAAAATCGCGAGATTGCTGAGCTGTTTTATAAAGCTGCTGAGAGGATATAAAATCTTGGTGAGGATATAACAAAACTCTATGAAAGAAGAGGTAAAGATGGGCTGATTGAAATTCCAGGTGTCGGAGTATCTATTGCCGATCATATTGCTGAGTATCTAGAAACTGGCAAGGTAGAAAAATTTAAAAAACTTAAAGGCACAGCTCCTTCAGGAACTTCGAAATTGATGGAAATCTGGGGACTTGGTGCAAAGAGATTGAAAAAACTTGCCGATGCTCTAGGGATAAGAACTCTTTCAGATCTCAAAAATGCAATCCATGCCCACAAAATTCGGGAGCTCAAAGATTTCTGAGAAAAAAGCGAAGAAAATCTCTTAAAGGCAGTTGGACATTACGAGAAGAGTCACGATAGAGCATCTCTTGGAAAGATACTTCCACTTACAGAAGAACTCATTTAAGCCTTAAAAGCCAAATGTGAGAGTAAGATATGTAAAATAGACCTATCGAAGATAATCTACCCAGGCTCCCTTCGCAGGTTAAAAGAAACAATTAGGGATATCGATATATCCTAGCTGAAGCAGAAAAGTAAGAAGCGTTAAAGATAATGGATGTCTTTGTCTCCGTTCCTGAGGTTGAACAGATCATCTTGGAAGGTAGCACAAAAAGCAGTGTGATTTTGAGAGGAGGAACATCTGTTGACCTAAGGGTAGTCTCATCTGAAAGTTACGGAGCAGCTCTTCAATATTTTACAGGTTCAAAGGTGCACAACATAGAACTTAGAAATATTGCCTTCAGGAAAGGTTACAAGCTTTCAGAATACGGTCTGTATTCAAAAGAGTCCGGGGAACAAGTTGCAGGAAAAAGTGAAGAGGATATTTATAAAAAGCTGGGCCTTGCCTATATACCTCCCAAGCTTCGGGAAAACAGAAGAGAAATCAAGGCCGCTGCAAAAAATATCCTCCCGAAGCTTATAGAAACTGGAGACCTCATAGGAGATCTCCATATGCACATAAACTATAGCGAAGGTAGAGAAAAGCCTTGAAACTATGATAAAGAAGGCTGAATCTCTTGGCTATGAATACGTCGCCGTAACAGATCATTCTCGCTCTCAGAGAATTGCTAATGGAATGGGAATAGACAAATTAAAAGCCCAATGGAAAGAAATCGGTAAACTCTCAAAACGCTTCAAGATAAAAATCCTTAGAGGTTCTGAGATTGAGATCCTTAAAGACGGAAGCTTGGACTATCCGGACGAAGTCCTCAAAGAACTTGATATTGTAGTGGGAGCAGTACACTCCGGCTTTTCAGTCCCTAAAAAAAAGCTGACAGAAAGGATAATTACAGCTCTGGAAAACAGGTACCTCGACATCCTTGCTCCCCCTTCTGGCAGGCTCTTGGGGAAAAGGGAAGCTTATGAAGTGGATTTCAAAAAAGTTTTTGATACAGCGGTCGCAAATGGAACAGTGATGGAAATAATAAACAGTCAACCTTCCAGGCTTGATCTTAACGATGAGCTTATTCTTCTAGCAAAGGATTTTGGCTTAAAGTTTTGTATTTTCACTGACAGCCATTCTATTTTTGACCTTGCGTTCATACGATACGGGCTTGGACAGGCACGTAGGGGCTGGCTCGAAAAAAAGGATGTTGTGAATACGTATCCATACTCCAACCTTAAGGACGTTTTCAAAAAACTCAAGCTCTGACCAGATTCATATTGAGGACTTACGCAATTGAATTACAAAATCAAGCCCAATGAATATTATGGTCAAATTTGCTCTTTAGACAGTAAAAGTTTTGATGTTATTTATTTCTCTGTTCAACTGCGTGAATCCTTTTACTTTACTCGAGAGAGTAAAAAATACTACAAAAACATCATACATCAGACAAGTCATCTTTGACCTGGTTACACTGCATCACACTTGTCATTCCACAATTCAAAAGACTCAGTGATTTAAATATACCTTCACCTATACTTATTCCTTCTAGAGCGCATTTCTTCACCAAATGGTCGTAAAGGACTTCATTTTCACTTTTAATAAAGTCGCACATTTCCGAAATAAATTCATCTGTTATACGTGGATCTTTTTTGTTTACCCAACTATCAATTGACTCGATTAGATATTGACGCATAGATTTATTCTTTCCAATATCCGTAAGATTCGTAAAAGCACATTCGTCTACGCTTAGAACCCACTTACCAAGTTTATACTTAAACATATCTCCACTATCGTCTTCCAAAAATATCTCTCCACAGTAATTAAATTCTCACAATAACTAAGGCTTCATAATATTTAAGTCATAATAGGGCTATAAGTGGTATATGTATACAACCAGTTACATTAGCCATTGTGATTAAAATTTTATGTTTTGGGCAATTAAAGATTTAGTTTTACTGTTTTCTCTTTTCAATTGCGTAATTCCTAAGGAATTAATCCCCAAATCAAAAATGGTCAAACTTTCTGGTTAAAAATTGGCTTATTCCCAAGCGCTCTGTTTCTTCCAGTATATCTGGCAGAAGATGATCTATTGCAATTGCAAGCTTCTCTTTTTTAGTGTAGCCTGATATCTCGATCATCTCCATTTTGTCAAGAAGTGGCAAGGGGATATTTGACAGGGAATTGGCAGTGGTGATGAACAACACATCAGATAGATCATATGGGACTTCCAGATAATGGTCTGTGAATGTGTTGTTCTGTTCAGGATCAAGGACTTCAAGAAGGGCACTTACCGGGTCTCTTCCATAGGAGAATGAGAGCTTATCGATTTCATCGAGGACAAATACAGGATTTTTTGTACCTGCTTTTTTCATGCCTTGAATAATTCTCCCTGGTAGAGCTCCTATATATGTTCGTCTGTGCCCTCTGATCTCTGCTTCATCTTTGATACCTCCAAGGCTAACTCGGACATATTTTCTGCTAAGAGCATCTGAGATACTTCTTCCAAGGCTCGTTTTGCCAGTGCCTGGTGGTCCTGTTAAAAGTAGAATTGAACCTTGTTTTTCCGTTTTTAATTTCATTACCGCCAGATGTTGGATCATTCTCTCTTTGACCTTTTCAAGTCCGTTATGATTGCTCTCAAGCACACGGCTGGCTTCAGCAATATCTATGCTCTTTTTCTCTTCCGTTACCCAGGGAAGATCAAGCAAGAGATCAAGATAATTTCTGATAACAAGGCTTTCAGGATTATGACTTCCTCCAATTTCAAGTTTCTTCACCTCTGCTAATGCCTTTTTTCTGAAATCATCAGGCATCTTCGAGTTCTCAATTCTTTCCCGCTATCCTTCGTTGCATGAAGTAGAACCGTCACCTTCGCTAAGCTCTTCTTAAATTACCTTCAGTTGTTCTCGCAACATTGCTTCTCTATGTGACTTGTTTATTTTTTCGGAAACCTTTTGTGCCACTTCAATCTGCAAGTTGATATCTTCTTTCTGTTTAGCCAGAATATAATGAAAGGCAAAATATCTTTCACGAATAGAAATAATTTCCTGAAGATCCTGTTTTTCGGAGAGTTTTATCGG
>PLUB01000034.1 GCA_003164755.1 Methanosarcina sp. | reverse complement strand
TCTCCTTCATAATGCTTCCATTTAACGGAATTAAAAAAAAGAGATAATTGGCTGTTAATTTTTGACAACGCACCTGATAAAAAACTTATTAATAATTACTTGCCCCAAACGAAGGCAGGTCGAGTCCTTGTGACATCACTTAACAAAGATTGGCAAAATGTTACAAAAAAGATTCAATTGGGTGATTTTACTCCGAGTGAGGCAACAGACTATATCTTACAGTCTATAGAAAACGTCCTCGACGGAAACGATGAAAACTTAACTAAGCTTGCAAATGAAATGGAACATCTTCCACTAGCCCTCTCATACGCTTGCGCATATATTAATGCCACCACAATGAAGATATCTGATTATATAGAGTTATGTAAAGAAAAGAAATCTAAAAACGAAACTATTATCCCACACTGCGAATTGGATGATTATAAATCTGGAGATAGATATCTTGCTGTTGATACCACATGGTCTATCTCCATAGACCAAGTCAAAACTTCATGCTCTGATGGAGTTTATCTATTAAATTTGTGTGCTTTTATGGCAGCTGAGTCTATTCCAATAGAACTGATTAAAACAGGCTCTCACCGTCTTCATGATCCAGGTCCTGAAATCCTTTCAACAAAAACACGATTTCTTGAAGCAAAAAGATCCCTACTAAAATATACATTAGTACTAGCTGGAAATGAAATATTATCAATGCATAGGCTTTTACAACGTGTTATCAGACACAAGATGGACGATAATGAAAAGAGCAAATGGATCGAATCGCTTATAAAAACAATTGATGCAATATTGCCAGAAGATACCAATATAAAAGAAAATCGGGATATTTATTTACAAATGTTGCCTCATGTATCAAACATTATAAGATTAGCCGAGGAAAACTCGATTCAAGATATAGATATCAATGAAAGTATTATATCTCTAATTAGTAAAGTTAGTACTTTTTTATTCAAAATAGGTGATTATAGGAAACATATTAAGTGCCAAGAAAGATGTTTGAGAATTTGTAACAGGATTGGTAACAAAATCGCAATGGCAGAATGTCTTACAAAAATAGGCACCGGCTATAATTGGCTTGGTGATTACGATAAAGATATCGAGTTCCAGAAAGAATGTTTAAAAGTATGCACAGAGATTCGCAGCCTTCAAGAAGAAGCTGATTTTGATAGTGATCTTGGTATAACAAAAATAAAATTAAATGAAATTCTTGACAAAATAGAAGCAGATTGCTATATTGGTATCGGCAAAGCTAATCATAATCTCGGTAAATATAAGGTTGCCATAAATAATTACAAAATAAGTTTAGATATCTGTAAAAAGATTTCTTACCATAGCGGTGAACTAGATTGTAACATTAATCTGGGAGTTGCAAATTATAGGCTTGCCTCTTTTAAGGAGGATATAAACTATCAGGAAGAAAGTCTAAAAATCTGTAAATTAATTGACGGAAATCAGGAAGAATCAATATGTAAATGCTATATTAACCTAGGCAACGCCAATCTTAGTCTTGGGGATTTAGATAAGGCCTTATATTATCAGAATAAAAGCCTAGAAATTTGTAAAGGTCATTATCGACAAATGGAATCTGCATGTTATAATAATAAAGGAGTTATCTACCATAGTCGTGATGATCATCAACAAGCTATCGAATATTTAAGGAAAAGTATAGATATCAATCAAGAGATTGGTGAAAAACAAGGTAATACAAAAAGCTACGGTAACCTTGGAAATATTTATCATAGTCTTGGTGACCATGAAGGAGCTATTAAATGTATTACAGAAAGTTTAGAAATCTGCCATGCTATTAGGGACGAGCAAGGCCGAGCAACTTGTTATCATAACTAGGCAAAATTTGTCATAGTCAAAAAAATTATGACAAAGCAATTAAAAACAATTAGTCAGCCTGGATATTTTCGAAGAGACGGATGATAATCTAGGTAAATTAAAATGTCTTACTAGTCTTATGAATGCTTTTTCAAGCAAAGGTGACTCAAAGAGTGCCAAAGAATACGAAGAAAAAAAGAAAAAAGTTGAGGAAGAAATTATTAAACTGAATGAGGGGACAAAATGTGTTATTGCCCCTGGAGACGTCTATAATAGATTATCCTAAATTTTGTTTTTACCCAAAAGCAAATTACCTAAACTTCCATCGAAGTTTTTTATTTTTAGGGGGTAGTTTAATGTTTCACCTACTATTCTTATGGGTTAAAATTTGAATGTTAGATGCTTGCTTTTCGATCTGGCTATTTTTCACATCAATTTCTTTCTGCAGGTCAACAATCCGGGTTATACTGTAAAAATAATTATTAGAGGAATTTACTGAAATAAGTAAACAAGGAGTATATGTATACCAGTAAATTCCTCTAAATGGAAGCACTATGAAAGAGAAATTATCTTATTGAACGTCAGATGGTACCTAAAGTACCCTTTGAGTGATAGAAATTAAGGAAATGATGACAGAAAAGGAAATAAAAGGAGTTATATTCAGTTCAGTTGCAAAAATAATATTCCTGCAATTTGATACTAGAATTCTTACTTTTTTACCATTTTCCTGGATTAAGTTTTGAATATAAACAGCTTTCTTATGCATAGATTTTATAGCAAAATCTATGCAGAATATATCTTCAGAAAAAATAGACAGAATTCCTAAAGCTTATGCAGCTTCAAGACATGGAATCCTATATTTTGTTAAATATTCATTACATAAATCACCATCAGTTGTATTTTTACACATCATATCTTCATCACCAGGATCATTAAGCTTGTATTCGAATGAGTATTCGTTTTTAATAAAGTGGTCATATGCTTAGCAAAAAATTAGTGTTTTTGAAAATTTTGTTTGTCAATTTAGCCTAAAGATCATCTATGTATTCTTGGATTAGCAGATCGTCTTTAAGGCCTTTTCCGAATCGGTAAATTTCAGATATTTAACTATAAATACCATAATCACTATAGTAAAAGTGATGCCAGAAACAACAACTATCCAGATCACAACAGAGACTCGCGATGATTTAATGGATATTGGAAAAATGGGCGATGATTATAACACTGTTATACGAAAATTAATCTCGGAGCATAACTGCAACAAGCTTATTGAGGAAGGAGACAGACTTGTCAGAGAACACAGAGATGAGTTTGTGAATATCGATGACCTTTAAAGTTTTGATGCACCCTAAAATCTTCGATAAAATCCCTGCAGAAAGAAGAGAACAGATAAAAGAGGCTCTTAAAGAACTCAAAGATCCTTTACCGGGTGGGAACAAAAAAGAGGTTAAAGGGAATATAAAAACTGTTTATCGGCTTCGGGTTGGTGACTTTCGCATATTATATGACATTGATTTCAACAGAAAAGAAGTCCTTGTTTTCAATATTCTAACCGCAGAACAAGCACATAAAAAATATGAACGTTTTAAGTGATTGTCAGAATCTCCACCGGCTACACCGAAAGTTCTGTAAAATTTGATTGTCTCTGTTTTCTTTTTTACTTTAAAAAACTGGAGTTATTTATTATTCAAATGCACATGTTTAACATTATAATCTCTGCATTTTGTATCATCAAGCAGAATAAGTTAAGTAGGTGGGGAAAATAATCTTTAAAGCATCGGATCGACCATCTCACTAGCTATATAAACAATATTTTATTGATGTTAATTTCATCTTAATAAATGTAATCTCCATGTATAATTTTAATGGGTTGGTCACCTAATTTCCAGGGTAACAAAACACTCTATGGTAATAGATGTTTCCTTACTTCTTTTTAATCTAGAGTGGTACTTGTTATCTTGTCTTTTGTTTTTATTTATTTGAGATGTTCTATGAGCTCCACAAGTTCTATAAGCTCCATGAGTCAAAGATCAGCAATGCTTCTTATTTTGCATAGAACTTCGGAAGTTTATAAATTTTATTACAAATGCTATGTATAAACAAAACTCTAAAAATATGAATTTCGTTAACAAAAATATTAGCTCAGAATCATGTTTTTGTGATAGAGTAACGTGACATAGAGTCAATTAAACTCTATAGATTTTAAGGTGCCTTGTATGTTGTTTATTAAAATTTTATATGATTATTTGAAAAAATATGAAAATATTTTTCAATTATTTGCTTGGAGAATTTATCGGTGTTGATGATGTTTACGAAAATATAGCTACTCCTGCTAAGTTTGGACTTGGAGCTGCAGGCGCTGGAGCTGCAGGTGTTGTATTTTGAATGGTATATGGCATTCCCGGGAACATTCCAGAGAATGCAGGGCAAAGCCAGTTGTTACCACCCACCCACATACAACCAGGACCATAACCCCAGCCATATGCTTCGACAGTCACAGCTGATAAAGATGTCACAAAAAGAACTGCCAACAAAATGGCAAGTATTTTTTTCATACTAAATGATTTTTTCAACATTTTAATTCATCCTTTAGATTTGGTTCAAATCAATGGTATACTAAAATATAGAAAGGATTATTTTAATTTGAAAAATAGTGGATGGAAGGGTAGGAGTGATACTCCTTCCGTGACACTTGGTATTTCGTTTAAGAAACCTGAAACTATCAACTGCCTATGGTTATCTCTAAAGAATGTCACCACCACAGGAAATTCTACAACCATAAGTTCGGTGAATAGATTTCAGATATTCCTATTTTCTGATATTTTTTGAATAGACATGTGAGTGCATGACAAACTAATATTTCTTAATTATATTTTACCGGTAGTACACTAGAGATATTACTATATTTAATATTTTCTATCAAGAATATCGGATCTATACAGTAATATAGAGCCAATTGAAATTTAAAGATTTTTAGATACAATGTAATAAAAGTAGATTTGACTTTAAAATTTGAATCTATTACATGTATCTATATTCACTGGTTAGCAGGCCCATACCCACTGATTGGTGTTAGGTTTCCATGCCCAATCACAGCTAGGGTAATACTGGCCTAGGTAGTAATGGGCACGTGGTCTGTTGCTGTAGCCATAATAAACCCTACCGTGATGGACCGCACCGTGATGTCCACCGTGATGTCCACCGCGATGGACCGTACCATGGTGGACTGTACCGTGATGTCCACCACGACGTGCAGCACCAGCTGTCACTGCTGTTAAAGATACTACGAAAAGGATTACTAACGAAATTGCCAGTATCTTTTTCATTCTACTAGGTGATTGTTTCAACATTTAGTTCTCTCCTTTATGGCTAAAATCAAGATTTCTATTGGAATTTGTTTTTGGTAACTATTCAAATTACCGTAAATCAGTTGGCTGATATTTATTCTAGTGCACCAACAAATTTTGATTAACTACAATACTTACTGAGCATGTTAGTTATTTTAAATTAATTATACAAAAAGTAGTTTCTGAATAAAATTTACTTTCCAGGAACATATTTTAAAACCAAAAAATACTAAAAAATCATTTTAAATATTTAATTGTTTTTTGACTGTGAAATATTTTATGTGGTATTATTTTTTGTTTCTAAACTATTTTTTGTATAATTAATTAATAATAATTGTGGGGTTTTTGTATACTTTAACAGAAATTAGTTGATCAAAAAATAGAGTCGAATTACTTTTTCAAAAAAAATGAGGTATAAAATTATGGCATTTCACAAGCAGATATTTACAATCTTAATTTTAGCTATTTTAGTGGTCACTGTCACTAGCACTAGTGCCCAACATTACAATGAAGCAAAGGATAAACAGATAATATCGGTGAAGTTTTCTAATATCATGAACAATCCCATAACCCCATGGAATCCTAAGCCCATCTATCCTATAATCGACCCCACAGCTTATATACACCCCCAGGCTTCGGTCATTGGAGACGTGATAATCGGTGCTAATGTGATGGTTTATCCCATGGCATCTATCCGTGGAGATGAGGGGATGCCTGTTTACATAGGTAACGATAGCAATGTCCAGGATGGAGTCGTGATTCATGGGCTTGAGACAACCGACGAACAAGGTAAGCCGGTCGAAAAGCATCTTGTTGATGTCAATGGTAAAAAATACGTCTATGTGGGAGAAAATGTTACTCTTGCTCATCAGTCCATGGTACATGGTCCGGCTTATGTAGGTAATGATACATTTATTGGCTTTCAAACTCTTGTTTTCAAGGCAGAAGTAGGAAACAAGTGTGTACTGGAACCAAAATCAGCAGCTATTGGAGTAACCATTTCTGACAATAAGTACATTCCTGCAGGTATGATCGTCACTTCCCAGAAAGACGCTGATAAGCTGCCAATAATTACCGAAGACTTTGCATACAAGAATAGAAATGAAGCTGTAGTACACGTAAATACAAACTTGGCTAAAGGATACAATAGAGCAACTGAATCTGCTTAATCCTTATGGAAATCAAAATTTATTATGAATAAGAGAGGAGATACTGTTGACGATGCATACATCAACAGTATCTGATTTACTGGATGGTGTTTTTTTTGATCTGTCATACTAGATAGTGATTACGCTCTGACTTTATACATATTTTCAAGACTGTACTTCTTAAAACATGATGCATAGGTTTTATACCAAAAACTATGTATAAATCCTGATCAAAATTTAGTAAAACAATGACTCTACATTATTAAATAAAACAGAGAAATAAAAAGTCTATAAGTATCATGAATTTTCTGTAAATGTAATGTAACTAACACTTATTTAGATTTAATACATATTTTTAAATTTTGTTGGTCCATTAAAAAACTTTTTTAATATGTTCTTAACAAAGATACATAAAACACTATTTTTTCGACTTCTAAGATAAGTATAGTAAAAAAGGAGATTGTTATATGAAAGATGATCAAGCAAGCTTTACTGCATTCATGGTAGCCTACATGCGTGCTTATCATTCCACGCATGAGACTCCAAAAATCTTTGATGATTTTTTGGCCTATGATTTGATACCAGAGGAAAAACGATCACTGATTGAACAATATTTGACTCCTTGGGTTAAACAGGTAAATGATTATGAGGATACAGAGTTATGTTTTAACCAGAAAATGATCTCGGAATTCTTGATGCAAGGAATCAATAATGTTGCCAGCCGTGCACGGTACGCAGAAGATAACTTAGCGAAAGCTATCCAGCAAGGAGTAAAGCAGTATGTAATCCTCGGGGCAGGAATGGATACATTTGCATTTAGGCGCCCGGAAATGTTAGAAAAGTTGGAAGTATTTGAAGTTGATCACCCCGCAACGCAAGAATTTAAGCTACATCGACTTGCTGAGTTGGGATGGAAACATCCAGCAAAATTACACTTCATTCCTATAGATTTCACAAAGGAAAGTCTAGTAACAGCACTAACTAGTTCATCATTTTATGACCCAGATGTGAAAAGCTTCTTTAGTTGGCTTGGTGTTATCAATTTTTTGAGTCGAGATGAGGCATTTGCGACACTGCGCTCCATCACTGAAATTGCTCCTACGGGCAGTATGGTTGTTTTCGATTACTTAGACACCGATGCATTTATCCCCGAAAAAATGTCGCCACAAATGCGTGAATTTAAGGATTTTTTGTTGAAGATAGATGAACCGATAATAACAGGCTTTAATCCAGCAACATTAGCCGAAGAGTTCGCATGTTTAGGATTCCAACTTAATGAGAATTTGAGTCCAGATGACATCAATGGATGCTATTTGCAAGGACGTACAGATGGATATCATGCGCAAGAGCATGGGCACTTTGCATGCGCAGTTGTAGAATAATTAGGTATAATAATATGGCAATGAAAATTCTAATTTATTCATGATTTTTCCGTTGTGAGTGTTCTGTTCAAATTATGCACAGGTTTAACATTTAAATCTATTCATTTATTAGTTTAGCTTCTATTACAATTTTATCATTTCAGAATTATAAATTTATTGCAACATAACTAGCAAGAGCGATGGTTGGTATACTACCATAGTAAGCTTCCCTAATGGTCCCGCGAAGATTTTTGAAACGTATACAGGTGACTATGGAAACAAATATACTCAGCATATCGAAGATCTGAATGAAACTATGTACAATGGAAATCTTTATTAAATAGAAAATAGTACATAGGATACCGGAATATTATCAAATACATTAGTAATTTAATGTTCCAATAGCAGCTGAGAAGTTGCAGATAATACATATCTGGTAAGACATATCTTAAGGTGAACGGAAATGAAGAACACATGGGTAAAAGTTTTTGAATATGCATCATCCCCATTAGAAGGAACTTTGTCAAGAAAACTCAGAGAAGGAGTCAACCTTCAGATCAATGAAGGGAAGGTCTACAAGAAGGCGGTGCTTTTCCTTGGAGAAGAATTCGTACGGATAACAGAAGATGAAGAAGGACAAAAACTTAATACCTATTATAATTGGAATGCAATAGGTTCAATAAGATCATACAGTAAAAGTAACTGAGAATAGTTATTAAGACATTAGACACGTGTAAAAAAAGTTTATATGTTATAATGTTAATATATTATGCCTTGATCCATAAATACACTATAGTATAGATCCAAAATAGAATGTTTTAGTGTATTTATGCGTCTGATAGGGAGAGATTGTAAATGAGCTATCCAACATATAATCTACCAAGCTGCAGGTATCATTACCGTTTTAGTGTAGTATGTGTCTGATAGTAAATAATTATCGTTCAGTTAGTTAACAAATAATCTTGTAAGTTGAATTTAAATCTCGCCGATATTTTTATAGGATCGTTTTTTGATACACAATTATTGGCTATAAGACCCCAATCATTAACTCCCACTATCATGTTAATTAGCTTTTACTCTATTTATATCATGCAATCTGCGGATATTTATAAATATAAAATTTATTTGCTTGTTTGTCCATTATTATATTATGAATTGTAGGCACAAATGCTGAATAATATTGCCTGAAGATATAGAGTTTTATTCTCACGTCTCCAAGAAAATGATTATCATGCTGTATTTCATTCTTTAAAAAGGCTGAAAAGGGTTAATCTGGCTTTTAAATGTTCGTTTTATATTTTAATAGGTTAGATAGTAAATCCAAGAATTTATATATAGTATATATCAACTAACGTCCATTTGGGTTGGATATAACAGAAAGAAATAACTATTCAGTCTATCGAAAATCAGTTAGTAGATATCTATTCCTATGTAATGTATATTTTTAATTACTAACTGATGGAAAGATAAAAGAGATTACTAACAGTTACGTAAAATAAACAAACCGAAATTTGCTACAGATTTATGTAAAAAGTTATTGATCTTGTTTTAACCAGGTTGAATAGTTATTATTGTACATTTGATTTTGATAGTTTCGTTCTTATTTGCCATTCAATAGTAACATCGATTTTATTAAAATATATGCTTTTTACATTGAATCAGTATAAATATACTCCCTAATTTTGATAAGGACTTCGAAAATGCATAGATTTTAGCACAAAAACTCTGCATAATAAAGTAAAAACAAGCAAGATTTCGATAAAACTCCGAGCTCAATAAATAATTCATATTTACTTTATAAACAATCTGCTACATTAATGGAATTTATCGAAATACTCTTAAGTTACGGGAAAGATATCACGTCTTTGCATCCATTTTTTCCAAGGTTCTATCCTAAATAAGTTGATTGTATAGCTGTCGTTTTAATATTATGGAAAGTTAGCTCCAATAAGGCCATCCACCGGGGCCATACGCCGGAATTGCCCCATAGATAGCGCTGGCTGTGTGACCGATGGAGCCTTGATATGCTGCTGCCATCATTTTCTTTAAATTTCTATACCTCAATGATATTTTAAGTACTATCTTATGTTTGCAGAACGATCTTGCCTACAAAGTGTTTCCATTTAAAAGCATTTGATGGCATATCATATACTCTTAAATTCTTATTTATTTCATAGTATCAATCTCATATTTTTTTGCAACGGAACCACAAAAAGGACTGCCAGCAAAATAACAAGTACCTTTTTCATTCTACTAGAAGATTGTTTCACCATTCATACTTCCATTTTCTTCAATTTAATTTAAATTCGTTTAGGCCTCTCACAGTTAAACAAAAAACCCACTATGTAATAAAACAACAATTATCCTTTCAAATCTAGTAAATTTTTTACTTTTTAATCACTATTTAAGCAACTGTATGTGATTCTCAGTTAACTAGACCAGATTTGAAATAAGTATAATAGTTACTTAGAATATTGTAAATTTTTTTAATTAGTTTATATATATATTTAAGTTTGAAGATATATTTAAATAGTATCGTCTGTATTTTAATTGAATGTTATAGTAAAGATACGATTTAAGGTTCCGTTGCAAAAAAAATATTTCTGCATTTTGACACCATAATTTTAACCTTTATGTACCATTTTCTTTCTAATGAATATGATTAACTTTCCTAATTGTGAAGGTTTTTTCTGATTTTGCACGGGAGCCAGATTTTTTGCAACGGAACCGCAATTTGCTTGCAACTAAATATCCACCACCCCCAATAGAAAATAATTCAACTATTTGCGAATAGCTTGTACTAATTACAAAGATTGTTAATATAATTCCCATTGCTACAAATATAGCAAGATAAAAATGTCCCTCCAATACTAAATATGCTTCTTCAGGACCATATGATGCAGAAGACATTGCATCAGATCCTAGGCCAACCCACGCAAAAAGTGTTATCAGTGAAAGTTTATGGAAAATGTTTGAATCAAATGGATCATGGGATTTTCCTATAATTAAAGTCTTCAATTTCGGAATATACATTCTAAGATCTTGCATTCTTATTTCACTCTTCGTTTTAGTTTTTCAATCACTTGTCCAAATTTTGTTAGAGAGCACGTGCCATTGAGGATACGAATATAATGCGAGATTAAAA
The DNA here is from genome assembly GCA_003164755.1 of Methanosarcina sp. Taxonomy (GTDB): domain Archaea; phylum Halobacteriota; class Methanosarcinia; order Methanosarcinales; family Methanosarcinaceae; genus Methanosarcina. The sequence goes on along the minus strand of PLUB01000034.1, from coordinate 27,055 downwards.
ATAAGGTATAGGTCAAAGCGGCTAACGGAAAGCGTATGACTATAGCGTTATATAATGATATCTATTCAGAATTTATATTGTAAGAAAATAATTTAAATGATGCTGTCAATTTATTGATAAACTGATATTAAAAAAATGCATCGAACTCTTGGATAGAAAACTTAGGTGAATTGGCAAATCAATTAGATACGTGTGCATCTTTGGAATATAGAATACATGAAAATATTAGAGCCAAGGCAGTTGAATTGAACTATCAGGAGTATTAAGCCTTTAACTATCAAAATATATATTTAAATAATTGTTTTTATTGCCTTGTTTTGCATCTTCAGTATTTAGGTATTATATAGAGATAAATATAAATAGTATTACAAGGAAATGGGATATTGCTTGCTTGTAAGTATATTTTTATTTGAATCCAAAACCTATTTCATCCCACAATCTAATAGGTAACACAATAAGTAATAGATACATACAAGCAAGCTAATATTCAGAAACTATTCTTTGCGTGATCCTAAAACTTTCCGAATTATTTTCATGATGCGGACCATTATCCACCACTAAACAGAAGATATCTTTTCAAGTTGATAATGTTTTTTAGTTCACATTTGATAAAGGACAAAAATTCATGATAAATGAATGGGATTATTGCAAGATCGACTTACAGAAGTTAACCTTTAGGGAGATGGCTGACCTTAAAGAAGCTAATCCCATAAAAGCTAACCTTAAAAAAGTTAGCCACCGTAAGATTAGCTCATTCAAATTGAGCCCCTATAAGACTCGCTCTTTTAAAATAAGTCTCTACAAAAACAGCTCCTCCAAGATTAACCTTTTCAAGGTGGGAAACCTAGAAGATGCAATTTTTTGCATTAAGTAAACTATATAAGCATAATTACTTTATTTGTAAAATTAATTTGGGATATCACCTTTTTGAGATATATAAAGACTTATAACTGGAAATAACATTCATTTGGATATATAGCGATTAAGTAAAGAGAAGTTGATTTTATGAAGATGGTACAAGCAATAATACGGGCAGAGAAAATGGATGATGTAAAAAAGGCTCTCGAGGAGAAGGGTTTCATTGCCATGAGCATTTTTGAGATTACTGGCAGGGGGGAGCAAAAAGGTATAATCCTCGAACACAGAGGAAAGAAAGTCGAAGTCGATACACTGCCGAAGATTATGCTTGAGATAGTGGTAAAAGACCAAGAGGTAGATACTATTATTTCAACAATACGAACTGCTGGAAGGACTGGAAAGTTCGGCGATGGAAAGATATTTATCCTACCGGTTGAAATGGTGGCAAAAGTAAGAACTGATGAAGCTTGGAAATAAGTTTTTAAGCAAAAAGGTGTTCAAGATAAGGATTTTTCACCTTATTATGTATGACTAACTCTACTTCATCGGTGCTGCAATCTCCTAATTATATCACTCATTGCACTAGATTAGTTTAGTAGCTTTTTTATTTTTATATCATACTGTTTGATTTTTATCCAAATTATCCATTATCTTTATAAACTACTTTCGTTTTAGGAGAAATATACCTGAAATTTATGAAGTTATTTACTTTTATGTTAGATCTTTTGATCAGATCATAATCCCTATCTATTGAGTAGATGAAAGTTATATTCAAAATTTGAAATTGGATTTCGCTTTTCAAACTTCCTTTTTTGATCCTGATTCTCCTTTTTGCTTCTCTTTTGAAATTTATCGCGTTTGAATTTTCAGGTTCTTTAATAGATAAAAATATAACTCTGAATCAGTCTCGTTTTTTTAAATCAAGGTAATAAAGAAAATTTGCCAACTGTTTCAATATTTACTATCCTTTACAGTTATCAAGAATCCTTTTTCTGAAGAAGAAACTATGGCACTATGTGCATTTGGTCAGGAAAAAAGAAATTTACCAAAAATTCGACCAATATATTGATTCTCAAGTTCAAAGTAGAAAGATCATCCCATTGCTATAAAATAAGAATTTTAAATTAATAATTACTTAAGTATGAAATATGCTCCGAAAACTGTATATTATATTTCAGTAATTTTATTCCCAACTGATTTAAGAATTTAATATAGTTATTTCACAGTAAAATGAGTCAAACTTTGCCATATAAATAGGTTCCTATTAATAAATTATAACTATTTGATGTTGAAACGCTTTGCTTTAAAAAGATTTTCTCTAGTAGCTGGTACTATGTAGCCATTCCCTGTTTCTAGGTTTAAGGCCTTTACACTTTTATAGATGCATTCTACACCTATGTATTCTATTACGTTGGATTATCAGATTTTTATAGACTATCCTATACCAAAATATCCCTATAATCACATTAAGATAATCATATCAAGTGGTATTTATCCCAGAACAAAGGATAGATTCTTGAAATATCTTATTTTGAGTTTTGAATTGATATAAGCTAGACGAGATAGTTACAAAATATCTAAAGAAGGTATATTCTTTAACCATTATATGTTTGACGATCTATGCACAAGCAACTTTACTCTATTAGTGCTGCATCAGATTGGTAACTAACGCAATAAATGCTGTAAGTATTAAAAATACAATAAAAATAAGGAACGTTCCGATCCATATTTGACGATCAGTTAGCATACTAGTTACTTTTAGTTCTGGATCCTTTGGGAATTGGGATAAGTCGATATCTGAAAAATGCTTCAAATCATTCAGAAGTTCACTAGCAAACTGATATCTCTCATCAGGATTCCGGCGTATTGACTTAAGTATTATAGCTTCAATTTCAAGAGGAATTGATGGTTGAAGCTTATGAGGCGAGATAGGAATTGCCGTTAGATGTTGGTTCATTACAGAAAGGGCATTGTCTCCATGAAATGGCACCGTTCCAGTTAGTAGCTCATATAAAATAATTCCAAGTGCGTAAACATCAGTACGCACATCTCCACGTTTCCCCTGTATCTGCTCAGGTGCCATATAATCAGGTGTTCCAAAGGTATCTGAACCGAATCTCCATGTCACACGCCGGCTACCCTCAAGTAGAGAACTGCCAAAGTCAATAATATGGAGTCTACCATTCGGTCCAATAATGATATTCTCTGGTTTCAAATCACGATGACAAACTCCATGAGCATGGAGATAATCGACTGCTTCAACAAGTTGGTCGGCTATCAAGAGTGCTTCGTTAAGAGTCAATGGAGCATTGTCGCTGATGAAGGCACGGAGTGATTTACCTTCTATATAGTTTAAAACAAGAAATAAACCATCAGAACTTTCCACAAGGTCTCTAGCTCTAGGAATTGCAGGATGATTTAACTTTTGTCCAATAGCGAATTCTCGCCGAAATCGCTCGTATGTAGCCGGATCGCTGATGAAAGAAAGATCTGGAAACTTAAGTATAACAGTGTTACCATCTGGGGCACTAGCCTTGTATATCTGACTAAATCCCCCCTTACCAAGACACTTTAATATTCTATATCCACAGACTATTTCGCTCTCTTTAAACATCACAGGCATCTCATTGCTCTATAAATATCCATTCTCAGCCAGCGTAAAATTTTATGAGCTGATTCAGAGATTGAGTTTCAAAACCAAGTTATTGAAGTTAATGTAACAATCCTTTATAAAATTTAGACTTTTATAAATATACAAGAACATTATTGTATAAACAATGACGGTAACTATAAGTTTTGTTTTCAATAATTTCTGGGTTACTACTCAGGCATTCTGTAGGGCCTACTTTATGGCTGCATCCTAATAGGAAGAAATTTAGTTCTCACGGTTATAAGGGACGCGGTAGGGTTTTGCAAGGTGGTGATTTTCCAATACTACTTTTTCAATAGATTACTATTTGTCCCATATTTTCCTTGTTCCTTTACATACTTCCATTGGATACAGGAAGACGGTACCCTATTTCTAAGTTACCAATATATATAACTTTATATTGATGTAGAAGTGAGATATCCTAGAAGATTTAATAAACTTTAATTTTTGGATGCTTGTTTATAGAACCTATAGAAGAATTTGTTTAAATCGGAAATTTATCGAAATTCCCCCTATTAAATTGAGCAAAACTTATTTATACCAATATATCAGAAAAAGGAAGTATTTATCTTAATAACCCATATATAAATATAAGTAAGAAGGATAGCGCTGATAACTCTGACTAAAATCAAATTTTATGTGATCACCCAACTCTAAAGATGAGATAACTCCAATCCTACGCTTAGTATTCTCATAAATAATCCCGTCTACTTAGTAAGATTCACCTAAACTATGCGATTGAAAGTCGCTTTCGACGTACCTTGTGATCCCTAAATAATCACTTCCAACCTTATTTGATAGAACTAAATAAAAGTTAGATAGGATTCACTTTACTCCAACCTGAAGGATATGGGTATTCATGACCTACAGTGCTCCCAAAGTATAAACCAATAAATTAGGCACGTCTGTAAAACAGATCAAGAGAACAACTCAACTTATTTAATGTGTAATAAAATTTTTACTCATTTTTCTAGTACAAGAAACCCAATTTAATTTTCCCAGGTGAAAGGTAATTCTAATTATTAAGGTGTGCAGATTGAAAAAAATAAATGTCGATATAAAAGAGTTCAAAAGGCTCCATGCTAAAGGCATGACCAACAAAGAAATCGGCAACTCTCTAGGCTTTTCTCAAGAAACTGCACGCAAAATACGCTGCGATTTAGGTCTCAAATCACTCGCGATAGGTCGAAAACCCGTAGTATCCACAGTTATAGATAATGATGAACTCAAAAGGCTTTATGCGAAAGGTCTTACCGACAAACAGATTGGGTCAGTTTTTGACGTAAGTAATAAAACGATCTTAAAATACCGCAAAAATCTTGGCTTATCCAGATGTAAAAAGTGGAAACGCTCAGCTTTTAACATCGAAAAATTCCAAAAACTTCATTCTGAAGGCTTGAATGATAGAAAAATCGCAAATGCTCTTAGTATATGCCGTGACACAGCACGTAAAATACGTCATGATTTAGGACTGCCACCACAGGCATTAGGTAAGAAACACTTTGACATTGATAAATTAAAACATCTCTTTTCCGAAGGGCGTACAGATAAAGAAATTGGAACCGTTTTTGACGTTAGTGCTTATACAGTTTATGAAAGACGCCGGGATTTAGGTTTATCTCGACGCAAGCAGCAGACCAGTTTAGACAATATAAACGTGGATGAATTGAAAAAGCTGTATTCAGAAGGAATGACTGATAAAAAGATCAGCAAAGTACTTGGGGTACATTGTGAGAAGGTAAAAGAAATACGCCACAATTTAGGATTTGCACAGAATCAGGTACGTTCCCACGAAAAAAAACTAAAACTTTATGATGCAGGGATGTCAGATGGACAAATTGCGAGAATACTTAAAGGAAGAAAACAAAAAGTTGCTGCATGGCGTCGAAATCACGAACTTCCCCCAAATAACCAAGATGATGCGCTCATTGATGCACTTGATGCTGAGTTGTTAAAACCTACAGAAAATGAGCCAACTCGACTAGACTCAGAGTCTCTTTTTTGTGATACGGAATTTTTGGAAAATCTTGTAGGAAAAGTGCTAAAGAAGAAAATAGTTGTGTCAAGACACACATTGAAAAAAATAAATGTCGATGAGCTTAAACAGCTCTTTGCCAAAGGTCTTAGCGATGCTGAGATCGGCAAAGTTTTTGGAGTTTGTGACAGGACAATTTCCAACCGCCGCCGCTGTCTTGGGCTATACAAGCAGAAGCAGATGCCTAGACAAAACAGACGAAAAGACATTGACATTGATGAGTTAAAACAGCTATATCACGCTGGCATGAGCGATGCTAAGATTGGTAAAATTATCAACATTTCTCAATCAGCTGTCTTCAGAATACGCCACCATCTAGGGCTCGCGCCGAACCGTGGAAGAAGACACTGGGAAATGCGTGAACTATATGACTTGGGGCTGTCAGATGGTAGAGTTGCGGAAATACTCAAAGTAAGAAAAAACAGTGTTATTGCATGGCGTCAAAGCCACGAATTGCCTGCAAATGACCCTGAAGATGAGAGTATTGATGAGTTCGATGCCGAGTTGTCAAAACTCGACGACGAAAAACCGATTCCGGAAGACTCCTAATCGCTTTTTTGTGACACCGAATTCCTTGAGAACTATCTAGGGAAAGATATCAAAGGGAAATCTGTGTGAACTACTTTTTGATACACTTCAATATTTCCCTTTCCATGAAAATTTAGATAAAATGTTTGAAACACTACTTAGTGGCAAACTAAAACAAACTTTAGGTCCCAGATTGATTTCTAATTTTTGAAGTATATGAGATTGAACTTTCCATCAAAACTGGCAACAATTTAAAGTGATATACTAAGTTACAACCAGAATACTTTTCTTAAAATCATTTCCAATTATGTTAAATGATACCGAAACTACTAAATATAACCGCCCTTTGCAAAATCTAGTTGGATAAGTCAGTTTTTGACTTAAGCACACCTCAGATAACGTATTACTGTATAAAAACGACCCAAATATCAAATTTGAGTTTAACCAAGTTTGTTGATATCTATTTCCAGATCAAAGTATATCGAGCCCTTAGTAGCATTATAGTGATTTTGGAAGGAGATTGAACTGAAGGCTTACTGAAGCTGCAATGTGGATAGTTATTAATTATACCGAAAAATGTGGAAAAAACTAGATTAACTTTTTTGGTCAGAATTGAGAGCAAGTATTTTTTTCACAATTTTAGTAACTGACTTTCACAACCTGAAATCCAATTTAAAAATAACTCATAGAGTAAGTGGGTTCGGAGAAAGACCAAATTAGTATAAAATAATATGGAAAACTTTGGAATAACTAACCCTCTCTCCCAGATGTGCACGAGAACGCCATCTATTTTTCTGAATATGACAGTAGCTTCAGAATTAATCTAACTTTCGATGGATAATAGTGGACAGATAGATGAACAAATTCTACATCGTGTATATTTGAGGAATGTCGGATTGACAAAAAAAAATGTATTAATTTTATGGCAATGATTATTTTCGACCCATAATTGAAATTCTCACAAGATTGTGATATGATTTTCATAGGGTACATAAAATTTACAAAAATACAGGTAAAAGGTTTACCTGTCATCAAATATTATATGCGACCTCACCATGCTGTGTCTGGTCAAGCCCGATATTTTCTTCACTTTCACTAACTTTAAGGCCCATCGTCTTATTGATCACAAATCCGATAATCAGTGTGCAGACAGATGCATATACAGCTGAGGCAACGACACCTTCAAGCTGAGTCACCAACTGGCTGGAATTGCCTAGAAGGAGACCTGTAGCTCCAATGCTGGCAAATATGCCAGTTAAAAGCGCTCCTGTCATTCCTCCGACCCCATGGACTCCGAAAACATCAAGTGAATCATCATATCCAAACCTTCCTTTGAGTTCCACAGCTGTATAACATATTATACCAGCTATCAGACCGATGGTAATCGCTGCCACAGGTGTGACAAAACCAGCTGCAGGAGTGATTGCAACTAATCCAGCCAGAACTCCAGTTGAAAAGCCAAGAGAAGTAGGATGTCCTAAGTGATGCCATTCCAGAGCCATCCAGCAAAGCCCTGCAGCTGCTGGTGCCACTAGGGTGGTCAGAAATGCAACCGCTGCAACCTCATTTGCAGCAAGGGCAGAACCGGCATTGAACCCAAACCATCCAAACCAGAGAAGCCCTGCACCAATAAGGGTGAGAGTAACATTGTGAGGTTTAATTGAATCAATCCCGTATCCCCTCCTCTTTCCGAGATAAGTCAAAAGTGCAAGGGAGGAGATGCCTGATGATATATGGACAACAGTGCCGCCTGCAAAATCGAGGGCTTTATTTGTGAGAAATCCGCCGCCCCAGACCCAGTGACAGATAGGTGCATAGACAATGATACCCCATAATAAGATGAATGTGATGTAGGACTTGAATTTGATACGTCCCACAATCGCACCTGAAATAAGTGCAGGGGTAATTATTGCAAACATACCCTGAAACGCAATAAATGCATATGTGGGAATGGTACCTGTTACTGAGTAAAGATTGATGTCTCTCAAAAATACGTGTCCAAGGCCGCCTATAAACCAGTTCCCGGTTCCAAAAGCAAGCGAATAACCTATTACCACCCATTCAATGGCTATGACACCCATCGCAACAAATGAATGCATCATGCTGCTCAAGACATTTTTACGCTGGACCAGCCCACCATAGAATAATGCAAGCCCTGGAACCATTAATAATACAAGTGCCGATGAAATCAACATCCAGCCAGTATCTGCTGCTACAATAGTCATTTTCGATCACAACTTAAAGAGTATGAGGTCCATTTTCATTCGTGCAGATCCTTGTGATATCCTCAAGCGGTAGCATGTAGATTTTGCCGTTTCCAACGTTTCCTTCGTTCTTATTTATTGATCCTCTTTTTATTGGTTCAATTGTTGGTTGCAGAAAATCATAGTTTGCTGTGACTTCAAGCCTGATTTTTTGGAGCAGCTTTGCTTCATAGTTCATCGCTTCGGTTTCTAGATGTCCTCCTTGAACACCATAACCAAAAACGTAGGATACTGTTAATCTATTAACTTCAATTCTCTGAAGCTCTTAAGCTACCGAATCAAGTCTTTTTAGCCTTATCATTGTACTTAAGTATTTCATGGAATCTACCAATAGGTACCCTATATCCTAATTAACCATATTTAATATTATCTATTGAAACTAAAATATTTAACAAACAATTGTAATCAAGGTCAAAGATGGATAGTTATGGTTTGATCTTGCTCTGAGGTCAATAACATAGCAAATTTTGCTACGGTAAGATATACCAATAACAATGCCAACACAATATTTCATCGTAGGAAAATTTAAATAAAATCAAATATGCAGTTTTATACCGGACATATAGAGAAATATGAAGATGATATAAAAATGTTTAAATAATATTACATCACCAGTATATCACCGATAAGACATAAAAAATTTGGTTATAAAACAAAAATATTTAAATATAATTACGTCTCCTGTAAATTGCCTGTATTCGAGATGATATAAAATAGAAAGATAATTTTCAAATATTTTAAGGTTTCCAACATTTAACAATCATGACTATAAAAAGCCTATTAATGATGTTTTATCGAGTTTTTATAGGATACTAACTAGCTTACGAAATTTTTATAAAAACAGAATAGAAGGACATTTGACAAATCAGGATATAATACAAATTTATAAATACTATTAAGTCACCAATTAATTACCGGCATTTAAAGCAATTTTTGATCTTTAGACAAATTCCTTAAATATTAAAAGATCACCAAACAATTACCGGTTATGCACATGAGATTCGACAAAGAATCCCGACTTTTCATTGCTTTGAATGTGTTTAATAAAATAAACAAAAAGCTGAAATTTATTCTGGATAAATGAGTACTAAAAGGAGAATCTAACCAAATGAATCATACCCAGGATAGTGACCAAACAGAAGATGGCAAATTGACCGTAAAGATGAAGCGTACGCTGAACCTGACATCCCTTTTGGTAAATGCCATGGCACTCATCGCCCCGGGTGCTTTCTTGTGGACCACCTTTCAGGTACAGGCAGCTCAGACAAATGGATCTATGACAACTGCATCTGAGATGTGGACTGGATTGATTGCTGCTCTTATTTTAGCCTTATTAACTGCAATCTCATATGCCGAGCTCTCAAACATCTACCCAAAAGCAGGTAGTGGTTCCTCATATTATTTTGCTGAAGCTGCTTTTCTAGAGAAAGAAAAAGCTAGTCACCGTCAGTGGGCACGAATTGCAAAGTTTCTAACAGGCTGGATATCGCATCTTTATTACTGGATTTATCCAGGTATAATGATCGCATTTTCAGCTACTCTGATTGTGTATATCGTTGGCTTGTTCGGAATCACATTAGCAGTGTGGGAGCAAATTCTCGTAGCGGCGTTATTTGCCTTCTTAAATGGCTACATAGCTTATCGTGGAATTAGCGGCTCAACTTTCACAGCGATGATTATTAATGCAATCCAGCTAGCTTCACTAGCTGGTTTCTCAGCGTTGGCAATCCTATACCGACATGCACACCCTGAACTGGCTTATACACAATCCGCCTCTTCCATAATAATTCCGCATAACTTCACAAATGTGCTCTTCCAGTCGACTATAGCCATTTTGTTACTGGTAGGTTTCGAATCGATTACAGCGCTAGGTGCAGAGGCAATCAAACCAAAGCATGACATTAAGAAAGCAATCATTTTGTCTCTGCTTATTCAGGGATTATTTGCCTACCTAATCGAATATTTCGCTGCGAACTACTTTATCGGTCCTCAATTAATTGGCGTAGATACAACTGGAGCTACAGTTACAGGTTATGCTGCAGCTGGAGCATCTGGAGCTCCTATTGGTGATATGATACGGATTATAGGCGACCAGATGTTGGGTGGGACCGGATTAGTTTTAGTTTTGATTATGGCTGCAACTGTAGTGCTGGCATTGGTCGGTACAACTCTAGCTTGTCTTAACACCGGAGTTCGTATCACATATTCCATGGGTCGCGATAGAGAGATACCTTCACTACTGGGTATTTTGCATGGCCGTTTCCTCACACCACACTGGGGTATTTGGGTGCTAGTGTTATTTTCTGCAGCCTTCGGTGCATATGGAGTCCTAAATGTAGATAATCTGACACAAATCACTTTAGCATCTAATACGGGTACTTTCATACTCTATGGATTGACCAACATCATTTGCTTCTGGGCATTTCTACATCGTTCTGATGCCAGTTTCTTAAAACACCGTATTGTGCCACTATTGGGTTTCTTGGCTAATTTGCTAATGCTAGGGGCAGTGGTATATCTTGCCATTAGCGCCGGTGGAACTTCAGCAAATGATGCTATGATTGCCTTGATTATCGTAGCAGTATGGATTATCATCGGAGTGGTTTGGTTTGTAATTAACACACGACAGCAAGGTAGTAAAGTGTTGACCCAGGAATCTTCTAAACTGACTAAATCAGAACTTGCCCTTGATGAATAAGCAGAAATTAATATAGAATCCAGGAGAAATGCAAGTAAAGAAATTGGGGAATAATCTGAAGAGAAAAAAACCTCTTAATGGATAGGTCTTTTCTCTTTCTTATTTTTTAATTAGTGGATATAACAGGTAGATGCACTGGGAGATAACACCGTAATGAAATCGATAGATAAAACTCCAATACCTATTGCTGTCACTGTGAAGTGGCGGGTTGTAACACACAAAGGTTTGGTGCGCTCACAGAATGAGGACGCCCATTATGTCGCCCATAACGTCGAGGCAAAAACGGAGGGTAAATCTATTTCACGTTATCTTTTCGCTATTGCTGATGGACTCGGCGGACATAAAGGTGGAGCTATTGCAAGTAGAATAGCCTTGAAAGCCATTAAAGACAAATTCACTACTTGGCACGGAGAAGCAGCAAACCATTTTGTCAGTCAGGCTTTAAGGCATGCGAATCAAGAAGTATTCATTGCAGGCAATTCACAGCCCACATTATTTGAGAATATGCAGACCACATTAACTGCCATAACACTAGAGAGAGGGGCATTGACAATCGGTCACGTAGGAGACTGTCGATTTTATAGAATAAGAAATAGCAGCATCAAATTATTGACCAGGGACCATACAATGGCTAATGACTTGCTCCATTTACACCTAATCTCACATAAACAAGCTCAGCAGCACCCTGGGCGCCATCAACTTACTCGTTCGTTAGGTGGCGAGCCAGTTCTAAATGTAGATATAATACGTGAACAAATCCTACCTGATGATACTTATCTACTCTGCAGTGACGGCTTGTGGTCCGAGATTAGTGATGAAGAAATAGAAATCGTTATGCAAGAAAAAAACATCGATACTGCCTGTGAAAAATTGGTTGGACTTGCGTTGAAGGCAGGGGCTCCAGATAACATTACTGCCATTATATTTCGCGTTGAAACTATAGGAAAACAAGATACTTCGCCATTTTCTTGGCGAACAATTCTAGATCGGGTTCCCGAGTTATTGAATAAGAATTCTGAAACTTGATAATCCCTTTTAACCCATTTTCCGCAGACGTACACAAAAACGCCATCTATTTTCTCAATATAACAGTAGCTTAAAAATGAATCTAACTTCAAATGAATTAATAGTTGTCAAACAGGTAAACAAATTGTACATCCGTGTTTATCGACAGAAAAATCATGAGATATTATAAAATGATATTTATATAGGAGGAAAAAAATCAAAACTCTCTGATATTTTATAGAATAGACTACTAAGAAACAAAATTCAGGATAATAGCCCACTTAATTAGTATTCAGTTAATAAATATTTTAATATTAAAATGATGCTGCAATCGTTCTCTATTTACAATTATAAGTTGCAGAAAAACAATTATAATGAATATGTTCCTTTAGAAATTGTTTCTTAGCCGAATTCAGATCGTAGTCTTCATAATGAAAATTAATACATAAAAATCTTAAAAACAGATCTTTGTCATCAAATAATTCATTTTTTGATCTTAAATGCAATATTGAAGCACTTAAAGTGCTTAAATACACGGAAAAACTGTTTTAGTAATTTCTTCATTTTGCTTCTTCAACGTTACCAGTGGTTGTGAAATATTTTAGTAATTAAAACATATGCACTTACATTAAAAGTATCACTCATTTTATTGAGTGTAATTAATTCACGAATTTACTATAAATCAGAGTTATATTTTTGCGGTTGTGGATATATGGTAAAAATGAACCAATTTTCAAGACAAAATAATTTTGAGATAAAACAATACTTGATTAATTTGAAAATTAATCTTGAATCAAGATGCTTATCCAGAGAAAGGTGCTTTGTATATACAATTCTTCTGTTCATCCTTGCAGGCATTTTGGAAATTGGTGGAGGATATTCGATCTGGTTATGGCTGCGAGAAGGAAGAGGACTGACATTTGCATTTTTAGGAGCAATCATTTTGTTTCTGTACGGGATCGTACCGACATTCCAGCCTTCTTATTTTCACAGAATATATGCAACTTATGGGGGCATTTTTGTTGTCATGTCTATTTTATGGGGCTGGGTATTCGATAAAATCTTACCGGACACATATGATCTCATAGGCGCCTTGATTATTCTCATAGGAGTCTCAATTATATATTACTGGCCAAGGAAGGATGAAGCACAATGATTGATTTGGGAATTTCTCTCGCTCTGTTCTTTCTGGCTGCTTTATTTGAAATAGGAGGAGGCTATCTTGTATGGTTGTGGTTAAGGGAAAATAAAGGAATAACTTATGGACTACTTGGAGGTTTAACGTTGGCGATTTACGGCATCATTCCAACCTTCCAGCCTGCACATTTTGGCAGGGTATATGCTGCATATGGAGGAGTCTTCATCGTTTCATCTCTTATCTGGGGTGTACTTGTCGATAAGAAAAAGCCTGATAAATATGAAACTATAGGGGCGTTAATTGCTCTAGCAGGGGTTTTTGTTATGTTCTATATCCCGCGCTGATGAGTGTTATATTAATATCCATTTGTATCCAGCAAGTAATTTGGGTAACGTCCGTGAGTTACTGATCAATTCTGAAAAAATGAATCCTACCCTTACAATTAAAGAAAATACAAAGATATCCTTTTAATCGCGTTTTTCAGTGATTGCAGATATGACAGGAATTTGGATTCTATAAAAATCCTTAATTTAATCCGGATTAATTTGACCTAATAACCTGATATATATTTATGCATTTATTTGGAATATTTTGCAGCTGATTTAAGTAGTTTTTTACAGAACCATCCATATATCATTTCAAAATTAATCTCAATTAACTGATTTTTGGAAGGCAGGATATCTGTAATTAAATATTATCAAGTCAGATAATATTTACACATATCGAACTTACTCAACTGAAAAATTAATAGCATTAAACCTTCAACCATCGAGAATGAAACTTTATTCACAAAGTCTATAATTCTTGATTTTGCACCTAAAGTGCGTAAGTCCTACATTTTATCAAGATTGAGGAACAAAACCATATGCATTAAGTATGTCTTGTCCATCTTTCCTGGTCATGAAATCAAGGAACTTCTGAGCTTTTTCTTTGTGCGTAGAAGAAGAAACTACAGCTATTGTATAGCTGATGGGGTACTGATAGGCACATTGGTGGCTATAGTCATAGTTCCGGGTTGTGCAGTCTTTGCAACGGTTATATACAAAACCTGCATTCTTATCTCCTCTTTCCACGTATACAAATAACTGTTTGACATCTTCAGCAAGTACCGCTTCATTTTTCAGCTGACTCCACAAACCAGCCTAAGAGGTGCAAGAAGCGAATATCCTCCTACTGGAACAGTATCAGGATTTCCAATGCTTATTTTTTGAATTTTAGAGTTAGCCAGATAACAGCTTCGTATCCATACTATTGCAAGAATTCTGTCATCTCAAAGTCTATCCAATTGGCAATGTAATGATCAGCACCATGATCAGCACCTTATTAAATTCAAGGGATTATTAATTCGCTTTTCTAAATAAGAGTCAATAAAGTTTTAGTCCAAAACCAGAGCAAAATACACAGCAGATTTTTGCTTTGACACATTAAAAATTTATGTATATTATTGCAGCCTGGGATAATCAAGAAATAATGATTTAAATAGTATCCTCTTTTTTGATAGTAGGACATGTCCACTAATCACCTACATCATTAGATAAACGAGACGTTGCCCCATTGTTAGAGAATGTATCTGACTTTATGTATCTATCCTTCCAATTTTCACATGTTTTTGATATTGTTTTTTCTGAAACTGCTTGCTTATTAAAACGTTGTTTCTTAAAATATCTTACAGAAACAGAGATAGAAAAATATTGGGGATATAGTAGGAGCTCTTACTTTGATAATGCAAACATTGGCTTGCAATGCGGAAAAAGATCAGGTTTGACCCTAATCGATGTGGACGACTGGAACCCCGCAATATGGACCGAACTCACAGCCGGATTAAATATAGATAATTGGCTGATGTCAAAGAGAACAAATGACCGAAGCCATATCTTTTTTAAATATACTGTGGATCTGAAAGCTCAAAAGCATCATGATTTAGGTATAGAAATTTTAACGGATGGTAATAATGCGGTCCTACCCCCAAGCAAGCATAAAAGTGGACGTACTTACTCTTTTGACCGGGAAATCACAGGATCCTTGAAGATATACCAAAAATGCCTGAAGAACTCATTAACAGGCTTACAGCCCTATTTGGAACCAATAATAAGTTAAAAGTGATTTTGCAAAAGTGCAAGCCCTGTCTACGTGAAAAATTCAAGGGCCATCAAGAAGGCCCTGATATCAAGGACTTGCACACCAGCACAGGTAGACAGTTAACCCTGGCACTCATGGCAGATCTGAAAGCAAATGGTGCAGACCCTGAAGTTTTACACCTTGCCTGTAAATACCTTTTTAGAGATGAGTACAACCGGTCACAAAGTGATCATGAACTGGGGTCAGACGGATGCAAAATAAAAGAGCCCTGGAAATGTGAAACTATCCGGAGAGAGTTAGGAAGCATCACATTTGCCGATGCCAATAACTCAAAATGTGATAATTGCACTTTCAGAGGACAGAAAAAACAGATAGATCGCCAGAAGAAAACTGAACCAGAAATTCAAAAAGATAATCCCCTAAACATAGACTATGATGAAATGGACCTTAGCCCATAAATTATCCAGCAGGCAGAGGAAGAAGCAGACAGGGTATTGAGAGAAGGCGACCCGATAGACTATATATTGAACACAATAGCAAAAAAACATGTAGGTTACCGGGACACACAAGAAGCAATATGCGCATCAATAGCCTGTAAGTGTTGCCGTAATACAGCAGGCTTGCAAATATCCGTAAATGGTACTTCGGGTTCTGGGAAGTCACATGGAATAAAAACACATTTACATTTAATTCCTAAAAAATGGAAACGTGTAACTGGATTAAGTGCGAAAGCTGCTTATTATATGAATTTAGTTCCTGGTATCATTATTTTTTCGGAAGATAAGGATCCTGACCCTGCATTCGAAGAAGTCATAAAACAGGCTACAACGAATTTTCAGGAAGAAACTTACTACACAACTGTGAAAGATCAAAAACAAATATCTTTGATAATCCCACCCAGGATAAATTGGTACTTAACAAGTGTGGAAAGTTTTGTGTCAGATCAATTGCTAAATCGTCAACTCACCTTTGATGCAGACAGTAGTCCTGAGCAGAAAAAAAGGATATTTGATGCGCAGAAACACGAAGCTGCGAGCGGTGAGAATGGGCAGGAAATGAACATTGAAGTACTTATATGTAGACGAATGTATAGGGAACTTAAACAAAATTCATTTAAGGTTAAAATACCCTTTGTGGACAGGATAGACCTACAGGACACCAGTAATTCACGTATATTCCCAATGTTCCTTGATATGGTACGGGGGTTTGCTGCCTTTAAATGGAAGCAGAGAACATTTGACGGCGATAGCTCTCTAATATCTGAGCTTGAAGACTTTGAAAGGGCAAAAAGGTTATTTGAAGCTCAAAAAGAGAACACAGTAACAAAAATGAACGAAAATGAGAGGCAGATAATTCAATATATATCAAGTAAAGGGAAATGCACAATTAATGATATATCAAGCTACACAGGCATTGGATATCAAAGTGTGAGACGAGCCTTAGTTGGCAGGAAAGACCGAGAAGCTGGGGGACTCCTTGACAAGATTAAGGGATTAAGAATGGAAGAAGAAACAGATACTAAATATGAGAGAGATGGAGATATGCTAAAAAGCAGTAGTGGAAAGAAGGCTCTTAAGTTCAGCATAGATACATCAAAGTTTAATTTCTGGTCCTTATTTGATAAGGAGTTTATCTTCCTGAAGGATGCTTGATCAGGGTACAAAGGCAACTGATTATTTTATTCCCAAATTTTCCCTTGTTTTCCACAAGAGTCCCATTATTTTCCCATTGAAACGCAATCATTTGACAGTTTGTTCCCAAAACCCCAAAAATGCAAGAAAGAAAATAAAAAATACATTTTTTGACATTCTAATATTTAGGATATTACTTTAAAAAATCCTATATCATTTTTTTAATTTTGGGAACATAATCCCCCTTTTTTTATGAATTTTAACCCCCTTGTTACTGTTTTTATATTATTTTTAATGGGAATATAATGGGAAAATAGCGGGAATAATTGGGAACTATTGGGAATATAATAGCGGAAGACATACTTGCAATAAGAAGTGTATATCAATGAATGTTTTAGCCTAAATATCACATTTTTCTATTTATGATTATAATTTAACTTAATTAAGCCGATTGGCAACAGGCATTTTTGTCTGTTAAATCTCAAATTCAAAGACTCTCGTGGGTTGAAAATTATATTTCAGAAGAGCCAATTATTCAGCTAGCGAAAAACATTCGTGATAGTCGCCTTCATAAGATTAATTGAACAAATTCCGGTGGGCTGACTTTTAGTTTATCACTGCTTTGAACTTGTTTAATCTCTCTAGTGCCTATTTTAAGTCCATTTCACGAAAAGAAACAAAGCAAATATGCCTACCCAGATACTCAAAAATGCAACGTCAATAATGACCTAAACTATAAAATCTACTGCTTGCTTCATCTTAATTTTGTCATCAAACATATAAATAATAACTACTTCCTGGTCCCAAGTCATCAATACTTGGTTTTTTTTATTAATTTAAATGGTCAGGTTGATCTTAGATGTCAAGAAGGTGATATTAGAAACTGTGGGTAGAAATACCTTCAGCTCGGTCACTTATCTACTTGATTATACGGGGAAGTATACACAATTACAATTAAATTTATCCAAATATATACTTTTGAGAATATAATGTACTCACCTAAGATAATTAGCATTTACATTATTTGACCCTGATTTTCAGGAATTATAATAGATGAGAACTTTCCCCCGATAATTAATGAATGACTAAATCTCAGCCCCTATAACAGGCTTATAATTAATCCGGAGTGATAACCCGAGTTCACTCAAAAATGCCTTAAATCGCCCCACAATCGATCATTTTTTACTTTATATATTATCATAAGTCACGTTTTATCAGGTTTTTTGTAGATTATCAACACCGGATTTATATTATTTAAAAGGAATAAAAATTATATGAAAAAAATATCTCGTGGGCACTTACCGTGCTCTATCAACAAAATCATGGTGATTCCGTTTGGTCTAAACAATGACATTTCTGGGTCACTGGTGGGACTTTTATTAGAAGTTATATGGGGGCCTAGCATGATATTATTCAAAAATATCACCGAGTGGCTGAGAATGGCTCTTATTTGATATGCCAGTCTAAATCCCGCCCGCGTGTAGAAGAAAGCTAAATAATATATAATATTCAGGTCTGCATCCGGAAACTAGTAATATAATCCAGATAACTATCAATTAACTCATAATGTGACCTTTCATATCTTGACAACACTTCGAAGAAATTTCTAAGAGCGTTGCCTTCGACTCGTTTTGCCAGTTCTGAGTAGAAATCTTCACTTTTTCTCTCATGCCTCATAGCTGCAAGAAGAATACCTGTATCTCCAAGAGTGATTTCACCCCCTTTTGTTAGGGCTGGATTGAACTCAGGAGTAAAAGACTGACCACTATGTACTTTTGTACTGACTTCTGGTAGTTCTTGTGTTTCACGGTATTTTTCGAGGCAGTCGAGATGCTTTAATTCTTCACTTGCAAGATACTCATAGAGCTCCTTAAACTTTGGATTTTCCATTAGAGTAGAGTTATAAAGATAAAATTTTCTTGCTTCTCTTTCTCTTTCAATCGCTATAGCTACGGCTTCTTCAATTCCTTTAAGGATCTTTACTTCGTCTACTACATCTTGATATGCACTTTTCATATATTTTACCCCTAGATATTATCTTTTCAAGTTACCCCTTCTTTAAGGTTTTTAGTACATATTTTAAGTCTTTAATTTATTTTTCTTTTTTTTGATCTTTCATCATATCTATTAATTTATTTTCAGAATGTTGTTTAAGTCCAAAGGCATAAGGACCTTCAAGTTCTGTGATATTTTTCATCTTCAAAAGTTAATCCAATTCGTTATTGTGTGATACTGGTCATTTATCAGGTTTTTCAAAAAGGGTAGGGTATTTTTCTTTTAGGGATATAAGGAGCTCTTCATCTAATATTGTAGCATAAAGTGTTTTCACTTTTGAAAGTTGGTTGAATGATAAATTTTTAGCTCTTTTAAGGTTAGCTCCTTCAAGGTTAGTTCCCTTAAGGTTAGCTCCTTCAAGATTAGCTCCTTTAAGATTAGACTCTGTACAGTTAACCAAAAGAAGTTTAGCCAATTGGCATGTAGCTTTTTCAATGTTGGCTTTTTTAAGGTTAGCTCCGCGAAGGTCAGCCTCGGTTAGATTAGCACAAGAAAGATTAGCTCTGCAAAGGTTAGCCTCTTTAAGATTAGCTCCTCCAAGGTGAACCCATTCAAGGTTAGCTTCTTCAAGGTGGGCTCTTTGAAGATTAACTCCTATAAGGTTAGCCCCAGTAAGATTAGATCCTTCAATGTGAGCGTCTATAAGGTTAGCTCCTTCAAGGTTAGCTCCTTGGAGATTAACCCCTATAAGAACAGCTTCTTGAAGATCAGCTCCTTGAAGATCAACTCCTTGTAAGTCTTTTCTCTCAAAAATATCCATTTACAATTCACCGGATTTGAACTTAAATACGCATTATTATATTAAAAAGATATATTTTACTCATCACCCGCGGGGATTCCAAAACCAGTGGTTAACACCTTGGAAGATTTTGGATTATTTCCTGCCAACGATCTGTGATATCTATAACCTGTTGACGGTGGATCCTAAAAATAATAAAATCGATAAAATAATAGAAGTGCTGAAAGATTTAAAAGGTATTGCTAGTCACTCTGTTTTACTACGAAAAAAGATTAGAAGCAAAGGAATTTCGCAATCTCATTGAAACTACTATTGAGTCAGGTCAAGTAGAAGCAATCTATGTGAAAAACCAAATAAATGGTAAAGTGACAACCTACTACCGCTATATAGACTGTGACAAAATCATATTTGAAAATCCAAGTTCTCCAAGTTCCTAAATTCTCCAAGTTCCCAGTTCACATACACAAATAATGATGTGGGAATTAATGAGCATCTGGATTATTTTAGACAGTTAGATTGTACGCATCTAGATAGGTATACGAAACAGTCCAAAATAATCCAAACATACACTGATTCACGCGTTAATAATAGCTTATGTGAACCTGGGAACTTGGAGAATTTGGGTATTAGCGTGAATCTGGATTCAAAGACAAACATAGAAGATAGACAGATAAGAAAATAGATATATATAATTTATTTATCTATCAGTTTCATTTAGTTGATATATAGTTTTTGTTTATCTTTTCCTTTGTGCTCTATTTCTCATTTTCTTCGGCTCTATTTCCCAAAATCTCCCAACTTTAAATTTCTTTCATCAAATTTTTTTACATAACCCAATGTCTGAACGTCAAAATGTATTGATTGCCATTACCATTATCAATTGATGGTAAATTATAAATACTAATGAATCGTATATAGTAGCGTAGTTTCTTGAAAATTGACGGGCTGGTAGATCAAATAATATGAAAGGTTGTAAAACAAGATTTCAACAGAAATTTACAGAAGATATGTTCCTGAATGCTCTATCAATTGACAGTATCAAGTCAACTGCGACTCTTATGAGTTTAGTAGAATGCAGCAGGTCCACAGCTAAAAACATGCTTTATCATCTTGTAAAGGAAGGTAAAGTAAATAAAATAGAAATTGAAGTGGCTGTCACGGTTGGCAGAAATTGAAAGGTGATTAAAATGAATGTAACAATGAAAGTTTTTTTTTCACAAATTTCACTGGTCAATCATTACTCGCGATTTTTATAAATGTGATAAGGTGTGGCTCATACAACCCACATCATAAACAATGAATCAAATGGATATGACGTTAAATGCCAATATCTAAAACTGAAATTGGTTTGAATTATTGTTTGTAACACATGTTCAGCCTTTCAAAAATGTATTCCTGCTTCTGTGCTGATGGGCCATAGGTTGACAGGAATTTGACCATATATTACAACTCAGTAACATGCAGAAAAATACCTAGAAGAATGTAAAGAAGCAAACCATGAAGATAAAATTATGAAATGTTGTCTAGAAAAATGTGGTGTGGCCTGCGGTGAATGTGCCGGCAGAGTCCCTAAAGCAATGTTTATTGTCTTTACGATCAAAGATTTAAATTATATCGACGAAGAGATTGGTAATATATTTGTTTCCGTTGGGCATTCTTTCTTTGAAAAAGGTTATTCGGCCTCCGAGTTGAGAAGTGTTATTAGCGAAAAAATAGACGATCTCGTTTCATCTGGTGCGTGCGAGCTTGGTACAAAAGAATTGCTTATAGCAAACGATGATATCTTTCAATTGGAAATGAATCGTTGGAATACACAACCATGGGATTCAGGTGACGGCATCATTTATCGAGAACAAGGAGTATGGCACACAACTTATAGGATTTATTCGGATATCATTGAAGTGATAGAGACAATCAAATGGAATAAAAACACGATAGAATGCAGTAAAAATGTTATAAATGCAATCGAAGCTTTATTATAAGCGTATCAACCTAAAAAATCATGGGATGAAATAAAAACCTATCCTTCAAATAAAGAATACATTAATATTTGTCAAAATCTTCACTATTCAATGGGACTATACCAAGATACAATTAAAGAGCTTTCTTTTGACGAAATTATAAATTGATTAGTTTTGTCCTACTATTAATACTCAATTTATATTATTTTAAAGTAATAAACGCATATGAAAAATATATTAAAGGTGGTTACCGTTCTGATGGATTTATATCATGGGGATTTGAAATGACTTAATCTGGGGCAACTCACGAGATTTTTATTAAGAGTTTTATTAAATTATTGTTCTATTTAGAAAACGTCTCAAAACGCCTGAGAATGTCTCATTGTTGATGTAGGTAGTATAAACGCCGGTTCAAATCTAAGAGAACTAAGTAAATATAAATACAACATTCATATATATTTATTTTTAAGAGTTAAAAACGGTGTTATCATGCCACGTCCTTCGAAACTCACTCCTGAAATACAACAGAAAATCGGTGATGGTATATCTCTTGGATTGACTTATGCGCTTGCTGCAATTCAGCTGGCTTAACCTACCAGACTTTCAATCAATGAATGTCTAAAGGGAAGGCAGAGAAATCTGGGAAATATTATCAATTTGCACAATATATTAAAAAGCGGAATGCTGAAGGTGCTCTAAAACTTGTGGAACGCTTAAACGAAGCCGTAGATGCAGGAAATTGCCCAGTTTGCATGTGGATACTTGACCGAAGGTTTCCTGAAGAATTTGGAAGGAGAGATTATAGGAAAACAAATGTTATTTCAGAGAATATAAATGAAAATGTTGAACTAACAATCAATGAAGGAGATCTAATCAGAAAGCAAATTTTAGAGAAGTTTGATCGGAGTTAGGGAAGTCACCAGTTATCAGAAGATTAGGATTTTTCTTTGCTTTGCAACCAAATTTTTACTTATACACCATGAGATTTTTAAAACAAACTCTATTTTGGGCAGTGAGGTATGATTTCTCTGCAATTTCCACGCTACCTTTAAGGTTAGTAATTTTCATATTAAATTTCTGGGCAAATTCCTTAACGTTTTCATCAAATTCTAAATTATCTACAAGTCCCGTATCTATTTTTGCAGTCATATAATAAAGAGAGTTTTTGAGATACCTGTCGTTGACGCCTTGACCTCCAGTTTCATTTTCCAATTTCTTCCAGCTCGAAGCCCACATCGGAGTCAGATAGATCGTTCCCTTACCCTGAAATTCAATCATAGCCCTGGCATAAGCTTCGTTTCCTCCGAGTGCTAAACTGATGCAGTCTTCTATAATCTCCCCATTTCTGTCTTTCAGGAAGATAAGCGGACATTCAAGGTCTGATAAATCTTCTTCCAGTTTTCCAAGGGCATGCCCACAGATGCCGTAAAAAATAAGAATTCTATCCGAGAAGGAAGCCATTTCACGAATATTTCTGTATACTTCTGTCTTCAAAATTTTCAGGTCAGCGTGCAGACACATGCTTAAAATATTGACAACAACGCTTATCTTTTCCTTGTCTTTTCTTTTCTTGAGAAGCTTCTTAAATAGCAGAAAGCCTGAGGGAATCCTTGAAAAAAATGTTAAATCAGGGCCGGATTGGCCTTTCAGGAGCAGGGGACCCGATCAAGAAAAGCTGTCCTTGGGTGCAGTTTCTTAATCTGAGCTTACGAAGAAGCCCTAAGCTTTCTCGGTTTTCCACAACAATTAGCTGCTGTAGCTCACTGTCTTTTGATAATACATGTACAAGCTCGTCTTCGAGCATCCCACAGGCAATAATGCTCAGTACAGGCATCAACTCACCACTCAATTGCAAATACTAAACTTTTTTCAATCTTTTTTATCTCGCTCCGATTTCCACTTTGAGTTCGTTATAACAATCTTCAAAAATTTTCTGATTTCCATTATCAAATTCCAATATTTCAAAATTGAATACGTCTGCAAATTCTTTGATAGCTTCATCAAAATTTTCAGTGTATTTAAGCCCTATATTAATCTTTGCAACCCTTTTGTAACCGATCATTTCGTGGGTTTTTTTCATTAATTTTAATGCTTTTGTGGGGTCCCTATTCAGTTTATCCAGTTGAATAAATTCCCTCCAGCTCTTACTACCCATGGAGTGAAGAGGTAAGTGCCGGCATGCTGACACTTTTGAGTTTCCTTAGATAGTTATCAAATCTCCCCAAAGTAACTCCTATGCAGTCATCTACAATTCTGTGATCTTTGCCTTTAAGAATACGAACTGGGCATGAAATAGAACTACGTTCAAAATCTTTTTCAACCTCCCCTAGTACATTCCCACATAAACCGTAAAAGAGCAAAATCCCAGAAGAATAAGGAGCAAGAATCTTTATAGTTTCATATACCTTAATTTTCACCTCTTTAGGACTTCTATGAAGGCCCAATTCCATCAAATGAACCAGAACAGTATATTTCTTACATTCGCTTTTGATTTCGGGAAGCGAGGAAATCTCTTCTAGGGAGTGCATTTTATACTGAAGATTTGCTTTATTTAGTTTTTCTGTGAATCCCCAAATATTTTCGTTTTCAACTACGATAATCTCGTCAATAGAAGAGTCATTTTCAAGAATCCAGATGATTTCATCTTGCATTATCTTGCATGAAATAACGATCATAACACGCATTGAGAGCTCCTCAAAAGTTATCATCATGTAAACCTCAGCTCTTTCCAGCAAAAAAATTGGCTATATTAGGAGAAATACTTACTTATATATAAGTAAGTGACGGTTCGGAAAAAAAATTAATCCTTCCATCCAAGATCTGATTTAATTAGAGAAATTGAACTAACAAGTGTTTTTCTTCCTTTAATGCTGGATAATTGTCTAGCACCCATTAAGGCTTCAGCTACTAATTCTGCACGTGCTTCTACAGGACCAGAGAAAGTAAACTCCCCTTGTTCCAGACCGATTTTAAGAACTCTGGAAATCCAGGTCAAGATATCGTTCAGCAGCAACATATTTTGCTTTTTAACTTTCTCCGGAAGTTCTTCAAAATCGAGAATCACCGAGCCTGGAGGGCAGATACGTTTGCCTTCATCAAACTCCTTTAATGCGTAGTCAAAATAGTATTGAAGCTGGTCACGGGCTGGCCCTCCAGATTTCACTATTTGAGCAACATCTGCAGCTAATTTCTTTCTGCTGTCTTCGAGCAAGGCTGCAACTAAATCTTCTTTTTTTGGATAGTAGTTATGAATTGCGGCATTCTTTATCCCCAATTTTTGAGAAATATCTTTGTAACTAAATCCATTATAACCCCGACATTGCAAAAAATTCCTTGCGTAATAGAGTATCTGTTGATTAGTCTTATTTATATCTTTCATAACAACACTTGTGCCCGTTAATGATTTAATTGAATAGTGCTCATCCAAATAAAAATTAGTTCTTTGATTTATTAGATGAAGGGGGTTGTTGTTGCATTTCATACATTAAACGCCAAGTTTTTGGCAAGCCCAAAGTGCCATATTCCGAATATTGCTGTTTGGATCTTTTACAGCTTCTTTGATATATTTATTGTATTTCTTATCCCCACTATTGGCCATAGCTCTCAAAGCATTACATTTCCATATCCATAAGCCATTCTGTTCAATATACCAGAACCTAGGCTGAACTATTTCAAGGAAAGTTTTTTCGTCCATTTTTCATATACTTTCGAGTGAGAGATATTGTGTAACATCAGAAAGATCAGCAAAATCCTCATTTTCTTCCCATTTGTTCTTATTCTTGGGACATACGTTCTGACAGACATCGCACCCATATATCCAGGTTCCCATTTTTGTATTTAATTCCTCTGTCTGCAAGTCCGCCTATTAGTAAGTTGAGCAATGCATCTACCTCTATTCATTGATAAAGGCTTGTTTAAAGCTCCAGTGGGACATGAGTCGATATATTTGTTACAGCCTTCAGGACAGTTTAATGAATGTATAGGTTCATCGTATTCAATTTCAGAGCCAATCACCCATATGCCGATAGAGACCCCTGATCCATACTTCTCTGTGTAAAAAAAGTTATTTTTGCCGAAACGCCCCAGGCCGGCACTAACTGCTGCCAAACGAGCAGGGACAATAGAATAAGCAGTTTTAAGCCCTAAAGCATTCAAATAAGTTTCAAATTCAAGTTTTTGAGAGTATTCTTTTGAATGCTTAAGTCTTCTATCGACCAGTGAGCCTTTCCTATATATCTATCAAGTCTCTCAGGGATCCTGTATTTCCCATATCCTCTTATACAAACGATAATTGATTTAGCCCATTCTACATTTTTTTGTGGAAAGGCTAGAGGATACAGGCTCTCATACAATACATGCGATTCAGGAAAACTCCTTATTCTCTCATCAAGATGTGATGCATACTCCCCCATCAAATCCACCGTTGTAATTCCACACGAATCATACCCTAATTCCAGAGCTTTGTTCTTGATATTTGCTGATAAAATTATATTACTCAATTTAATAATCCCCCTGGGATTCAATACTTGCAGCAAGTTTTAAGATTTTAGCTTAGATTATTTGAATAATTGGAGTTTTATTTTCGGAATTCATCATTTAATATAACCTATACTTACTTGCATATAAGTAAGTATAGGTTAAAAACCGAGAAAATTGGAGATAATATTGCGCTTGGGTTGACTTATACTATTGCAGCGGAAGCCGCCGGAATTTGGTATCAGATATTCAACGGCTGGCATAAGAAAGACAAAAATTCAAAATCTGGGGAATATTTTGAGTTCTATAAATTTATTCAAAAATGTAACGCAGATGCCGCTAAAAAATATCTTGAACGTCTTAATAAAGCAGCAAAAGCAGGAAACTGCATGGTATGTATGTGGATCTTGGAAAGGAGATTTCCGGACGAATTTGGAAGACGGGTATATAAAAAACAAATGTTGTCTCAGAAAATTTGAACCAAAACGTCGAGATAATCATGACAGATGATGATGATATTCGAAAAGAAATTCTAGCGAAGTTTAATCTGGTTGGAGAAGGTCAACGCTGGTACGGGAACACAAATAGTGGCGCTTATGTTTGTGAGCATGACGCAGATCAGACCGGAGACCGACCAGCAAATAATGGACAGTGAAAATTCTAAACAATTGGGTTTGTCGTTATTTTTTGATCATCATAACTAAATAGATATAGAGTTACAACTAAATATTCATAACCCAATGGAGCTGCTTTTGGGCAAATTATTAGTACTCGTCCATCAGCTCATATCCCCGCTCCAACACCTGCTCCAATGTCAAATCAAAAAAGATCCAAAAAACTTTGAGAAATAATATTTACTTAGGACTATCAAGAATATTTAGATAGTCCTTAGGTGAACTACCACTCAGCTAAAGACAAAGTGGCTTCAGGATTCATTT
>PLUB01000103.1 GCA_003164755.1 Methanosarcina sp. | reverse complement strand
TTTTCAGCCTTTGCACTTTTAATTTAAACAATTTTTCTCTTAGCTTTTCTTTTTTTACGTGTGGATCCAATTTGATAGACTCAAATGCTTGACTTCCGTATACATCGATGTCACCACAGTAAAATACTCCTCCAAGTCGGTTTGATACCCTCTTAGGAAAGGATTTCCATCGAGTAATTCCCTAATCTGTACTTACATTTAAACAGAAGAATACAAAAGAAATATGATGAAAATATTTTTAGATATTTTTCTGACTCACATCATTTAATGGATGAAGTTTCGACTGATGTGGTTTTAGTACGTTATGGAGAACTTGCTCTTAAAAGTCCTGAAATTAGGAACTGGTGTGAAAAAATTCTTATAAAAAACATTGTGGCAATGTTGGATTCAAGAAGAATTCCCTTTCTAGAATTCGCCGGTAATGGGACAGGATATTCATTGAGACTATTGATTCTCATGCTGCCGAAGCGATAGCCGATGTTTTTGGGATTTTCTCAACTTCCGCTGCGTTGACAACAGAACCTAGACTTGAGGATGCAGCTAGAGTATGTGCAGCTATTGCTCAAAATTTTGTTTTTGATGGTGAGTTTTTTGCAATCAGAGCAAGGAAAAGGGGGAACCATCCTTTTTCCTCAGTATATATTGCTAAAGCCTGTGGAGATGCAGTCTGGAATTTTATGGAGAAGTAAGAAAACAGACCTAGAGTTAATCTGACGTCTCCAAATAAGGAGATTTTCGTCGAAACGCGGCAAAACTTAGCGTATATTTATCTGAAAACATTTAAAGGGGTTGGGAGGCTTGCACTTGGCACACAGGGCAGCATGGTAGTTCTAATATCAGAAGGACTTGATTTTCCGGTTGATGCCTGGTTATGCTGAAACGTGGAGTTATGATCATTCAGGTCTATTGTAATAATACTCCTTATGCCCAGGAAGAGGCAAAAGAACGTGCTTTTGATTGCATTCGCCAGCTCCAGAAATGGGCCCAAGGGCATCAGTTTACAATTTATGAGATTCCTCATGATCCTAATCTGCAATCCTTTATCGCAAAATGCAATCGAAAAAATACATGTCTTCTCTGTAAATGCATGATGTACAGAGAAGCCTATGAGATTATGAAAAAGGAAAAAACAAGTGGAATTATCACCGGCTCTTCCCTCGGACAGGTAGCATCTCAAACTGTGCCAACATGTATGCTGAGATTTATCAACTTCCGATTCCAGTCTACCATCCTTTGATTGCCTTTGACAGAACAAAGATTATGGATACGACCCGCAAAATTGGAACCTACGATAATTCTAGTCTATCGGCAGGAAACTGTACTGTTGGCCCGGAACGTCCTGAAATAGGGGCAAATTACGATATGATTGCGCTGGAATAAAAAAATGGATATCGAATCTATTATTTCCAGTGCTTAAAAGCCTAAGGTTCTTAAACTCTGATATGAATAAAACCATTTTTCGAATTTAATTTTTAATTCTCAAGAACCAAGAATTCTTATGATTTAGAGAAATGTCAATTCCCACAACAAGTTGCTATACTGGGGAGGTAAAAAATATAATCTCGGATCTGGAACAAGCTCTTTAAAAAGTTAACTATGAGTTCTATTTCACATAATATTTGAGTTTCACTTTGAAACGTATTGAACAGGAACCAAAGAAAGCCAGATTAGTTCATATAATAAGGACACGACCCTATTTTATCATTTTGCTTTTTTACCATGTTGTAAGCGCCTGCTACTGCAAATATCCATATACCAACAAATGTAAACAATCCAATGATAAGAGCCATCAAACAGAAGCTAAACCCCAATCCAGCAAGTATTGCACCTCGAAATAGATCACCTGCATAGATCTGACCGAGTCCTGGAATTATGCAAGATAATAACGCGGCAATCAGAGGACTTTTCTTTTTACTTTCGCTTTTTTCTATGTCACATTCAGAGCTCAAAGACAACATCAATTCACCACTAAAACGTATTTTTGTTTTATATATTATATATTATTTCGGTTTCTCCTTGAACCTTCATGCACTCGAAGCCTATACTTGCAGTCTTCATGATTCAAAAATTTGAATCTTCTTTTTGAGTTTTTCAGTTATTTGTATTTATTTTGCTTATTTGTTACTGTTATTGATGGATTCAAACTGTTAACTTGATTTTGAATATATTACATTTTATTCTTCATCGTAAAGAGTAAAAACAATTCAAAGATAAGTATTGTAGAAAAAGACCTTTTAATAATGTTTTCAATTTTGCCTATATTTTTATCATACTTTATTTACAAATACTGTGAACTAATAAACCACAACTAGTGTACTCTTATATCGTTTGGAACAATCAGGTTTAAAGCACATTAGCAAAAATCTTGATTTTTCATTTTTGCAGTGGAACGACCAAAAATTTGGAGAAAAATAGGAAAACTTCACAAATATAGTAGAATCGGTCAAAGTTTGGAGAATTGAACTTTAGTAAATATACTGTTATCGACTCAGTATCTTTTGTTTATTAAATTTACTGTTTTTTTTGTAAATCTTTTTCTACCTCTTTGATCATCGATTAGACAATATTTGCCTTTTCGCAGTGAGAAGCTTCTTTCGGCTTGCAATTTATGAGAATACTCATCAATCTGTCAGCCATCTGGTAAAACTCCATATCTTCCAGCCTGACAAGCAATTCTGACAAGATCTCGCTAAATTCTCTGCATTTATCGTGGTTACAAACTGCCTGCTCATGTAGCTGACATACGTGCTGTAAATCGTTTAATATTTATTTTGGGATATTATTCTCGTTCATAAGAGATGATCCAATTCAATAAATCGGACACAAAACCTCAAAAAAGTTGAACCAAATTGGACTTTAAAATGACATATAATAAACTCGCTTAAAGAACGATTCTTCTTGAAATTCACTATTTTAATCAAATATAGATATTACCAAAATTTGAACTAACTGCACGGGAGACCAAAAAAATGCCAACCATATATCAGTAAATTCTACAACATTATATTGCTGACCGATTATTAGTGCTGCGATATCAAAGTATATTCACAAATTTTGATTCTATTACAGAGGTTCCATCATTTTAGTTGGTATGAACGCATGATTTTGAATACGATTCTTAAGCATCGTACAGAGCTTTTCTGCCCTGGCTCTATCTAATTGTCTTAGCGAAATCGGTACAGATCCTTCAGCCAATTCTATGGATCCCAGTCTTGCACGGAATCCCCTCCAGGACATTGTAAGGGTACAGGTACCACAGTTAATGCAGATATCTCTGGTTGATAATGAAACGGTTTGAAATCGCTTCCGTAGGACAGGTGCGCATTGCAGGACAATCCGGATGGTTCAGACACCTGTCTTTGTCGACGCGGATAACTTTATCGGTGCCT
>PLUB01000012.1 GCA_003164755.1 Methanosarcina sp. | reverse complement strand
GAAGAAGTCATGTGGGCATACGATAACTTTAGCTCAGGCAGCTTAAATGCATCAAAATGGACAGCTTATAAAGAAGGAAGCAATAACTCAACAGTAGAAGTACAGAATGGACATCTGGTGTTGTCAGGCTCTGGTAACACATCTTCTGCGAATGTTGTGCTAAATAAACCATTCACAAATGGCATTGAATTGGCGGTCAATGAAACACTAACAGATGGTACACATAACTTAGGCACATTCTCTGATGTTTCTTTTGGTTCCGGCGCACCCGTAGGTGGGATTAGGGGAAAAGATTGGTGGCATACACATTTCAAAGCCGGTGGTGGTTCATTCCAAAGTCAAGGAATAGACAAAGCAATGATTTGGGTAAACTCAAACAGTTTGGATATTCAGGTGCCAACCCCTGGGATCAGGCTAAATGATTTCGTCGAAGATAATGTTTCACATACAGTGGCATATGGTTATGATGCTTCTGGTAATACAAATATGTACATGCTAAATGCAACTCAAAATCGTCTACCTTTATCTATACCTGATCCATATGGATATAATCAGTTCAATCACCCATCTATCTATTTCAATAAGACTGGCGTCTTTGGTCACAAATGGTGGATGTTTATTACACCATATGCATACTCGAGAGGTGAGCTTGAAAATGCATGTTTGTACTATTCTGATGATGGACTAGTTTGGCATGTACCGCCAGGAGTGAAAAATCCTGTTGGAACACCAATAGAATCTGAGTATGAAGCAAATGCCTATGGTCTTGATCCTTATGGTTCTGATCCATATGGTTCTGATTCACGTGGTTGTGATCCATATGGTTCTGATCCGCATATAATATACAATCCTATTATCGGGAAATTCATGTGCTACTATGTAATAGGAGATGTCGTTGGTGATGAAACCGTAGAAGATCCGAAGGTTAAGATATATGATGGTATTACTGTTTCACCAGAAATAAATGTTAATGGTCATGGTGTATCACCAGCTGTATTGTATGATGAAGCCACAAGAACATATTACATGTGGATTGTTGATATCGATCCTAACCCACATGTAATATATAGATACACGTCCACTGATGGGATTCATTTTGGTAATAAGCAAGCAGTGGGTCTATCAAGTCGATATCACCCCTGGCATATTAATGTAATGAATTATCCAGGAAAATCGACAATTTATGCATTACTTACAATGTATAGTAACGACGGATTCACCGGCGATCTACATATTGCAACTGCAAATAACTACACCGATAATTTTACAGTTCAAAACACATCACTTCTAAAACTCAAGGATTCATCATGTCCAACGCATACTGATACTCTGTTATATCGTAGTGCAGGTGTATTTAGTGATGATGGAAAGCTCTTGAAACTTTGGATTCCTGCGCAAGATAATAATGGAGTTTGGACTGTTTTTTACACGCAAGCAACTAAAAAGAATGGGGGATGGACGGTTGAAAATTTCACAACTCCGCGTGCACCGCTTATGACAACCAAAAATACACAATATCTCTACACAGCAAAACAATGGATGATATCACAAGGCGATTCCCCAAAAAGCCATGGAGTCAAAAGAGAAATCAATGAAGTTTGGGGCTATAAAACAGATCACACACCAAAAACAACCGTAAAAAATATGGGAACATATACTCAAATTGAGGTTAAGCCAACAGATTTACAAAACGTGTCTGATTACCAGGTAATGGTCCCTGCTAGTATGCTTAACATATCATCCCAGAGAGAGTCTCTGGATGTGGAGCGTGCATAAGTGCAAAAAAGTGTTGCAGATAAGTCAGCTTAGTAAACCCCTATGAGGGTGATATCAGTAGGATTTACAAAGCTGTTTTTTGTTAGACTATATCAAAGGCGGTTAAGAAGTCCCAGATCTGTATTTTCAACAACTATATAGATTGTTGACTAATTAAAGCGCGAAAATGAGACAATATTTAGTACTGAATTTTCAAACAGAAAAGTGAATCAGGCAAAAAAGAAATCGGAGGGATAGAACTTGATGCAATCATTTATAGCAGAACATTACCTCAACAAGAAAGTAGATGTTTACTGTGGCGGACCCGATGTTTTCAGGGGAATTATTGAAGCTTGTGCCGATAATGTTCTTACTCTCAATGACGACGGAAAACTTACCCATGTAGCCATCGATAAAATAATCGCCTTATGGGCTCAATGAGCTCATAAATTTATGAGAATTTCAATAAACCTCTTACTTTCACGAGTAATTTGGATACCATTCATAAGTATATGACGAAATTAAGGAGTTTAACGGAATCCTCTATAACTCTAAGTTTACAGATCTTACTGATTAATACAATCGTTTATTACAAAAAACGTATTGTAACGGCACAACATATTTAGAAAAAGTGAACAATGTCACAAATCAAAGAACAAACGGTAAAACTTTAAGTTGTATGGGGAAAAAAGAAGTTGAAGCCCATTTTTTCATTGCAAATGTATGCTTTTGTAAAATTATGATTATACACTACAGATCGAGAATTTCAGGTCCTTCATCTGCTTCCTCAAACCACTTGCAGTTTTCTTCGCGATTTACAATACCCATAGTAAATTCTATTCCGCTTTTCTCCACGTATTCCCGGATTCTTTTCAGGGCATGGTCTACCATACCACCAGCTGTAAGGATCAGACAACGCTTTCCACAAAGAGCCATTAGTATAGATTTGTCTATAACGCCTGAGGTGACATCTA
>PLUB01000056.1 GCA_003164755.1 Methanosarcina sp. | reverse complement strand
AGGTAGAGCCTAATCAGAAAGAGCACATTATTCTTGCTCTCAAAAAAAGTGGAAACGTCGTTGGATTTATCGGAGACGGCATCAATGATGCATCTGCTCTTCATGCAGCAGATGTAGGAATCTCGGTTGATAGTGCTGCAGACGTTGCAAAAGAAGCTGCAGATATTGTGCTGCTAGAAAAAAGCTTGGATGCGCTTGTTGAGGGGGTAAAGGGTGGACGGAAAACCTTTGCCAACACCCTGAAGTATGTCTTCATGGCTACCAGTGCCAATTTTGGGAACATGTTCAGCATGGCAGGAGCATCCCTTTTCTTGCCTTTTCTCCCTCTGTTGCCCACGCAGATCCTGTTAACCAATTTATTAACTGATTTTCCGGAGATGACCATAGCCACGGATTCCGTAGATAGGGAATTGATTGACGAGCCACACCGCTGGGATATAGGTTTCATCCGCAAGTTTATGATGGTATTTGGTATTACAAGTTCTGTATTTGACTATTTGACCTTCGGTGTTCTACTCTTCCTCCTACCAGGTATGACAGAGCAATTCAGGACTGGTTGGTTTGTGGAATCCGTTATTTCAGCATCCATAATAGTTCTGGTAATCAGGAGCAGAAAACCTTTCTTCAGAAGCAAACCTGGAAAATACCTACTAGTAGCCACCCTCCAGACAGGTGTCTTGACGCTTTGCATTCCATTTACTTCTTTTGCATCCCCGTTTGGCTTCAAACCACTTCCAATTTCGGTTATCTTAATAATTGGGGTTATAGTAGGGCTATACATTCTTGCAGCTGAAACAATAAAAAATTTTTTTTACAAACGAACAAAATTTTGAGCTCAAAATGTACAGATCCCACAGATTTTTTTCAATACATTTGCTATATCACAAATAATTTCAAACCCAATCTCTCTTTATATGGTCACTTTTTATATGGTCACTTTCTAACTGAAAGAAAATTTTCGACTCATACTATCTGACCAGAGATTATAGGTATGCGGATTAATCTGCCATCACGAGCCTTTTTTTGCTTCAATGCGACCAGATTTTACTGCCTCCTTCAGTGCCTGATAATCGCTATCCGTCTGTTCGGCGTAGGCAGTAGCAAAGTTAGTGATTGCCTCACAAAAAGTGTCACCTTTGCCAATATATCCTGAAATACAGGCTGCATCCCCTGTCCGTGCATGAGCTCGGGCCAGACATAAGCTGCACACCTCGAGATATGTTTCCAATCCGGTTTTGTCCAATGTATCTAAGTCAAAAGAGCTCTTCATGTCTTTAAACTGTCGCCAGTAGTACTGAATTCCTGTCAATGGATCCTTAATCCCTGCCAGAAAGATGTCGCTGGCTGCCTGCATCAGCTTCTGTCCAACCACCACGCGTTGAGCGTGGCTAGCATAATCTTTCTTTGCGACGTAGGGCTCCAGGACCGATGGCCCTGCCTCTTTCAGTTGCAATATCAGTGCATCATCTTTTGTAGGTCCTTCGAGAAGGAGAATAAGACAGCGCGTTCCAACGCTGCCGACGCCTACAATCCGCAAGGCTCCGCTCGAGATCCGAAAGTGTGACATAAGATGGTGCTTTTCTTCAGGAAGGCTGGCTATATATTCTTTGAACAGCTTTTCAGCATCAAGTTCTGTAATCCATGCTTCTTGTTCCTCGGGCACTGTTTCACTTAAGCGCACAAGAAGTGGGGGGTCATTGCGGATCTGCCGCCTTCCACCTACAAACTCAGTGAGCTTTTCCATAGTATGCTCTTGCGTACTATAGAGTGCCTTTTTAACCACTTTTTTTACGCTCTCTCTGTCTTTACGGGAGGATCTATCAAAGACCTCAAGGACTCCAGCCACCTCCACGTCATAATACCATACATCTAGGAAGGGAGCAAGGGTAAAATTTGCTATGGATTTTTGATAACATCTGTTAACAACCATAGCCAATTCCCTGTTTACATCGTTGCCAAAACCCTTTTCCCTTCCAATGAGCACAGCGCTGGTGGTTAGGCGTTTGAGGTCCCATTCCCAGGGGCCAGGATAAGTCTCATCGAAATCGTTAATATCGAAAACTAGCTTGCGCTCTGGCGTGGCAAAAATGCCGAAGTTTAACAGGTGTGCATCACCACATAGCTGTGTGTACAGACCTATAACTGGTGTTGTAACCAGGTCAGCAGCCATCACTACTGCAGCACCTCTCATAAAGGCAGAGGGTGATTCCAGCATACGGCTGTATTTGATGGGTAAAAGTTTTTTCAGATGGTTTTTGTCATGTTCTTGAAGCAGGTTGATTGGGTCGGGTCTTGAAGAGACAGGCTTCAATATCCCATGGCTGCTGCGAGGTACCTGTTCTCTCAGGGCCCTGCCCCTGTCCTGACGTTCCTGGATAGTACTCATTCTTTCTTTGTCTAACACTTACACAACTCCCTAAATTATTTAGCTGCCTATTTTCTTGGTCTTATTTGACAGCAACATACTTTTTATAATGCATAAATTTGCTTCTTGTTTATGTTTTCCAAAATTGACTCTTTAAACTCTAGTTAAGTGCTCTTACTTCAACTTGGTGTATGATCTAATAAAGAAAAAGATATGATACATATTTGATTGTGTTTTATTATTTCAGCTATTTTATTTTTAACGTGGATACCGAATGATCTTTCCGAAGATGTTAAGAAATGATGTCAGAGACAAATCACAAACAGTCTTTCCAAGAAATGACCCCTGAACTTTTTGAGTTAAGATTGAATGAATACCTGATTGAAGAGTAGAAATATGAGGACTACTGGAAACAACTTAAGGGAAATTTGGAAAATGATTATTTGAGATTCCAGACTCTAAAACAGTTAATGCAATTTGCCAGCTATGCCCTGAGAATTCCATATTAGGTTGAGAGGAGATAATCCCCCTACGTATTCGGTTTAATCTTTTCTAAGGTATCAGAAGTATACTCTGCGCGAGATGATTTACAACAATCAACTTCTGCCCGTGATCCAGCTCCTCAAGAATCTCCACGATGTCCACAGGTGGTAGATATTTCAATTTTCCCTTCAATACCTTTAACTTCACGTCGCCATCAAAACTTCAAATATGGGAGATTAGAGATTGAACATAGGGTCTGGAAATAAGCTCGTCCTTGTTTTTGTTACTCTTAGTGTGGACCAAACTAGCAAATTTATCAAAATCTAGCCTTCGATAACGCTCATTTTTAGATAGGTCTACGTCAGTAATGTAGTGTTTGTTCCCCATCAATACCCTCTTGATATCGTAGACAACCTCAACCTCCATATCTTCCAAATCTAGGATCTTCTTGTCCAGAAATGAAAGATAGCAAAATGGTCGACTTATAATGCCGTGTGTGACCGCCGCCACCTTCTCCATGCTAGTTATGATAAGGTCCAAGAGCTTTCCTATTTTTTTGCCGTTGACTATGGAATTTTTATTTTTCTTTAAGAGCAAAATCAGTAAGCGCTTTCAGGAATATAAATAAGTGCTTTCATAAATAGAAACTATTGTCAAGAGATTTAAACTATCCAATGCTCATAATACATAGGTATTTATCGAAATTTTCAATGGAGATGGATTCAAGTTTCTATGTAGACTTGCGGTTTTGAACTTAATGCCGATTTGTATGGCGCTAGAAACATCGAGCACAGACCACAAGACTATATGTATATCTTGGAGTCCCATAGTTATCTGTCAACCACCCAGTTGGATAATATATGATCTGATTTATTAGATATATTCATGCCTGTTACTTAAGTGGCAGGTAGTTGACTTACTGTAGACACACCATAATCATGAAACTATCAAGCTAAATTAAACTCTTTTTTTCAAAATGTTTGTACCGAATTGACGCTGAAGATAATAATATGGATATTCTGTAAAATATCTAATTATTTAGTTTTACTATAAGTATTGTCGCAATATCTATATGTCTTGGCACGTATATTATTAGTATTTAATAATTGCTATAGTAAATCTGAAATCCTTATAAGTTTCAAAAAAAATTGTAAGGAAAATTTCTATGCTTCAAAATGGAAAAATTAAAGGCTTAATCTTTGATTGCTATAAAACCCTTATTGATATCAGGACCGATGAGCGAAGCTGGGAGACAAACAAAAGGGTAAGCGATTGGTTGCTATACCATGGAGTACGGATTAACCCTGATAGATTAAGAGAAGAGTACAAGTGGAAAGTCATAGGTCGGCTGGGCAATTCGGATCAAAAGCACCCAGATATCCGTATCGAAGAAATATTTGCTGAGATTTGTGCTGATTATGCTTTTAAAAAAATAGATGCATATTGGCTTGGGATTGAAACCGCTAAAGCTTTCAGATCCGCGTCCTTCAGAAAACTAAGTGTTTACCCACAGAGTCTGCGTTTGCTTGAAAAATACAGAAATGTACCTAAGTGCATTGTTTCGAACGCCCAGAGAGTTTTTACTGAACAGGAACTTCACTCTTTTAGCTTATATGACCGCTTTATTTTTACAATCATGTCTTCTGATCATTATATACAGAAACCCGACCCCAGACTCTTCAAGATGGCTCTTGATCGGCTTGGACTTAAGCCCTGGGAAGTGCTCTCTATTGGTGATACGCCGGAAAATGATATTTATCCACCTCAAAGTCTTGGGATGAATACAATACTTATCAGTGATGCCTGGAAGTATGGATAATCCCCACAAGAATGATTAATGTTTCAATAGATCATATATCAGTAAATCATTAATGTAAAGGATTCTGATTATCTTTGATTTTTTATCCTTCGCGAAAATCTTGTTCAAATCTTTCTCGATAATTTTTGTTGCCATTGGAAATTTAATTCCCTCACTTTGGTCGATTCAAATTTACTCTCTTTTGATATAAATTTTATTTATATTGGATTAATTAACTTGAGAGTACTGTTAGATATTTATCATTTATACATCCGATTTCTTTTTTCAACCTGTAATTTCCCCCCTCAATATTAATTGTTGTATAATGACGGAAGATTTGAGAGGTTGTCTGTTGATGAGCGTATAAAACTAATTAGTGGAATAATCGCAATTATATGAAAAATGAAATTTGAGTGTACATTGATTAATCCAAATAACAAATTTAATAATTAGATTTTGAATAAATCGAAGCTTCGGAAGGAAAGTTCAACTCTGTAGTCATAGAAGAAAGTGAAAAAATTGTCTTCTCTAAACTCTCCAAAAA
Organism: Methanosarcina sp.; assembly: GCA_003164755.1. GTDB lineage: Archaea > Halobacteriota > Methanosarcinia > Methanosarcinales > Methanosarcinaceae > Methanosarcina. The sequence continues at coordinate 5,147 of PLUB01000056.1, read as the reverse complement.
AAGGGAAATGCGATGGATGGGCTTTGGGACTTGTTTTCAAAAGATGACTAAATGAACCAAGAAGCCGCTTAGTCTTTAGCTGAGTGGTGGTTCGCCTAAGGACTAGGACTAATCAATTAAAGTTATAACTATATAGAATATATGCAAAAAATATATGATCTTTTAAATCTCTTTATAGTTTTGAGGTTCTCAAACACCTTTAAACAGACCTACTATCTGCTGCATTAGATGTGTAAAAAATTGGTTTCCAAGATGTTGGAGGCAAATTATAGGTTCAGTCTGGAACATTTGTATAGCTCCCAAAAAGAATAGTTTTTCTGAATTTGAATCCTATCAAAAAACACTATTATATTTTTGGATCATTTAATACTTCTTTTGGACTAAGGCCAGTAGCCAGCCCACAATGGCATCAATGCTACTAGCTTGTGGAGTTAGGGAGAAGATCAAAACTCAAAAACGATCCATTCTTCCATTAATTTAGATATTTTTGATTCCGGTATATTGAGAATGCTTATAACAGAGCCTATCTGTGCTTTGATATGAGGCCTTCAATGTACTGCTCGTATTGGCATGCAATGGCTTCATCATACAGAGTAATTATATTTTCAGCATTGTGAATCGCATTCGGAGAAAAATTAAAGCTCCCAGTTACAACTACCTGTTGATCGACCACTAACACCTTATTGTGCATGAAGTCATGAGGTCCATCTTCATGATATGATGTGGAATGTTTGTCAACAAGGTTATTCTTTATGACATTCCATTGCGCTATCTTTGCTTGGCCAGTGCCACATGTACTTCTTTCGAGGTCTTTTATAACCTGGTTCATCTCCGGCCCGTCGTAAACTCCAGATACCTTAACGCTGCGTTCTATTGCATCAACAAGGGCACCCAAAACTGCGCCTGATGAGATAACCATCGAAGCGAGCATTATCTCCTTTTTTGCTGTCGAGATCTGATTGGCGATATCAAGGTCCATCGCTGGACCGTCACCAGGAGCAAAATCCACGTCAACATCTACATCGTCGATTTCAGTATCCCCATAATTATTCTTACCTGTCCCAGCTATCCTTTCTGCTTCCCACAATTCTGCAAAATCAGTTTCATAATTACCTGCGATATCTTGTGATTCCAGAATAACAATGTTGTTATCCTGAATACTCCATGCATCGGTGGTAAAATTTGCTGATCCCGTCCATACAGCAGCGGAAGGAGCAAGTCCATCACGGATAATATACTTACTGTGCATCAAGTGACCACCGCCTTCAATCAGTAAGGAAGGGACATCTATGGCAGCTTTTCGATCCCCGCTATTGCCTTAAATGGAATGTCTTTGTGGAACCGGCCAAATAATGCGTCATCAGGTCCAGGTGCCGGATCTCCGCCATGTAGCGAGAACTCTGACGAAGATACGTGTTTTTTACTTGGTTGCAAATATGCGACCTGCACATCTATTCCGGATTCAGCAGCTTTGTTCAGTGAATCGATTACTATCTGAGCTTCGGGCTCCTCAAGTCGAAAATCGTAGATCGCAATGTGAATGCTTTGACGGGCTGGACACACAAAGTCGCTAAAGAGCTGAGCAATTTTTTTTGCCTGCGCCTTTTAGAGATCTGCAGAATCCTTAGCACTATGAGCTGTCAGTAATGTAAGTTGGATCTAATCTGTCATGTTCTATCTCCTTTTTGAGGTCACTCTATATATTATACTTAAGTTGCTCAAATATAGGTTATACCCCACAAATCTCAGGTAACAAGTTTAAACCTAAATTCAGACACATAACAACACTAAAACAGTTTATCTCAGGATCTATGTAATAGTGCATTTATGTATCCCAATATATTTACTGAACATACCATAATATATATTCTTCGCACATATACTATATAGTAATAGTTTTAGCTAAATATTATCTAATATCTCTAGTCTCAATCCCTGAACCATAAGAACAACTTCGTGGGATTTTTCTATTTATGATTGTTGTTTAGATTAATTAGTTCCAAATGTTCCAGGAGTTCCATATGTTCTATTAGTCCCAGTAGCTCCATGAGAAATAGATCAATACATTTTTTATTTCTATGGAACTTAGGAAATTCATAAATTTTATTTCAAGCCATATGTATAAATAAAAAAGACAAATTCAAATTTATTCTAAAATTTATGCAACGGAACCAATGATGGCAATATACATAATTCACTCATCTTATTTTCATGGTAACAAAAGAGACTAATATGCGAAATAATATAAAATTGGATCTTATTAGTGTATTAATGTGTACATTTTTAGGTGAATTAACCGTTTCTAGCACTGATTTAGAACGTCCCAAGATTATGCATCGATGTATAGCTATATTACACTTACTACATCGAAATAAAAAAGACTATAATTCAGTAAGGCTTTACTACAACTCTATGAAATCCTTAATAAGTGCAAAGATCTCCACAGAGCTTTATGAGGAAGCCCGGGCAGCGATTAAGGAAAAGAAATACGTAAGTAAAACAGAGTGTATTATTGAAGGCCTCATTTTATTACTACGTAATCAAGATATAGAGGACTCAGAGCTTAATCTCTTACTAAAGAAAAAGGAAAAAGAAGTACAAAACCTGCAAGATGAAGTAAACAGTAGTAAGATAGAAGTACAAGCCTTAAAAAAGAAGTAAACGTAGTAAGGATGAAGTAAAGCGTAGTAATGAGGGATACACCACCCAAATAAAGAGCTTAAAGGAAAAGATATTCTATTGAAAATATACCAATTTCGGATGAAAAATCTTAATCAGCTGATAACTCGTGACTTTCTCTAACCCAATCAAACTTTGCTAGAATTTGTTTTCTAATTCCATCAACGTCCTTGACTACTATATCGACGTTCTGATTCAGGTTTTCTGAAACAACATTTGTTTTTGTGTACACACGCCTGCCAAAATAGTCACTGAAACGACGTTCGAGAATCCACATGCACATCCGCGTGTCTCCAGCGTTTCTGGCGCGTTTAAATTCTCAAGAAGTTTCTTAGCCCCTTCAGCATTGCATTTGTTGATATGTTGTGCAAATTGAGAATATTTTCCAGATTTATCTGTCTGCCCTTTTTGATTCCATTCGTTGAATGTTTTATAAGTTACACCGGCTGATTCAGCAGCCAATCTATCAGTCAAACCGAGTGCAATATTATCATCGATTCGTTTAGTAATATTAGGAGACAGTTTCGATGGGAAAGTCATAGATTCACCGTTTTTACTTTATAACTAATATTGATCAGTCTTATATTTGAATATTTAGTTCGTTCTGTTCTATATATAACCTGGGTTTATATCTATCAATTAGAGCCATTATAAGACTGTTAGAGACGTTTTATGAGTAGGGTAATGGTATCCAAACTTTGAATAAAAGTCTCGCCAGTATTCTCTGAATAAGTCGTTTTTTGACCTTTTTTGATTTCCCATTTCTGAACTCACATTGCACGGTAACTAACCACAAGATATTTTTCATACCCTTTTATCACTTAAAAAACATATAACTTATGTTAAATATAGTTACTTCAATTTTAGGATAATGTTTCGCCTAAAATGTCATACTTATTCGTTTAGGGTTTATCTATATAGAGTATATCCAACAACTATATAATTCTTTGAATCTTGTTATATCATATAGGTATTCCAGTACCTTTCAATAAGCTTTTCGGCAGGCTGCAGGCACGACCCTCGGCAGCTACAAGATCAACTTTTTGAAACATAAGATCACCAGGATAATCCGAAATAATTAAATAAAATCTATAGGGTTCCTCCAAAATAGTTATATTATTAAAAAATATAAATAAAATTCATTATGGAGTAATAATCAGGATGCTACTTACCTACAAAATAAAGCATAATCGGGATTTTTCGGAAGAACTCCAAAAAGCTCGACAGGTTGCTGAATTTTGTATCAAACATCGGACTCAAAATCGAAGCCTTGATTCGCTTCCCTCTCAAAAATCTGGTTCTGATGATTATAACTTTCCAGTTTCTCTCTTCATTCAAAGCAATTGGAAAATGATGAGAAAAATCAGAAGAAGAAGCAGAGAACGAGGAAGAAAGCAAATTCTTTGTCCGTACCTGATTTATTCCCAATGTCTGATTTTCTTTATCCCGGGGATGTTAAGCATATAGGCTTGAAGTCAACGATTTCCAGCCAGATTCTTAGGAAATACTCCCGAAACCAGGACCTCAAATCCGTTAAGAATGTAAAATTAATCATCCCTTCGCAAGCTGTTAGTGTATTAAAGAAGGAGAAAGCTCTCATAATCCCTTGCCTGAAACTTCTACTTAACTATCATTTTTCCAATAATTTTAACAAAATCTCCCAGATAGAAATAGATAACACTATGCTTATGTGGCAGTTGTCTTTCCAAACGAAGAACCCAAAAGTTCCGAGCACTATATAGGAGTTGACCGCAATACCAGGGGCCATATCGCTGTTGTAGCAGATACAGAGTCCGGTAAAATCTGGGAATTAGGAAAAATGCGCTACCACATACATAAAAAATATGAGAATATAAAAAAGAGACTCTATAATATGGGCAAATACAAACAACTAAAAGCTGTAAAAAATAGGGAAAAAAACATTGTAAATGATCTAAATCATAAAATTAGCCGAAAGATTGTGGATGTTGCTCTGTAGAATGGTTGTGGGATTAAACTCGAAAATTTAAATGGAATCCAGAAACTCAATAGCAAAATTGGAGATGCAGAAAATGGTGAGAAAAGCAAACACGAAACCAAAAAAAAGGAACGTAAAAGGGATAAAAACAGAAAAAAAGAACTAAACAAAAAGTCTATCAAAAACAAAAATAAACTCCTAAAACATATGTGTTTAAGTGAATACTCCCTGAACAGCTGGTCTTTTCATCAACTGACTCAAGTTATTGAGTACACGGCCAGGCTGCTAGGAGCGGAGGTAGCTTATATTGATCCCCATGCGACTAGTAAGAGGTGTAGTCGCTGTGGACATACAGGCAACCGACACAGTAAACATTTTGAATGTCCATACTGTGGTCATGTTGATCATGCCGATGTCAATGCCGCCTTTAACATAGCGTTGACGCCAAAAAGCAATGGTCAATTCTCTGCAAAAAGAGATGCAGAGAAAGGGAATACTGACATCCCTCTAA
>PLUB01000112.1 GCA_003164755.1 Methanosarcina sp. | reverse complement strand
AAAGGATTTTTTGCAACGGAACCAGCTTACCATTAATATTTGGATGTTTTCGCCAACAAGCGGGAAGAAATTTATTGATGCAGCAAATGCTATGATTAATACTTCAATAGCGATTAAATACTAGACAGATAAATTTTATACAGCCCTTTGTACCACAATCCATATAGCACCCTGTATCTCTCTTCCTGGTATCTCATCTCATCTTAGAATCAATGAATATAAATAAAGAAGATTATATATCTAGACATATACAATTCATTCATGCTTCACATTTGATATAGAAAAATTCGATGAACTCCTAAAATCAAATTGTAGAATCTTTTTTACTCAGAGAATTTGTCTGTCTCTCCCATTGGTGACGTCGCATATAACACAGTACTTTCCAGACCTTGTTCACGGTCTATGTGCACTTTGCGATAATCTGAACTGTTCACCATTTCAGAAATACTTTGCGCGAGGATACTCAACAAGCACAATGGCATCCCATGTTTTATAGCCCACCAGCAACTCGGCTGCTTTACCAGCATAGAGTATGCGTGCGCCACGTGCTTTAAGCATCTTTGAGACGCTTTTAACGTAACGATCATATGCCTCAGCTCCTTCTTTACTCTTAAACTTTAGCAGGTTAAGCATAACAATGATGCCCTCATCATTATTCGATGCCAAGGCCCACAATGCGTCATCATTTGGCATAATTAAACTCATATAAAACCTCCTTTAATCTATATCTTTAAAGAGCGAAAATGACCCAAAAAATCGGGGATCTTTTTCATACATTTTTATTCAGGTTTTTTGAATCAATTCCTTTCGCTTTTCCGACACATAGAGTTTCTCATGATTTACCTAAGAGCATTCTAGAAGGGAGTTTACGGTAGTTTGCCGTGACCCATTAATTTCCCAGACGGCATTGTCCCTTTTTCTCAACAAAGTGCTGACCAGGCAAAAGGGAAACACATCGCTTTCTGACGCATGTCGCTATTTCACGGTTTCTGAAATTGATTTATTATCGGGTTAACTGGCCTATTGCTGGTGGTAAAAACACGATATATATATCTAGATATTCATTCAAAGCCGTCAGTATGATATTTCAATTTCACTGTCGGGCCATGGCAATACGCATCTCAGCTTCCTTGTCTTCTATCAGCTGACCGCTTGCATCTACAGTCACGTTATGGATCTTGCCTGTGAACTCAAAGGGAGTTTGATAGTCAGGTGTGACTGGTGCTCCATGAGCTGCGCCACATGTAAGACCGGTTAGCCCGAATGAAAGTGGATTAGTCATAGGTACATCAAGTTAGCCGACCAACTTCCCATCTTAAAGAGCTTCGCAATACCCGGTGATCCTTTACCATTAGCAAAATCTGGCTTACCTGTCACCTCAAATTCAAACCCTAGTTGATGTCTCCCTTCAGGAACATTCTCATCGGACTCTACATGATAAAAGGCTCTTGATACGTAGTTATACACCCAATGAAGCTTTCCGCCTTTGGCATAGAATAAATAGCCACCCTCTATATCACCCTGAGAGAGTAAAACTCCTTCAATGCCTCCTGCAGAGGTCTCAACATCGGCCATAATACTATGCGTGCGGTTGAAAACTTTGACTGCTGCATTTATGGGAATAACCTGAGTTCCGGGATAATAGGTATAACGCGTTCGATTAATTGCAATTCCTGGCCGTTCATCGGCAAGCCGTAGAACTCCACGACCATAGATAGGTAAGACGTTGTATTTTCCGGCTTCTGCATACCATGTGGAAATCATCTCGATTAACTTCGATCGATTCTCAGCAGCCACGTTATAGTTCTCTGCCCAATCCTTCTCAACATTATAAAGCTCCCAGTCTTTTGCATCCAACTCAGTTAATGTATCTGCAGAAATCGGTTCTCCAAAAGGTTTTCCTGCTTCAGTGAACGAAAGACCCGGCCATGGACATACAGCACGCCAGCCATCATGATACAGTGAACGGTGCCCCATCACCTCAAAGTACTGGGTGTGGTGTTTGGTTGGTGCATTGGAATCGTCGAATGTCTGTGCAAAACTTACACCTTCGATAGGTGATTGGCTTACACAGTTGATAATCTTCGGAGGTTCTATTCCCAGGCACTCCAGAACTGTAGGCACCATATCGATAGCTTGAGCATACTGAGTGCGAATTTCGCCTTTAGCTTTAATTCCACTGGGCCAGTGGACTATAAAAGGATCACTGATACCACCGCGATAAGTCTCTCTTTTCCAGCGACGGAAGGGTGTATTTCCAGCCCAGCTCCAGCCCCAAGCATAATGGTTATAAGTCTCTGGACCCCCAAGTTTATCCAGGGCTTCGAGATTCTCCTCCATAGATTCAGGCACATTGTTGAAGAATCTCATCTCGTTAATTGATCCCGTGGGACCACCTTCTGGGCTTGCTCCATTATCTGAAATCACCATGATCAACGTTTTCTCAAACTCATCAATATCTTTTAGAAATTGCAACAACCGACCAATATGATAATCAGTGTGTTCTAGGAACCCAGCAAAGACCTCCATCATACGGGCATAGAGTTTATTTTCTTCAGGTGAGCATTGATCCCAGGGCTTGACATCCGGATCATGGCGAGATAGCTCGGTTTTTTTTGGAACTATACCCATTTCCTTCTGTCTAATTAACGCTCTCTCCCGGTAAACGTCCCAACCATCATCGAACTTTCCTTTGTATTTGTCTGCCCATTCTTTAGGAACATGATGGAGGGCATGCATGGCTTCTGGACAGAAGTACATGAAAAAGGGTTTGCTTGGTGCGACTTGTTTGGAGTCAGCAATGAAGTGGATAGCCCTGTCCACTATATCCTCATTCAATGTGTATCCCTCTTCTGGAGTTTTGGGAGGGTCTATGGAATGATTGTCGTAGATCAGTTCAGGGTAATACTGATGCATCACCTCCTCAAAAACCATAGAAGCGCTCGAACCCCCGTCCTAAAGGCCATCGATCATAAGGTCCGGCTGAAGACATCTGTTCTGCAGGCGTCAGGTGCCATTTGCCGATTGCGTAAGTGTTGTAACCATGCTGCAGAAGTATCTCCAATAAAAAAACCGTTCTCAAAAGGTGTATTGCCGTTGTATCCTGGATAGCCAGTCGAACCCTCGGTGATGCAGGCCATATTGTTAGAATGATGATTTCGACCAGTAATTATGCACGAGCGACTAGGAGAGCACAGGGCAGTAGTATGCATATTGCTATAAGCAAGACCATCTGCAGCCAAGTTATCCGATTGAGTGTTTCGATAGGGCTGCCATAGCACCCCAATTGTCCAAATCCTGTGTCGTCCAGCACAATGAACAGTACATTAGGTGCATTTTCTTTCGCACGCAGTGGTTCTGGCCAAGCTGGCTCCGACTGATCTTCTATGCATCCGATTACGCCTGGAAAAGTGGTTAATGGTGTGCATTCTTTCAATGAAATCTCTCTTTCCTCCAATCTTTAATCACTATTTTTGGAAATTAATTTATTGCCTGATTAACAACTCTGGAAAAAAATAAAGTTGTTTCCAGAGAGTAAACTCTCTGGTATAAACTGATTTGTTTGGTAGATTTTATTCTTCAGCAAAGGTTGCACGAATCTGTTCTTCTTCTTCCTTTGACAGGTTGGTAGCAATGATTTCAAACTTGGATTTATTCATAGCCTCTACTACCCTATCTTCCACGGCATCGCTAGTCATAAGAAAGAGAGCTGAAGTTCCTTCAGTCACTTTGCTACGGATAGATTTTATGAAATCTTCAAATCTATCCCTATATGTTTCATTGAACCCACTACCGCACCTAACGTAGCCCCAGCGGCTAGACCAACCAAAGGAATAAAGAAGAGAATTCCAAATAATAGTCCCCAAAAAACGCCACTCAGTGCACCTATGCGAGTTAAATTGATCAAATGTTTTGTTTTTGGTTTAGTTTTCCCCTCAGGCCATGTGACTATAGCTGCATCGTGTAGTTTTATCATTTGTTGTTTACTTAAGTCCTCAATCACTTCAAGTTCATTTTCTGCACCATCAGCGGTGTCAAACTTAAGAACTGTTAAAGTTGCCATTACTCAATCTCCTTTTCTGCATTCATATTTGTTTCTCAGTTCATTGTGCTAGCTCGGCGATCAAAACAGAACATCTGTTTGCAATCTTCAATCTGAGAGCTGCTACAATGTAGAAAGAGCCGAATAGTATTCTTACCAGCTGGTAATATATATTACTTGATTGCCAGCTGGGTTTACATAATTTTTACATCATAACTCTATAATATTGAATTTTCTAGAGATCATTACAAAAAAAATAGAATTAAGATGCATGACTGGAGTTTTTATGGGGTATTGAGAACAAAAATTGTAACCTAATAAGAGTATTCATTCATAACTACTAAACATCGGAACTATTGCGCATATTTGCAGGTTTATAGAACGGAGACATGGCTCTCAGCTTTCCTACAGTTTTAGGAAGTATATTGAGAACGTAATCGATATCTTCCTCCGAGTTTGCATCTCCTAGAGTCAGGCGAAGAGATCCCTGAGCTATTTCCGGTGGCAAACCTATTGCCCTTAGCACGTGCGAGGGTTCAAGAGATCCGGAAGAACAGGCACTGCCTGTGGAACTGCAGATGCCCATCTCATCAAGCATAAGAAGCAGGGCTTCTCCTTCAATGTATTCAAAGCTGAAGTTGAGGTTCCCAGGAAGACGCTTTTCTGGATGCCCGTTCAACCTGCAGCTGGAAATCTCCTGGATTCCAGACAACAAACGGTCCCTCATTTTTTTAATTTTTTCATTGTGATCTTCAATATTTGCTGTTGCAAGTTCAATTGCCTTTCCCATCCCTACTATGCCTGCTACATTCTCAGTCCCTGCTCTCTTTCCTCGCTCCTGTCCGCCTCCATGAATGTGATTCTCTATCTCAGTTCCTTCCCTGAGATAAAGGGCTCCAATTCCTTTTGGCCCGTAGAACTTATGAGAGGATAAAGAGAGCATGTCCACGTTTCTGTGCTTATGTTTCATCTCAAGGGGTACAGTCCCAATAACCTGCACGGCATCGTTATGGAATAAAATATCATTCTCCTTTGCAATCGCACCTATTTCTCGAATCGGTTCTATGGCCCCAATTTCATTATTTGCATACATGACCGAGATAAGGATAGTATCCTCCCTGATTTCAGCTCCCACTTTTTCAGGGTCGACAAGGCCATAGCTATCCACTGGTAGGTAGGTCACGTCAAAACCCTGTGTTACCAAATACTCACAGGAATAAAGCATTGCATGATGTTCTATTGTAGTAGTGATTATATGCTTCCCTTTCTTTCGCCTGGAAAAGGCAGTTCCCTTTACAGCCCAATTATCGGATTCGGTTCCTCCGGAAGTGAAATATATTTCTTCAGGTTTAGCCCCGAGGGCTTTTGCGAGTTGCTCACGGGCTTTTTCAACTGCTTCTTTGCCCTCTCTACCTATTGAATAAATTGAAGAAGGATTCCCAAAACGTTCTTTCAAAAAAGGTAGCATAGATTCAGCCACCTCAGGTTTTGTGAAAGTTGTGGCTGCGTGGTCCATATAAACAAAGCGCTTTTCTCTCATCAGAACACCCTATGAAATTAAGGCCTTGCTTAATATGAATCTATTGTGCAAATTTTTTTTTTCGGAGTCATTTTTCAATAAAGTTTACAAATAAGTATTTAATCTCAAATCTCTGTCCAAAATCCATACTGAGATCTTCTGAAATTTATGTCACCCTCATGTACAACTTATATTTTTCTATCCTCTTCCTAGTTGCTTTTTTTGATATTCTCAGATGGATTTTCCAAATCTGAAGTATGATCGCGGGAATTCATATAGTCTCAGTAAGAAGATCGGAGTTATTGGGGCAATGCCCTTTAAACTATTATTATAGGACCTCATTGATTATTTACAATTATAAGAAACATAGGTATTCTTGAATGCAAATATTCACATTTAATTCATTTAGTATTGTATAACTGCAGAAAGCATGAAAAAAAGGAAGTAGAGGATATAATTTTCCTTTTCTTTCCGTTTTTTTTCTGTACTTTACTTCTTTCAACTTTACATTTATGATTAACAGAGAGAAACTGATACTTGATGATTAATACATTTATTTAAATTTTTTAAATGTTATTTTTTATGGTGTGGACTCCAATACAAAAAACCCTTGCAGGAGTTTATTTCCAGGAATGAAACTTCAATAGCTTGGACCAATAAAAGAGCTGCTCTGGATGATTTAAATAAATCTGATGAAGCAATAAAAGCATATGATAAAGTAATTGAAGTTGACCCGAAGAATCCAGATTCTTGGTACAATAGTGCATTTTTTTATTCTCTCATCAATAATAAGGATCAATCGAATCTTAATTTTATTTACGTTTAATACGCTCAAAATTATATAGTCACAAAAAACATTGTAAGATATAGAAAAACCTTTTATTTATTTCTTTTTTTGTATTTTCTATGCTACATTTACAAGTTTAAAACCAGTAAGAAAATTTTGAGACTTCATAAATCCATTTTCCTCATTTGATAAAATAGTGATTAATATAATATTGATACATACATAGTTTTTTTGTACCCCAACTTCTTTATTTCCTCATTTTTCAGCCGAAATAATCGTATATTTTTAACCAATTGTGCAGAAATAAGTAGTCTTAATTAAAACATGCGTTACTGTAAAATCTAAAAGGTATCTATATTTGTCTCGCGAAGGATAAAAAATAAATGGAAATTAAGGAACTATTCAACCTACAAATCGGATTTATTTAATCTATTTAGATTCAGCTCCTTTATTGTACCAATCGTCAGTTGCCAGATTTATTCTATTTAGATACATTACTTTTTTTATGCCAAGCTTTTGATTTGCGGGTTAATTTTAGTTGCTTTCATAAATGCTTCTATTGCTTCATCGAACTTTTTTAATTTAGCTAGAGCAAGTCCTTTATTGTACCAAGCATCTGGATTCTTCGGGTCAACTTCAATTACTTTATTATATGCTTTTATTGCTTCATCTGACTTATTTAGTTTATTTAGAGTAACTGCTTTATTGTACCAAGCTTCTGAATCCCGCGGATTAATTTCAATTGCTTTCTCATATGCTTTTATTGCTTCATTGTATTTGCCTAAGTTCCCTAACGTTACGCCTTTGCCATTCCAAGCCTCTGAATCCCGTGGATTAATTTCAATTGCTTTGTTATACGCTTGTATTGCTTCATCTAACTTGCCTAATTTAGCTAAAGTAACTCCTTTATTGTTCCAAGCATTTGAATTATGCGGGTTGATTTCAATTGCTTTGTCATACGCTTCTATGGCTTCATCGTATTTGCCTAATCTGCTTAGAATGTTCCCTTTTTTGTACCAAGCTGATGAATCCTGTGGGTTGATTTCAATTGCTTTCCCATATGCTTTTATTGCTTCATCTAACTTGCCTAATTTAGCTAGAGCAAGTCCTTTATTGTACCAAGCATCTAAATTCTGTGGGTTAATTTCAATTGCTTTGTCATACGCTTTTATGGCTTCATTGTACTTTTCTGAGCTCATTAGCTCGCTTCCTTTATGGAACCAAACATTTGAAGATTGCGCTGCGCCTGCTACACCCACCAGGATTAAAAGTGCCAGTGCAGTAATTCCTAAAATTGTTATGATTGTATGCTTTCTACTTGCTTTATCATGTTTAGTTTCGTTCATTTTACTCCTCATGATATAGATTTGAATATAATAACTGGATTTGTCATACGCTTTTATGGCTTCATCTAAATTGCTTGATTTTCTTAGAGCATTTCCTTTATTGTATCAAGCTTCTGAATCAAGCGAGTTAATTTCAATTGTTTTGTCAAATGCTGCTATTGCTTCATCTGATTTGGTTCTTCTTGATTACAATCTGATCCCACTGGCCATTGGCCAAAACACATAAAGTGCTTGCCACTTGATCGGCTGGCGTGTGAACTTAGATGCAGAGTTCCTTGCAGGGAGAACCTCCTTGAAGGAAAATCTCTTGAAGGCATCCTTGCCCTTTGTTTTTTATAATAAGTACGTTTTAATGTTATTTATAACTAACAACTTAGCTAATTTATAAGAAGAGTTAGTTATAGTGCAATAATCCGAATCAGATTGAGGAATATTTTCCATAGATAGAGCGATCTTCGAATTTTCCTAATTAATAACATTGGTAAAAAGTTGAAATACGTGATCACAAACATAAATCGCGTTCAATAGTTTTAGTTTCCATAGTCATGATTTTGATGTTGCTAATATCGTATGTGAATATCTTTATACATATATTCCAAACTTTGGCAGCAACGTTGTTTTTGTAATTGACACAGCAATAAATCCAGCTACCAACTCAGTAAATGTGGAACCATGGCTTTATGGAGTTACAATCACTCCGGATGGAACAAATGTCTGTTTTTCGAACCGAAACAGCAACATAATCTATGTAATTAACACAAAAATAACACTGTTATATCTACAGTGCTTGTAGGAAGCAGTCCGGATGGAGCTGAAAGATCAGTAATATTTTGTATGTTAATTTAAGTTAATTATATTCTACATTTTATAAAACAACTTCTTTGATTCTATCAGTCTTAATTAAAAAGCAGACCATTTTGTCAGTCAGTTATTACTTTGATAGAGTTCTTGTCTCATCGACCTTACCTTTTTTTGCCCATGCGGATGGAAACTCAATAATTCCAATACGTATGCAATATACTACTTGTGACCGATTACTTGTCCATTAAATGCAAAAAAAAATTATTAAAATTCCTTTGATGCTCATTAAAGGATCCGGATTTATCCAAGTTCCTCCTACACCCTTATTTTTTGAAAAACCAATGAATTTAGCGACTCCGGAAATGATTTTGTGGTGGCTAGCAGACGTTCTATTGCCATCAAATGAGAACCTTACCTTGAGCCTATCAGTGTCTTATTAATTGTTTATATTTCGATAAAAGATCGTGGATCCAAATATAAAGTGTGAGCTTCCTACCTTATAATCGTGAAAATGAAAAGACATTTGATATTAGACTTGTAAACAGAAAATTGTTGAAAAAGAGGATGGATAGTGTACTTGAGGAACCAGTTTAGTTACTTATTTCATGTTAAATTAACCTGACTTTTAGTGAATAATAATGGGCAACTAGGCAATAAATTTGATATCTGTGGAATGTAGGATGTTACATCTGTCATGTCATTCAAAATATGTTGAATATCAGGGTAACTGGGAAGGAAAAGGAACTATAAGACGATGGAAAATATTTGATTCCGAATAATTTCTTTATGCAGAAGGGGCGTTAACATATCTAGTTGCTAGCAGTGGGGTTTAACATCAAAATTGTGATCCTCTTCACCCATATTTTTTAACTTATTTTTTTGGCAATGTTCTGACGCTCAGGAGAACTATATTTCCAGAGTCTATGATATTTTTAAATCTATGTTTATTTTTTATTATCTATTTTTCCTCTTGAAGAAATGCAGCAAGTACGCTAAAGGGAGATTAAGTGCGTAAAATTATAATGGATAGGGGATAAATTGTGTGATGCAGAGACTGCATGACCAAAGTGAGATTAATTTTCATTTTATGGCAGTGTTTTTTTGGAATAAGCTTGATATGTCATAATAAATATTAATATTGTTCAAATTTATAAGTAATTTTCCAGGTATTTTTATCTCAAACGTATAAGTTTATATCACTCTTATCAAAGGTTTTTCTAATGCAATTACGTTTCAGTTATTACTCTTGCACTATGTTGGTTACAATAGATTTATATAACTTACATTCCTATTAATTTCCAGGAGTTACTTTTATAAGTTTTTTTAATTGTGTTATTTTCCTTTGGATAATAATCCTTTAGGATTGATAAATTAATTATGGGAGTAAAATTAAGAGGTAATTTTAAATGAGTGATGAAATGCTTGTCACAAAATGCTTAAACATGCCAAAAAATAGGCTAGATCGGAGGGCAACCTCTCAAATAATAACTATAATACTTCCAGCCTGCGATGAAGAAGAGTCCATTGGAAGTCTCGTTTTGCTCAGTAGACTTTATGCTGACAATGTGATTGTTATTGATGACGGTAGTATCGACCGTACAGCAGAGGTCGCCAAAAAAGCTGGAGCTAATGTTATTGTTCATGGGGACAGAAGAGGGAAACGTGAAGCTCTTAAGACCGGCTTTAAAGCAGCATCTGATACTGGAGCTGACATTATTGTAACCATGAATTCAAATTGGCAGCACAACCCTGCTGACATTCTAATGCTTGTTGAACCGATTATTGAAGGCGAAGCTGAAATGGTTACCAGCAGTAGCTGTCTAAATGGTCTGAGCAAAAACACTTCTATATACCGTCATATGGATCAGACTCTTCAGGATACTACTGCTCAAATCAATTCATACCTTAAGATAAACGATCAATATAGTGGTTTCCGTGCCTTTTCAGCCTCTTTAAAAAATATTTTTCGCTTTGATTCTCAGGACATAGCTATCGAGAGCGAAATGCTCGCAGATGCAGGAAAAGCTGGCATCTCCATAAAAGAAGTCGAAATATGTGGCTGTCATGATTTTGAAGGTCCTGTCAGAGATCCAATTAAGTGCATTGTTGGATTCTTAAAAACTGTGGCAGAGGATATAGAGACCAATAAATTATTGTATTACAATTCAGTGCCAGGTTTTGCTCTTGCAACATGCAGCTTCTACATGGCCTTCAAGTTTCTAGAAGCTTATTTTCTCGGCATAGATAGCTTGAGGGTTGGTCCAATGTTCCTGATGAGTTTTTTGGCCATTTTAGGGATATATATGACCTTAAGAGGGATTATTATGTATTCTTTAGTAGGAATGGGCATTCAAACTGAATCAGCTCAATAATGTATTTTTGTAATCGTGATATTTTGAAACTATCATCTCCAACGAAACTAAAAACATAAATAATAGCCAGAAAGTAAGCGAGTTCGGTACTTTGCTAATTTGCTCCGATTCTCAGTAAAATTCTACCCATTTTTTACGATTACTTTTGGATCTCCTCTGCGTCTTGTAAATTCTGCAAAATAGTTCTTACTTTTGCTTCCAGTTGCTTCTTCTGTAAAGATCCCGAGAAATAAAAACGAGTAATGCTACTTAGTTTGATAATTTCTATTCAAGATGTATTTTTTTTGGCATCTATCTATGAGATTTTTTTCTATCAAATTTTCAATTATTACATCATCACTTGTATTCAGTTTTATGGAATTACGATACTTCATTTTCTCTTTATGCAAAAATTCAATCCAGTTTTCGATATTAGCCCCTGTCAAAAATGATAAGTGAGCCTTTTTATAGTCCATCTTTTACCTAATTATAAGTGTCGAAAAATGCTGCGAATTAAGAACTTTACCAATATTAACTGTAACTCCAATAGATATTTTTATCGGTCTCTTGAGTTCATTCACTTCTAATGTTATCAGTAATTAATCAGGTCTATAATCTCTACTGTATCCATATTTGCCAAGTTTAGATTTTGTGTATTGAATAACTATACTTGTTCAGTCCAAATTTGGAATAATTTTTTCTTGATCTTGAACAGAAAACAAATTGCCCAGAACATTCAATATTTTTTTCTCCTCAGGATTTCAAGAGTCATATGAAGGGTCCTTTTATAGAATTTTTCAAGTTTTAAGATGCTATAATTTTTTCCGATTTGGCCATTTGCCAGCTATGTGAGACTAAAATTATCTGTGAGCTTAGAGCTCACAGAGCCTATCGATAAATTATTGAGATCCAAACCCTTTCTTTTCTGCTTGCTAAAAATCCACAAAAATTAAGTTTTCCATAAAAGGATTGAATAGCAAGAGTCAATTTGCTAGGAACGCATATATTTTTATTAGGAATTGAAGGGAATTTTACTTATTTGTTTTTACATTTATTGGACGAAAAAAAACAAAAAAAGGTGTATTTATTTCTACTCAAATGTCAAATTAGGTAGAAAAAGAGGAATCACTTATAGAATAATAAAAAATGTGTTGCATTTAATGAATTCATTTTGTATAGTACTTCAAAAAGCTCCGAAAATACCTTAACAATTATGATAATTCTTCATGGCCTACCTTAATTTTTTGTGGTAGGTAGTAGGAATCCCTATACTTAGCATTTAATTACCACAAAATATATAAGGTTTAATAGGACATAAATTGAGTGTTAGACAGTCTATAAAAAATTAGTGTGAAATGCAGGGTATAAGCTGATAACTCCTAATTTCTTGATTTTTTTGTTGAGCTCCATGGTCTAACATTGGGAAAAATAGTCAAACTAGTACCCAAATATATTTAACTTGGAAGAACAAAGTGGTAGTTTGGTGGTAATATTGGGAGACATCATTAAACACGCAAAAGTCCCCAGAAAAACCTTTGAACATAAAAGCGAAATTGTGAAAACTGGTATGTACAAAGACGAGCAAGAAGTCTTACAGTGGCTTTTGCAGAATCAGGCTGAGCAAAAAATTCATTACTATGGCAAAAAAATAGCCGAAATGAAGCAAAAATACGATATGGATTTTTCGGCTTTTGAGAACCGAGTCTATTTGGGGGCGGTGGAAGAAGATTTTGAAGAACTAGATGATTTTACACTTTGGGAAGGTTATGTCAAAGCATACAAATACTGGAAACAGTATTTACAATCATAAGTATTTCATTTTTTCACTTTTCGTGATCTTCACTTTAGCTTAAAAATTCGGGGAATTTTGCCAAATGTCTATACATTTGAGCATTGGATAGTTAAATCTTTTAACAGTAATTTTTGATCATGAAAACTCCTACTGATGTGGTTCTTAAAGAATAATATAGAAATCTTCAGTCAGTTGGGTAATAACTTACTGAAATTTATTCCTTAATTGATTGGAAATCTGTTCTTATCATTTTTGAGTCAATGTTTTTTAACACAAAAATTTCTAAAGATATACATGAGGCTGAAGTAATCATTATGTTTAAAGTGCTTTTTTACAGCAATTACATGGTCTTTCCTACTTTGAACTTGATACAAAAAGAATTGCTCAGATTTCTTTCAGGAAATTTCTTGGTTTTCCTGAGTACATACAGGCAGTACCAAAGTCTTGTCATTTGGAAAAAGAATTATTGATAACTGCAAATAAGAATAAATATGAACAACATTTCAACATCAACTTTATTGCCTTGGTTTGGAAAATAAGAAGTGAATAACTAAGAACTCTGCTTTTATCCATTTAGATCCGGGGCCTGCAAAAGTAGATAAACCTCTCTAAAATGAATCAAAATAAAGAGAGAAGTATAGTTAGAACCTAGATCAAAAAGCGCAAGGATAAATCCAAAGACTCTAGAATAAAATGCAATAGTAGTATAACAATCTCTCCTAGTATTACAATAATTCCATTTTATGGCCAATTTATTCTTTAATAGGTTAAAAAAACTTTTTTACTTTACTATTTTTCTTTCCTGTCACTGCCTGAACAATCTGCTGTAGAATCTACATTGCTAACTTTAATACCATTTTGTGATTCTTCCCTTGTAGAATTCATCAGCTGATGGAGATACTTTTGGCATAACTCCAATCCATGATGCAAGCTGATATCCTAATGAAAAAAAATCTTAAAATTGCCTATTTCAGCAATTAGAGTTACTAAACAAATTTTCCCCTTGAGGTTTGTAGTGATGAAAAAACGTTTATTAATATATAAACCACAAGATTTATTTAACATTTCTGCCTAGTTCAATCCTTAATTAATCTGGCGATGGATTGCCTAGAAAGCCAATTTAACATTCATGATTCCAGTCACATTTGAACCTTCGATGGAGATTCACTTATTATTTTCGTAAAGGTTTTGGAAAACTAAAATTAATACAACCTACCTCCATAAGTAATCATGGAATCAACAATTAGAAAGGTTAAAATATAAAAGTACTTAAATTTATTTGTAGTTATGATTCAAAAAATCTTATATTCCTTTTATTTGATAATTAAGCCAATTATACACTTTTTTGTGATAAAATAGTATATTGATTAGTAGAATCTTTCAAACTTGTGTTACTACAGCAAAAAAACAAGAGAAACACATTTCATAATTAATTTCAACCCCTACAAAAATAGAATTTATAATACTTACATTCTGCAGATGTACATATATATACAATTTATTTATCTGTTTACCCACTATTATTCACTGAAAATTAGATCAATTTTTAATACCGGCATATTGAGAAAAATAGATGGCATTCTTGTGTACATCTACGGAAAGCGGGATAACATATGAAAAGAAGTCAATAACTCAAAGATACTATCAATTTAAATTATCTGTTGAAATATTCATTTGAGTCTTAATCGAGACCCGATTTCTTTCATAAAACTGTTGACACTGCTGAAAGAATCTGGAACGATAATTTTTGCTTTTTCTTCTGCAAACTGTGGTTTAGGCTTTACTTGCCTACTCTCAAGCCCAAGCATTGACTGAGCTTTCGAGATAATGGTCTCGAGCTCGACTAATTCAATACTTTTGGAATCATGAAGCATGAGAGCTTCTTTTCCGTCAAGGGTTGAAAGCCATATATTTGTCTCTATCAAGCTTCTGAGGAGGTCTCTTTCGTCTTCAAACCTGCATTTTACGCGCCTGATTCTATTGCCCAGGGATTCGATTTCCTTTTCAAAAACTTCCTTTTGAGCTGAAGTTAATGTGCTTTTTTTTCCCATCGTTTCATTAATTGAATCAATTTCCTTTACTAGGTTATCGTAAGGATAGATCTTAGAAACTCCGTCTTTTTTTAAGGTATAACTGTGGTTCTTATGGGATAAATGATGAGTTTCGATTCCCTGCCTCAGCAGGAACTCTTCCCCGCAGCTATCACAGATAACCTTTACAGGGAGATCGTTTTTCAGAGCAATGATTGCTGCAGCATGCAGATCTTCGGCTTCCTGGCGCAGTTTTTCTGTGCTAATCCCTCCCGAGACTACAAGTTCAAATACAATTTTTCGTATATTTTCCCTCTCTTCAGGCAGATTCCAGAGCATATGCTGGAGCAAGAGTACTATTGTTCTGTCTACTGCCATACAGCCACTGCTACAAGCTGCAACCTTTAGGACCTGGATAATTTTTTTCCAGCGCCTGTCCGAAATTTCAATCTCCTGCAACTGAAGACTTTTCCTAAGTTCGAGAATAATAAGCTCAACATCAGGGTCAACATTAAGGTTTTTTGCGCATTCTCGAAGTTCGTATATCGCCGAAATTTGGATATTTACAGAAGGTTTGAAATCGCCATGGTCTCTGAAAAGGAGATTTCGGAAATTTTCATCGTCCTGAATATAGGTGAGTCTGTACCGGAACAGAAAACGATCATAAAGAGCTTCAAGACTGTCGTCTTCCTCAGGAAATTCATTTGATGCTCCGAAAACAGAGAACAAAGGAACATCTATAATCTCTTTACCATTATGATATTTGCGTTCATTCAAGATCGTCAGGAGACTATTAAGTATCGCACTGCTAGCCTTAAAAATTTCATCCAGTAAAGCGATATGAGAAGTTGGGAGGCATCCCTCTATTTTTCGGCGGAACTCGTCTTCTTCCAGAGCTTTTAATGAGAGAGGACCAAATATCTCTTCTGGAGTTGAGAAGCTTGTAAGAAGGTAATTAAAAAATTTTCCTCCTTCAATGGATTGACATATGTTTTTTGCAAGCTGGGTTTTTGCCGTTCCTGGAGGACCAAGAAAAATTATGTTTTCCCCCGACAGTACAGCAAGGAGAGAACCATTAATTTCGGCTTCCCGCTCTTTGAAATAGCTCATAAATGTGGATTTGATTTCGATAAGTTTTTCTTTCAGGGCCAGGCCTCCAGGCTACAAGATGAAATGGGAAATAAAATATCACAGCCATTTCTCTGAAGTGTTTAGCCTGATTCTATTTATATCCTATTTTAATTCTTCCAATAATTTCTTTGCGTTATCCAATTTATATTTTTCATGCAACTACCATAAATACCTTTATTGGTTGCAGCTATAATTCGCCACTACTTAAATTAATTAATGTTTCTCTCGTAAAATAATGAATAAATTATTTATTATGTGGCTAAATTTGTCAGTGGTAAAAGTTTCAATTCTTGTTTTAGTAGATCTTGCTCTCAATGAAAATACCAGATGATGTTTCATCATCCAAGCAATTTTAGAAGCTTCACCAAGCCTATGGGGAACTCAGATTATCAAAAGTAGTTTCAGGCTTAGCCACGGTTCATCCACGGCTTTGTGGAATTCATTTGTATACACTTCAAAATTGTTTTCACTTTAAATTATTTTTAATACACTTGATTTCTTAATTTACTTTCAACTGGCAAATCACTGGTAAACATTATTAAACAACTGGATAATCTAACTTCATTGATTAAGGGGAAATATTTTTATAAATACTATTATTCAATCATTTGTATGCTATGGTATTTATATACCCAAGTATCAGATTATATTTTGTTAAGATATTATAATATATAGTGAGCAATAACTCCGAAACTAATAGTATATTGAAATGATTCTTGACTTAAAATGAGATACGTGATACAAGTTTTAATTCTTATAACATCAAATGTGATCAAATTAAATTAAAGTGTTGAATATGAGCTTGTTATAGACTCATATATAGATCCAAAACTGATAGAAGCATAATAGCCCAAAAATCTATGTATTGAACTTGCAATGGTGGAATTCTTAATCTGGAAGTGAAAGTTAGTAGAAAATCTTAGGTGTAGACAACAAAATACCGAGTTTTACGGCAGAGTTTTCCCACTACGCCCCTAAAATCAATTCTTTTTAAAATTGGCACGATATCAAGCCTATTCTCTAGAATATATCCTATATACGTGCCTGCCACAAATCAAACTTTGAATTACTTCAGCAGTTTAATCATTTCCCTTCCAAAAGCATAAAGGTCATCAGGGCTCCTTGATGATACTAGGTTTCTATCTATAACGACTTCACAGTCTTCGTAAAGTGCTCCTGCAGCTACAATATCGTCCCTTATCCCTAACCAACAGGTGACTTTCCTACCTTTTATGACGCCTGCTGAGACTAGAACCTGTGGGCCATGACAGATTGCTGCAACTGGTTTATTTTCTTTGAAGAAGTATCTTGTAATCGCAAGTGCATCTTCGTCAAGCCTCATTTTTTCAGGTCCTTTTCCTCCGGAGATCACGAGAATATTATAATCGGCAGGATTAACATCCTTAAAGGCAATATCAGCATTGATTTCATATCCATGCTTTCCTATTATAGGCCCTGTTTTCATCGAAGCTATATGTGTAGTTATTCCCTTTTCTTGCAAACGATGGTAAGGATAGATAAGTTCCACATCTTCAAAACCATCGGCTCCGAATATAAGTGCTTTCATATAAATTCCCTCCAGATTTCATTTTGCTTTTCCAATCTTACACTTAAAAACTATGCACACAAAATTCAGAAAACAAATATAGCTTTCTGATTGTGAAATATATAATGGGTAAACCCTGCCCCTAATCCGTGTGGAGTTACATTATTTCAAGTTATGTTAAGGATTTCTTGGAAGTCCAGGGAAAATTTCGATAAATCCCAATTTTAGGCTTATTACCTATAAAAAGAATGTAACCAATTTGTTGAAATCGGAGGTTTATCAAAATTCTCTACAATTCCCCCATAGATTTACACATACTATCAATATTCCCTCAGTCTTCCACTTTTTCGCTCTCTATATATTCACTTTAAGCTACAATGTATAATTACACCCTTAGTTTTTTAAATTAATTACACAAAAAATAATTTCTGAATAAAACTTACTTTGCCATAAAATGTTTTAAAACCAAACAAATAATTTTATATTTATTTTATTTTTCATGAAAGGATGTATTGCTTATATATATAGTTATACATATGTATTCATTCAAAAGAATTGAGAAAAACATAAAAATTTGATCTCAAATGACACCTATTATACTTATAAAATTAAATTTTACAAATAATTTGCCCTTCATAATGCTTCCATTCAAAGGAATTAAAAAGCATATTACTATCTTTGATTTTCTTTTTATTCTATTGTATCATTAGAAAGGATTTTTTGCAACGGAACCGATTTTACTGTTTATGTAATTCTACATCTAACTGCACAAAAAAACAACTATAATTACTTCGTAACAGTAAGATCTTTAACTTTATTGTTTTTACATGGCAGTGTACTAAAGTTATGTAAATTCCGATTGACCCGATACTCTTTTCTTTGCCACAAAAGATAGGAGTTATCGTATTTACTAATGCATAGTTTTTTTGTAATAAAACCGATGTATTTTCTCATTTTCAGCCAGAATCACCGGATATTTTGACCCAATTGTGTAGATAAACATAGTTTTTATTAAAACATATGTTATGTTCAAAAGCCAAAAAGTTGTTACATTGATCTCGTGAAGGATAACAATAAATAAAAATTAAGAAATTATTTAACCTATTAATTGGATTTATTTCATTCTTTGAGATAATATTCCTTTCGCTGTCCAAGCTACTGAATCCTGCGTCGCACCTGCGATACTAACTAAGATCAAAAAAGATCCAAACAACGTTGAAAAATAATATTTACTTCGTACTATTAAAAATATTTATATAGTCCAAATAGAAAACAGAACTAAATTTACATTAAAGAAAAATCAACTGTAAATTCACATAAATTTGATACACTAACTGCTGGGTTCACACTAGTTAAATTAAAAATGAACAGTTATAGGGCTATGTAAGGCATTTTTTCAAATCAGAGAGTGTGTACACATATCGGATACTCAAAAAAGCCTACTATAGGGCTGAGATTAAATCATTTTTTGTTTGGCGGAGAAAAGCAACATCTTTTAATAATACATGATGCCAATTCCATAAAATTTCTTCCTAATTAGTTTAAGTTAGTACCATCTAGAATATTTGCACACAATACATGATACCCAAATCAAATTATAAACTGAAGGTTCCGCTACCCCTTCAATTATAAGACCTTATATCGGGCTGCAGGCAGCTGATACCTGCAACTCACAAGATCAACTTTTGACATATAAGATCAGTCTGGTCACTTAAGCTAATAAAGAAGAGATTCTAATATCTTGTTTTATTGGGGGTATTTAATGAAAGACGGACAAAATATGGGGGTGGCTATTACAATTAATTTTATAAGCCAAAACCCGACTACATAAACAATAACAGTGAGTGTTTACGACGTATATGGTAAGAAATTAATAGAAGGAATTACGCCGGTAAATTCAGTTCAAGGCCTGGTACCAATTCCTATAACATATAAAGATCCATGGAAATATTCTAGAATATGAACAAAATAGAGATGGTTTTCGGGAGAGTTTTTATTTCCTCAACCAGTTACTGTGTATTCTACTAGAGTAAAACATATGATTATTTTTTCCTACTTTTGGAGTATTTTTATATGCAGTTTGTTCTTCAGCAAGTCTTCTTCTGAATTTATTTCGTCCTCTTAAAGTTTTGAGATTTGATCTCTGTGTTATAAGTATTGTACAATAATATTTAACAATTATTTAGTTTAAGTTGCATAAACATTTAACAATTTCGATAAAAAATAAATGCTCTTTGACCGAGAAAAAAGATAGTCTTTAGATCCCCGAATATAAAACTAAATCAGATCCAGATATCCTTTTGCACCTTATCAAATAATAATTTGATCGGATTGGAGATAATGACTCCCTATCTTCTCATAAGCCATGAAGAACAGAAATATTCATCAGTAATTATTTTCTCTTCATTTCCTTTGCAAGTTTCTTTTTTGCGTCTTTGCTGCCTGAAGCAGCAATTTTTTCCAGCTCTTCAACTTTTTCCTTCTTAGCGCTCTTTTTCTTATCCATATCTTTTTTCGACATTGCCATAGTGCATACCTTCGTAGATCTTAGTAAATGCAATATCTAACAGGTAATATTGCAGTAAGGTACCTCAATAAATAAAGTGCCTCAATAGATATTCGCTTAATCATTTATTTCAGTTTCAAAAGTATTTATTAGTTTCCCACGAAAGAAAATCTATAGCTCATTGTCAGTTTCCAGGGATAAATAAATCAAACATGAATATGATGCAGTAATTTTTTAATGAAGTTTGCGAAAAAAAACAATCCAGGCAATAGAACTAACCAAATCTAAATCCTGCAACTTGAGAAACACAAAAAATACCAAGATAGCGAAAACATTCAGCATTTTATTGAAATCATATCCAATTGACTCTCTATCGGAGGTAGTCCAATATTTGAGGGGGGTAGTTTTTGCATACTTTTCAATTGATAGCTAGAACAATAAAACATCACATTAAGAATCTTGGGTGAAGCCTAAATAAGAGTTTAGATCGTCTAGGTTAGAGATACCTAGTCAAAAAAGAGCAAGGATTTTTGATTTCCGAAAATCTGAGCTGGCAACCAGAAGAATATCCCATCATCTAGGATCAAGTGAAAGCATACAATTTGATTTAATATTTGAGGCAAAAAATTTGGAAAACTAAAACTTTTTCTTTAGTTTTTTTTCTCTTATTGCTGCTGTACTTTCGGTGTGTTCTCGGGTAGCTCAAAGCTATGAAATGATCTGGGAAATATGACTTACCAATGAAACAGAGATAAAATTATAGAGGATTTCTATAAACCTTCATATTTATTGGTCTGCTTATAAATGGCGAATATACAACTCGTGAAAATTAGAGGTTCATCGAAATCCTACATAATTTCAACGCATCATTTATATGCGTATGATGAAATTTAGGAATTAATCAAGCCCTCTGTAGTAATTGTAACAAGTGTAAGACCATAAAGAATATTTAACAACTAAATTAAAATTTTGATGGGGCCGTTGAGATTCGAACTCAAGTCGCAAGACCCCCAGTCTTGCAGGATGGACCAAGCTACCCTACGGCCCCACAATGAATGCTATGTTTTTTGGTGGTACTTTTCCTCTTTATCTGACATCTTCAACTATTGTAATTAGATATGTAGTATAAATGTGTATCTGTAGAGAAAGCCGGTATTTCCCCTGAAAAGATTTCGCATTAAATATGTTAAGTTGGATCTATTATCTATTTTAGAGATCAATGTTAGAAGATCAGATGGATCATTATTCAGACTACGAATTGAGACGAGACCTTCAACAGAGGTTAATCTAGGGATTTAATCTCGTCATTTCAACTGATCTTGGAAAGAACACATTGATGCTAATCAGGAACTTCTCATGGAGCGAATATTGGTAAGCTAAAAAAAGTTATTTATGATTGAATAAAGCTGATTGAACAAACTTATTGCTATCATAATTTTGGAGCCTGTTAACTTGAGTAGCCCATAGAAGTTAAGTATAGAGGACTTCGATTAATCCATAATTTTTTTCCTCGAAGGAATCCTGTCCAAAATTTTTCCGCTCATTTTTGCATTTTACCCGGTTTTTTTCGGGATCTTTATTCTTTGATTTTAAAAGTAGTTTGCACTATCCTTAATATAATCTTTTTTTTTCAATATCCTCAACTGATCGAGATTATAACAAAAGCTGTATACATATATGCCCATTCAACAATTGTAAAAAAACACTTTAAACGTAATGATTACTTCAGTCTCGTGTATATCTTTAAAAACTTTTTTGTTAAAAAACATTGACTCAAAAATGATAAGAAAAGATTTCCAATCAATTAAGGAATAAATTTCAGCAAGTTATTACCCAACTGACTGAAGATGTTTATATTATTCTTTAAGAACCAAATCAGTAGAAGTTTTCATTAGCAAAAATTACTGTTAAAATATTTAACTATCCAATGCTCAAATGTATAGAATTTTGTCAAATTCTCCGGAGATTTGTTCTCATGACTTCGAGCTTTACTTGCTTATGGAATAAAAAATGGTGTGATTTTGCACCAAAGCTTTCCTGGGGCAACGAGAAGCTGCAGATATCTGCTTTCATGCTCTCGGAGTTAAAAGATCTTCTGAATAATTTTGGCTCTTTCATACACAGTTCTTTTCTGGGAATACGTAATTTTGGGACAACTTCTATACATTGAAGCTGAGGCAGATGTTTCATAGACTGTGTAATTGAATGTTTTTTCAATGATCCTTTAATTAGGGCATTGGGCTTAAGGAGCTTGAATGCTAGGATCTCTACTACTTCGTTGTTATTTTACCTCTTCAAGAAATCAGCATTCTAATTCTTTCTGAATAAGAAGAATGAATTTTATTCTCTTTTTTTCTCTTCACTTTCTGTTCGTGTTCCTCTTCTAAAAGTTGTTCTTACAGCTCCGGGACTTGAGGGAGGGATATTTCTCTCACACTCTTGCCCAAGTTCGCACTCCACTACAATTCCACGGAGTAAGCGACCCAGAATATCCGAACCCGTTATAATCCTTTTTTCCTGATCCCAGTAGAGAATAAGGTCCTGATCGATTACGTCATCTTCCGGGTACTGTGGAAACACCTTAAATTGCCGGATTACTCTTTCAAGCGTTGTCTTCGGAGACGTCACAACAACCGGGAAATGGCAATAAGAAAGAGGATTAAATGGATCTTTCTTGTAAACCGCATCACGTAGGAAATGATCCGCATCAAGAACCATAACAGGTTTGTCAGTGAGACTGGTGATTATCACCCATTTCTTCCCCGAAGCTTCTATTTTCTGTAGAAAGGGGTCAGATGGTTCCATTTTAAATGGAGGAAAAACGGGCCTATTATTTTTTACAGGAAGAGATATTATGCTTCTTGGGTCTATTATCGAGCCTTCATCTGAAATACTAACGTCATCTATGGAAAGAAAGTTCAAGGCCCCTCTTCCTTCAAAGGCACTAATATCAGATTTTCCTGATTCTATATGCTTTTCGAGCATAATCCTCACAGCATGTTCCTTGAAGAGTTCAAGTTTTTCTTTCCCAAGCCACCTGTCGAGGATAAGGGCTGTTGGTTTGGCTACAGGATAGAGAATAAACTGATAGAAATGAACGAGAGGGGTTAGTTTTGCCCCAAGTGATAGGGCATTTCGGGAAAAATAAGCCTGGGGTACAATTTCTCCGAAACATGTGATTACGAAAGTCGAAAAGAGAAAAGCTGAAGCTCCTGTAAGTACAGAATCAGTAAGCAGGGTGATCAGGACATTTATGCCTATATTTCCCCAGAGCAATGTGGTCAGCAGGAAATTTGAATCCCTTCGGATCTGCAGGATTTTTATAGCTTCTTTATTGTTTGCCTCGGCTTCGATTTCAAGCTTAAGTCTCCCAAGGCCAAAAATTCCGATAGTCAGCCCGGCAAAAGTGGCGGACTGAATCATACAGAGTATTATCAATATCCAAGTAATTATTTCATTCATTATGAGTCTATAACCTCTATAATATTCATCTAAGCTTCATCAAATGCCTTAAGCCTAGTCGAATGCCTAATCTGTTATGTTTAATATAAATTTGATCTAAGAGTCTTGATTTTAGTAAATTTAATTTTATATTTCTCTACCATTTAAATCATTAACTTTTTATAAATTTTCTCCATTTTTTTAATGACTCTATTGGAAAGTCTCAAGATCATCTTTAATTTAAGTTTTAATTACCATATTCCTTCTTGCCCATGATTGAATAGAGCCATAATTAATTGTTTATCATATAAATAATTTCATTCCAAAATCAAATTTTTTGTGTCATCCCCGTCGCTTGTACCTGGGTATGATACAAAAAATTTGATTTTATGGTTATGTCATTTGGGTACCTTATCTGCAAGCTCAAAAAAGCAGTTTGATATCGTTGTTATCCTATATTTCTTGAAGCACATGTCTAAATATATATATACTATATAATCTACATAGCTTGGTAAATTCTAAAAGCTATCTCAGACAAAATGGCAGTATGACTAATTTTCTTAAAAATCATAAATATAAACAAGTTATTGAGTAGATAAATATCGTATCTCAAGAACCAATTCCATACGGTGAGCAAAAATTTGACTTGAATTCACAGTAAATTCGCACCACTATCCAGTTATAAGAAAGTAAAGGCCCACTGAAATTCCTGCACCTGCAAAAGTTGCCAAAAAATTGACTCCGCTGTTTGAAAGAATACCATTCTTTTGAAGCGTAGCCCCGAGGATGCTGTCCACGTTAGTTCCAAAAAAACCACCGACTGTTGCAATACAGACTGAAAGCGGAAGGTTGTCAGATACCCCTAAGATGTATGCAAGCAGCCCTATCAGCGCAGAGGCAAAGATTGAAGAAATTTCGCCAAGTAAGGAAACAGCTCCATCAGTTCCAGGTTCTACAAACTTAAGAGTTGTAATCATCCTTGGTCTTCCTTTTGCTGTTGTCCCTATTTCACTTGCTAGGGTATCACCGGTAGCTGTTGCAATCGTGCCCAGATATGCATACACAATCGGAATACTATGTTCCGGAAAAATTCCAGATGCTATCGCCAGGATAAGGGCTGCGGTGCTGTTTGAAAATACATTTTCGTAACTGCGGATTCCTTCCTTAGTCTGTGCAATTCCGATGGATTTTTTGTATTTATATTTATATCGTGTAAACCCTCCTCCAAGAATAAAAAAAATTGACAGAAGTAAAAACCAGGAAAGATCTGTGAAGACAATTATCAAGGCTCCAAGAAGGGCAGCACTTAAAAGAGCCGATACGTCGGCAATTTTCGCCCTGTAGGCCAGTACGCCAAGGAAAAAAGAGAAGGTGACAGCTATTAGCATTTTTTCCGGAGGGACCCAGTACCTAAACTCTTCAAAGATCCACATAGTCATCCCTACACCCAATGGTACTGATATATTTCTTTCTATTCTGGATGGAATCGACTCGAAAAGAGATCCTGTGACTGCTCCTATTACGGCTATGAAGAATACCATATTATATGAAACCGAAATCTTCTCCCAGTAAACGATCCAGCACGCTGCAAGGAATGCCGCAACAATACGAATTCCCAGGACAGCCGTACTCCAGAATATTGAGAAACTTCTCCTTTTAATCCTTCTAAATTTTGGCTTAAAATCAGAATCATACTCTTTTTCCACAAAAGAATGATTATGGTTTCCAACTGCTGCGACTGCAAACGCGGCAAATACTATATATAAAGGATACGTGTACGAAGAATTCCCTGAAATAAAGGATACAAATAGCATCAAAGATAGGGAAAAACAAAGACTAATTACATCTCTGTAGTGTTTAATATAATTTCCTGAAAACCTAATAGCTAGGAAAAGTATAATAGACAAGAGAAAAACAAGATTAATTCCCGCAAAAGGGGCTATTAGAATGAGTAGAAGATATAGCGTGTGGATTACAGGAATTCCATGATAGGAATTTTCTTTTTTGAAAGGCATGGCAGCTCTGTTCATATAAGGCATCTTTTGCTTTTTACACTTTCCAGGGAAACTAAACCGAATAAATTTTTCTTTGTAGAATACATATTTGTTTCCCTTTCACGTTTTATCCAGAAATACTTTCGCTTCGAAAGTTGTTTCATCTTATTTATATTTTCACAATTCAAATAACTTCATGCATTATATATTGGTAGGCTCAGATCATCGCTTTTCCTATGAATAGTAAAACTTTTTAACATCTTCTGGGCTTGCCAAAATTTATCATTAATTTCACTAGAAATTTACTGCAATCAATTATATAACTTAAACAGCAACAGCCCAACATATTGTTTGACACAAACTTTTTCGATATTATACTAATTTGATTTATATCTTGATTGGTTTATATATAACATTGCAGCCAATTTGGGATTTTCTTTGTTTTACTTCCAAACCAAAAAATTCTGTTTCTGATTCTTTTCTTGATTTTTCAGAATTTGTCAGTAAGATCTTCTTTCTTGTATTCATCCATTATCCGGTATATTTGTGACTCAGTATTGCAGTTATTCGTTTTTCGATTCATCGGAAATAATCTCACAAATCAATGTGCTTTCAGATGGACCCAAATTTATTTGTTAGAGATTTTAACTTTTATGAGCTGCATATTTTTATTATTATCAGCATTTATCAAGCCTTTTGATTTCAATATTGTAAAAGATACCATTGTTTTTCCCTGATAGCTTTGAGGTTCTTTATGCTTGCATGCCATGTATAAAACTTGATGAATTTCGATTTAAATAAATTTTCGATTGGCTTTATCAAAATATCACGGAATTTATCATTCTTGGTTTTATTATTTCTGGAGTGTGGAATGTCACAAATACACAGTACTTTAGGTCGTGGATGGCGTGAACATTCATTTTTATTTGTTTTCTTTTAACCCTCTAAATCATCGCTTATTTGTGAAATAAATTTTTGTTGGCCCCATGGTAAGGTTTTGTTCCCTCTCTGACCGGGATTTTATACGCATTGGAGTTAAATAGCTTTGTCTATGTTTATGGTCATATCATATCTCAAATAATGTCGGTGCCTGAGTATCGATACAACATATTCTTCAATTAGTGAATTAAAAAAGATCTCTTGTCCGTAGTTTCCCCCATTCGCGTGGAACAAGGCTATTAAATTCATACTATGTAAGTGGTAAAAGATCAAGTTCGTTATTTCTAGAATTTAATTCGAGCAACTCTCTATCAGATATAGTCCAATAATAAAAAAGAGGTAATTCTCACAGATTTTTCAAGCTTCAAACTGAATTGGAAAAAACGATGTTG
Organism: Methanosarcina sp.; assembly: GCA_003164755.1. GTDB lineage: Archaea > Halobacteriota > Methanosarcinia > Methanosarcinales > Methanosarcinaceae > Methanosarcina. The sequence goes on along the minus strand of PLUB01000112.1, from coordinate 279 downwards.
TGATGTGAGTCTATGGTCATGTGGAAAGTTTTATTGATCGTTGGAAATACGATAGAGAATCAATAATGCATTATAGGTGATTCCAATTCACCTCTAATTCTTTTTCTTTGCGAGAATAATGGCCAAATATTTCCTGTGGATTTCTGTATTTGACCCAACTTTTTCTTTTTCTTTTCAGGTTAGTTTATGTTAAAGAAAGCTTCAGTTATCCTTAAAAGTCGATTCAATTTATTTTCACTGTACTTAATTGATAGAGATTATAACAAAAAGTTTTATACA
>PLUB01000018.1 GCA_003164755.1 Methanosarcina sp. | reverse complement strand
ATATGATTTTTTGCAACAGAACCAGTTGGGGTGCTTTTCTAGGAGAATTGATAAACTTCATTATCATCGCATTTGTGGTCTTTATCATAGCAAAAAAGTTTTTAAAGGAAGAAAAAGTGGAAATAAAATAACCAAACAATTTACGGTGCTATAAATCTTTTAATTTCAGTCAAATACCACAGCTTACTATAGATAGAAATTTTCAATAATTAGTATCAACCTATGGATTTGTTTTTCAAAGGACTTACACGATTAAACGATAAATCTGTAGAGTTGAAATTTCAAGTATCCGAAAAGTAAATTTAACCACAATTCACATTATATCAAAATCCATTTCTTGAGGGCGTAAGTCTTAAATTTATAGAAAAGGATATTATCCACTGCTTATGCTTTTTTAAGTAAGATTATTATATAGTTCATAAAAATATACAAGTTTTCACCGATTTACGCACCATTAAATGGAAATAAAATATTAAAAAAGCATAGTAAAGTTTAATGGGGTTTATTGCTATCGATTTTAATTTAAATTAATTTGATAAAATATTTTATAAAAATCACTTTTTAATCGCATTTTGGTATCTATTCTTTTGATGCCCATTAACAGTTTCGAGTTTTACCTAATTACCCTCGACTGCCTTGCTTTTTCGAAAAATCCAATTCATTTGCTAACTCTACGCATAATATTTCGAAGCTTGGCAGATTTTCCTATTGCATCGAATGGGAAACTAGCCTTGAACCTATTAGTAGCCTATCCATCAATTATATTTACAATTAGAAGAAAGGGGACCCAAATTTGAGCCTACGATAGCAATTCAATTATTAATTATTGCACGGTTTTGGAAACAAAAATTAGAACAAACTTCTCGCCCAAAATAACGATTCAATCAATGTTCAAAATAGAATTATATGGTTCATACTTTCATTTTATTCGAGCTTATTATTCAAAGAATTTCATATTTGTTTTTAAGCTACTGTCATATTGAGAAAATAAATAACATTCTTGTGTATATCTGCAGAAAATGGATTCTAGAATTAAAAAAAGTATATTTCAAATGAATTCTCATTTTTGTACTCTTAACTCTGGATCTTGGTTGCAAATTCAAGAGAATTGGTAGAAGAAGTTGCAACATTAAATAAAACCTTGCAAGAGATCCTTAATGCTGTAATTTGCTTCATCAGGTGAAGGATTATATCAACAATACTATATCAGTTAGAAGAGAGTCTTCTAAAATCTTCTGATTACTCATACTAAACTAATAGACTTACTAGGAGATAAACTATCAAGATACCTATATATGACCTTCAAAAGCAAACTAATTTCCTGCTTGGAAAAGAACTAAGAAGCACTATAGCCATTCCAAGAGCTATCCCTCGCCAACTGAGAGAAAAAATAGGTGAAATTATAACCTTAGAGATTCTCTTCAGACACCCTTACGAAATAAAGGATCCTGAAAGATTTATAGCGGTTTTCGGATCCTTTTATCCGATATTCTTCGCCCTGAAAAACTCAAAATCTTGGCCCAAACTCCAAAAAATAGCAAACAGAAGTAGAGGAGCCGGAATTGCAGGCTTGAAAATTCTTCTTCCCTTAATATATGATACAATGGAATTTTTTTTAGGACATTCGACCAGCGTTTCAAAAGGAAAATATATTAAAGAACTCGAAGCTGGGATGGATGCAATCCTGACAGAATTTGAAACGAGTTTAAAAGAAACCCCCATTATGTGGAAAAAGAACTCACCTGATGAAGATAAAAACTATCAAAGGATAGGGAATTTAGCATATTTTTCTTCTCAGGAATCTGCCCTTGAATTTATGCAGAAGAAAAATCACTGGATATTTCTGGAAGGAATAATGGAGGGGATTTACAAGATACTGAATGAATTTATCGCGGAAATGGAAGAAAATCTTGATCTTTTTGATACTCTTGCCCTCCTTTTTCCCGGAAGAAACTGGAACTATTCCATAAAAGAACTCCAAAAAGAACCATTTTACCTGCAGTTTAAAACACTGAAAAACTATTCTAACTTTTTTGAAAGGAATCCTGATCTGATAAAAATTGTAAGTTTCATCGGCAGGCAGGAATTCAACCCACCAAGTGAGCATATAAGCCTATCTATCTTCGGGAAAAACAGAATACAGACCGTGAATTTCTCCAATTCTATCAATAACCTCCTACCCATGGAAGCCTCAAAACTTCTGAACCCTTCTCTAAAGCGGAAGTTCTATGCGGATCTACTTGAAGGAAAACTTCTGAGCTACCAGTTACTTGGAAAACACTATACAAGCCCTCCCAGTATAAAACCCAGAGGTCCTATGATTGTCCTTGTGGATACCTCTGGATCCATGCACGGAGCTCCTCAGACCCTGGCTAAATCTGTGGTGCTGGCTATGGCAAAGCTAATGCTCTCTCAACAGAGGGACATGAAAGTCATTTTTTTTGCATCTACCAATCAACACCTGGAAATAGAACTAAGTAGCAGAAAAAAGATGTCTGAGAAATTTCTAAATTTCTTACTTTATACCTTCGGTGGAGGAACGGATTTCAACACTGCCCTTGCATCAGGCCTGAAATCACTAAAGGAAAATGATTTTCAGGGTGCAGATCTGGTTTTCATTACCGATGGAAAGTCAGCGATATCTGACAAACTGTTACTTGCACGCTGGGAAGAGACAAAACGGAAGTATAAAGCAAAAGTTTACTCGTTGATTATAGGCGCCAGTGGGGCAGGCGGGCTTTCTAATATTTCGGATTATACTTACCTTGTAGATATCGAGCTGGACTCAGAAGGTACTGGCAGAGTTGTGAGACTGACGGAATACAAATGAAGAAAATGGATATCCAAAAAGTATGCTTTTAATTTATTTTTATACTAAAATTGTAACTGTTCAGCTTATATAGAAAATCAGTTGGATAATATCTTTTTGGATACAATAGATATTTTCGATTACTAATTGATGAATAAATGAAAAATATAATCAACAGCCGACAACTAAATAAAATAAATTCACCGAAATTTGCTCATCGAATCTTAGTAGATTACAGAGGTTGACATTTTTTGCCCAAGCTGAATAGCTACAAGAAATGATGATATTGACCCGTTGTTTAAGAGGACCTTCAAATAATATGAAACCTCCGAAAAATGACATCGATATTTTATTCCTTTTTGCCCGCATTCAGTTAGCTGCAAAATAATAGAAAATTCAATCACTAAATAGCTTTACGAATAAAAAGCCTACCATTCACTTCAAATAGAATAAAGAGGATTTCGATAAACTCACACATTTCTTAGTATACTTATAAATGGTATAGAAATGATTCGTGAAAAGTCAGAGGCTTATTGAATTCCTCTAAATTTAGATTCGTTATCACTAAACAGTGGATATTTTAAGAAACTCTTTATTTAGGATTTCCTTATTAAATGACGGAGCTTTCCATGATTAAGTTCCGGTATAACAAATGTTTGCATTTTCATGCATTGAAGCGGATCTGCTATAACAAACATCAGTGAAGTGCAGAACAAAAAAACAGAAAAATAATACTAAGTGCATTTTTGAAATGAAATCAACCAAATAAAAGAGGACTACCATAACTTTCTATCTTTTAAAATAAAGAATAAGGTTTTTCTATAGAATTGCCTCTATAAGTTAAGATCCATAATTATGGATCTACTTTAAGACAACATTATTATATTCTTCCCTAATGTTATGCAAATTGCTTATGCTACAAAAGCAATTTTGAGTTGCAAGAGTTAATTCACACATAAGCTATATTCATGTCACAATTCCAGTTTAATTCCCTTTCTATACTTTGAATAAAATTGATAGCTAAACTTATTGAATAAATATATACAATTTAAAAACCTTAATATTCTCCAAAATTGTTGAGTTGGGACATTTGTGCCTTCCTTTTGCATCCATAATACAGCAAGGCAGAGCAAATTTACACCATCCTGAGTGATTGTTATGCTTGAAGATGAATATCAACTTGATTTTTTTAAAAATAATGGATTTATCCGGAAGCAGTGCCATACATGTGGCAAGTTCTTCTGGACACGTGACCTTGATCGAAATACATGTGGAGATGCACCCTGCGATCCTTATTCCTTTATAGGAAGTCCTATATTTTCCAGGGAATTCGATATATCACAGATGCGTGAGTATTATCTCTCCTTCTTTCAGGCCAGAGGGCATAAAAGAATTGATCGGTATCCTGTAATTGCACGCTGGAGGGATGACATTTATCTTACCATTGCATCCATTGCAGACTTCCAGCCATTTGTAACATCTGGACAAGTTCCCCCTCCTGCGAACCCCCTCACGATTTCTCAGCCCTGCATTCGCCTCAATGATCTAGATTCTGTAGGCAGGAGTGGACGTCATCTTACAAACTTTGAGATGATGGCGCATCATGCCTTCAATAGAAGAGATCATGAAATCTACTGGAAGGAGCGCACCATGGAACTCTGTGACGAGCTCCTGAATTCACTAAAAGTAGACCCCTTTGCTGTAACCTACAAAGAAGAACCCTGGGCAGGTGGAGGTAATGCAGGACCATGTGTGGAAGTCATTGCGAATGGACTTGAGCTTGCCACCCTTGTTTTCATGGATTTGAAGACCGACAAAAAAGGAGATATCCTGATCAAGGGAGAGACCTATTCAAAGATGGACAATTACATTGTGGACACAGGATACGGGCTCGAGCGTTTTGTCTGGGCTTCAAAGGGTTCCCCCACAATCTATGATGCACTTTTTCCAATCATAGTGAAAGAGCTAATGGGTCTTGCCGGACTTGAACATGAACTGGATGATTCTGGTTATGCGAATATTCTGGCCCAGAATGCACGACTCTCAGGATCTATGGACATCAGTGAGAAGGCAAATCTATTGGAGCTTCGGAAAACTGTTGCCTCAAGCATCGGAATGACAGTGGATAAACTCTCAGCGATCATGGAACCTGTAGAAAAGGTTTATTCAATAACTGATCACACACGCTGTCTGACTTTCATGCTTGGAGACGGGGTTATCCCCTCAAATGCCAAGGCAGGATACTTGGCCCGTCTCGTCCTCAGAAGAACTTTGCGCATGATGAGTGATCTTGGCATCAGGACCCCCCTCTCCGAAATTGTAGAAATGCACATAAAGAATATGCCTGAGTATCCTGAGTTCAGAGAAAATTTCCCGCTCATGCAGGATATACTTGAATTGGAAGAGGAGAAATTCACTTCGACTATGGCAAAGGGACGTAGGATTATTCAGAAAATGGCATCTAATATTAAGAAAAGTGGGAAAAAGATTCCCCTTTCCCATTTAACTGAACTCTACGATTCCCATGGAATCCCGCCAGAGATGACAAAGGAAGTAGCGTCGGAAATAGGAGTGAGAGTAGAATTCCCTGACAACTTCTATTCAATTATTGGAGAAATGCATAACAAGGCAGAAGAAAAGGAAGAAGATGTTATTCCTTTTGCTGATAGACTTAAGCACCTCCCAAAAACAAAGCGCCGCTTCTATGATGAACCTACACGCCTGGAATTCGAAGCTGTCGTCCTGGATGTATTTGATAATCAGATCGTATTGGATAACACTTTATTCTATGCCGAAGGCGGAGGGCAACTTTCAGATATAGGAACAATCACGGCAGATGATGCTATTTACCAAGTAGTGGATGTCCAGGACTACAATAGCATAATCGTCCATACCGTGGAAAATCCAAATGGGCATCTTGAGATTAGGAAAGGAGACATTACCACAGGGGAGATAGATGAAAAACGAAGGATGGCCCTTTCCAGGCACCATACAGCAACCCACATCATAAACGATGCCGCCAGAAAAGTTCTTGGAAAACACATCTGGCAGACAGGTGCCCAAAAATTTGAAGATCATTCAAGGCTCGACATTTCGCATTACAAGCATATCTCTCCTGAAGAATTAAGGAAAATTGAGCTTCTAGCCAACCATATGGTTATGGAAAACAAGCGAGTAATTACCGAATGGATCACAAGAACTGAAGCTGAACAAGGATATGGATTTGGGTTATATCAGGGTGGAGTGCCTACAGGAGAGAAAATAAGGATTGTAAAGGTAGGAGATGATGTAGAGGCCTGTGGCGGTACTCACTGCCTTAGCACCGGGCTTATCGGCCCGATCAAGATATTGAAAAGCGAAAGAATCCAGGACGGTGTGGAAAGAATAGAGTTTGCAGCCGGAACTGCGGCCGTGCTCGCCATGCAAAAAATAGAATCTCTCCTCACAGATTCTGCAAAAACCTTGAGCGTGCCTCCTGAACACCTTCCCATAAGTGTTGAGCGCTTTTTTGGGGAATGGAAATACCTAAATAAAGAAAATGAAAGGCTAAAGGAAGAACTTGGCCATTCCATAGCCTGCAGACTGCTGAAAAACTATCTGGAAGTTGCAGACCTCAAGGTTATTGTGGAATTAGTTCCCGGAGCCGACATCCTTGAGCTGCAAAAAATAGCCGCTGAATTCTTGAAGCACGAAGAAGTGGTGGCTCTCCTTGTCAGCGACGTTGAAGGAGTCAAGATAATAGCAACCGCTGGAGATAAAGCCCTGGAATATGGAATCAATGCCAATAACCTTGTCAGGGAAGTGTCAAAAGTCGTTGGAGGAGGTGGGGGCGGAAAACCTGCCCTTGCTATGGGGGGTGGGACTGATTCGACAAGGATCCAGGATGTTCTTGCTCGTGGACTTGAGTTTGTGAAAGAAAAGTGTAAAGAAACCTAACAAAAATGAGCCAATAAGATAAACTGAAAAAAGTAATGAAAAGATCCCGGATTTTTAACCCTCGATTTTGTCACCTATCTTTTCATTGGGTTTTAATTTTGGGTCTTGATTTTGATTTGTTTATTTTTGGATTTTCCATCCGCCGAACTTTTTCCGGTTACTCTTTCAGTCACTAAAGAGCAATTCACAAAGAACTGCAGTTCCGTCTTTTACAAAGAGGTGGACTGTCTTTTTTCCGTCCAGACCTTTTTCTAACTCTTTTCGTACTTTCCAGTAGTCTTCGGGATTTAATCCCGCCCTGAGCACAACAATCCCGACATTTATATCTTTCAGAAATTTGTTGATTTCAATCGGATCAAAGGGACAAACCTTCAAGACAAGATAGTGTTTTTTGATCATAGATTGCTTTATCAGAGTATCAGATGTCAGCAAAAGTCTCTTCTTGTCAACTTTGAAGATCCCTAAAGTCCCCATAATAGGCCCTGCAATCTGAATCATGGATTCCATCAATTCAGGCAGAAGACCGGCTGCAACAACCGAGGGTTCAGGTTCATAGGCATAGAGTTTCATTCTTTCCGTTTCCCTTATTTGTAGGAGCGACCCATTTTTTGAAACCAATCTTTCGCCTGAAGGAAGAGACACAGCTATCCGGTCATACTTTTTCAGACTACCAAAATAAAGGGTCAGTCGGTTGAGCTGGCCATCTAAAGCTATATACTCCTTTTCACAGTCAAAAGGAATTTTATCAGGTAGTATCTGGGGAGGAACTTCAAATGAAAAAAGATTAGTCTTTTTCTTATAAGCCAACAGCACATTTGGAATTCCCGGTTCTAAGCTTGAGACGTGCCTTTCAGCTTCTTCCGGAGGGCGAAAAGGATCTGAAAAAACCACATCAACTACCGGTATTTGCTTTATTATTCTTGGGTCAAGGGCATCTCCACATATGAATTTCACATTATCAATTCCGTAAATTTTACAGTTTTGCTTTGAATACTCGATTTTTTGGGGGTCTATTTCCAATGCATAAACGAACTCGCACTGCTGTGCAAAAAAAACAGTCTGCCCTCCTATCCCGCAGCTAATGTCGGCCAGAGTTTTACATTTCAAGCGCTGCGCCCTATAGCGGGCAATAGGTTCAGGGGTTGCAAAGCGCAGGCTCTCCTTGTCCCCATGAAGGGGCTTCTCAAATTGTTTTTTCCATGACACGTTGATCAAGAGATAGTAAATAGTTGATTGAATTTAAAGGAAACTGAAAAGAAACAGATAAATTGCCATCCTAAACAATTGAGGAATGAAATCGGAGCTTTTTCCACATTTGAAGAACTCTTTTTCATCTACTTCGCCAAGAACAAGACCTCTTTCAACCTTAGTTTAATAGTACAAACTGCATTTGGAATGAAACAGCAATTTTTCTTCAAAATTCATTAGATAATATTCAAAAAATATCATCTAATTTGTCTAATAGTTACCATATTTAAATTCCATAGTATGAATGAGATATTTCAGTGTGGATCTTTGTTTCATTTAAGCACATTTGCTATATAATTTATTTAGCTTTAGAGATAGATTAGCAAATATTAATATAATATACCAAGTTCATTATCAAAAATTCGCTCAAAATTTTAAAAATAAAGATAAAGGGACAGAGAATGATCTATCAAATATAATCATAAAACCCACTTCCACAGATGCATCAAAAATGCCATCTATTTTCAATATGACAGTAGCTTAAAAAATAATATGATTTTCAACGAATAATATGCAAAAACAGGCAAGCAAATTCTGATCTTTGTCTCAAATAAGGTATTGAACTAAAAAATCAATCGTATTGTCAAGTAGTATACTGTCAAATGTATATAAATAATAAAAAATTAAGAGTCTCACTCTTAGATCAATGACGTTTTTTTATGCCATATCGAACAAGCTTACTTAAGCAGTAAGACTCTTATCTGCATTTAATCTACTATTTTAGAATTCTTGTATTTTATAATTTTTGTTAGCTTTTGTGCCATTTCATGTCATGCAGTAGCACTCAGAGTAACGATACTCAAATCAAGGGCGCTCAAACTGATGGTACCACTCTGTGCAGGTGCACAAACAGGTATCTGGGCGGATGCTTTGACAGGTGCTTTGACAG
>PLUB01000073.1 GCA_003164755.1 Methanosarcina sp. | reverse complement strand
TCTTCGAGCTTGTTCCTTTCAATTTTAAAAACAACTTCTTCTGAATAATTATAATTTTCAGAAGGATCTATCAAAGCAATAACTTCACAATGAATATCTTTATTTCCTACAGAAACCGAATTTAAAAGATCATAAGTAAATGTGGCAATCCCACATTCCTTTGGGATATAAGTTCCTATAAATAATACTCGCATTTGCTTAGTCAATTGATCCCTCCAAACTTACATAATTTAATTCTATTCCCAATTTTAGCCTTAGCTTGTTTATTAAATTTAGGACTTTTAATGCTAAATTTTTGGTTCAACTGCTTGAGTCCTAAGATGTAATAATTCGTCTTTATCTTCGTTGCCTCTAACATTTAGAGACACGATACCAAGATCTAGTGATAAACAGAGAATTACAAAATCACTCGATTTTGGAAGTTGCCACAATCCTTCAAAGATAAGCTATTGAATGATGTAAGAGAGCTTGAATCTCGAGTTTTATTGGAGATGGATTCTCCGTGGAAACTTAATATTCGAATACAACTAAAAAATAATTGGAAGAAAGTTCAGGGTTTTATATTCCTTATCCCAATTCCAGAAAAATATTCTTTAGATGATTAAGATAAACCCTAATATTGAGGTGGTGGTTATAAACCTTATATTACCAATTTGTTGAAATCGGAAGTTTATCGAAATTCTCTATAATCAATGGTATTTATTAAAAAATATTTCCCGAAAAATTCTTTCTTATTATCTGCTCTTTCTTAGTTTAACTAGATCCAATTAGATCTAATCAGCTATAAACTATAAACTAATATCGATCTAAGTTATTTCTAATTTTTGCAAAGAAAAAATGTATATGAACAAAAATTATTCACGCGTAATAAAATATAAAGACAAACAACACTTTTATATTAATTATGTAATGCTTTCTTATTTTTAGTAATTTTCATAATTCCTAAGTTCATCCCTAAAAAAGAGTTACAAGAAACTATCTGGGCTCTTTAAAGAATAACTTAGGTAACACATAATGGTAATCCATCATTACATGTTTGATGTTTCCATAATTAAATTTCCATTACTGAGAAAGTTTGCGTTTTTCATGCATCAAAGAATCTCAGCTATAATCTCCTTCTTGGAGAAAAAGGGCGTGTAAACAGTATGGATATTCTAAGAATAGTATAAATCAACTGGATAGAGATCGCATTGAATCACTACCTACTCTAAAAAAAGTAAAATTTTTTAAATTTAATATAGATCTGGTGGAGATTTTGATTCGTTCTTTCTAATCATAAATAAAATACAACAATCTTGGTATTTGATATCAAAATAACCTGACATAATCATAGTATTTAAGAGAGCTAAATTCAGAACTCATTCGAATAAAAAAATACACGACGAAATTTAGGCAATTAGGAATATTGAAGGTAGAAATAATTCATACTTTTGTCAGCAAGCACGCTAAAAGGAGATAAAGGTTATCAATTGAGCTGAAAGAGATTTAGGAAAGATTGAATAATTTATAGTACAAAGCATAAAAATACTAGGTCTTCAGGCCTTTGGACTGAAGCATCAACTTCAATCCTGATTCAGTATGTAACTACCCTCAATCCAAACTTCATCATCACATATCTGTTTTTTAATTTTAGAATATTCTTTAAAGATTTTCTTGCAATAATATTTTTTACAATTTGCATCACCCTTGCAGGGAAATATTTTGGTTCATCACCAACGAAAATATATAAATGTTACTATAAGTAACATGAATCAAACTCAACAAAAGTATTTTTTACCAATTAGAGAGAATACAGATTTCAAATAGTTGGTGATGTCATTGTTTAAAAGAAATTTCTTCCGATACTTCACACAAAAATCATGAAAGATCCTACTTCATAGGCACATAGTTTGCAGGACTTAGTTTCATTTTTTTTGTGCAAAGGCAACTTAACATATAATTAAGTTAGTTTATTAACTGTTCTAGGGGAAGTTTATATACCCTCGAAAAGCTTTGGGGGTATTCGACTGGGATTAAGAACTTCTTGAGTATCACAGTTTCAGGATTTCAAGTTGTTGCCAGGTGTATTAGTATAATTTTTTTATTTCTTTTTTTAGATTGATAGGTTTATAATATACACAAGCGAATTAAAAATATAAATACAGAACTAGATAGCAAAAAAAGGGGGTTAATGTTTTGGCAAAGCATTTTGTCATGGTCACCGGAGAAGAAGCTGGCCCTAAATCGAACAAAATGGGCGGAATCTGGAATGTCATTGATGGAGAAGCGCTTACATTTGCGACTTTATTCAATTCTGGGACATTGGAATTAAAAGATGAGACTGAAATACTTGTTGTTGGGCCTTATTATGGACATAGAGGTGCAGACTGGAACCGAGAACTGAATAGGATTACAAATATTGGGGAATTTAGTCCCCTTCACATTGATGGGGAACTTCAAAAAAGCTTAGAATTACTTGAAAAGTCAGGTATCAAAGTTTTTACAGGAGAAAAACGGATAGGAAAAAAGAGAGTTTGTTATCTGCAGTTTCAAACTTGCGATTTTGGAAAAATACTCACAACATCATGGGAAGGGAGATTACACTCGAAAACAGGATCAAAGCTGAAGCCTATGAACTCTTCGGGCTAGATTCCTTGAAATATGAGAGCATGTCAAATGGCTTGGAATATACTCATTATCTTTCTCTTTCCTATGCAATTTCCGAACTCGCCCGTCTTCTCATAAACTTGACTATGGGAACTTATTAAAATTGGAAGAAAGATCCCTCCACAAATCAGAATTTTAGCTCCTACCCTAGTGTTTCCCTTCACTGCCATGAATTTGGGGTATTTTATGCTGCAGCCAGGCTTAAGAAGCTTGGAGTTCCGGTAAGTACAGTTGTAACTTTGCACGCTACACTCCCGGAAGAGCTGCAGGATACAAATCTATTCAAAAAATAAGGACTTATGACCGCACATGGGCTCCTAGAGTACCGGAAAATCTGGCTGCCCTCGAATCCCTTGCCTCATATGCAGATGCTATTACCTCCGTAAGTGAGTCTACCAGGCAGAAAGCCAAGCTTTATTATGGGTTTAAGGGAATTGTGATCCGAAATGGGATTACTATAGGATCCGATAAAATAGATTGGAATCTTAAAGAACGTTGTCTTGAACAGATTCAACAATTTCTTTCTGAAAACCTGTACAAACATCATGGGGGGAAAGGATTAAACCAGAACAGATAATCCCTATCTTTACAATCTCCCGCATAGAAGTGGAAAACAAAGGGTATCCTGAACTCCTCGATTCTCTTGTTGCTCTTGATCATATAATAAAGAACAGCATTCTGGAAGGGCATATGGAAGAAGGAATTAAGGTGATCTGTTTTCTTGTTACTGCAGAAGGCCCAAAGAAAAACCTGCCGGAAGGTTTTCCTGTTAACCTACCAAAAGAAGTGCTTGTAGGAAACGAAATAAGGATTCAGCAGATTATCGAAGAAAAAGGGCTCGATTTTTCGAAAATGGTAAGGGGAAAGGGTTCAGTTGCAGCGGTTCTATATCCTCAGATCCTCTAAATATCCGATGGAGGATTGGGTATGGAAGTTGGGGATTTTATGGCTGGCTGCTGTGCAGGCATCTTTCCCTCGCGTTATGATCCTTTCCTGCTTACAGGACTTGAAGCCGGGAAAGAGGGAACTCCAAGCGTAGTCAGCAGAGTATGTGGCTTGAGCGATGCCATAAGGGCTATCGAACCTCTTGTAGAAGGCTTGGGAGGTATGAATAATCGTAGACAACATCGATCTTTCCTATTATGAAGCAGTCCTTGATTATGCCCTCGCAGTTAGTTACTTTACGCAAAATTTCATAGATGATAGGGTAAAGTACAAACTTCTGTGTATGGAAGCCTTTCTCCTCGCAAAGGATATGGATTGGGAAGAGCCAACAAAACAATATTATGAGCTGATGAGCGGAACACACTTCTGAAACAGTAAAAAGCACTCGAAAAGAGATTGACTTATACTTGGAAATATCCAAAAAGGGTACTCTTAGAAAAAAAATCAGAGACTAAAATGAAAATAGAGACGAAGGAGGAACAAATTAGAGAACTGTTTAGCCTACCTAAAATCAATTTGATGAGATATATTTTGATTCAATAGATACTTATGATCACTAACTGATGTAAAAATCAAAGTTTCGGTGACAACCTCGCTGCAAGCAACTAAGCAGTTTCGCTCCACTGCTCAGAATATAAAGGAATGATTCAAGATCAAATATTTTCATTTGCTTCATTTTATCCTTTTTCTTCTTGATTTCCCGAATTTTTAAAATAGTTTTTAATCAAATTAGAAGCTGTACCATTAACCACAGTTCCAATGTAACCTCAATCTCTCAACAGTTCATCACCAAATATTTTTTTTGATCTCAGAGTATTCTTTAAAGACTTTTCTTGCGGTATATTTTTTATAAGCTGCATCGATCTTGACGGATAATACTTTGATTTATCAACAACAAAAAATATATGTAATCACCATCATTACCTATTGCATCAAACTCAAAACAGTACATTTTACCAATTTCAAAGATACATATTTCGAATAGTTAATAATATCATTGTCTAAAATACATTTTTTACGATACTTCATATAAAAAAACATATGATATTTTATTTTTATAGACAAATGATTTTGAATGACATAGTTCTATTTTTATAGTGCAAAGGTAACTTAAAATATAAATCAGTTAGTTAATAAAGGTTCTCAGAGAAGTTTATATCCTTAAGCAAGCTGCATGGTAGATAGATATCTATCTTTCCGAGTCAAGAACTCCGGGAAAACCGCCGAAACTTCCACGAATAGTTACCAAAGCCATCTCCTTGCCCTCCCATTTATTTTCTCCCCTATGAAAGGAACTTAGAACTATCAGAGAAAACAGAAAATGCCTACACTGTGCAATTATTGATGAAACAAAAGCTTCTAATAGCTTCTTTTTCGGGAAAAAAGTATGTATAGCTTTTGCTTTTATTCCTCAATAAGACCATTTGAAGTATAAATATTTCCAAGGAAACATTTCAAGCTTTATTGTTAACTGCACTGGCAAAACTTTTTTGTTCAGTTTGGTATATTCGAAGATCTATTCTCAGAAGTTACGAAAAAGTCTTTGAGAATTTGCCTTTTAATCATATCTTGTTCACATCTTCGGGATTTCTGAATATCACTGAATCTTCGGATGCTTTCAAAGTTTTCCATCCCTGCAGAGCTTTAGCAAAATACATTACTTTATCAATACAATTCCTCCGGAAAGTGGATCACCCACTACCTTAGGGAAAAGATCATACCTGGAGAATTAATAATATCCGAGAAATGTGTTCCATAAGAGGAGCTCGGATGAAAAATTTATTATTACCTAGTCCAAAACATTAGGAAAATTCACAGATATATTTATCTAGAAGTAAATATAAGGTAAGTTACTGGATTATAGGACTCGATAAGCAATGCAAAAGCTACCTTCACAGATATTTATTAAGGGTTAGATACCTACCTACTTATGGTCAATTGAAGGATTCTGGGGCTGAAAATGGACTATTGTAGGATATTTGTGATTCGAATTCTTCAACAACTGTCTGAATGTTATGCAAAGTAATATTAATTACTATAAACCGGGGGGTGTTAATATTCAACAGACAATAGAAAAATCCTCATTTTCTATTATTTATTTCCTTAGCCCTCATTTTGACAAAAAGGAGTTAACGGATCTATGAAAAAAATTCGAATCGGAATGTTTTCCTGGGAAAGTATATATTCGATACGTGTCGGAGGTATTGCACCCCATGTATCTGAACTCTCAGATGCTCTAGCGGTAGAAGGGCATGATGTCCATTTGTTTACACGAGACCATGGAAACAGCGATGAAGTGATTAACGGGGTCCACTATCATAGAGTTGCATGTGATCAAAATGGAAGATTAGTGGAACAAATGAACAGGATGTGTGACAATATGTACTGTCGGTTCCTGGATGTGAGAGAAAAAGTAGGTGAATTTGACATCTTACAAGGACATGACTGGCATCCTGTAAACGTCCTATGCAGGATTAAAGCCCAGTTTAGGTTGCCTTTTGTGATGACTTTTCACAGTACTGAATGGGGACGCAATGGGAATCGTCACGGAGACTGGTGGGAGGCAAAGGAAATATCTCATAGGGAGTGGCTTGGAGGCTACGAATCTTCTGCTGTGATCACGACCTCGACCATATTGAAAGAAGAAATTCGACAGATTTACACAATTCCTGATTATAAGCTATGGGAGATTCCTAATGGAATAAATGTCGGGAAAATAAAAAGAGAAATTGATCCTGGGGAAGTAAAAAAGCATTATGGCATTCATCCTTGTCTCCCAGTTATACTTTTCACTGGAAGGATGGCATATCAGAAAGGGCCTGACCTGCTTGTGGAAGCTGCTGCAAAGGTCCTCAAAAAGAAGAATGCCAAGTTTGTACTTATAGGAGAAGGGGAGATGCGTGCTCACTGTGAATATCAGGCTCAAAGACTTGGCATTGGCAATTCTTGTAACTTCCTTGGATATGCCCCGGATAATACTGTAATAGAGTGGTTTAATGCCTGTGATCTTGTGTGTGTACCTAGTCGAAATGAACCTTTTGGAATCGTTGTACTTGAAGCCTGGGATGCAAAGAAACCTGTAGTTGCAAGTGATGCAGTAGCTCTTGTGGATAATTTCAAGACAGGTGTTATTGCTCATAGAGAACCTTCATCCATTGCATGGGGTCTTAATTATGTTATTGAAGGGCTTGGCCGTAACAAAATGGGGGAAAAAGGATATAATCTTCTCAAACATAAATATAACTGGAAAACAATAGCTAAAAAGACCCTTGAATTATACTATAATGTAATTGAAAAGCACGAATCAAAGGAAGAAAAAAAATAGTTTAAGAAAAGGAATCCAGGACAAAAAATAATTCTAAATGGAAATTTTATAGTGACCATTAGCCTGGACAAAAAATATATATAGTCATCTTTCCTCAGATCCAATGAGCAAATTTTGGTGTGGTTATTTTATTGAAATGAGTGATGAGGAAGATAGCCTCTTGTACTTTCATGCCAAAGTAATGAATAAAGGATTAAATAAAGGTTAAAGAAAAACAAAACAATCGTTTTTTTATCGCTTCCGATTTTCAAGCACTTTTTCAGCCCTTTCTCTAACTTTTCCAAAAATATCGTTGCCATTTGAATCAATTCCTACGATAAGAGGCCCAAAATCCTCGACTCTGAGCACCCAGACTGCTTCAGGCATTCCAAGATCAAACCAGTGAACGGTTTTCACTTCTTGAATCAACTTTGAGGCAAGAGCTGCACATCCACCAGTGTAGGCCAGGTAAACACATCTGTTTTTCATTTCTGAGGCAATACACTCCATGCCGCCTTTTCCTATGATCACCCGAACTTCATGTGCTTTCAGAAGAGAATGAGTCATTTTAGACATTCTACCGCTTGTTGTAGGGCCTGCAGATATTACTTTCCATCCGTTTTCGGTCTGTTGCATAAGTGGACCACAGTGGTAAATAACTGCTCCTTTAAGGGAAAAAGGAAGTTTTTCCCCTGTTTCGTCCAATTCTAGAATTCGAGAATGTGCTTCATCCCGTGCTGTCAGTACCTCTCCGGAGATATAGACTATATCTCCTACATTGAGTTTTTTGATATCCTCTTTCTTCAGTGGGGTTTGCAGGTGATATTCCATTATTCCTCTCCTCCGAAAACGACTGAAGCGTGTCTATTAGCCCAGCACTGGATGTTTATTGCAACTGGAAGAGAAGCTGTATGGCAGTATGCAGTTTTCACATGCACCGCAAGGGCTGTTATGCTGCCTCCAAGGCCCATACAGCCAATCCCGAGAGCATTTACAGCTTCAAGTATTTCTTCCTCAAAACTGTTCATTGGGGTATATAGAGGTTCTAGAAGAGCCTCTTTTGCAAGCCTGGCTGCTGCATCAAAGGAACCTCCTATTCCCACACCTATCATAAGGGGGGGACAGGGCATTCCACCTGCATTTACCACGGTTTCAAGCACGAAATTTGGGATGTGTTCAATTTCCTTAGGGTTAAACATATGCAAAGCACTCATATTTTCCGAACCTGCCCCTTTCGGAGCTGCGGTAATTTTTAACTGATTTCCAGGAACCAGTTTCCAGTTAATATCCGGGATTCCTATCCCTGTATTATCTCCACTGTTCTGACGTGTCAGTGGATTTACGGCATTGGGACGCAGAGGAATTTCAGCTGTTGCAAGGATGACTGCTTCTTTAATCGCAGCCTCCAGATCAAAGCCAGGATGAAATTCTGTCCCCAATTCCACAAAAAATATCATAATGCCTGTATCTTGGCACATGGGAATCCCATGATTTTTTGCAAGCTCAATGTTTTTCAGGATTGCTTGAAGCTGGGATTTTGCAACCTGGTTTTCTTCTATGGTTTCAGCTCTTATGAGTGCACTTTTGACGTCTTCAGGAAGCTCGATTTCCGCCTTTCGCAAAAGATTTACAATAGACCAAATAAAGTTATTGGGGTTAATTTTCAAGGACAAAATACCACCGTGTGAGGAGGATGATTTCTTAATTAAATGTGCAAGTATGAATGTAGATATGTACCGTGAAGGCTTTAATGGATATTAATACTGGAGCACATATTTGTTTGTTTATGTTTAAATATCGAATGCCCGAGTATTCAAATGCTGATTAACTTTCTTGAATAAAGGAGCTGGTATGGAATAAAAGTAAGATAGATTCTTAGTACTCTAATTCACACACGCAAAATTAACAGTCAAATAAGAAATCAAATGGACTAGATGACATCAAATTGAGTGTAAGTATTCCAATATAAAAGGTAGGAAATGCTTCAGCTCATCAGCTGGTTTGTCAAAAATCATGAATCATCGATTCCTATTACAACTAACTATACCGAAATACTTCTCATTATAAATGTAAACTAACTAGTTGGAATTTGCCCAAATTGTAAGTGTGAATTAGACATTTAAACTGAGAAAAAGTATATAATTTGTTAAACGATGTGAAAGACGTATTTCCTAAAGAGACGTGAAGTAAAGTAATGTGTTCAGTGAAGTCCAAAAAAATAAAACTGGAGTATTGTTACCAATGAATTGTGGAAAAAAGGACTGAGATTTAGAAAAAAGGATGGAGTATCTTGCGTATATTGGAGCATGATCTAAAATCGAGTTTTGGAGAAACGATAACAAAAATAATCAGCTTTTTAAGCAAATTTCAAAAAAGTTTCCAAAGAATAACAAAATCAAATATCTCAACAATTCACAACAATCTATCTAAATTTATCCATACACTAGGGGTTTTCCTAGTACTCTCAGGAATTCAACAAAACGTTTTTTGACAGCGTTCTTGAGCAAACACATACTTGACATAACCATTTTGGATTAATTATTTTTATACTTAGAGCACCGCCACAACTTTTATTAATTAAGTTGAGGGTCTTACTCCTGTTTTATGAAAATCGTGAATGATTTTTTTGTGTAGTCTTACATAGTATTACAGAGCAGTAAGGCCCTCAGTTATACCTTATCTACAGTTATTATCTGTTACAGTTCTTGTTACTATTAGCATTAGCATTTCCATACTCATGAGGTGAAACACTCATATCCAAGGACCTGGTACCGGACCTGGTAATGGAACCGCTCCTGGTAATGCTACCGAGCCTGGTAATGCTACAGGGCCTGGTAATGCTACAGGGCCTGGTAATGCTACAGCACCTGGTAATGGGACCGAGCCTGGTAATGCTACAGGGCCTGGCATTGGTACAGTTCCTGGTAATGAGACCGCTCCTGGCATTGGTAAGGCCCCTGGAACTGCAACTGCTGATGGATCCGAGACAGCTGATGGAATTGCAACCGCTGACGGATTCGAGACAGCTGATGGAATTGCAACTGCTGATGGATCCGAGACAGCTGATGGAATTGCAACCGCTGACGGATTCGAGACAGCTGATGGAACTGCAACACCTGACGGAACTGCAACACCTGACGGAACTGCAACACCTGACGGAACTGCAACACCTGACGGATCCCCGTTATATAGGTATGCTGTCACTGATACAGCTGTCAAAGATACTACAAGGAATCCCACTAGCAAAATAGGCAGTACCTTTTTTATTCTATTAACTGATTGTTTCAACAATTTCACCTTTTTATATTGTTCAAATTGAAACTAGATGCGGATTTAGGAGAGTTTATTTTCTGATCCTTTATCATTTGTTTTTTGATTTACTCTCCATTGGCAGATGTAAAAAACATAGTTTAATTTTATAAAATATGTTTGTTAATATTACATTGTTAATCATCCACTCATGAATAGGACTTATGCGCTCAAAATAAAAACAAAGCATTGAAAGCACTACAATATCTTTTATAAATATTGTGATTTTGATAGTTTTAGGTCGCAGGCTACTTGTTGTTTTTCAGTTCAACCGCATAAGTGCTACAAAATATGTTACTTAAAACATAACGTTGCTTATAAAATCTAAGAATATATCACTTGTAATTCTGCATTTAAAAGCGGTGTTGTTGCACGATTATTCAATAGTAGCAACAACTATCTCAGCCGCCCCCCGTCCCAATGGTAAGCAGGCTCGTAGAATCCAAACATTATATCTACCCCCCATTGATTCAACTTTATTTAGCATTCATTTTACATATTTGAGAATGTGAATTTTTTAAGGTTATATTGTATGTAATTCCAGAATAAAACCTTTCATCCACCTCCAATAATGATTCCTTCATAGCAATTATTTTGAGAAATTATCCAGTTACTTATTTTTGTTTGAAGAGAAGATATTTGGTTGCTATAAAGTACAATTACAAATATATTCACAAATAATATAAAACAGATAGAATACTAGATTCTTAATAGTAATAAGCTCTGAATAAACGAGCAAAATAGTCGGTCGATAAAACACGCAGGTTTCAATATTTAGAGTCTAGTCACTGATTATATAGCTTGTTTTTGAATATCACATTTGTATAGGACCAGATTTGGAGTGACCTAGCTCACTTCATGTTCTACATCGAGCAGAAAAAAAATCAATATGGCTCTAACAACGAAAATAAGGTAAAAGGATAAAAATATTGAGGCTTTGTTTCCTTTCGTCCATATTTCCTTTGTTTCCATAGTTCATTTATTGATAGAGTGTAATTATTTTTAGTGACAATGATAGGAGATCTCGATCTACATCTCATTTTTTTTGCGAGAATCCTGTTCAAAACCTTTACTGATAATTTCTGTATTTGACACAATTTTTTTCTTGTTCATTGTATTTGATTTTAAAGATATCTTCCACTATCCTTAAAGTACTCTTTTTATTTTAGTCGAATACCCAGCAGCTTTTTGTGGGAATATACAATGCTCTGAGAGCTGTTATTAACTAACATAGTTATATTTTAAGTTACTTTTGTACTATAAAATGTAAATACGGCATGCAAATAATTGTACATGAGATAAGAGATCACATGTTTTTTTGTATGAAGTATTGAAAAAAATTTGATAATGATAGAAATAAATATTTCAAATTTATATCCTTTGAAATTTGAAATATTTGAGAAGATTTAGATAAACTCATAATTTTTACGAGTCATTTCTATATTATTTATAAGCATATGATGTAAATTTGTGGTATATCTAAATTCTCTATGATATAAACACATCACTCGTGTATAATATGGATTATGTTGCCATAAATTGAAAACACGAAGTGAGACAACAGAGTATAGATATCCTTTCAACCAAAAAATAAAACCGTATATTTTTGATATTAATAGAGTTGTTAATTTCATTCTTGGAAGAACCATATTCCATTATTAAATATCCTGTTTTCACTCTGTCTGTATTATTCCTCTCCCATTTCTTTTCTGAATTCTATATAATCTCTCTCGACTTCTTCGAGTTCGTACTCCATTTAATCCCCCATTATGTTCCGATAATACTATTTTATTTTTTTGTTAATTCCAACTTTCTGCACATGTACACAAGAATGCCATCTATTCTATAAATGTTGAAAATTAATCTAACTTCCAGTTACTAATAATGAGCAAATTGGCACACAAATTAGTGATCTATGCCTATCTGCAGAATATTGGTTTATGTATAGGTAACCCTATTTTAAATATGCCTTAGTCCCCATTTTGGAAAACGCTTTTAACTTATATAAATGTTACTGTCAACCCATATGTAAATATACCCCATGCAGACGTTGACATTTCTTACCTTATTTGTAGTATTGTGTGAAACGATAAGATATTTTTAAATGAAAGTTGTGGTATTTTTTGTTTTCATGTGTAAAAATTCAAAACCTGAACTCGTCCTGGGTATCAGGAACCTTGCAGGTTTGGAAGCCTGTTCTCTCTATGCGGATGCTGTCTATTTTTCAATCGACAGACTCAACTTGAGAGCAAGAGCAAAAGAGATTACGCTGGAAAACTTGGAAAATTTTGTTTGCGAAGTGAAGGCTAGAGGGCTAAAAGCTTATCTTGCTGTAAACTCGACAGTAAATGAGGATAGTCTTTGGGATGTATCGGAAGTAGTAACTACAGCTGCAAGGGTAGGGGTAGATGCTATTATAGCCTGGGACATGGCTGTGATCTTGAAAGCACGAGATACAGGCCTTAAAGTCCATGTCTCAACGCAAGCGAATATTATGAACCATAAGACTGCAGAATTTTACAGAACTCTGGGGGCAGAACGCGTCGTACTTTCAAGAGAACTTTCTATTAACGAGATAACGAAAATAATTCAAAAAACAGAAGTAGAGATCGAAACTTTTGTCCATGGTGCAATGTGCATGGCAATTTCAGGTTGGTGCCATTTATCAGCTTACGCGCTTGGGAAATCCGGAAACTGTGGAGAGTGTACACAGCCATGCCGATGGAAATGGGAGCTTCATGGAGAAAACGGACTTGTTGCAGAGAGCTTGGGAAAATACCTCCTCAGTGCAAAAGACCTCTGCATGATAGAGCACGTTCCAGAACTGATTAAAGCCGGAATAAATTCCTTTAAGGTTGAAGGACGGTTGCGAGATCCAGGTTATCTTGAAGTTGTCTCTCGTTGCTATAGGGAAGCTATCGAAGCTTTCAGAGAAGGAAATTATAATCTGGAAAAAGTAGAGGTCTGGAAACTAGAACTGGCCTCTGTTTATAATAGGGGCTTTTCTACAGGCTTTTACTTTGGGTCTCCAGATTTCGATAATTTTTCTTCTGGAAAAGATATGAATGCTTCCAGAAAGAAACGTCTTGCGGTGGGAGTGGTTGTGAACTTTTATCCAAAACAGATGGCTGCAGCAATAAAGCTTCTTGAAGAAGGGATAAAAATCGGAGATGAAATAATTATTGAGGGAAGCACAACCTATTTGAAGCAGCAAGTAAAATTCCTGATAAAGCATGGGAAAAACCTCACAAGAGCTGAAAAAGGAACTGAAGTAGGTCTTTCTGTTGAGGGCATAGTTAGAAGAAATGACCGTATTTTTATAATAAGATCAAAATGATATTAATAGTAATTATATTTTGGATCTCTTCTATTACAGAAAATAAGCAGTATGTAGAATCCGGAAATAATCTCATCATCTACACCATTATATATAAATAATATTGTTATTAACCCTGTTTGATTAAAGAACTCCACCTTATCAAATATTATCTATTAATAATCGTGTTTTTGGATTGATAAACGACTATAATTAAAAAGTATTCTTGATTTAGAAGCAGCTGGCTACCCTATATAAAACACTTCTTCACGATGAAAAGTCAGTTAAAAAAGAATTTCTTGACTAAGAACATTATTTCTGTTCATTCAGAGCCAGAAAGGTGGTACCTTGATAAGCGTCAACGAAATGGGATCATATGTCATGGAAGAGATGCTCGACTGGAGCGAAGACCTGAACACCGAAGTTACAAAGCTCAAAAATGGGGCTACAGTTATTGACTGCGGAGTTAAAGAAGATGGTGGATATGAAGCCGGGCTGTACATCGCAAGACTCTGCCTGGCTGACCTTGCTGACCTACAATATACTACCTTTGATCTGAAAGGTCTCAAGTGGCCTGCCATTCAGATAGCAACTGACAATCCGGTGATTGCATGTATGGCCTCCCAGTACGCAGGCTGGAGTATATCTGTAGGAGATTACTTAGGAAAGGTTTCGGGTCCTGCGCGTGCACTCGCATTAAAACCCCGAGAACTCTATGAAGGTATAGGATATGAGGATGACTTCCAAGCTGCAGTTCTGTTCATAGAATCCAATAAGCTACCTGACGAAAGAGTAGTCGAGTACATTGCAAAGAACTGCAGCGTGGACCCTGAAAACGTAATGATTGCAGTTGCTCCTACAGCCTCTATTGCCGGCTCTGTCCAAATTTCGGCCCGTGTCTTGGAAACTGGGATCCACAAATTCAAGTCAATAGGCTTTGACATCAATTGCATTAAGAGTGGATATGGTGTTGCCCCCATTGCTCCTGTCGTAGGGAACGACGTTCAGTGCATGGGTTCAACCAATGACTGTGTGATTTACTGCGGCGAAGCAAACTATACAGTGTGCTTTAATGGAGAACTGGCCGAACTTGAAGAATTAGTAAAGCAAGTGCCTTCCATAAATTCCCATAATTTCGGAAAACCTTTATATCAGACCTTCAAAGAAATAGATTTTGACTTTTTGAAGGTTAATGAAGATATTTTTGCGCCTGCTAGACTTAATGTAAACGACCTTAATAGCAAAAAAACGATCTCAAGCGGCGAGTTATATCCAGAGATTTTGTTTCAGTCTTTTGGAATAAAACAGGTATAAATGCATTTGCCCTTTTTTAAATGTAGAACACTCTTTTTTTCAGTCTTTTTTCTTTTTTTGTTCCCATTGCCATCCTATACTTAGTAATCTCTAAATATAGAGTATTCAGATTCACCTCTATTTTTTCCCGCGGGAATCCTGGCCAAATATTTCTCGCTAATTTCTTTTACAGATGCACTATAGAACAACAAACCAAAAATTGGGGTTATCGAATTCTCCATAATCAATGACTTAATTATATCAAATCAGTTTTATATATCACTTGAATAGAAGCTGAAACCCACTTTATGTATATGTACACAAGAATGCCATCTATTCTATAAATGTGACAATAGCTTAAAAATTAATTTAGCTTTAAAGAAATAATAGTGGTCGAATAAAGCATACAAATTCTACATCTGTGTACATCAGCAAGATCCCGGCTGAAAAAATTTGAAAAAGGTTTAGGTGAATTTTGAGACAAAAATTTCCAAAAGGGAAGGGTATTTTTTTTAGATCACCTAAATTATTTCCCTTCTCTTTCTTTCCTGTACTTGCACATGGCTCTGACAAAGCCATTGAATGGGGGAGACGGCCTGCCCGGTCTCGACCTGAACTCAGGATGGAACTGAGAAGCAAAGAAGAAAAGCTTGCTAGGGATCTCAGCAATCTCCATTCTATTTTTGTTTTTGCCGGAAAATATAATTCCAAAAGATTCCAGCTTGTCAACAAACTCTGGATTAACCTCGTATCTATGACGATGGCGCTCGACAATGTAATTATTCCCATAAAGCTTTGCGGCAGTTGAACCTTCTTTGAGGAAAGCTTCGTAGTCACCTAGGCGCATAGTACCTCCCATCTCAGCAATACCTGTCTGTTCCGGAAGAATATCAATCACTGGATAGGGGGTATCTTCATCAAACTCCGTGCTGTTTGCTTTTCTGAGGTTAACCACATTTCTTGCAAACTCAATAACTGCAAGCTGCATACCCAGGCAGATCCCAAGGAAAGGAATATTGTTTTCCCTTGCAAATTTGATTGCCAGCATCTTGCCTTCAGTCCCACGCTCGCCAAAACCACCAGGTATAAGAATTCCATCAAACAGAGGGAGCTTTTGAACCGCATCAGGGTCTTCTTCCAGGGTTTCGGATTCAACCATATTGACCTCAACTCTGCATCCACTATCAACGCCTCCATGCTTGACAGCTTCAAGGATACTAAGGTAAGAATCTTCAAGGTTGGTATATTTTCCGACAATTGCCAATTTGACCTCTTCTGTGGTGGACTTCATCCTTGCGACCATATCTCTCCATTCATAGTTCTCTACACTAGACTCAAGTTTCAGGTGTTTCATAAGCTGGGTGGTTAGTCCCTGTTCTTCGATGAAAAGAGGTACTTCATAGATGTCATTGGCATCATAGGCACTAATAACCAGTTCCTGAGGCACGTCACAAAAAAGGGAGATTTTTTCCTTGGCGCTTTCCTGGAGAGGAGACTTCGACCTTGTAACAATCACTTCAGGGCTCAGACCAAGCGCCCGGAGTTCTTTTACAGAATGTTGGGAAGGTTTTGTCTTCTGCTCACCCTGTAAGTCTTCCACTACCAGGGTTACATGAGTAAACACAATATTTTCAGGAGGCTCTTCCCTGTGCATCTGACGGGCAGCCTCAAGGAAAGGCATGCTCTCAATATCCCCTACAGTACCTCCAATTTCCACAAGGCAGATATCAGCTCCACTCCTGGCTGCAACCTTTCGTATCCTGCTCTTAATCTCGTTTGTAACATGAGGGATGATCTGAACGGTTTTTCCTAGATAATCCCCCCTTCTTTCTTTGGTAATTACTTCCTGGTAAATTTTACCTGTGGTAAGATTGTGGTCCCTGGTAAGTTCAGTGTCAAGGAAACGCTCGTAATTTCCGAGATCTAGGTCAACTTCACCTCCGTCCTTAAGCACAAAAACTTCCCCATGCTGATAGGGGCTCATGGTACCTGCATCAATATTGATGTAAGGGTCGATCTTTATAGCCGTAACTTTAAAACCTTTATTTTTAAGGTTCCTGCCAATGGATGCGATGGTAATGCCTTTTCCAAGTCCACTCATCACTCCACCGGTAACTACTATATACTTCATGGGTAAGTTTCCTCGACAATTTTTTAATAGAAGTTTTGAACCAAAAGGATAATCACATTAACTTAAACTAAAATAATAAGATGAACGGTTTTTCTGAAATATCTCATGGAATATTTCTGTAAAAACATAACACCAATATCCTCATGATATAAAAAACACTCTCTAATTTAACATGAAAGTACGTGACTGAAATGGACCCTCACATGCTCTTTCCACCTTTTTAACCCCTTATTGAGATTCTTTTACTAATTATGTTTACACTGCATCAACATCTAATATCTCAGTCTCAGTTTCAATCTTCCTCTTTTGAATTGCTCCCCTTTTTAGATCCTCTTTCATCTTTGTATATCTCGTCATTTGTAGTCATATTCCATAAACTGTGACAATTTTCCTTGCCAACGCAATAAATGATTTTGCATATCAAATTGATTTATTCTTTCAGTTAAAAATTTTCTTAATTCACTACCTTTCTTTAATTACTGCTGCTATCCATCTGTATTAAAATCCACCTTGATATGTTTGGTCCTATTTTTGGGCTGACCATCTGGTTCCTTAATATATCAGTTATTCCTAAAGGATGTTCTTTTATTGCTCTTTTCATTGTTGCATCATAACTTTTTGATTTTGTTCCAAAGTATCATCTGTCTCTGTAAACCACTTCATTTTTTTATGATAAATCTACACTCAAATCATGAGTGATGCAGTTGTTGTTTTGAATCTTTCTGATTAGCTCATAATAACTGTCTATTAAATGGCATGAAGTTTATATCCAAGTGTGACTTACCGTCCTTTTTTGTCCAATTTCCGTCTCTGTTTCTCCTTATCTTTACTTCATTTTCTCGAGATTTATCTATTTTTGCATATCCAAGATCTGGATGGATAAAAATAGCGTCCTGAATTAGTCCTGTTTTTATTTCAGACAAAGGTTATCAAGTTGGCTTTCCAACTATCCTCTAATTTATTCTTCTTTGCAGTTATCAATAATTTATTTTCTGAACGATCAGAATATGACACTTTCTGGTATGTACAAAGGGAAATCAATAAATTTTCTGAAAGAAATTCGATTAATTAATTGTTTCTCAAGTTCAAAGTCGGAAAGACCATGCGATTACTGTAAAAAAAGCATTTTTAACGTTAAGATTAATTCAGCTTCAGGGCTTCCCAAAGAAAACTGTTTTGTCCAGATGCATGGATACAAATATGATATGAAAAGATTTCCAATCAATTCAGGAATCAATTTCAGCAAGTTTGTCTCCAACTGACTTTAGACATTTTGATTATCCTTAAAGAGCAAAATAAGTACGATTTTTCATGAATAAAAATTATTGTAAATATATTTAAACTCTCCAATACTCAAATGCAGAGAAGCTTATCAAAATTCTCAGTAACTTTTCATCTACTCAAAATAAGTTGGATGACATCTATTTTGACGTAAGGTATATTTCTATTGCTAATTAATGTGATAACAAAAGTTAATTGATGTGATAGCAAAAAACATGATTAATAGCTAACGATTAAAAAAGTTACAAAAGATTCATACAATGTATCTTGAAAAAGAGATTATAGCGTCCAAAAAAAGCTTTACCATAGCGGGGGATGGATTCGAACCATCGGTCTACGGGTTATGAGCCCGTCGGGATCTCCTGGCTACCCCACCCCGCTACAGGGTTATTCGTAATGTCATTTTATTGGAGCAGATATCTGAAAATACCAGCTATCTATTAAATAGTTTTCGCTTGATGTTCTAGTTTCGAGGGTGAATCTCAAATTAGCTCTCAAAATCCGTGATCTAATTTGACAATTGTTTTTGCAAATATCCTTCGAATAAAATTTTACTTTAAAATTCTTTTTGTGATTCTGTAAGCACCATTAATAGATATGCAATGACGTTCAGGAGTAGTAAATATTCCACTCCTCGGTCTCATTCTACTTACTTCAGATTTTACTTCATCCTTAATATGTCTGATCTCTTTTTGCATTTACTCTTTTTTGTAGAGTTCTTTGAATGAATAATCTCTAATCTGTAGGTTTTTCAGATAATCCGACCTGTACTATTTTCCCATTATGCCACAGGAAACTGAGTTTATCTTTCATTTTTGATTTGATATCTTACCTTGTTTGCTATTTTATTGCACAAGTGGTCTATTCTTTTAATCTCTTCTTCCTATTGTTTACGGCATTTGATGCAAGAGAGATGACTGATTTTGCCTTAAGATGGCACCATATATACGCATGATTAAGGAACGAATCATAACCTCCGTCGATAGAATGTGATTAGATATCAGCATTCTTTTTTTACAAAGCTTCTATGTGTTTAATAAATTCAAGAGAATAAAAGGCAAGATCATTAATATAAGTCCTGAAAACAGGATAAGTTCTAAACATTGTGATGTACGTTCTAGCAATTTTACATTCATAACGAGGATTATAATCAGAATTGCTTCATATCTTTAAGCTCCGACTGGGGTGAACTCGATCTTACATTTCCTTTCTGACGAGAGTTGGAGGATTTTTTTACTAACTAACATCATTATCTCATTGATTTCTTCCTCTCCGAGCCTGTAATTCACAAAATGATGAAAGATTCCGCCTGAATAAGTTTTATCTGGCTATTTTCATAAAAATAGATATAGAATAGCTTATTCCTTTGTCAAGTGACAAAAAAATGGTTTGATCATACTAAAGTTTTCTGAAACATTTCACAACAAAGGGTATTATATATCTCGTAGCTGTAGCAGTGGTGAAAACTTTACCGACAACCATTATTAATCGACTTATGAACTATTAAGTTTGCAAAAAGTCGGTTAATAGATTTCTATTTTTTATTAATTTATGGGTTCTTGATTAATTGTAGTCAATTGCCAGCGGAATTAATTTTAAATTTTAAAGAACTCATAAAGCATTAAAAAATATCTTAAGTCATTAAAACACTTCGGAATATATTTTATAATGTGTTATTCTCCTGCGCTTTCTACTCCTACGACACTCAAGAATCTCTTGACCACCGATTCATTAACCAACTTCAGTAGTGTCTGTCTATCTTTTGTAGCGCTGAAAACTCCAAGAGGAATCTGGGCTCCTGCTGCATTTGCATGCCCACCTGCATCTTCGCCAAAAGCCTGGCGCATAATTTCGCCAAGGTTAACTCTAATATCATTGCTACGTCCTGAGATATAGATGCGGTCTTCACTGACTCCAAAAACGACCGTTGTAGAGATTCCTTCCAGACTCAAGAGGTAATCTGCAGCTTGCGGGAGAGTGTCTCTATCCCTAATGTTCCCGACATTTGAGAGAAGGTAACTTCCAATAACCTGACGGTTTCTGATGGCTTCTCCAAGTACTTCCAGAGTTTCAATAGCCATCGAAGGCTGCTCTAGCTGGTCAAGGATTCCGTGATTCGAAAGGGGATAGAGGTATGAAGCAGCTGAAAGGTCTGCAGGGTCTGTTTTCCGCTTGAAGTCCTGTGTATCAGTCCGAATCCCATATAATAGAGCTGTTGACAAGGTTTTTGATATATTAATATTAAGCTGTTGGAGATACTTTGTCATAATAGTTGCAGTTGCCCCAAAATTAGGCCGAATGTCTATGTACTCAGCCTTTACCTCAGTTTCTCCGGGTGGGTGATGGTCAATTACAATGCCCACATATGAATTGGGTGGAACCATGTTGTTAACACCAGGGACGGAACAGTCTATAAGGGCAATTTCATCAAAATTTTGAAGGTTAGTATCTTCAATCTTGCCGAGGTCAATCCCTAAAAGGTTTACGAAAGCTTTGTTTTCCTGGTGCCCAATCCTGCCATGGTAGAGGATATTTGCTTCAACACCAAGATTTTTTGCAATTTCCTTTAGTGCAAGCCCGCTGGAGATTGCATCCGGATCAGGATTATCATGAATTACAATAGCAAGTTTTTTATCCCTTATCCCTTTCAGCCACCTTGCAAGTCTGTTGCCCCTGTGGACTGACTCAGCTCTCTCAAGGGAACGAGAAAGGGAGCTTGCAATAAGTTTGGAAGGCATAAAGACATAATCTGCTCCGAGGTTTTCCATCTTTTCCTTATTAATTATATCTGAAGCCCGGGAAAAGAGCTGGACATCAGGGTTGGCTACAGTTTTAAAATTTTCAAGACCCTTTCGATTTGCCTCGTTATTTGAAGTCAGGAAAAGTATGACTACAACATTTTTAAGATAAATCTTAGTAACGAGCTCAGGATCTGAGATGTCACCTACAATTGTTTCGAAGCCTTCCTCTCTGAGAGTTTCTACCTTGGCTTCATCTTTATCTACGATGATTACCAACTTATTGCTTTCCCTTAGCTCTTTTGCAAGTGCAAAACCAACACTTCCACTGCCCAGGACCAAGTATCTGGGTTTGATTGAGTTTTTAAGGTTGCTATCAACATCTTTTGGAAAACTAGACAAAATAATCCTCCCTGCCTCATATAAATCCGAACACGTGCAAAGGAAAGCAAATACTGATCAGAATCCTGCATGTTTGCGGTTTTACTAAAGTCAGTGACTTTTTAATTTATTGCCATATTGGTGCTTTTATTTTAATTTTATTGCATATATTTTTTATTAATATATTTACTCTTATCACTTCTTGCCCATATCAAACTGAGTTAAGTATGCAGAGTAAATTTTAATGAAAATTACTTAGCTTTATCTAAGGAATTAAATTAGCCTCTTGTGATTAACATGGTTTTTCGGATAATTTAGTCTCCATATAGTTACAGAGGATTTCTATAAACCCACTGAATTTCGTCATATGCTTATAAATGTTATATTGATAATTCATAAAAATAAGAGGTTAATTGAAATCCTCTATATATTATCGTAATGCAACGTATATAGTTAATAATATCAAATAAGATTTCCTCGGTTAAAATATAATGAGTAATTTGATTCAATTATCGTAGAGATATTTAATGATTTCTATAATAGTTCCTGATATCAGGTAACTCAGATTTAAAGAGAATATTTGCTGAATGTTAAAAATAGAATCAAAAAGAATATATGAGTAATTATTATGAAGTGTATCAGTTCTTCGCGGATGAGGGCAATTGATGTAAATTGCGAACATCTTGGCTTACTTCCTGTCCAGTTAATGGAAAATGCGGGGGCTATTATCGCGCAAAATATAAGGGAAAAGATGGGATATGGGAATGCACTTTTTGTCGCAGGCCTGGGAAATAATGGAGGAGATGCTTTTGTTGCCGCCAGACACCTTGCAGGCTTTTCAGGATATACTATCAAGTTAATTTTGCTGGGAAAGGCTCAATACATAAAAATCAGGGAATCCTGCCATAACTATTCCCTGTTAAAGTTCAGCAGATTGCAAGTGCTCGAAATCAAGGATTCAAGTCAGCTTACATCTGCAGCCTCTAACTGGTTTTCAGAAGCCGACTTGCTAGTAGACGCTATATTCGAGACAGGAGTAAAAGGGATTATAAAAGAACCAGAGTCAATAGCTGTTGACTTTATAAACAAGGAAGAAAAAGCGGGGAAAATAATAATCTCTGTTGATATCCCTTCAGGTGTGGATCCTGATGGCGGTGATTTCAAAAAAGCTGTGCATGCAAAGCTTACAGTCACCTTTCACCGCATGAAAATAGGGCTTATAAGCGAGAAAGCAAAAGGATAATACTGGTACTATAAAGATTGCATATATAGGAATTTGTTCGGACGCCGAACAATACGTGGGCTCTGGAGACCTAATGATGCTGTACAAGCGAAATTCTGGAGGGCACAAGAGAGATTCAGGAAAGATTCTTGTGATAGGAGGTGGTCCTTACTCAGGGGCCCCGGCTCTTGCAGCGCTTGCAGCTTTGAGAGGGGGGGCAGACATTGTAACCGTAGCGATTCCGGAACCTATATCAAAAATAATTGAATCCTATTCTCCGAACCTAATAGTCAGAAAACTCTCTTCGAATTTGCTCTGTCCTGATGACCTTCCAATTCTTACTGACCTTATTAACTCCCATGACATCGTTGTATTGGGCATACTAGGGAGAGCCTCAGAAACCTTTGAAGCTGTCCGAAAAATACTACCTTTCTGCAGAAAAGCCGTCTTAGATGCAGATGCTCTTTCAGCACTCTCATGCTCTATTTTTGAGGCCCTTGCAGGCAAATGCAAATTGATAGTTACCCCCCATGCAAGAGAATTCACAAGTTTGAGTGACATGGAAACTCCTGAAAATCAGGAAGCCCGTATCAAGGCTGTAAAGAAGTTTTAGGAGGAAAAAGGGATTGTAACACTCCTCAAAGGAAAAATAGACATCATTTCAGATGGGAAGCAGACCCTTTTGAACAGAACAGGAAATGCTGGCATGACAGTAGGAGATACAGGGGATGTCTTGGCAGGACTAACAGGATCCCTTTTTACCAGGAATTCAGTATTTCTTGCTGCAGCTTGTGCTGCCTATATTAATGGAGCAGCTGGAGATCTAGCTTTTGAGAAAGCAGGAAATGGCCTACTTGCAACGGGCGTAATCGAAAAGATTCCTGAAATAATTAAAGAGAAAGGTATAGGGTAAGAGTGGTACACTATAAACATTTCATATGACAATGCAAGTATAAAATCGCAATCCAAATTTAAGATTACAAATTATTAATAATATGTGAAAATCTGACCAAAATTCGGAGAGAACCAGATAGTACATGGAATTGGGAGGAAAATAGATATAGAGATTGAAAGGAATCGGATACGAATTACTATTTTTCACGGGGAAGACGAGGAAATTATAAAGCTCAACCTTGATGAAGCTGAAGAGCTTACATAAAAAATAACGACGGTGCTCGATAACTATTCAAAAAGAAAGAAAATCAGGATTGACTAAGGGAGACAGAAAAAAATTCCGATTACCAAACTAAAACCTAAGGGCATAGATTAAAAAAATAAGATTTGATATGTTTGAACTTCTCATTGAAGAATGGCTGGAAGAAAGTTAAGGGTTAAGGTAGTAGTAGAGTGTATAGGATAAGTGAACGGAGGAAAAGCAGAGGAGAGATTTTAGCAAATTAATGAAGCAAATTAAAATAAGCTTTTTAAAGGATGGAATCTATCAAGACGGGAGACAGAGGTATATATCTTGAAGATCTTAGGTGGACCAGCATCACAATTACTTGCCAGCCGCACTGCCAAAGCTTTAGGGACAGAGCCAGTGCTCTGCGAGTTTAACCGTTTCCCTGACGGTGAACTTTACCTCCGAATCACAGATGAGACAAAAGACGAGAATGTAACCATTATTCAGAGCACACCTACAGATTCAGATTTTGTATCCCTGCTCCAACTTATTAATGCATGTAATGAGGCAAGAGAACTCAATGTTGTAATTCCTTACATGGGATATGCAAGACAGGATAAAAGATTCAAAAACGGAGAACCCATCAGTGCCCGCGCAATTGCCTGCTGCATCAATGCTGACCGTATCTTTACAATAAATATCCATGCAAAGAATGTTCTTGGATATTTTCCATGTCCTGCCAAAAACCTTGATGCGGCTAAACTGCTTGGAGAGTATATTGCAAGCTTTGGTATGGAAAATCCGATTTTGGTTGCTCCTGATTCCGGAGCCAAAGAACTTGTTAAGAATGTTTCTTCTGGTCAGGGTTTCGATTACGATCACCTGCATAAGACAAGACTTAGCGGAGACACTGTTATAATCAATACAAAGAATGTTGATGTTACAGGCAGGCACGTAGTCCTTGTAGATGATATGATCTCGACAGGTGGTACAATGGCTGAATCTATTAGGATTCTTAGAGATCAGGGAGCAGTTGATGTATATCTTGCCTGCGTGCATCCTGTTCTTGTAAGAAATGCAGCCTTAAGACTTTTTAATGCGGGTGTAAAGGATATAATTGCAACCGATACCCTTGAAAAAGCTGAGAGCATACTGAGCGTTGCCCCACTAATTGCAGATGCTCTGAAGAATATCTGAGAATGCTATTCTAATTTTTATTACCGTTAACTATTTTTTATGTTCTGCTATTCTTTAGTACTATGACCCTCCCAAAAATTTGCCCACTTGGTGATAACCAAAAATGTAAAGGGATAGAATGCCACCTTTTCTGCCTTGAGTGGAGAATGAGAGAACCTATATGTCTTATAGGCTACAGCACAACAAGTAAACTTAAGTCTGGAAAGGCTGACCAAAACAAAGATACTTACGCTGAAGACACCTTTCGCAAGTTAAGTGGACATCTAGTGTATAAAAGGAAAGATATCTATGAAAAGGGGGATTGGATCCCCACTAGGCTTGCAGAAAAATCCATGGAAAAACCTACGGAAAGGAAAAATGTATCTGAAAGGGGTGATTGGATTCCCACTAGGCTTGCAGAAAAATCCATGGAAAAACCTGCTGGAAGGATAGATGAAAAATTTACCCCAAACAATTCCCAAAGAACAGTTGTTATAACTCCTGGTCCAAAACATGAGAAAAACAATGATTTCAGGCCAAATGAAATGTATACTGCAATTGGAACCGGGGAAGCTTCCCTCAAACTTGAAGCTAGAATGAAAAAAGAGTCATCTGAAGGAAACCCGAGTACATGTACTAAAACTCAGCTCGAAGTCCTTGAAAAGTTAAATTTGCCTGAAAAAGTAGTTTCAATAAATAAGGACACTACAATCTTCATATCCAGTGATACAGATAAAAAAAAGGATAATTCTCCTTCAAGCAATGAAGAAAATACAAAAAAGAACCTTGAAAATAGGTAAAAAAGAAGAAAGCTTGATGAAATCGTGGCGATAGAATTTCCTAAATTTCACGATAAATAATCATGGAGTTTACAGCCGATGTCCGAGCAGAAAGTTATAATTCAGAGATGTGGCCTTGAGTTCATGAAAAAATTTTACTTGATCTTGAAGATAATGTTGCTTTCTTCAATAGAGGCATTTCTGAAGCTAACCTGTGAGATTTCTTGAAGAGACCACTATTTAAGTTTTAAGGCTTTAGAGCTTTGATATTATACAGGAGTTCGATAAACCTCTTATTTTCACGAGTTAATTATCTACAACTCATAAGAATATAATGAAATTTAGGGTTTATCGAAATCTTCTATAATCAATGAGAACAAAAAAGAATAATGCTAAGATTAATTACACACCTGAGAGAGATTTTTGATATTGTGTACTTCTCTTTTTTCAGACTGTTTAGTTTTCATTTGCATGCTTCAGAGAAAATAAAAAGGGATATGTTGATTTAAAATGGACCGTCAGAAATACCAGAACGTATACAGTTCACTGTACGACTTTAAAGACGTTTTCCGCCTATCGGAAGAATATGAAGAACCTGTAGGCATGCTAGCAACAATTCTAAATCAAAAAGTCGTGAAAATGACAAGGTTCAAACACAGAAAGATCTATTCAAGGGAGCAGGAACTTTTTTTAATATGGAAGCAGGGTCTTTCAATTCTTGAACTTGCGGAATTTAATGCTTTCCCTCCAACCCTTATGGCATCTCTAATAATGAAGAATTGTGATCTCCCCAGGAAAAATATAAACTGGCTTTTCAAGAATATCGATTCCATCAAAAACCACCGCCTTAGAAAAGAGGTGCAAAAAGCCATCGAGGCAGATTATTTCTTTTCCCCTCGTGCACACGAGATGCAATGTAAAAAGGGTGAAATGGGAGAAGCAGTCATCAAAAAATGGCTAGATGATAGTGGAATTATCTATTTCACTGAAGCAGAAATTCGGGCTCAGGGAGATGGCAAGACACCAGATTTTGTCCTAATAAATCCTATATGCATAGATAAGCTCATGGTCAACTGGATTGAAAGCAAAGCTCTCTTCGGGGACGACTTCGAACACGAACATTATTCAAAAAAGCAGTTTAGAGAGTACGTCAATATTTTCGGAAAAGGAATGGTTGTTTACTGGTATGGTTACCTCGAAGATCTTCCTGCAGATAGCTTCCTGGTAAAGAATCATAACTTTTTTGAAGAATTCAAGAAGGACGTCGATCAGCTGTTTAACTACCTTGTGTACTGGTAGATCAGCTCACAGACCGTAAAACTATTCTAGAGAGATTTATTCGGAACTTTTTTGTAAGTTGCCTTTTTCAGAGCCTAACAATAGAGGACATATTGGTAAGAGGATCTTTTTCTACCTGAAAAATATGATCTGCTGAATCTATAAGGGATTCGTCATGAGAGACCACTATTATCTGGCCGACCCCTATGTTACGCATCATATCTATTAGTTGTAAAAGCTGCCTTATATGCCCACGATCAAGGAACACCGTTGGTTCATCAAGGATCATCGGTGGTAGACCATCTGCCCGGTCTCCACCAAAACCAAGGGAAAGGAGCCGGTAAATAGCACAGCGTAGGATAAGGTTAAATATCGCACGTTCACCGCCGCTGAGAAGTTTAGGCTCAAGGGGAGTCCCATCTTTTCTATAAACTGTAAGATTATATTCAGAATCCAGTTCTATATGGGAATAGGCATTGTTTGCATACATAAAACTGAACATCTCGTTTAAAAGAGCAGAAAGAGCATCGATATTCTTTGCTCTCATATCAGCCCTGACGAGCATATAGATATTCTCAAGCTCCTCAGAATTACTGTATATGGCTTCGAGATAGAGAAGCTTATTTTCGATATCTTTTAGTTCATTTTTCAGTTCTGTAAGGCGTTTGAAGTTATTTTCGACCATACCTATTTTTTTTAAAAATGAGTCTTTTGTAGCAGTCATTAGCCCTATTTTTTCTGTGATATTTGCCTGGGCCTCCTCAAACTGAGCGCGCTTAAGCTGAAGATCTTCGAGGCTGTTTCCCTCCAGTTTTTCATCTAGCTGTTTTATCTTTTCACTTCGTTCAAGTATATCTCGGTCGAAGAAACCAACTTTTTCTGTAAGATTCCTGATCGAAGTATCAAGTTCGGAGATTTTGTAATTTATGTTATCAATACGGAGTAGGTTTGTATGAATTTTTTTTACCTGTGTTAGAACTTTTTCACTTTCCTGGTGATTTTTTTTTGCCCCTTCTTCTTTTTTCCGCAGATCTTCGAAATATATCTCCAGAGATTTGAGCTTTTCCTTTTCAAGGTTTTCCCTTTCTGAAAGCCCTCTTAACTTATCATTCAGTTCTTGAAGCCTCTGCTCGTAATTTTTGATTAGCGCAAGAGAAGTCCTGATTTCTCCACTCAGAACTTCAATTTCAGCTTTATTTTCAGCAAGCTTTTTCTCAAAGGCTTTTGCATCCCTCAGAATTTCCTCAATTTCATTGTGAGCTTTTTGAGCCGCCTCCTCGCGACCCTGAAGAGCTTTAATATCAGGGAGAAATTTTCTAATCTCAGCCTCAAGTTTCTGTTTTCGTGTATTAAGGACTTTTAGCTTAACGGAATCTTCCATGATCCGGGATTTATGGATTTTCATTCTTTCTTCCAAATCCTGTCCCTTAAAACCGAGCTTTTCGATTTCTAGATCATAATCTGAAGTTCGTTTTTTCAGTTTTTTTGCATCTTTGAGACGGTTTAGTTTTTTTTCGATCTCAACCTGTTGGACTTTGATCTCCATAAGTTCTAATGATATCGTGTCTTTTTTCTGTTCGGATTCATCTGTCGCGCAGACAATATCAGACTCTTCAAGCTCCTGTCCGCATGTAGGACACTTTCCTTCGGAAAGCAACTGCATATTTTTACGAAGAACGTGTTCAAGCTCTCTGAGTATTGCTTCAAGCTCTTTTTCCCGCCCATGAAGTCTATTTTTGTTTTCCAGCAGAAGCTCGCTGAAATCTTCCAGATCTTCGAGCTGTTCTCCGGTAAAATTGAGTTCTTTCAATCCTAAGAGAACCTCAGATTTCTGCTCATGAATTACTATAACTGCTCTTGAGTTCTCCTTGAGTTCCGTTTCAAGAACTTCAACTTCTGTCTGACCTTTCTGGATTGCACCCCTATAGTTTTGCAGTTCTTTTTCAAGTTCCAGGAGGTTTAAGTCCCTAATTTCTTTCTCCTTAAGAGCAAGGATAAGCTTTGCCGAAACCTCACTCTTCTGATCACGAAGAAAGCTTTCTTTTTCTTCCAGCTCTTTTATTACTGAAGAAATTTCATTAGCTTCTTCAAACTTTGCCTTTCTTTTAAGCTCCCTATTTTCCTCTTCAGTTCTCCTTATTTTTGTTCTGTTCCCTTCTATTTCTCTGCTTGTAGTTCCAACATTCTTTCTATATTGCACACAAACGTCTTCAGTCTCAATCTTTTCTTTTTCAAGCTCTCGCGAGGTTTGCTTGAGAGCCTCTTCGTCTTTGAAGTGAAGAGCAAGTTTTTTTGAAATCTCATTTACCTTTTCCCTGGCAAGCAATTCCTTCTTTTCCTGCTGCACAACAAGAAGCTCAATATCAATGTCTTCAAAGCCACATTCTCTCTTGATACTATTATTTTCCTCTCCCAGTTCGAGTAAAATTTGCCTTTGCTCATGAACTTCACCTGCAAATGTTTCCTTTTCTCGGAAACATAGATCTTTTTTTCCCTGAGACTCACAGATAGAATGTTTTAAAACCTCAATTTCCTTCAGGCGTTCTGTGTACTCCACAATCATCAGGCCGTGCTTTTCTTTACGGGAAGTTGCAGCCTCTTTCATCTCATTTAAATCTTTTAAGTCAATATCGGTTTCCTTCACCTTCTGCCTAAGCTCATTCAGTACTGCAACGGGTCCTGTACTTTCAATCCCTTCAATCTCAGCTTTCACACCTAATTGGCTGTTTTTAGTATCTCTTTCAAGCCTTTTAACAGCTGTTTTTGCACTACTTGCCCTTTCCCTGTACTCTTCGAGCTTTCCAAGCTGCATTAGGTCATCAATCATGAGCTGCCTGTCTTTTGGCTTAGCATTAATAAGTACATCGATTTCTCCCTGTCGAATGTAAGCACAGTTCCTGTATGCCTCTTCATCCATATTCAGGAGGGAACAGACTTCTTCATAAGTCCGTATGGCCTGATCAACAATAATTTTCCCATCTGCATACAATACGCATTTTGAACTTGAGGCGTTCTCACTTTTAACCGAATATCTGAAAGCTTGATCAATAAGATACTCATGCCCTAAATGCTCGAAGCCCAAACTAATTTTAGCATTCTCAGCCCCTTTGAAAATTATATCTGCAAGCACAAAATCCTTTGAAAGGATCTTACTACCAAAAAGTCCCATGAAGCAAGCTTCGAGCAAGCTTGATTTTCCACTTCCGTTAACCCCAGAAATGACTGTCACTCCGTCTTCGAAAGTGAAATCCAGCTTTTTATAGCTCCGGATATTTTCAGCATGAAGATATCTCAGCTTCACAAGTAATCACCAAGGTTATACTGTCGAAGTGCAGAAAGTTTTCCATTTGCCTTTTTTTGCCCCGAATTTGCCTTTTTTCCGACTACATCCAAAACTTTGATCGGCTTTCCTTCTGACAGCTCCTCTGTTTTGCCTTCTGCACCCTTTCCGAATCTAACTTCACCTTCGGAATCAGGCAAGATCTCAACCTCTTTTTCAAGTCCTTTTCCACTGTCTTTCCAAAATACCATCCTTTTTCCATGGCTTTCTGCCAAAATCTCGGGACTTTCCTGGAGGAAAGCAAATTTAGATGCGGGTTCACATATAGATTCAGGTGTAGATTCAGATACAGATGAAGTTTCAGGCGCTGATCCGGAGTTCTTCATATTCAATATAGACGATCCTGCACTTTTTATTTCAGAACTATTAATCCTGTCTAAGGGCTTCAAAATTTCAGATTCTTCAGTAACTCCAGAGCTTTCAGTAGTCTTAGAATTTCCAATAATTGCCATACCAAATTCAGTCTTCTCGGTTAGATCGAGATCCACAACTATTTTGACTTCGTCATCATATACACATTCTTTTGCTTCTTTAGACTCAGTAAATCTGACAGATTTGACAGAACTTTCTATTTGGAAATTCGGGGCTTTGAAATCAATGGCATCAATTAACTTTGAAATTCGACTTTCAGTTTCTTCATCCACTCTTGACCTTGTGACGTTTGGATTTCGGACAACTTCATCAACAATTAATCCGCCATCATTTAAGCTCATTTTCTGGATCTCTTCTGCAACTGCCTGATCAGGATCCGAAAATGTGACTTTCAAAACCTCTTTGAGTAAAGATTTTTTTATTCTCAGGTCTGTGACCCTTGCCACGATGGCTCCTTTATTTAGAAGGTATTCTTCAATCTCACTGAAGGACAGAATCATCCTCGAATTCCCATTAACTTCCAGGAACACTACTGATTCGGGAAGCTCTTCAAGATGTTCATTTACTGCAGAAAAGATTTGTTCATAGGTCTTCTCTTCCTCATTCAACTCTGATACAATAAAAAGAAATTTACGAGTAGGAATTGTGCGCCTACTAATCTCTAACCTTTC
Source organism: Methanosarcina sp. (assembly GCA_003164755.1). GTDB lineage: Archaea > Halobacteriota > Methanosarcinia > Methanosarcinales > Methanosarcinaceae > Methanosarcina. Next base: position 121,866 of record PLUB01000073.1, on the reverse strand, counting down.
ATCGGAAAGAGTGATGATGTTGTAAGAACGGGACTCTTCTTCAGAAATGCTGTTCCTTTCTGTGCTGCCGGAATACGTGACCCAGGTATCTCCAACCTTAATTTTTTCATATTTATGATAATCTCCAAGGAGAATCGCATCAATCTTGAACGGAAGCTTATTAAGCACTTCAACACAATCCCATTCAGCATATGGGAAAGGCTGCATGATCTGGTGCATTACAAGTAATTTCTTGCAGTTTTCCGGTAGGGAAGAATCCGGAGCTTCAAATCCAGAATAGTCGAATAAAGGAATCTTTGACCTAGGGACACTGTCGATTCCATAGATTGCAGTACCCCTCACAATTAGCGGTTTTTTACCAAGTCTTACAGCAAGTTCCATATTCTCAAAAAGGTCTAGCCACTGCTTATTTTGTTTGCTTTCATGGTTCCCGACAATTCCAAAAAAAGGTATTTCACAAGCTTTTAACTTAAACAGGATGCTGATCGTCTCCAGGATGTCTTCAAGAGTAGGGTTCCTTGAATCAAAAAGGTCCCCTGCATGCACTACAGCATCAACCTGCATATCAATCGCATCATTTATTACAATTTCAAAAGCCTTAAAAAAGTCATTTCTACGAACCTCGCTATAATACTGGCTATATCCAAGATGCGTGTCCGCAGTGTGGAGTATCCTTATTTCCCTGGCCATGGAGTTATCAGTCTCTGATCTTTTATCCTATAAGGAGTTCTATTTTAGTATTTAACTCATTTCCACAGGAAGTCTTTGAACCTAAACTCCCTTTTGCACTTAAATTCTTGGACTTGTAACTAAAGTCTGAACTTACTATACAAAATGTAACTTTGGGTAACAAAAATTAATTTTATAATTTTAATAGATTAATAATGTCTTATGCACAGTTTTTTGATGAGCAATTAGTTGAAGTATGCAACATCTCAGTGTAATTAAAAATCAGTGAGTGTTTTTTGTAATCTATAAATCTGTGGAACATTTTTATTTATTTCATTTATTGATTCCATTTCAGTAACAGACTCTAAGTATTCAGAGTGGGGTAATTCCTTGATGAAGTTCTCCGTAAAATTCCAATCTTGGATTCCATCTTCATTTATAAAGTAAATTTATTATAGATTTTTTCGTTCTTTCTAAGTGCCATTTTTTACATAATAGTATAGGTATTTTTCTTTTCTAATTAAAGTTATTAGAAACATTGCAATAAACAGATTTAACTCAAATTTTGGATAAAGAAAACTCAGATCATCTAGTGCAAAGTAAGAAACTTTTTGATAAAACTCTTCTCCAAAACTCTTTCCCTATACTTCCATTGTAATTCACAGTGATTATATTCTCAGTATGATTTGGTTTAATGTCAGCTTTGCGCCTAAAATCCCATTTTTACCCGACTTAAGGTGCAAGCCTAAGACTTTAGGTGCAAAAGGGACTTTAAGTGCAAAGCCGAACTATTGCAAGACCAGATATATTTAAATAATCGCAAGCACTCTAGAACTCCAGAAATTCATACACCATTTTCCATCATGGAGTGTCTCTATGAAAGAATCGGAAATTCAAGTAGAATACAATGCAAATGATATTGAGGAAAAGTGGATGGAAAAATGGGATCTTTCCATGTACCACTTCAACTGGGGAGAGGATCCACGTCCCCAGTATATTATCGACACCCCACCCCCTTATCCTACAGGCAATTTCCATATTGGGAACGCGCTTAATTGGTGCTATATCGACTTTGTTGCTCGTTACAAACGAATGCGTGGATACAATGTAATGTTCCCCCAGGGTTGGGATTGTCATGGCCTGCCAACGGAAGTAAAGGTTGAAGAAATTCATGGAATAACTAAAAACCAGGTTCTTCGTGCAGAATTTCGGAGAATGTGTAGGGAACTGACGGCAGAAAACATTGACAAGATGCGAAAAACAATGTTGCGTCTGGGTTTTTCTGTGGACTGGAGCAACGAATTCGTAACCATGGACCCTTCATATTTTGTAAAGACACAGAAATCTTTTGTGCGAATGTACAATGATGGATACATATATCACGAAGAACATCCTGTTAATTGGTGCCCTCGCTGCGAAACTGCCATTGCTTTTGCAGAAGTAGAGTATAACACTAGGCAAACTAAACTTAACTTTATCCATTTCGACAAGGTCGACATTGCAACTACAAGGCCAGAACTGATGTCAGCTTGCGTTGCCATTGCAGTCAATCCCAAAGACAAGCGATACAAGGAATATGTTGGCCAAGAAATTAGAGTACCTATTTTTAAGCAGAAAGTGACCTTGATTACTGATGAAGCTGTTGAGCCTGAACTCGGTACAGGCGCTGTAATGATCTGTACTTTTGGGGACAAACAGGATGTACACTGGCGGGCAAAATACGGGTTACCCCTTGTAAAAACTATCGACAAGCAAGGAAAGATGACAAAAGCTGCAGGCAAGTATGAAGGCTTGAGTACCACAGCATGCAGAGAGACTATAATTTTCGACCTGAAGGCCGAAGGTTTCCTTTATGACCAGAAATCGCTGACGCAAAATGTCGGACTCTGCTGGCGTTGCGACACCCCTATAGAAATCCTTTCCGAACCCCAATGGTTCGTGAAGATCAACCATGAAAGCATTCTGAAAGCTGCAGAAGAGATTAACTGGTGCCCAGAATATATGAAAACCAGGCTGCAAAACTGGACCGGTACCATGGAATGGGACTGGTGCATTTCCAGGCAGAGAATCTTTGCAACTCCAATTCCGATATGGTATTGTAAGCATTGCGGAGAAGTCATGCTTGCTGAAGAGAGCTGGCTCCCGGTTGATCCAAATGAAGCAGCTCCAAAGAAGGCCTGTACTTGTGGTTCAACAGAATTTCAACCCGAGATCGATGTCCTTGATACATGGATGGATTCCTCGATTACTGCATTACATGTAACTGGCTGGGAAAGCGAGCATGAACTCCGCTTGCCTGCCCAGATTCGCCCTCAAGGACATGATATCATCAGAACCTGGGCTTTTTATACAATACTGCGTAGCCTGGCTCTTGAAGACAAGAAGCCTTGGGCCTCTATAATGATCAATGGTATGGTGCTTGGGCCTGATGGACATAAAATGAGCAAGTCCCTTGGCAACATTATTTCCCCCGAAGAAGTGATATCACCGTACAGTGCCGATGCCTTTAGGCAGTGGGGAGCAGTTGGAGGTTCCACAGGCTCAGATATAATGTTCCGCTGGAAAGATGTAGTTTCAGGTTCTCGCTTTCTCCAGAAGATGTGGAATGTCTACCGCTTCTCGATGTCCAATTTAAATAATTTCGAGCCTGAAGACGCAGAAAAATTTTCCCTTGATTCCCTCCTCACAATTGACAGATGGCTTCTCAGCAAGCTTAACCGACTTGTAGAGACTACCACTAAAGAGCTTGATGGATACAATTTTGATTCAACTTTCAAGGCCATTCGGAACTTTACATGGGAAATCCTTGCGGACAACTATCTAGAACTTGTAAAAGGCAGACTCTATAGTGACAAGCTCGAAGGCAAGAGAGCAGGTCAATATGTTCTCTATCAAACAATGAAAACTCTTTCATTCCTGCTTGCGCCTTTTGTACCTTTCTTTGCAGAAGAGCTGCATTCGAGATTTAGCAATGAAAGCGTCCATATACAGGCCTGGCCAACTATCGATAAAAGTCTCATCAGCGAAGAAGCTGAAGCTGCAGGAGAGCTGATTAAGAGAATCACTAGTGAAGTTCGCAGGTATAAGTCAGATATAGGAATGGCCCTCAATGCCCCACTGAAGAAAATCGAGATATATAATGCAGATATCGACACAGGAGATATTTCAGGCGCTACGAACTCTGAAGTGGAGTTGATAGGAGGTGCTCCTTCCTTTGAATATGTGCCTGTGGGAGTTAAGATCAACATGGATTTAATTGGACCGCGCTTCAGAAAGGATGCAAATGATGTTGTAAAAGCTCTAAAAAAAGAAGATCTCGCGACTATTGAGGTCCAGCAAGCTTCAGGAAAGATAACCATTGTTGTAAATAGTCAACAAATAGAAATCGAATCGGAAGCCGTGGTGATAACAAAGGAAGTGATCTCACACGGTCGAGAAGTCGATATTCTAGAAGTTAATGATGCGATTGTTGTAATTGTAAAGTAAGCATATGCTTACTTTTTAGTACTCATACTTTGGCATGAAAGTACATAGGGTACCTTCCTAATGTATGGTCACAATCTCTTTCCTCAGAATTGCAATTTTTTCACTAATTAAATTTATACGTTTATTAACCAAGAATGTATCAACTTCAACCCTCTTCCTCTGTTGAACGTCTCCGTTTTTTGTATACCCTGTTTCATCTTCGTATATCTCGTCATTTGCAATCATATGCCTTATAATTGTGGAAAATTTTCCTTGCTATGATGTTAATATGCCCTACAGATCCAAGTCTAAAATTAAATCCTCAGCTACAAATTATGCTTCTACAAAATTATAACAAAATTCCTGCCCAAAATAACGAGGTAGCCAATGATAAAATAATTAAAAGTGTTATTGGATGAACATTTTTAATTATTTGAGAATTTTATTTGAAGAATTTCATATTTGTTTTTAAAATAGCCCTCGAAAATGGTTATGATAAACCATCCAAAACCCAAATAGAATGATAACCATTCCAGCTACCTTTTTAAGGATTTCATCATACATTGATATGAGGCGGAGTTTTGAGGAAGAAAAATGAGCTGAATATGCGAGCAAGAGCATTGGTATTGAAAATCCAAACGAATAAATTGAAAGGGTGAATGCGCCATTTGAAGTGCTTCCTTCCAGAGCAACCATGGCCAGGATCGAACCAAGGATTGGTCCTATACAGGGAATCCAAAGCACTCCGAGGGAAAGCCCAAGCAAAAGACCCGAGATAGACCCTTCTTCATTCATATCTGCAAAAAGAGGGAACTTTGAAAAGGTATTGAATAGGCTCAGTTCAAAAAGTAATGAAAAACCCATTAAGAGGATCAGGATCTCTGCCATAATCTTCAGTTGACCTATATGACTCTGAAAAGCCGACCCAAAGATAGAAGTTACCACCCCCATTAAAATGAAGGATATTGAGACTCCAAGTACTATTGCAAGAGGCCTTATTTTGCTTTTCCCGGCGGATGTTGCCAGTACAGCGGGCAGAAGTGGTAAAATGCACGGGGACAGGACACTGAGAATTCCTGCGCCAAATGCAGTCAGAGGGGGAATAGTTTCGTACATGATTCATATCTATTTAGTATGTTATTTTTGGTATAATGTGTATTTTACCCTGAATTATGGGTTGCACAGGAACTTAAACTTCTGGTATATATCTGGACTTCGAAGTTAGTCCGTCAGCTACATAATTTTTTTATGTAGACTTGACTTTGGGATAGCTAGATCAAGAATTTTTTTGAATTCTTCTTTGTCCCTGATTCCGAGAATTCTGGACCTTAATCTGTCATTGCTAATGTTTCCATCTTCTTGAATGTAAACATATTTTCCGTTTTCAATACCTACTATTACAGAGGAGTCTGGAATAGAGTTTATTACGAAATAGTTTGCAAATTCAAAGCTGTTGTCTGCATCTACAGACATTATCGTTGCTTTCCCGTCATATTCTTGTGCCAGTTCACTAAGTATTGGCTTCATTTCCTGGCATGCCCCACACCAATCAGCTCCGATTTTTAAAAGAACTGGTCCTTTTTGAAGAGATTCGTTTATCTGCTCCAGTTGGGTTGCTTCGACAACATGATTTTTTTCAGAAGTATTCTGGAGGCTTGTGGCGTTTTTCATGACCTCTTCAGTACATCCGGCCGTAAAGAGCACAACTGCCAGTAGGATTAACAGTATACTAAATTTATTCATATTCTCAGCGTCAAAGTTTGTGTTGTAATTCTTTGTCTCTTCTGTATTAATAATTTTCCATAGTTGTTTAAAATTCGACTGATATAATTAATAATGCAGCTAAAATATCTACTTAATGAAAAACATAGGACAAAAATCAAATTTCTCTGCTTATCAGTCTCAAAGATGAATAATATTCTTGTGTTACCAAATAAAAGAAACGCAACAAGTAAATAGGAATCTAAAATTAAAAATATAAAACAGGTAAGTAATTCAATATAATTTCAACCACTTTCTGTAAGTGTACTCAAGAATGACATATATTTTTCTCAATATGGGAGTAGCTTAAAAAAAAATCTAACTTTCAATGAATAATAGTGGGTAAAATGTAACCAAATAATACATCTATCTACATTTGCAGAATCTCGGATTTCATTAACTTTTGAATAATTTAATGCGCGTATATACAGTTTTTTCGAATCTCTTCAGTCCTTAAAACATTTTCTGCAAATCAGAAGAATATTCAAAAATTATTAAAAGCAGTGGAGTCGTTGATAAATGCAATGAAAAATAACTCAATTTATGGTATATAAACAGTCAGTTCACTGACCATATCACCTTAATTATTTAGTATCGTTGATAGATATAATTGGCCGTACTCCAGATTTACTGTAAATGCGAAGTTAAATTTTAATACATTGTATTAAAATGGGTTCTTCCGAAATGTTATTCCCTTTCCCATAATTTCTTGATATTTGCTATTTTATAGAAATAAATGTAGATATGAAATTCTTCAATAACAGGCTCAAATAAATAGAAAAATAATACTTACCCTTACTTTTTTTGAACATTGACCAGATCATTATTTTGGGCAGGATTTTTGTTATAATTTTGGTTTTCAAGACCGTTCCAAAACTAATCAGTAAATTGTCATCTAGATCTTAAGAGGACTTCGATAAACCCCTAAATTAGTTCCTATCTATATAAATAGTATATAAATGACTGTTTAAAATCACAAGTTTTTGAAATCCTCTAAAAAATTATTCACTTATGAATCCAGTGATAAATGTAAAATTAAAAATGAAGAACTTACACTGCTAATGAGCTTTGCACCCAAAGTCCCATTTTTCCCCTACTTTAGGTGCAGGTTCAAGACTTTAGGTGTAAAAGGGACTTTTAGTGCAAAGCCCGTTTGATGAATAAATTCAATTATATGTGATCTCAGTATTATTTAGATATTGACAATTAATTGATTACTGCCACTGTTTTCCGGCTCAATCACGTAAATATTAAAAGAATGAACTTATAAAATTTCGTTGCAACCTTTTGAAAACTATCTATGTATTGATGTATGTGGATGTCGAATAATGAATTCACTTAAAGAATGATTCTTCCTGAAATTCGACATTTTTATCAAAAATATAAAAATCACTGAATCTTGGGATATAGTTCAAACATGCTTTAAATTATACCTCTAGTCTCATCTGGCTAACGCCAAAAATTAAAATAACTGGGCAAGAGATCCCATGAATTGATTGCTAATAGATTGCGATTCCTTGTTTTTAGAGCTATCAAAGACACTATAAGAGTTTTCCAAAGTATGCCATCCGATATTATGAAATTTGCAAGAGAAACGCTCGAGATATAGTATTATCATCAATTAAGGGATATGATATAGAAGATTTAGGTAAACTTCTGATTATCACGAGTTTTTATGCACAATTTATAAGCAAATGACAAAATTTAGAGTTTATCGACAATCCTCTATAAATTTCACAAGGTGAAACTTTGAAAAAAAATGAACTATACTCGTTTTATTACTGGTAACATCTGTCTTCGTATCTGGCTGTGTATCCGATAAAGGAAACGTATCCAACAATGGGAGCAGAGTTCAAAGAGCATCTGCAATTACGGAACTGAGAATAGGCCATCAGCCAAGTACCCATCATATTGCATTTGTGGTTGCAGATGAAAAAGGATGGTGGCAAGCAGATCTTGCGCCTTACGGAGTTAAGGGTATCAAAGAATATGTATTCCAGACAGGCCCACCAGAAATGCAGGCCATGATGGCTGGAGATCTGGACGTAGCTTATGTTGGAGCAGCTCCTGCTGTTACAGCCCTTAGCCAGGGTCTTGACGCAAAGATTGTTGTGCCTGTACAGATAAATGGTTCAAGTCTCGTTCTAAGGCCAGAATACAAGTATACAGGTCCTCAAGACTTAAAGGGATTAAAAATAGCTACCTATCCCCCAGGATCAATTCAGAATACGCTATTGAGAAAATGGCTCAAGGAAAACGGAATTGACCCTGAGAAAGATGTAACAATCGTTGGAATGGCAGCAGCATGAGACACCGTAAGCGTTATTTCAGCCAAAAAGGTAGACTCCGTCTTCCTGCCTCACCCCTCCCCAACAAGTGTAGAAAAGGCAGATAATGGGCGCATCATCGTACAATCTGGACAGATGGAACCTAATCACGTCTGATGTGTGCTTTTGATAAGCGGAAAACTTATCCGAGACCATCCGGATATTGTAGAGCAGATTGTAAAGACGCATATTAAAGCAACGGAATATACCAAGGCGAAAAATGACGAAGCTGCTCAGATTTTTTCAAATAAAACTTCAGAGGATCTTGAAACTGTAAAAACATCTCTTAAAGAATGGGATGGAGAACTGATTACAGATCCTGAACTTATTGAAAACTCAACTGTCGATTTATCGAATGTTCTATATGGGCTGAATTACACTCAAAAACCTCTGACAAAAAAAGAAATCTTTGATATAAGTTTCTATGAGAAAGCTATCAGTAAGAAATGAGACAGAAGAGATATAGTAACTATTCATCCTACATAAAAAAAATAATTTTGGAGATATCTATTTTGATGCAATAGATTCTTCCGATTACTAATTGATTGGAAAATAAAAAACATGGTCAATAACCGACAGTTAAATAAAATCAGCCTGACGAAACTTGCTCATTGAATTTTAGTAAAGATATCTATGATATTGTTTTTAACTGAATGAATAGTTACTAAAGAGATTATATAAATACAATCAAGATTTACAGATGCCTCTGCTTTCATAAGGGGGAATTATAATTATTATTTTTCTGAAAAAAGAGGGCTGTCGAAGAGATAAAAAAGTAATAATTATTTGGGAATCTATTTTTAGTAGATTGATGTTTTGAATCACCTAAATGTCAGTAGATCCTTTAATGTACGGTTTGATTTCGTAATTTTTACCTCTCTTGCAGGTATATTTTTACATTTAATACCTCTTTATCTTCACATGCTAATCCACATGCTTTCTATAGAACGTGAACTCCCCCTCCCTTTCGGGTTGATACACTCTGAGGAAGGGGCTTCCTTTGAGTAATTCCTTCATCTGTTCTCAAATTTCAGATCCATCGAAAATTCTGTATTGTCGAAGATTATCAACAAATTGTTGATAGCCTGTCTATAAGGCATTTTGTGATAGGAAAAGTAGCGTAATATTTTAGAGATTATAACCAAAATCTGTACACAATATCTTCAGATTCATCCAGGGGCAGAGTGGAAAGAACTGTTCTCATATGCCCATAAATTGTATATCTATGACCCGTAAAAATCAGAGGTTTATCAAAACACTCTGAGATATTTTATTTTGAATAATTCCCTCATATCCAGAGCGTTGGCACGAACATACCACGTTTCTTGCAGCTGGATGGACACCGAGACTTTGATTCCAGCAACAAAATTCTAAGGGCCAATATCAAAAATAATTTCAATCCCTTTCCAAATAATAATAGAATTCTCAATATGTAAAAGTAAGTTAATAACTCAAAGATAAAACCAATAAAAAGTTCTCAGAGTAATCCGATATATGACCAAAAAATAACATAAAATAAGAATAAAAATAATTCTAATAATAATAACGATTATGATAATAGTTACTTCTGGATAAATATATTCAGCCAGCATGCCTGAAAGAAATGTCCGCACCAAATTTCAGTTCCAAGCGGATTTACAAAAATTATAAGTTATGGCACTCAGCTACGAGCCTTTCCACCAGTTTTTGCTGAATTGTAGTTCTTCTGTTCCCTCCACAAACCATACTTCTAACACCAATGATGTCAGGTCCTATTCTTTCAAGCACCGGGAGGTCATCGAATTTCAGGGAACCAGCAATTGCATTTTCAAGTCCATATTCATGAGCAATGTCAGTGAACCTTTTAAGTCCTTTCTCATCCATGAATTCAAAAGTAGATTTTCCATCCTTGATTGCAGTATCTACCATGACTACATCTGCACTAACCTTTGCCGCAACTTCGGAAAGAGATAATGGAGAAATCGAATTAATGCGTTTATAATCTGAATATCCTGAGGCAACTATCTTCTTTGTTGAGTCATAGTCCTTCACAGCTCTTATTAGGTTTATAAGAAGCTCGAATGCTTGTGCTTGAGTCTGAATATCGTAAAGGCCCACCTTAATATAGTCTGCTCCTGCAACTGCTGCTCCTAACGCTGCAAGGGAAGCAGTCCCGGGTTTGTAATGAAAATCTCCTATTGTTGCGCTTATCGGCTGTCTTCCATTTACAGCTTCTTTTATATCTTTAATTATCCATGGGAAATTGGCTCCAAGGGAACCTTCAATTGGGTTTTTGACATCCACAATATCAGCACCTCCTCTTGAAACTATGATGGCTTCCTCTTTATTCATTGGACTTACAAGTAGTTTCATAGAAATCCTCTAACAAAGTGTGGAATTAGAATCATTATAATGAATATTTATTTTTGGTATGAAAGTACATGAGGGATCCTCTCAAGTACTTACACTATCCTCTGTTCCCACAATTACGATTATTTAGCTAATTATTTATATACTTTTATCATCCGAGAACATCTCAGGCTCAACAAACTTCCTCCTCTTTAATTCTTCGCTTTTGATATTTTATTTCATCTTAGTACATCTTGAAATTTGTAATAAGATACTATATAATTGTTGCAATTTTCCTTGCTATGATACCAATTACCTTCGTATGTCCAATTTATTTCGTTTTCCAGTTAATAAACTTTCTACAAAAAGTAAGAGATACCTGAAAATAGCTAAAGCAGTTACAAAAATGGGTAGAAAAAAAGCAAATCAAGTTAAAGATTTCCAACACAAACTTTCCAAAACTATGGTTGAAAACACTAGAGCTAAAACTATCATAGTAGGTGACCTTAGTGTGTACAAATGACTCAACCTAAAGTAAAAGATGGTAAAAAGGAAAAAAGACGAAACAAAATAACGGTCAAAATAGTTCTACTCGGGATCTAGAAAACTAGGTAGATTTGTTCAATTCTTACCTATAAAGCAAAATTTGTAGGTAAAAGTGTAATAAGAATTACTAAAAACAAACAACTAATAAATGTTGTTATTGTGGGAAAATCCATGATATACCTTCTTTGAAGCTTGTTATGATTTGTGATTGCGGGAACAATATTATAGGTATCGAAATAATTTTATAATTATTATGTTACGTTTCCTATCACAAAATACTTTGTGGACAAGCTATCAACAATTTGTTGATAATCTTCGACAATACAGAATTTTCGATGGATCTGAAATTTGAGAACAGATGAAGGAATTACTCAAAGGAAGCCCCTTCCTCAGATGGTATCAACCCGACTGAGAAGGGTATTTCATTTCGTAAATAATTGGATAAATGTTTGCATTTATTACCTTGTGAAAATAAGTTATTTCATAGATACAATTATCCCTAAAAAGCTTAATGCTATTGCAATAATAGTTATAAAAAAAATTAAACTTGAACTTACATTCTCTAATTGGTCGTTATCTTTACTACCCATGATATTAAATATACTCCAACTTGCTAAAAAAGGTTTTTACCAATATGTGCACAAATAAAATAAATATTCATTATAAGCTGCCAATTGATATAGATATAGAAATTGGAAAATAGTTCTCTCACAGTTATAATTTCATTAGTTTATTTTTCGTTTTTTGTGAAGGCTTCGTTATGCGTACAATGACAAAAAAAGTCTAAATGATACTTTCAAGTTGTTATGGTCTATTCGCCATTTTGCTGATTTTGCTGTAAAATCACAGATCTCAGCAATCTGTAAGAGAGAGGAAATAACACATTTTAAGAATCCATCGGATAAAAATATTTTAAATATTTAAGGAAATTTAAATAAACTTTTTAATTTCTTCATATTCTCATAGATGGTATCTATAAATTGTGATAATCAAAAGTTTATTGAAATACTTAATAATCTTCTCATTTCTTTTCGTAAATAAAATTCAGACTACATCGAAAATTAGCTATAAGCTGTCGAATATTGTTAGATCTGTATTTTTTGCAATCTCTTCAAACTTCATTTTTGGAAGTGTTATCTTCAGGATGCGATTTCCAATTTTTGAAGTGCTTCCACCATTTTAAAGATGATTGGCAGGTGGCAAGCTCGGAAAAAACCAGTATATTTTCCTTCCTTATAAATAGATCCTTCCTCTTCTGCTTCGTTTTCCTTCTCGATCTTTGCACTTATACCAAGCATTCTGTTTTAATGTTTATCTAAACATTCTTTTTATTGATTCATAGCTTGTCAGTAGTGACCACAAGCTTGTTTTCTTCTTCCTTGAAGCAACAATAGAGTAAATACAATTGCTTCCCCATTTTTACATAGGCATTTAGTCTTCAAACAGCTGATTCAGTCATTCCTGCGTTTTCCGGTTAGATTCAAAAAAATCTCTGCATGTTGATTTTGAAAATATTTATTAGTAGGCTAGTTCATCTAAAATTCCACATAAAATAAAGTTACTACACAGCAGTTGTTTTATTATATCTTGGAAAAGGCTAAATATATACTTCTTTAGAAATTTCACTTAAATGTAACTTAAAAAGGACCTGAAAAATATGTTTGTCGTGTGTCTGTGAATTATTGAAAATCTTAAACACTAGATTCTACCTACATTTTCCCAAAAATTGGGGATATACTCGTTTTTTTAGATTTGATCAATAATTCAAGGAAACTAAATAAATTTTGATTTGTGAATATACATGAAAGTGGGAGATAAACTTTCAGCATGAACAATTAACAGGAACAAAACCAATGATTCAATCTGAACAAATTCTGTGATTTAGGCCTTCTTAGTGAATATGAAAAATATAATGGTGGAAGCAAAAATGAATAATATAGAAAAAAAATGATTGAGTTAAAGAAAAAAGCTAGAACTAACATTTCAAATTCCCAGTAAACGATAAAAAAGCAAAAGAGTTTGACAAAATAATAGAGGATTCCAATAAACCTCTAATTTTGATGAATAATATATATATTATATATAAATATACTACGAAATATGAGGGCTTATCGAAGTCTTCAACAATAATGGAATTTTTATGTAGCCAGGTTTTTCACCTGGATATTTAAAATTGTTAGAATAATTGATTCTAGTGTTAATTTGCCACATTTACTTTTGACATCACTTGGAAGTAAATGCGATCAGAGATCTAAAATGAATGTGGTAGTCAACTTAACGTTAACTGATTCTTTAATCAGATGTGAGTATTTCGTGTCTCATAGAGATGGTTGATATTTTCATCCTAGCAATACACCTTGTTCAAATTCACTCTTTTTCTGAGCACTTGCATGCAGGGAACCAAAAACTAAACCACGCAGAAAAAGAAAAAGCAAGTATGTAACTTGTCTGTATCAAAATTAACTTATTATTAATATACCACCTATAAATTTCTTAAAAATAAGACTTAGACAGTTAAACTGAAAACTCAATCCCATTTAACCTATAATTGTCTAAAATTCCTCAAATCGGGCAATAATAGGGTTGCGACTGCGCATGTGCTCTAGCGCTATCATCTCACCTGATGGTTTCAGAACACGCCTCATTTCAGTAAGAGCCTTCACATGATCAGAAATTGTGCAGAGGACAAAAGTCGTAACCGCATAATCGAAGCTGTGATCCGAAAATCCAAGGCTCCCGGCGTCCATAAGAATAAAAGTGACATTTTTCATATCCTTTGCTTTTTCTCTGGCGTTTTCAAGCATTCCTTTGATGTTATCGATTCCGGGTACCGAACAACATGGAGGATAGTATTTCATATTTATTCCAGTTCCCACTCCGACTTTCAGAATTTTTCCGTTCAGGCTTGAAAGTGCTTCTTTTCTCCATTTCTTGAAAATGAGAAGCTTGAGCGGCAAATCTAGTAGCTCATATATGGGTGTAATTCTGTCGTACTTAGGGGTTACTGACACAATATTCAACTCAACAATTATAAGTACACTACTATTATTCGGGTAATGTTATTTAAAAAATCATTTAAAGCTTGTTACACAATGAGTTGGGAAACAAATAATTATTTGGAATGAAATCGATGTAGATGTTTCTAAAAATAAGTAAGCCTGGTGTAAAAATATGCCTAAATTATTTAGCTATGGGTCCTTATTGGTACTATATTGTCTTTTTGGTTCTCACTTGTAAAATTAGCTCAAAAGCATTTGAAAGAGCCATTGAAATAAATTCTCAGGATTGATATGCTTTAGTAAATCGTACATGTATTATATTCTCTCATCAACAACAAGGACCCTTCAATCTTTAATTTAAAAAAAGCCATCTATCTTGACTCATCCTATAAAGAAACCTCAAAAAAGACTATGATTTTAAAGAACTATGGATCGACGAATAGTGTAAGGAACTTATTAAGTAAAAAAGAAGATTTAGTTGGAGTATTTATTATTAAGCTGCGCGAAATATTATAAATCGCGGAAAAAACATAAATATGCTGGGAAATTGTTCACTTATTCCTTTTCTTTTGTATTCTTCATTCTTCATTTTTAAGTTTAAGAGCAATGGGCTTTGCACCTAAAGTACCATTTTAGCCAGACATTATATGCAAAAATTAGACATTAGATGCAAAACCTACTTTAGTGCAAAGCCAGACAAATGAGAACATTTTAATACTTGACCATAAATGCATTTTCCTCTTGATAAAATTTGAATTTGCTACGAAGACTGTAGTAACATAACATATAGAGATACCTAAAGAACGTTCATAATAAACACGAAAATATTAGGACAATACTCATTTAAAATATAATATCAGAATATTATGATGCAACAACAACAAAGTAGAAAAAAACATCCTATGAGAATGAGGGATCTATTAAGAAACAAGAGTATTGGCTCCAAAAAAATATCAAAGGAACGAATTTATGCAGCAACTAAAAAAATATTCAAAGCAGAAAACGTTCTTGTAACTATCATCCAAAGAGTGAATCGGAAGATATCATTTACATTTTTTTAGTATGATAGATATCTTCTGATGATATTAAAAACAAAAAGAGTATTTTGAGAATAGTAAAAGTTACCTTTAAAATAAATAGTAATAACCAGAAAAGAAAAATAGGGTCAAATAAAGGGGTAAGCGAGGAAAAGTTAGACAGTCTCTGCGCAAAAAAAGGAGTGATATAGGAATTTGTTTATATATTTAAAAATAGTATCGATCTGAAATAATTCTTATTTTTGGTATTTTTGACCTTAGACAGGGAGTTGATGATTCGAGAGAATTAGTAGAAGATTTTGCAGTATGAGCTAAAATATTACGAACTTCTTATAATAATATTTTGCTTCATCAGATAAAGTTATTATATCAACGACATTGCATAATTCAGAAGATATAGGCAGTAAACTAATTGCATTGATATCATAAGTGTATTCATTTCCACTGTCATGATCAATAAGTCCATCACCCCCAATAACTTTTTTTGATTTGTTCTGATTTATAGAAATAATTTTGGAACTGACGAGATATTACTCATTACTGACAAACTGGATCTCTCTCATTATTTAATTGATACTATTCTAAAATATCCTTAATGTCATCCACATATCCTTTTTCATTAAGTTTTCAACAATCACAGAAAACTCCGAGGAAAGGAAAAAAACTAGATCAATCCTTCCTAATCCTTCATGTTTTCCATGGTTTACCTCAATTTGTGATACTAGTAAAAGAATTTTAGTAATGAACTATACTTTTGGTAATGAACTATAATCGTGAAAACATCATACACATAATACTAGACCATCAAAACATTATGGAGAGACATTAAATCCAAAATAAAAATACAAACCAACAGAAAGGCCTATATCAAAATAATATATCAAGTTTTACAAAAAATAGCCCGAAGACAAATTATATTATTTTATACTAGAATATATATATGTTATTAATTTTTTATGTAATTTATACCCACTTAATAGTATTTGTAGAGAATTTCAAGAAAACCCCTTTATTTCATCATAAGCTTACAAATTGCATACAAAAAACTATGAAAATCAGAGATTTATCGAAGCTCTCTGTAAATGAAGATTCGAAACTGTGTTGCACCATTATGGGTGCAACGGAAAATATGGATTGAAGAAATTCATCCGAAAATATACGATAAACGATGGATAGGGAAAATAAACCAAATAGTTTAAATAATTACAAAGAGTATTCACCCAAAAATTTAAGGTAATTCTGAAAATTAATGAGATTGAACTTCGGAAAATAAAGATGAAACTTATTATTTGGATCCACCCCAAAAATATAGATTCTCACTATCATCAGGAATATAAGAAGCAAAAACTATGAAAAGAGTGACCAGGAAATTTAATGGTTTAGGAGAAAGTTCGCTTGGTCAATTAAAAAACTAGAAAAACGAGAGGAACAATGAACTCGCCTAAATTTAAAATTCACAAATCTTCTAAAATATACGGTACATCTGTAATCGGAAAAGATACGATAATACTGGAAAATGTGATTCTTGGATACCCTGAACACAAGGTCCTTATGGAGATTTTGAAACAGAACATAGAAATTGAAGATTTTGATTTCCCGGGCTGTACCATAGGCCCAAATTCGATTATAAGGATCGGATCAACTATATTTTCCAATGTAAACACTGGGAAAAACTTAAAAACTGGACATAATGTGATGATTAGAGAAAACACTGAAATAGGAAACAATGTCCTTATTGGAACCAATGTCATTATAGACGGCTATGTGAATATCGGAAACAATGTCAGCATTCAGGGCAATGTATATATTCCTACCAATGTTGTTATCGAAAACAATGTGTTTATAGGCCCCTGTGCTGTTCTAGCCAATGATAAATATCCCATCCGAAAAAAATACGAGTTTAAAGGTCCTGTTTTGAGAAAAGGTGCTTCGATAGGTGCAAACGCAACCCTACTTCCAGATGTTGAAATTGGAGAAGGAGCAATGGTTGCCGGAGGAGCACTTGTAACAAAAAGCGTACCCTCCTGGAAACTTGCTATTGGCGTGCCTGCTAGAATACGAGACCTTCCGAAGGATTTATGCGAATTGAATGAAATATAAGTATTTAATAATTAAAATTAAGTAAGAGGAAATTATAGTCACATTAAAGAGGTCCAAAAATGATCCAGATTGCTAAACCTCTGCTGGGTAAAGAAGAGATTGACGCAGTAACAGAAGTCCTGAATTCAGGCATGATTGCACAGGGCCCGAAAGTAGAAGAATTTGAACTTGCTTTTTCCGAGTACACTGGCTGTGATTATACAGCCGCAGTAAACTCTGGCACTGCAGCTTTGTATATTGCGCTTCTAGCCCATGGAATAGGAAAAGAAGATGAAGTGATTACAAGTCCCTTCAGCTTTATTGCCACCGCAAACAGTATCCTTTACACAGGGGCAAAACCTGTTTTTGTAGACATCGAACTAGATACATTTAACATCGATCCCGAGAGAATCAAGGAAAAAATCACTTCAAAAACCAGGGCCATTATGCCAGTTCACCTTTACGGACACCCTGCAGACATGAAAGCCATAATGGAAATTGCCGAAGATAATAAGCTTTTTGTAATCGAGGATGCCTGCCAATCTCATGGCGCAGACTGCCTTGGAAAAAGAGTAGGAAGCTTTGGCACAGGAGCATTCAGCTTTTATCCGACAAAGAATATGACAACCGGCGAAGGAGGGATGCTCACAACAGACAAAAAAGAAATTGCAGAGAAAGCAAAAATGATCAGAGCCCATGGATCAAAAGTTCGCTACCTGCATGAAATGCTAGGTTTCAATCTTCGCATGACTGATATTGCAGCTGCAATTGGGATTGTGCAACTTGGAAAACTGGAAAAGTTTACAAAAAACAGACAGATAAACGCAGGAATTCTCTCAGACGGCCTTAAAGAAATATCTGGGCTTGTACCTCCAGTCACAGCAGAAGGCTGCAGTCATGTTTTCCACCAGTACACTGTCAGGGCCAAAAATAGGGATAAGTTTGCAGCTTTCCTGAAAAAGAAAGAAATAGATACCGGGATCTATTATCCGATACCCATTCACAGACAGCCCTTCTATAGGGACCTTGGATATAAAGACTTTCTGCCAGTTTCAGAGAAAACAGTTGAGGAAGTCCTCTCCCTTCCTGTACACCCGGGATTGTCCAGAGATGACTTGCAGAAAATAGTCGAAGCATCCAAAGAATTTTATGCAAAAGATTGAATAGTTTTCCAGTCACTGCAGTTTCAAGAAACAGGAAGTGAGACTTTTGATCAGAGTAGGAGTAATAGGCACGGGTGCCATGGGACAGAATCACTTAAGGATTTACAGTGAAATGGAGGGTGTGGAACTTGTTGGGATATCGGATATAGACCAGAAGCGCGTCGAATTTATGGCTACACAATTCAAGACAAAGGCCTTTACAGATTACAAGAAAATGCTTCTTGAAGGACTTGATGCTGTAAGTGTAGTTGTGCCAACAAAACTGCACAAGCAGGTAGCACTCGACGCCCTTGACGCAGGAATGCAGGTCCTTGTAGAAAAACCGATTGCAGATACGACTGAAAATGCTGAGATGATGATAGAAGCCGCAAAACAGGCAGGAAAAGTCCTTATGATAGGACATATTGAGCGTTTTAACCCCGCAGTCATAAGGCTTAAAGAAATCATAAACTCAGGAATCTTGGGTAAGATAGTTTCAATCTCAACAAAAAGAGTCGGGCCCTATAACCCGAGGATAAGAGATGTGGGAGTAATTTTGGATATAGGAGTCCATGATATAGACATAATCTCGTACCTTTACGGCAAAAAAATAAATAGTGTTTATGCTATTGCAGGTGCAGATATCCACTCATTTGAAGACCATGCCTCAATTATCCTCCGTATGGATCATAACTTTGCAGGGGTTGTAGAAACAAACTGGCTGACCCCACATAAAGTAAGACAGCTCACAGCGATAGGAGTGAAGGGGGTTGCATATCTGGACTACATCAATCAAACAGTACAACTTCATGATAATGAATGGATAAGAAAAGCCAAGGTGGAACACAGCGAACCCCTAAAAAATGAGCTCAAGTATTTCATAGACTGTGCTGCTACAGGCAAAACCCCCAATCCCTGTGGAGAAGACGGAAAACACGCTCTAGAAGTGGCAATGGCAGCTATAAGGTCCTATCAAGAAGAACGATTAATTGAAGTAGGAAAATAATCGTAAAAGACCCTGAGAAAGAAAATCCCCCAACCTCTGGAAACAGGTAATATCTGAAAAACAATTTAGGAAATGATAATTATGAATAAATTAGAACTACTTCTAAAGGAACGTGGGCAGATAAAAATAATAGGAGTTATAGGGATGGGCTATGTAGGCATACCTTCAGCGGTTCTTTTTGCAGATTCCCCATGTTTTAATAAAGTTCTCGGTTTTCAGCGCAACTCAAAAAGTTCAGGTTATAAAATCGATATGCTCAACCGAGGAGAAAGTCCTCTTAAAGGAGAGGAACCAGACCTTGGAGATCTTCTTGCCAGAGTAGTAAAAGCCGGCAAGCTAGAATGCACTCACGATTTCTCAAAAATCTCCGAACTTGATGCAGTCACCCTTGCAATTCAGACTCCTTTTGCAAATTCTAAAGACCTAGAGCCCGATTTTTCCGCACTTATTGATGGCATTAGAAATGTAGGAAAATATCTTAGGCCAGGTATACTTGTAGTACTCGAGTCCACAATAACCCCTGGCACAACTGAAGGTATAGCAAAACAGATTCTTGAAGGCGAATCCGATCTAAAAGCAGGAGAAGACTTTGCCCTTGCCCATGCTCCTGAAAGGGTAATGGTTGGAAGACTTTTAAAAAATATCCGAGAACATGATAGAATAGTTGGTGGCGTCAATGAAATAAGTACCAGAAGGGCAGTTGAGTTGTATGCCCCTGTGTTGACTGTAGGAAAAGTAATCCCGATGAGTGCAACTGCAGCTGAGATCACAAAAACTGCAGAAAATACTTTCCGCGACCTTCAGATTGCAGCAATCAATCAGCTTGCTCTTTACTGTGAAGCCATGGGTATAAATGTCTATGACGTCAGGAAAGGCGTGGATAGCTTAAAAGGAGAAGGGATCACAAGAGCTATCCTTTGGCCCGGTGCAGGTGTCGGAGGCCACTGCCTTACTAAGGACACTTACCACTTGGAAAGAGGAGTTAAGATGGGGAATTGGCATCTTGATTACCCTGAAGATACAGATTCAATCTACATAATTGCACGAAAAATTAATGATTTCATGCCCACGCATATGTATAACCTTACTACTGCAGCCTTTGAAAAAATTGGGAAGAGAATGAAAGGTTCAAAGATTGCTATACTCGGCTGGGCCTTTATCCGAGACTCGGACGATGCCAGAAATACTCCTTCAGAACCTTACAGGAACCTATGTCTGAAAGCAGAAGCCAAAGTAATGGTTCATGATCCATATGTTGTGAATTATCATGGAATCGAGATTTTGGATGACCTTAAAAAGGTTGTTATGGACGCAGATGCTGTTGTGTTCCTTGCAGAGCACAGCGAATATTTTAATTTAAAGGCCGATTGGATAAAGAAAGTTACTGGCAAAGAGAATACGATTATCGTTGATGGTAGAAATGTAATTAAACCGGATGATTTTATTAGCAAGGGATTTGTGTATAAGGGGATTGGGAGAGGTGATAAGAACGAACATGTAATAGTATGAGCATAAAATATTTTTATTTGAGAGCTTAGTTCGGTTTTCCATATTCTGGAAGAGGGTAAAACCATGATTGAAATACTAAAAAAAAAAGAGGAACTTTGGGATCTTTTTACCAAAAAAGAAGAATACAATTTGACTTTTTCTGACAAATATGATAGGTTTCCTTACTATTTAAGTAATCAGAGAGATGTTTTTGATCCCAAAGTATCCAGGTTTCTAATAGAAAATGGTTTGTGCCCTGAGTATCCAGACGGAAAAAAATTTGCGGTCTGTCTTACTCATGATATTGATGTAGTATATCCAGAAAGACTGTACCAGATAGTTGGAACAGCTAAATTACTCTCTAAAGGGAAATTAATGGATGCTATGAAAATGCCCTTTTCCAGAATCAACAAGAAGTGGAACCCTTATTGGAACTTTAGAGAAATAATGAAGTTGGAAGCAAAATACAATGCAAAATCTACCTTCTATTTTCTGGCCTTACATCCTGGAGAGAAGGACTTCAATTACAAAATTGAGGACCTTGAGACCGAATTATCGTTTATATCTGATTATGGGTATGAAGTAGGCCTACATGGAGGACATGAATCCTACAAAAATTTAGAAGATATAAAGGAAAAAAAGCATATGCTTGAAAAGGCCCTTGGGAAACAGGTTGTAGGGTATAGAAATCATTATTTAAAGTTTAAAGTTCCGGATACATGGGAATTGTTGAGCAAAGCAGGCTTCAAGTATGATACAACATTTGGGTACCCTGACTGTGCAGGCTTCAGGAATGGAGTATGCCACCCATTCAAGCCATTTAATAGAAATACAGAAAAACAAATAGACATCCTCGAAATACCTCTTATAATTATGGATCGAACTTTGCTACGAGATTATATGCGCCTTGACATCAAAAAGGCATGTGAACTCATAAAGAGACTTGTCGATAAAGTAGAGCAGTACAATGGTGTGGTTACGGTCCTCTGGCACAACAATACATTAGTTGGGGAAGAGAATCTTAAGCATTATGAAAAATTCCTCAAATACGTTTCCAGCAAAAAAGCATGGATTGCAAGTGGAGAAGAAATATGTAACTGGTGGTCTACTAATGTTGAAAAAAAGTAGTTAAGGCTCCAGGAATCCTGAGGATATTCGCTTAATAGTTATCAGGATTATTTTATAGGATTCCTATTTACCTCTATTTTTTTCTTCGCGGGAATCCTGTTCAAATCTTTCTCGCTAATTTCTATATTTGACCTTACTTTTTCTTTTCTTGTAACCATTCCGCCGACCTAAAATCAAGTGGTAGATATTCATTTTGACACAATAGACATGCCTGATTACAAAATGATTGGGAAATAAAAAACATTATCAACAATCTACAGTTAAATAAGATCAGCGAACTGGAATTCGCTAATTGAATTTTACTAAAGAGAGCTATTGATATTTTTTCCCAGGCTGAATAGTTAAATTAGATATTTGGATTTAATTTTGAATCACATATTTTTTATAGAACGAAGAGTAAACCCATAGGTCTTCAGCCTAGAAGATGTAAGAGTCAACTTCAACATTGGTTCCGTATAGAGATATATATAGCACTTGTGGAATACTTGTTCATGTTATTTAGAAGATTTTCATGTTTGTTTTGGAACTGAGTATTTTAAGTTAATTGTTTAATCAAAGCGATATGTATTGACCCCCAAAGAATTCCATTCATGTCAAGAAAAATGTGTGTGATATTTTGATTATAATTATACTCTTTGTTCAACGGAAATTTCACAGCCCCGGCTAGGTCATTAATATCTACGCTGAAATCGATGGGATACAGAAGCTTCATGTTAGTAGATGCTAACAAATATCGTTCAAGTTCATCGCGAGTGAAGATCTCCGAAAATATTTTGTAATGCCCACGCAACAAATTGCAAGGAAATTGGCTGTCTTTCTCTCGATATCTATGTAGTTTTTCCAATTCTGTACCTACGAAGATCTCAGTTGCGATACTGGCGACACCCCCGGGCTTCAGCCACGCTCGATCTCTTTCATACACTCTAATACTGCTTTTTTGCCCCCAAAATGCTCAATAGAAGAATAGCTAAAGATTGCATCGAAAGTATTATCTTCGAAATGAATGTTAGTGCCGCTCATGATCTGCACGCTTAGTCGCTTGCGGTTAAACTGACCGGGAGCAAATAGCTCTGGACTCTCTAATATGCTTTTATTTGCTTCTTTCCACATTTTGGACGTTATCGTGTACAGATCAGTACAGAAGACATACTTTGTATGGTTCGTCAGATAAAAAACGGGCGCTTCAGTACCACTTCCTATGCCCAAGACGATGCAATTAGTATCTATCTTCCCTGCTTTTTTCAGCGAGAGCATTCCAATAGCCCATTCCCAATGCTTACGATGCCGGCCTGCCATATCGGCTGCTTTTCTGATGCCAGGTTGAAGAATTTCCTGCATCATCTCTGATAACTCTGGGTCGTTCCAGTCTGCTGTAGCACAAATCTTATTTAAGCTCTTCATAGTATCTCTGATATTTTTTTAGAATATTTCAATAAAACTCAATATTGAGCTGGTTGTTTATAAAGCCTATCTAGACAGTTTGTTGAAATCGGAGGTTTAGCAAAATGATCTATATTTTTCATAGAGTACTAAGGTACGTGAAGTTGTGAAGACACTGTAAGATGCATATCTTATTCTCCTTCTATGATGATACTTTCCTGAATACTCCGATCGGTTTGACCATCTGGATTGATTAGGTATGTCTCTACATTTTGGGTAGCATGATTTGTACATAATGTTATCATGGGGAAATCTGTTAGATATTATATTCTTTCCACTATCTTTATATTGGGTATGATTGTTGCAGGCCTAGCTGTCTTACCAAGCTTTGCTTCCCAATTGGGATATCTCCTTCTGTTAGATAAATGATTATATTTTGAAGTTCTCTAATTATGTAGAAAGTTGTTCTCTTAAACTAAATATTTATATATCAGAAATTCCTTTAATTCATCTACACGAATGCAGAGCATCATAATAAAAATATATAAAAAATGCCAAGATGGCGGAGTGGCTACGCAATCGCCTGCAGAGCGATTTTATTCCGGTTCGAATCCGGATCTTGGCTTTCCTTTTAGAATATTAATTAATCTAATTTTAAATTAATTGATGAATTGAATTTAAATATATCGTAAAATGCTTTCAATAAATCTACACAATTCCTAGGTGATAGAGCAGACGCACATCTCTAGATGAACGTTGGCTTGCTAAATTGTTCCCATAACTTTTTAACTCACTTGCTTTTTCCAGATTATCTTCCTTCTCAGTCCACTTGAGCGGAGAGAATGATCTGTGTGCTCTGATATATAATTTGGAATAGTTTAGCCTTTGTGATACGATCCAGACCTCAGCTATTATATTGCAAATATTAATTCTCAAGAATGGATATTGATGAACTCAGGCGAAGACTCGCTAAATTTTCCCATTAATATTGCACGAATGGTTTTGAGGATCCGGTTTTAGTACTTATTTCAATAATATATCCAACGGACCTGAAATGATGTAACCTATTCTGAAACATGAAAACGTTTTCAGGAATTATCACGTTCAGAGGATATTGTGTAAGGCGATGTTGGCGAGATTGAAATTTGTATATATAATTTTGACCTTTACAGAGTAAAAGTAGGGTGGATAAAGGGAACTTCCAAAATTCTTATTCAGAAATATAACAGCAAGATTCCTTAGATATTAAATCTATGCTTAAACTTCCGGGAATCAGTCTGGAAGCGGTTAACTGTGTATGTTTAGCCATATTTTACCTTAAAGATGCTTTTGCAATAGCTGCTCATGCTCACAGAATTTTCAACGGGCTCGGTCTGGTAGAAAAAAGATTCCTTAGAAAATTGAAACTGAATAAAAAAGATCTCCCAAAAAATATTTGGATAATAAAACTCTCTTGCCTATAAAATGAGGGGGAGATATCTGAGGCCCATTTTTCTCAGGTTCTGAGCCTGCTTCCAGAATGACATATGTACTAAAATTCTTTTTTGAGGAGAAATTTCCGGTAATCTCGGTAATTTCGGTAATTTTGGAATCTGAGTCTAAGGCTTATTATACATGGATCAAGAATATTTCAGAAAGGAATTATAGGAGGCCTCAAGGCCCATTATTTTTGAATCTTGTCAGTTCCTAAAATATTTCTGCTAATCAAAATAAAATTAAAACGTTATTAAAAATAATGGAATACGTGATCTGGGAAGATTCTGAGAGAGAATGAGTAATGAAGTTGGAGAAAATCTGCAAGATAACTTTTCTTAATAATTCTGCTGATCCTGTGAACTTCATCTGGGATGTTTAGATGATTGTATTCACTTATCTTCCTTATTTTCTTGTCCTGTGTGGTAAAATTACATGAATCAGTTCCATCAGGGTTAGTCTTTTCCTGCTCTTTCAAAATCCTATCAATTCTAAGCCTTCACAATAAATTTTCGGTTTCTTTTAATTGTAATTTATTTATCCAAGCTTTAAAAGTATTTTTAATCAGTTAACAAAAATATAGTGTGATTTTAATCCATATATATCTAAAAAAAATAGAGTCCTTTATTTATACTTGTCCCATTTGCTTTTATTAAAAAAGCTTAGTATGAGATTAAAATCATCCGTACTTATTCCATATTCTAGTGTAATTTTCATGTATCTTTATAGTTTTTAAAAATTGGTATTGTCTGGTTGGTTGGATTTAATGGCGTAATTCCTTCGATTAATTTTTTGCCATATCTATCGTAAACATCTATTAGAATCGTGTCTGTATTCATCAATACCCCCCAATTATAAGTGAGTCGGCTGATTTTCGATGCCAAAAAGTTGATCTTGTTAGCTGCAGGAGAGGAAATGCCTGCAACCAAATAGAAGATTTGCTCGAAAGCACTCGAAAACCTTTAAATTATAACTAGATTTAAGATGGGACATATTTTTTGTATATTTTCTAAATTCTATTACCTAAAACTAATTAGTACTAAACTTACTTAGTTATAATCTTATGAATTATAGCATAGGGAAGCATATCAAACCAGTCAGAGATAACTTAATCTCAGTCCTTATTACAATTTTTTTTTGGTGTTCCTTAAGATAACCTTCTCCAACTCAAGAAAATGTCTTATACAACCCCGCAAGGTTCGTAGTTAACTAGAGTCTATCCAAGGTAATTCCTAAAACTGCTATGAAGGTATGCCTTCTATGTTATATCATATGTTCTTTTTCCATAATTAGTCCCCAGATATTGGTTCAGATATTAATGCTAAAAAATAACTACAACTTACTAGAAAAAAAATTGATCTCTTCCATATAATTGCTGTGACATATTATAGAACCACAGAATAAATAATATGTTTATTATTTTAAGAGAGAAACATTAATTAATTTTCAAGTCGTAACAAGCGATAGCTGTAACTAATATAGGTATTGATGGTAGTTTCCTAGTAAAAGGTGGAGCATTTGACTGAACTGAAAATTTGTTTCACTGTGCAGATCATGAGAAAGAAAATAAATTTTATAATTTAAATCCAGAAAAACGGTCTTTTTTTTGAATACACAAATAGTTCAGATCGAATCTTAATTTCCTTCCAATAACCTGGAACCCAATGTTTTTCCGCTTTTAATGATTATTATGATTATAATGATATCTTCCGTGTTTTTAGTTGCAATAATAGTCATCTTTAGTTTTGATTGGAGACACTTAGTAATATCTTCTGGGATCACAAAAATTCATCGCTGTTTCCCCTATTCGGCAACTGAAATAAATCAAAAATCTTAAAAATAATAAAAAATATTTGATTTTAAAAAGGGGTTTTTCTTTAGAAAGTCCTTTTCATTGAAGATATTGCAACTCACTAAGAATGTACTTATTATAACAACAAGATTTGACACTTTAAGTACAATATTTCTTGTATGATAATACTATTTGTTGTGAAATGATTCAGAAAACTTTCGTATGATAAAACCATTTCTTCCTTAACAGAGGAAATAACGATTCTACGATTTTTTTTGATGAAAACGACCATATAAGACTTCCTCAGTTGGAAACCTTCATCATTTTGTGAAGCACAGTCTCTGAGAGGAAAGAATAAGTGGTATAATTACGAAATAAGAGAATTAGCTCAAAAATAGCTCCAAGGGAACGAGTTTATTCAGTAACTAAAAATAGTCAAAGCAAGAAAAGTTCTTGACATTACTGTCCAAAGGATGAATCTGAAGATGTTGTGCACAGCTTTTTGTATAATCTCTATCATTGATTACATTGAAAATAAAAGGAGTATTACTAAGTATAGTGGAAGCTATCTTTAAAATCAAAGAATGACGACCCAAAAAAGAAAAAATCTGATTAAATACAGAAATTAGCGAGAAAGATTTGAACAGGATTCCTGCGGAGGAAAAAAACCAGAGGTAAATCCGAATCCTCTATACGACACATTTTAAGTAGAGTCCTCATCCTATTTAACCAAGATCAAGGGAAAACTTTAAGCTTCAAAAATAAGACGGTAGCATAATATATCATAATATATGGGGGCTGAAATAGTGATTATGAAGCGCGAAAATTAATATATGAGCACATAGTAATGCGCTCATTAAGGCTTGGAATGTATTGTATTAAACATGCAGATCAATATAACAGGTGATGAGAAGAGAAACTGTGTTAATTTTTCTGTAAAATTACAAATCTTAATAGATTATCGCGCAGAAAATTCATTATCAAAGGAACCAAATTTTTTAAAATATGCAAAAATTTGATTTCAAATTTACAGTAGATTAGAGATACTGTAAATAAATGCATTATTTTTCCGAAAAGAAGCATTTTAAATTATTATAAGTTAGTCTATTCTGTATTTTTTAATTAAGAAATAACTTAAATAATCCTTTTAACTATTGAGAGTAGTCACAATCCACTGGAAAAACAACAAACTGAAACCTTAGTCTTCTGTTGTAATTAATGGAAAAAAACTTGATGGCCTTTAAATTCGTGGAAGCATTTCCTACGGTGTATCTCATAAATAAGATAAAAACAAGAGGATGATATTTATGGACTTTGAAAAATTAAGACATGGGACAGAACTTATCAAGCTTGGCTTTGCAAAGATGCAGAAAGGGGGTGTGATCATGGATGTAACAACCTTTGAACAAGCCAAAATCGCAGAAGAAGCCGGAGCAGTTGCTGTTATGGCCCTTCAGGCTGTTCCTGCAGATATCAGGAAAGCTGGTGGAGTTGCCCGAATGGTAAATCCTGAAATAATTCAACAAATCATTGATACCGTTACAATCCCTGTAATGGCAAAAGCCAGAATAGGGCATTTTGTAGAAGCTGAAATCCTAGAGGCACTTGGTGTTGACATGGTAGATGAATCCGAAGTACTAACCCCCGCAGATCCCTTCTTCCATATAGACAAGACACAGTTTACAGTGCCTTTTGTCTGCGGAGCTAGAAATCTCGGAGAAGCCCTCCGAAGAATTAACGAAGGTGCAGCCATGATCCGGACCAAGGGAGAAGCCGGAACAGGTGATATCAGCCAAGCAGTGAAACACATGAAACAGATAATGGGCGAAATCCGTGCACTTTCTGGTAAGACAAGAGAAGAACTAATTCTGGTTGCCAGGGAAATTGAAGCTCCAATAGAACTAGTGGTCGAAACCGCGAAGATGCAGCGCTTGTCTGTGGTTAATTTTGCAGCTGGTGGAATTGCAACCCCTGCAGATGCAGCTCTTATGATGCGCCTTGGAGCTGATGGAGTTTTTGTGGGTTCAGGCATTTTCAAAGCCGAAAATCCTGAAAAGATGGCAAAAGCTATTGTTGAAGGTGTAAATAACTATGATAACCCTGCAAAACTTGCTGAGATCTCAAAAGGTATTGGTTCCGGAATGAAGGGCATCAGCGCAGATATGATCCCCATAGAAGAAGCTCTTCAGGAACGAGGTTGGTGAAAATTTAGAGTTGCTCTTCGGGAAGTACTTTTTCCCTTTTAGTTTCACTCAAGAGGGCTAAAAATTCAAATTTATACAAATAATCTTTCTGACAAGCCTGTGAGAATAAATTGATTTGACTTTGTAAATATCTAGCCCAACAAAAATCGTTGAGAGATATATATTTTGGTGCAATAAATACTCCTGATTTCCAACTGATTAAAAAATACGAAATATAATCAATAGCCTACAGTTAAATAAAATCAGCCCACCGAAATTTGTTCATTGAATCGTAGTAAAGATAGTTAATTATATTGTTTTTCCCGGGCTTAATTGTACTTAATTTTTCAGAATTTTAAATCCAACAAATAAAAAGTTAATTTCTAGAAAATGGTGCTTCTCATGAAGATAGGTGTAATCGCTATCCAAGGAGCTGTTTCTGAGCATGTTGATGCCTTAAAGAGAGCTCTTGCACAACGAGGGAGAGATGCAGAGATAGTTAAAATAAAGCATAAGGGTCTTGTCCCTGAATGTAGTGGGATTGTGATTCCTGGTGGGGAAAGTACAACTCTTTGCAGGTTGCTGTCCCGCGAGGGAATTGCTGAAGAGATTAAGGATGTGGCTGCGAGAGGAGTTCCAGTTCTCGGTACCTGTGCAGGGTTGATTGTGCTCGCAAAAGAAGGAGACGAGCAGGTGAAAAAGACTAGCCAGGCACTGCTCGGAATTATGGATATTAAAGTCAACCGGAATGCTTTTGGGAGACAGAGGGATTCTTTTGAAACGGAACTTAAAATTGAAATTCTCGATTCTTCTTTTAAAGGCATATTTATCAGAGCTCCTGGAATAGTTAACTGTGGGCCTGGTGTGAGTGTGTTTTCAAATCTTGACGACGTGATAATTATGGCAGAACAGGGAAATGTACTGGCTGTTGCATTCCATCCAGAATTAACCGATGACTTACGAATCCATCAGTATTTCCTGGATAAAATATTCAACCGCTGATATTCTTATAGGCTTCCGAATTAATTTATTCAATACTTCACAGCTTGCTGCGTAGATGGAGACTTACTTAAAAAATTGAATTAACTAACTGATATATATTTTAAGCTACCTTTGCACTATAAAATGAAACTATGTCATGCAAAATCATTGTGTTTATAAACTTATGAGGATTTCGATAAAATCCGTAATTATCTCATATGTATATAAATTTTAGATCTATGATCCGTAAAAATCAGAGGTTATCTAAATTCCCTAAAATATTTGATTTTGAATAATTATTTTATATCCAGAGCTTTGGTGCGAACATAACCAATCGTTTGCAACTTTGTTAGATACCGAAAATTTGATTTTTTTCGTCCAGCTAGTAATCAGAAGTATCTATTAAATTAAAATAGATATCTTCCAACTGAATAGTGGTAGACTGTATAGTTACGAATGGTAATTCAAATTGCAAAATTAAATGAATTAAAAAAATAATATTATGATGGGAAAAAAATTGTGAAAAATACTATTTTAGAGGAGCCCTGCGAAAAACCGGATGAATCAAGGGCATGATATAAAACAAATAACCAAAAGAACAAAATATGGTGGAGTAAAAGAGGAAGATTGATGAAAAAAAAGTTGATTTTTATTCCGAACTTGTCCAGATCATATAAGCTTCAATTATCTCCTGCCCTTCCAGGAATATAAGTCCATTATCTTTGCCATATTCTTTTGCCTTTTCTTTGGAAAGGGCCTTACCATTGTTGTCATCCAGCATCTCGCAAACCACCATTGCGGGAGTAATTCCAGCCATACGAGCAAGAGCGATTGAAAGTTCAGTTTGCCCATTGCGTTCATCCAAAAGTCCTTCAGCAGCTTTTAGAAGTGCTACGTGCCCTGGAGTTCTGAAATAGTCCCCAAAATGAGTTAGGTCTCCAGAAATGTTTTTTTCTGTAATTTCTCCAATTTTTCGAATAGTAAGGGCCCTTTCATCATCAGGAATCCCAGTTCTGGTATCTCTATGGTTGACCCAGAGAGAAAAAGAAGAGCGAGAATCATAATCAAGGTCTCCTTTCTTTTCCACAATTTTTCCAACAAAATCACTGGTTTTGCTGGCCTCGCTAACTAGGTCCACCATAAATGGTAATTTTAACTGTTTTGCAACCAAAGGGTCTATTGCAACGCAGATAAGGCCACCAGCATCTTTTCGCATCCATTTAACGTCTTTATAGTTTACTGCTTTTGCAGGAATTACTAGATCGGTTTCCCCTTCCCTCGAATCCGAGTCATAAATCTGGATCATTTCCCCGGCGCGCAGGGCATTTAGAGCCCTATTAAGATTTATATTTCCGTATTTAAGACACTTATATACCTTATTTTCGCTCATTTTTTGCTCTCCATACCCTTTTTCCAATTTGTATCACAACTCTGTCTCCGTCTTTCAAGCTAAGGGTATCTCTTAATTTCACAGGTGCAATGATCTCAATCAAATCTGAAGGATAGTGTGTTCTTTCAGGAGCTACCACAGCCGCCTCGATACCTCTTACACTAACCGGATAACATCTTCCACCCCCAAAAGTGCGTTTTCCGTCATTAAAGCCTTCTATCTGGACAGCCGGCAGTTCAAGTAATCGATTTAGCACAGTCAAACTATTTCCGGAGATTTTTATATTAAGAGTTCCAGGAAAAGGTGAGAAACATAATTTTTCCTCAAATTGCTTTCTGTATCCAGGTATATTTACATAATACTGGCCCTCTCCAAGTCCCGTGAGAATGTTTCCCTCAAGTTCCAGACGATCTGACTCTGGAGAAAAGATACTGCTATACTCCCTATATTCATTCTTAAGAATTTCAATTCCTTTTCCTGTCATCTTTATCAACTGGCCACCGGGAACGATCTTCCTTTCTATCAGCCCTTCTTCTTCCAACTGCTTTAGTTTTCTTGCTGCGGTTTTGGAACTTGCTACAGTGTGCTTTTGAAACTCACTCGAAGATACTTTAATTGTTTTATTTACTGCTCCTATAAGGGCAAGTTTTTTCAGATATTCGATATCATGCACTGTCAGCACATCCGACGTCTTAATTTAGAGATGCATCTCAGTATTGAGATGCTAGACTATGCATTTGCCTATAATAAAACTTTTGATGATAAAATGAAGCCGGATAGAACATCTCTTCATCAACTGCATAAAACTATATTCTGGAGAAGTTCCTTCTAAAGATGGAAAGATCATTCTGGATACTGGAAACTTGGCATTGTCAAACTAATAACCAATCATTAAAGGCATTTCCTTTTAAATTCTCCTTGGTCTTCAGCAGATATTTTCAAATATATTAGAGCAAAATAGAGGTATTCAACTTTTATTTTGTTCATTTCGACAGGCTTAACAGAAACAGTAAATCTTTCGTTTTTGTTAGTGATGTAAAGGAAGAAGTATGGTAAAAAGAGTTTGTCGAATATTTAGTTTGTACACATATTGCGTAGTTTTTGTAAAATGAATCTGGTTTTCCATAATAAGGATTAAGAGTTTAAAGAGACAAATCCACAGCTTTTATATATTACAGGTATTTTAGTATTCTTCATTAAATATGAGCTTATTTGAACATGTGTATAAGACTCATTTTTAAAAGAAGAATGTTTGATTCTTGCGGATTTATGCCTGAAGAATATCAAACATGTCTTACTACACAATTAGAAAGCCCAACTACTTCCACGATATCGCTGTTATCAGGAGAATTAATTATCATTTGTCCTTTTTTGAGATAAGGAATTCTCCGTTCATACTCTTTCGGAACCTTCAGCGACGTAATTGCTGCGTCGTTGTTGAGGTTAAGGATTAACTTCGTATTGATCTGTTTGAAAACAGTGTCATCAATATCTTGGGGATCCTGCGTGATCAAAAAAAGACCTAGTCCTTCCTTTCTACCCTGGCGAGCTGCATCTGCAAAACGGGAAATAATTAGGCGAGAATGTTCCCCGTTTGCCCTAGAGAGATAACGATGAGCCTCGTCCAGCCCTAAAATTATTGGAGTTTCTTTAATAGCATCATTACCTGAGGTACTGAGCTTGTTGTCTACGATCAGGCTCATGATCGTGAGCACTATAAGATCTCGAATTCTCGGAGCGCTTATATATTCGGTTGGGAAAACCGAAATTTGGCCTGGCTTGAAGATTCTGCCAAGGATATCGGTAATTGAGGTTGCATCTTGGTCAAAGACCTTCGAAAAAAATCGACTTTTTGTTCGCCTAACAATCCCGTCAAAAGAGGACTCATGAAGCTTCCCGCTATCTACGTAGTAGGAGCGTATACTCTCATTGTCAATATGATCGATGAAATTGCGGTAAGTATGGGATACGCTTGACTTAAAGAAGTCTCCAAGAAGCACTTCAAGACCTATGTACTGAAGTTCTGACATTCCAGCTGCTGCAATAAGCCAAGAATTGTGCTCTACAAGGGAAAACGGAATTGTAAACTCAATTTGTTCAGCCCTTGTCTTATCTCCGGGATATTTCTGCCCATTTATCTTTGCTACAAACGCTTTTGTAGATTGAACCCTGCCATAAGCAACTTTTTCGGATTCAAACTTGAAATTATCCTCCTCTGTTAAAGTTTCATTATCCTCAAAAAGCTGGGAATATTCATCTTGAGGATCCATAATAACCAGGCAGGGATTTTTCCCCGCCATATTAGGGGAACTACGCACCCTATACCTGTTGTATTCTGTCATGAACTGGCGAAGAATATTTTTTGAAAGGAAGGTTTTTCCTGTTCCTGTGCTCCCGCAGATAAGAATATGCCTGAAAATAAGAGGATCACCCATAGAATAGTCGTTTCTGAGGTAATATGCAACTGTTTCAGGCTCAGAATGGGTTTTTACAAGTTCTCCCCCAACGCTCAGGTGCCCGAGGAAAATACCCTCTTCAGGGATATTGAGCCCTGTCTGTACTTCAAGCCTATTCTTAACAGGCAGAATAGGAGTGTTGGGGCGAGGGATCCTGTCTGCCATCCTTCTTGTAAGTGTACCATCGATCTTCCGGTACAGAATGCAAAGAGGATCCAGACAGGCAAGAAATTTGTAGTCAGCTTCGTATATAGAACCTCCACGGGCACTGAGCATTCGCCTTGAGTGGATTTCAGTTGCGTCATCTACCACAAATTCTTGCCTGTATTGAAGTTTATCTACACGAGCAAAAAGTTGTTCTCCACTCTCATAAGGCAAGATCACATAAGTCCCGAGCCTTATTTCATTCCGCCTTGAAGATGTAATGAAGCCAGTGATTACAGCTCCTGAGGGAGTTATTTCCAGAGGATCTATCCCTATGGTAACAATCCCGAAGGCTTCTGAAGACGAGAAAAGATTAAAGGTACCTCTGTCATAACCTTCGAAGGTTTCAAAGGGGAAAACTTCTTTTTCAGATAATTTCATAGATTGGGATTCCATAGAAGGATCTGGAAAAAAAGAATGAGATTCAGATATGAGCACCGTATCCTGATTGAAAGCGCCTTTAAGGGAATTCACAACATTATCCCTCGTCTTATTTCCAAAATTATCCTCTTCAGGGATTTGCTCAAATTCTCCATTTTCTTCTGCATCCAAATTAATATTAGTTGCAGGTTCCTTTTTCGATTTGTCGGAGATAAAAGCCAAAATATCGGAATCTTCATATTTCAATAATATTACCCCATCGAGTATCATTATAATTTAAATCATGATTCATATTTTCAAATAATTTATCGATCTCTTGCCGCTCCACTTTCCTAATTTTTGAGAGATTATCTACTTTTGTGAGGGTAAGAGGAAAGCCATGTAGAGAAAGATCAAATAGCACTTTTTTGGTAATTTGCATGCGCAGGAAATTGTCCTTAATAAGCCCATAAGGAGTTTCTATCTTGAAGACCACGTCCTTAGAGGGGACATAAAGCATGAAAAAACAAAGGGCATAATCCTCAGGTGGAAAATTATGCCTGAGTTTTTGTTGAAGCATATCACCGGCTGCAAGTGGTGAAGTTCCATTGAGCAACCTTTCATAAAACCTATTGGGCTGTAAAAACCAGTTAGTATAAGTGATGTAAGTGTTCCTGGAACCATTATATGGGTCATTTTTCCCGTTATTTTTAGAATTTCTTCCACCATGCCCCTGTCCACATTTACTACCAATTTTTTCTGGGGAAAGAATATTTCGGAAAAATTGGGAGTCAAGCGTCCATGGCAATTCAATAGCTTCACTTTTCTTCCGGATACTGTCCATAATTTGCTTGTCAATAGGATTTTTCACAAATCCTATTAAAGGCCTCCGCTTTTCCAGAAAATTATCCATGATGTCAATGTAATTCTGGAGTATTTTTCGGGCATTGTCATTCTGTCGGATTTTTACTTCCTTGTCATCCAGCACCATCCAATACATGAGCTGCTTTGGATAAATCGGCCCGTCCATTATGAAAAAGCTTTCTGAGTTCACCCTTTCCTTCATAAAAAGGATATGCTCGGATTCGGCTAGGTACATTGCAAAATTATGTACCATATCAGGCGTTTTTTTTTTCACCTCGTCAGATGCAATTGTGACCAACTTTGCCCTCCCAAACCCTTCATCAAAGATTTCCCAATCTTGTGTAGCCTGCATAGCCACTTTTTCTGAAGAAGAATACGCAGCACAAACAATTGTCCTGTATTTTTGGATATCAAGATCAGAAGGCGTTGCGGCCAGCCCGCAATGGCAGAAGTCTACAAAAAGCCCGCTGTCATAAGTCCTTGGATTTGTGCTCCCACTGTCACAGGCATAAGTAACCGGATATGGGTCCATGCCCTGTGACATCAACTCTGTCTTGACAATTCCTCGAAAGAGTCGGTCTATAGACTTAAGAATAACCTTTCCGTCAAGTGTTAACTCCTCAAGGAGATTATAAATATCAGTAGCTGTCTTAGGATCTTTAAACTCAAATGACCGATCAATCCTTTTTGCAAATTCCGAAATCTTATGCATGTGAACGGGCTCAAGAGTCATAAATGGAAGATACTTTAAGGAATCATATATATTTGTTGAGTGAAGAAGAATATTTGTTGAGTGAAGAAGAAAAGATGTAGCACTTTTATTCGGTAAAATCTGTTCAGAAAATATGATTTTAAACTCAATATGAGATAAGTTATTTTTTGCCATTTATAGAGTTGATAGTTCTCCATAATTTGGCTGATTTTATTTTTAAAATGCATCGTTGGCTATTATCCGGTCTTTTTGTTCTGCACTTCAGTGAAGTTATAAGAGTAGATCTGCTTCAGTGAATGAGGACGAAAACATTCTTTACACTGAAAACTTAATTACTGGAAATATGAAACAATTAATTAGGGACGATACTGAAGTTTTTTATAACTTCTTTTGATAGTGTCGCGAATTTTCTTTTTAGTGAGATATGAGTCAAGCTCGATGGTGTTTTTTAAAATAAGGATTGATTTATACTTGTTGTTGATGAGAGAATAGGTAGAGCAAGTCTTTTTTTATACCAAGCCATTGAATTTTGGGGATTATTTTCAATTGCTTTGTCATATGCTTTTATTGCTTCATCGTACTTACCTAATTTTCTTAGATCAAGTCCTTTATTATTCCAAGCTTTTGAATCCTGCGGATTAATTTCAATTGCTTTGTCAAATGGTTTTATTGCTTCATCAGACTTATTTAAATTAGAGACATTGTTGCTGCCGGAGTTCTGTATATCTGCAAATGGCACCGATCCGGCGATACTCACTAGAATAAAAAACTCCAGCAAAGTGATTCCTAAAGCCTTTACGAGGGTATGCCCTCTACTTGCTTTATCATATCTCGCTTTTCTCATTTTCAGCCTCTTGATGTGTGTTAAACATTAATAATGAAAAATAACTACAAAAATGGATTTAATTATTCACTCTGCAAAGAAAACGTTCTGCTAGGTAATTATATTTTATTATTTATTAAAATCTTAGTTACATTACCTTAATTGTCAAATTTATATAAATTTTAATAATATCATCAGAATAACAACATTTTAACTTGCAAAACAGCCATTTTGGGAAAAAATGAAACTGAATTCCGATACAAACCCCAAAAAACTACATTGCAAGGTAGAAAATAATTATCTAAAAACAGCTCTGTGGAAATCCTTAATTTAATGCAAATTATTTATTCTATCTTTTTATTTACGTTATAGATTATCAGTTTAAGTTTTACTTCTTTGACTTGGTTATGAAATTTTCCTGCCCGAAGTACTTTTTTAAACTTCCTTTTGACAACAGAGAACGTTGTCTCCGCTAGATTCCTTTGGTCGTATTTAATCTTATCATAGATTAAGTGCATCTGTCTTCAGTATTTTCCCTAAATTTGGTTCTCCTTCTTTTTCTTACAGGTATGATTGAGTTTGCTCTTATTTCTTCTCTAATTAGGGAATGGATTTTTTCTGAATCATATCCTTTATCCATCACATAACATTGAGATTTTCTTGATCATATTTGATTGTCTGATCAGAGCATTTTCATGTTTGATTTGGATATATTTTTTTGGACTAATGTTCCATCCTAATACTATCGTTTTGTTGTTTTGATTGATATTGAAGTTTCCAAGTAGCTCCTTCGTAGCTTCCCTGTTCTGCGGGAATAATAATAATTTGTATAGGAACTTGTAAATCCTGTTGCACCGACTGCCGTAATAGAGATTATTTATCCATGTGAGTAAAAAAAACTTTAAAGTTTTCGACAAAATACGATTAAACAGAGAAGAGGGAATTCTGGATACAAACTTTTGAAGGATAGTGAAATGGGGAATTTTATTAAGATTGAGTTTGTCTTTTAGATCGTTCATTAGGTCAATAAATTATACAA
The DNA here is from genome assembly GCA_003164755.1 of Methanosarcina sp. GTDB lineage: Archaea > Halobacteriota > Methanosarcinia > Methanosarcinales > Methanosarcinaceae > Methanosarcina. Next base: position 84,234 of record PLUB01000073.1, on the reverse strand, counting down.
AATCACGATATCCTATGCTGATATACTTCTTCAATAAAACCAGAATAAGAAGTTGATGCTGGGTATAACCATGTTTGGAATATTTGCAGGAATAAATGTTAATTCTGGAAGACTGAACAGTTTTAAGGCTGGTATCAACAAATTTAATGTACTTATTCGATTTCAATATTGTGTGTTCTTTCATTTTTTTTGTGGGAAAATATAGGGGTATTTTATGACATAACGTTTATAAAAATATGGGAAAATGCACAACTTAGAGGATTTCTGCAGAGAATAGCATCTTTTTCTTGTTCAATTCTATCATATCACATGCGATTGGAATCACATTTTGTAAGAATTATTTTAAGGATTATTTATAGAGGATTTTGATAAGCTCCTAAATGTTATCATATGTTTTATGGTATCAGCCATAAATCCTTTATTTGAAATTATCCTCAAGTCTTTTTTAAACGATTTGAATTTTCGGGCAAAAACTTATCAGCATTCAATTCAAATTTATTCTTGATGCCCCCCAAATACTCTACAGCTAATAATAACTCTGACGCTATACAAAGATTACAGGTTTGTTTAGCTATTCTTAAGAAGATGTACCCTGATGCAAAGCCTTCCCTTAATTACCGTAACCCTCTCGAGCTTCTTGTCGCAACCATTCTATCTGCCCAATCTACAGATGTCCAGATTAACAGGGTAACTGAGAAGTTGTTTAAAAAATACAGTACTGCAAAGGATTATGCAAATGCAGACCTTATGGAACTCGAGAATGATATTTATTCTACAGGTTTTTACAAAAACAAAGCAAAAAATATCAAAGGTGCTGCAGAATTAATCGTCGAACACTATAATGGGAAAGTTCCTGAGACAATGGAAGATCTTGTTACTTTACCTGGAGTCGGAAGAAAAACAGCAAACATAGTACTTGCGAGGGCATTTGGGGTAATAGAAGGTATAGCTGTAGATACGCATGTAAAAAGAGTCTCAAGGAGGTTAAACTTTACAAAAAATTCCGATCCTGAGAAAATCGAGGCTGATCTTATATCCATTGCACCAAAGGAAGAACTTGATTCAATCTCTATGATTCTGATTTATCACGGGAGAAAGATCTGCCAGGCAAGAAAACCTAAATGTGAAATATGTATTTTGAAGAACCTATGTCCTTCCAGTATGATATTTATGTGTAAGTGACAAAATGCTATTTTCTGAAGTTAGAAGAGCAAAATTATTTTTGTTGATGCAGAATTTAAAAATAACTTTACTGAAAAAGTGCTATTTATACAAAACAGATTTATATACGGCTTTTTTTTCTCCATACTTTAGGAAAGGAAAACTACTTTTCAGGAAGGAAATCCAAGTTTCTGCTCAAATTTATTTGTTGGAAACTTTATCCCACCAAGAATTGATAATTACTTTTACAAACATCCTAATTTTCCCAAAAAGTAGTAACCAATTCCTTTTCCTACAGTAATAGGTCATGCTAATAGATAAAAGGAGATACATCCTTTTGTGTTATTACAATTTAATTATCTGTCATCTTAATTAATTCTGAATACCTTTAAATTTTCATGTTAGAAATTAAACTTGGAGATTATGAGGTAAATTTCCTAAAGGGCTTTGTGAATAATAGAGATAAAAGAGCAAGAGAACTAAACAAGAGAGTATGATACAACCGGTAAACCAGTAAATGGGTGCACAAAGATATCGAAAATGTTAGGTGTTTTTCGGAACCAATATTTTGCAGATGTATAAAGACGTCGAATTTGTTTGCCTATTTGCCCACTATTATTATTGAAAGTTAGATCAATCTTTAAGCTACTGCCATATTGAGAAAATAGATTATATTATTGTGTACATCTGTGGAAAGTGAGTAGGAAATATTGTTTTGAGAATCTATAATAAATATTTTGAAAAATATTACTAAAGTGTTCTTGAGACAAGACAATACTGATCAACCTAAAAAATATACATAAAAGCATGTTGCAGAAATGATGGCATTAACATGCACCAGTTCTCTTAATAGAAGTAAGAGGTTGTAGCTTACATTGCTTACTGAATAACTGAGGAAAAAAGAGGGATTTGAAACAATAAACAATAAATACATTAGGTTTATTCTGGAGAAAGCAAAATTAAGCTCTGGTTGAGACGGGTTTTGTGCATTCAGGTTATCTATTTTGAATATAGATACAGGATTTACAACATTCTTAATCTGTATGAGGTGGATTACTATCCGAAAAAACCTACCCTCCTTCTTGACGGAAAAACCAAGAGCTGCTTGTAGATAAGGGAATGCTCATTTCTATGGAGCCTAGAAACCCAGAAAAGTAAGATTATGAATATATCAGGAATGGAACGGTAAAAATATTCAAATCAATGGAGTTCAAAGTAGGGAAAAAATTAACCTAGGTAACCAAAAGAAGAACCATGATGGATTTTGCACAATTCATGAAGATTCTCTCTATCGAAAAATAGACGACAAACGAAATTGAGACCCTTACTCATGAAGTAGTTGCATTAATGGAGAGGAGGAATAAACATGAAAAGAAGATACACTGGAAATTTATGAGGAAACATGCTGATGAGAAGCTGTTAAAGTATATATCCAATGATTGAATTGTCATAACATGCTTTTACCATCTATCTGACAAGAGTCTGTCTGTCATAGAACTCATCGCTGTGATTTGCTGATACAGAAACACCAATGATACCATCATGAAAATAATTTTTACAACCATCTGTACACAGATGCATACCAGATTGCAGCTATTTTCTCAATGTTGCATCAGCTTAAAAATTAATTTAACTTTCAAGTATAACTCTTCAGCTTACCAAAAATCAGTCAGCTGATATATATTTTAACGCAGTAGATATTTTTGATCACTAACTAATAGGAAAATAAAAAACATGATCTTTTGCCGACAGTTAAAAAACGCAATATAGCTCACGGGTACTATGCATAATTTTTACTTTATAACTCGAAAATATTGAATTGTCAGAGGGAATTACAAAAAAATGTAATTAAGATGTTTTAATGAAGTTTTGTTATTGTGAATCGTTGAGGAAAAATTGGAACCGAACAAGAGTAATCATTAGAACTACCGCAAGTTTGAACTACTGAAACATGTTCAGAATTGAAAAAAATCTGTAAACTAGTTATTTGAGTTAGGGCATTAGAGAGATATTATAAAATATGAACTCTCAGAAGTATAGATATATCAGGGCCTATTTCCATTTTTCTATATCTATCTGAAATATCTCTTGGAAATACTCACTTATCCATCGATGGATCAGCAAACAGATGATGGAGAAATAACAAAGATTGTTTCTGAATTAGTTGTACACGCTGGCTTTCCTTACAATAACCTCAAGAATCAAATAGCAAAAAAGCCAGTTAATATTCATGGCTGGAAACGTTTTTGGGCAGATGTTTCGAATTACCACATGGGGCGAATCCCACGGCAGGGCTGTAGGAGTTGTGGTAGATGGATTACCTGCAGGACTCCCTTTTTCAGATATTGATATCCAAAAGGAGCTGGACAGAAGGCGACCTGGACAGAGTGAAGTTTCCACTCCAAGATGTGAGACTGACAGGGTTGAGATACTTTCTGGTGTTTACGAAGGAGTTAGCACAGGCACTCCCATTTCCATGCTGGTATGGAATGCAGATGTAAGGTCCTCGGCTTATGATGAGATTAAAAATACTCCTCGCCCTGGACATGCCGATTTTACCTATATAGCACGCTATGGGATAAGAGATCACAATGGAGGAGGTCGGTCTTCAGCCCGTGAAACAATAGGAAGAGTAGCAGGTGGAGCGCTCGCTAAACTCCTGCTTTCCACATTTGGAATCTTGATTGCCGGACACGTGCTCGAACTAGGTGGAATTCGGGCTAAGTCTCTCTCTTTTGAAGAAATACTTGAAAATGTAGAAAAAAACCATGTAAGATGTGCCGATCCTGAAGCTGCCAAAAAAATGCTTGAAAAAGTTGCAGACCTTAGGCAGAAAGGAGACAGTGTCGGTGGCATTGTTGAAGTTATTGCAAAAGGTGTTCCTGCAGGCTTAGGAGAACCTGTGTTTGATCGGCTGGATGCGGACCTCGCAAAAGCACTTATGAGTATTCCTGCCATCAAGGGTTTTGAAATCGGAGCTGGATTTGAGGCTGCCCACATGTTTGGAAGTGAAATGAATGATCCCTTCCGAATTGAGGACGGAAAAATAACCTGTATGAGCAATAATGCCGGCGGCATTCTTGGAGGAATTTCAACAGGGATGGATATCGTTTGCAGGGTCGCAGTAAAGCCTACCCCTTCCATCGGAAAACTTCAGCAAACTGTCGACCTCACAACCCGAGAAAATACTGAAATAATTATCAAAGGACGGCATGATCCTACAATCCCTCCACGTATGGTACCAGTTGCCGAAGCAATGGTTGCCCTTGTTCTTGCAGACCACATGCTTAGGAGTAGCTTTATCAACTCCAGAACCCTGTTGAAATAGAAGGATACCGTACAATTTATTAATAACCAAACCTGAAGATCACTAGAGTGCGATAAAAAGTAAAATAGATGCCAAAACAAATCAAAGTTATGCAGGCTCGAGTATCTTTTCCGTATTACTTTTTTTTCCAATTCTAAAAATCTTATTACTTTCATCTCCGCAACAAGCTGTAGGGTATTCAACTGAAATAAATCGTCAAAAATATTACTGTTGGAAACTCCATTCAGTAGTATGAAAGAAACCCTTCTTCTTATTGATGTCCAAAATAACTATTTTCCAGGCGGCAAGATGGAACTTGTATACATGAGAGAGACAGTAAAAAAGGCAGGCTAACTCCTTCAAACATTCCGTACTTCAGACGAGCTGGTTTTCTCTATCAAACATTTGTCTAAGAGACCAAACACTACTTTCTTTATACCGGAACTCAGGGAATAGATTTTGATGCAAGCATCAGTTCTCTTCCAGAAGAAGCTGTCATTAGAAACATTTTCCTAACAGTTTTTCCCATACCTAACTCCTTTCCAAACTGAAAGAAAAACATGTAACTAACCTTGTAATTTGCGGAACAATGAGCCATATGTGTATAGAACGACCTACCGGGCTGCACAGGAACTTGTATTCACATGTACCCTGATTGACGATGCCTTCGCAGCACAAGACCTTAAGTTTAAAAACGAACTGATTCCTACACATACTGTTCGTGCAGCATTCATAGCCGCACTAGATTGTATGTTTGCAGATTTCATGACTGCCAATGAGTACTTTTCTGTAAGCTTTCAATTTTGAGATATCCATTTTTGGAAGTGTTCCTTTTTCTGATTCTAATTCATTTGTATCGATCAAAATATCAAAAAATGTATATGATTCCAAAATCCAGTGAATTACTATTTTCTTTTAACTGAATTATGACTTCTCTCTACATTAGTTTTCTCAGTTTGTTGATTTTATCTTCTAAAGTCACTATAGAATTTTTTTACGCCCTCAATACTATTATATTTTTGGAAATAAAATAAATTCTCTTTAGGACAGGTTCTATCTTACTTAATATCGAGTCTTAATCAAGGGATATGGAAACCTTTTATTGATTCTTTTTGATGCATATTTTTTGCTATAAAAAACATATGCATTTCTAAGTTTGTCGGTGCAATGCGCCAATTTTTCTGCAAAACTATAACTCTGAAGAAGTTATTAGGTAGAAAATTCCATGTCGAAAGAACAAAATTACAAACAGGATGCAAAAATTTGACTCAAAATTTACAGACTTTTCGGTACACTGCCAGCCAAAGACAAAAACACCTGAATTTATTGTATGATTTTTTTCACTTAGGATGCTCTATGAGCTACAGTTGATTCTCATATAGATCTACTATACGTGCCTGGATACAGAAATGAGCCGTTTCAGGTTCCATTACGACCATTATGCTTTTAATCTTAGCTCATTGCACGTCTTCTTGCAATCATCGGCTTTGAACATCAAGGCGGGGGTTTTACCTCTGAAGTCCGGCCTGCTTCTTTGCTTCGGCTTCGCCATTCATGCAGCTTTGGGCACATGGAAAAATTATTTAAGTACCCTGGCCTTTTGGGGCGACGGACAAAAAACGCCATCCTGTTATCGGGCTAACATCTATGATTTTTACAAAGCTAAGTTTATTCTTAGAAAGTCAAGCTCCTCATTATAGTCTTTGACGAATAGCATAAAATGCGTTATGTTTTCGATCATATACACACCTCAATGCAGATTTTTAAATACGCGAATTATTTGAATATTCATTATTATTTTGACTATTTGATTTATTTGGCCGTGTACTGAAAGTTATATAATATGTGATTGGTTCTCAATCCCTTTCTTTCACAACAAAACCAGAAATCAGAGTCAATTGTTATGCTGCCAAGGTTTTTGCCTTTCTTTTTTTATTTATGCATAGATTTGCGCCTAAAACCTATGTGTTTTCTTATTTTTCAGCCGAAATTATAGGATATTTTTACCTGGTTGTGCAGAGAATTCATAGATTTTATTAAAATAGATGTTATGTTAAAAAGCCAAAAAATTGCAATATTTATATAAAGAAAGATCAAAAATGAATAAAAATTTAATAAAGATTCAATCTACAAATCGGATTTATTTAAATTAGATAAATAGTTTCCTTTATTTAACCAAACTAATGAATTATGAGATCCATTTCAATTGCTTTGTCATATCAGGTTATTGGTTTTGTTATATGTTTCTATTGGCTTTGTCAAATGCTTTTATTGCTTCATTTGATCTATTTAATTTAGTTAGAGCAAGTCCTTTATTGTATCAAGCATTTGAATGTTGTGGATCAATTTCAATTGCTTTGTCATATGCTTTTATTGCTTCATCGAATTTATTCAATTTATATAGAGCACGTCCTTTATTGTACCAAGCCAATGAATACTGTGGATTAATTTCAATTGCTTTGTCAAATGCCTTTATTGCTTCATCGTATTTATTTAGATCATCTAGAGCAAGTCCTTTATTGTTCCAAGCCATTGAATACTGTGAATTAATTTCAATTGCTTTGTCATATGCCTTTATTGCTTCATCGGATTTATTTAAACTATCTAAAGCAAGTCCTTTATTGTACCAAACATCTGAATCAGATTAAATAAATTCATTTTGCCATCCAATGCTATTTAATTAAGTGGGTTATACGTTTTAATGCTATTTATCACACAAAGGCGATTTTGAGATAGCTCAGTATAATGACAATTACTGCACCAATACTACCACCTAATGCGCAAATAAGGATTGTCCATATAGATATTGCTACTTTTAAGCCGAAAAACCTTGCTAGGTATAAAATTGCTAGACCAATCACTGCATGAATCCCAAGATGAATCAGATTGTCAAACAAATTATACAAAAAAAACGCCACTATTAAAGCGACCACTAATACTAGAATTTCAGTTAATATCATATATTAATAGAATGTTCTTTTATTATTTATTCCCATTTCAACATTTGAAAATTGGTTTTGAAAAAAATGAAAACCGCCGGAAACAGAAATATGGTACAAAGTAAAAATTCATGAATTTAATGTTCAAATCTTGTTCGCGAATTCTTTATAGAGATCTAAGTCATTATATGCTCGTTCAAATACTTCGTCAAATCTCACATAATCTTCCAAACTAGGTTTGATTTCGAGAAGCCTACTTTTCAGGGTTTCAAAACTTCCATTTCCACAATAAGTTGCATAGTCTATGAAGCGTATCGATGCTAGTATATCAATATATAAATCATCGTCTATCTTATCACGTAGAATTTCTTTGAATTCCATGATTTTTTTGATTACTTTGTCGTGTTCTCTGAATTTCAATTTCTCTACGTTTTCATAGGTTCGATTGCTTGTGTAAATTGAATATAATGTATGAGCCAATTCAGATGAGTACGGGCTCTTTAGATACCAACCGAACCCGTGGCCTACAGAAAGGCCATATGCTTGTAGCAAATAAATAATTTTCTGATACTGTATTCTATTCTTGAACTCACCCATATCTGGTTTACCTAAACTTAGTAAGTGAAATACTCTACATAAAACCTTTTCTGTTTTCATTTTACCACTATTAAATCACTTCCATGTAACAAATAACCCCCGTAATTTTTCGAATTTGAAATATGAACAACTGGAGCAGATACCGGGTATATACCTATTTTAACTTTTATTAACCTATATTCGGCAGGCGACATTAAGGATAAGATATTTTTCATGAGAACATTTTTGTAACATTCAGCAAATTCTTATTGTATCTGAAACTGGTTAACATATGGCCCAAATCTAACGACTTAATAAAGCAACAAACCATTTTTTCAATAATGTTTATTGTGGAGATAATGTATTTTTCAAAAGACGCTATCAGTAAAAACACTCCGGAATAAACAAGTTACCTGTCGAAAGTAGGTTATAACATTCCATTATTTACGTTTAGGATAGGCTCTAAGTCAAAAATGAACGGTTGTGGAGCGATTGAAGACATTTTCTTGAATGGGGCAGGGACTCTCCTCATAAGTGCATCAGTAAAAAACATACGTAGGGTTGAGATAAAGTCCATTTACGGGCAAGCTTTATGATACTTAAATTAATGTTATTCCTTTTTTTGCGATCCGATCGATAATATCAATTAATAAGAATCTATAGTACCTTTCGTCGTCCTTCGGCCCTTGAACAATACTAGATAGGATTTTGTATAGTCTTCAGGAGCTGAACAATTTTATAGGTTCGATATTAGCTGGGAAACACCCTAAACGTCCGAAAACTACACGATCTCTAATACGAGTATATGCAATTAGATATTAGTAATTAGATATTAAAAAATATTTATATCTTCATAGCATTTCCCGCATTAGTGGTACTAGTGAATAAATAGTAATGGAGAGTTTACGTTGAGAATATACATCAGTTTTAATCTGAAAATCTATGCATTTTCTCGGTTTCAGCTAATTTTTGAGCAACTTGACTTTGAGTAAAAGCAGTATATTTGTAAAACTAGCGTCTAAAAAATTTAATCATTTGTCATGTTAATTACCTCGAATCCATTTAATAATACATTCGACAGATGTTCACAAATATAAAATTTGTTTGTTTGCTCACTATTATACCGTGAATTGTAGGCACAAATGCTAAATAATATATATTAAGTATTTATAGTATAAGTCTTATAAATAGCAAAACAGATACATTATCATGTATAGTATTTTTCTATTGAGGCTAACAAAAAAAGGTCAACAAATATATAGATAGTATGCTCATACTAAATCCCGTTTGGATTGGATATAATACAAAGAAGTAACTATTCAGTCTATGGAGAATCAGTTAGTTGATCTCTATTCTGAAGTATAGATCTCAACTAAATGGTGGAAGGATAAAAAAAGATTACAAGCCAACAGTTAAACAAAATAAGTCCACCGAATTTTGCTGCAGATTTATGTAATAAGAGTTATTGATCTTGTTTTAACCAAGCTGAATAATTATTATTTTTCATTTAATTTTGATAGTTTTCCTCTTCTTCGATATTTAGTAGTAACATCGATTTTATCAAATTATAGCTTTTTTCATTGAATTAGTGTAAAAATGCTCACAAACTTTGTTTAAATCTAAGAGAATGCGTAGATTTTTAGCACAAAAATCTATGCATCAGTTAAAACAAAAATGAAAGAAGCTTTATCAGTATAACCGTTGAAGTTGCATTTTTCTTTGTAGTGAACGAAAAGGATTCAGAATAGATTATACTTTACAGAACTTTCGGTGCACTATTAAGATACGTGATACTAGGTTTGTCTATAATTGGGTGCTGATCAGAAAGTAAAAACATATGAACAAATCGTGAAATCAATTTGTAGGTTTGACCTAAATAAACTAATTCCAAATCTAAAAAAGCAAATCAGTGGATAGGATAAATCAATTCCCAATCATTTCAGGGTAGGATTAAACATGTAGAATCTGCATTCACTAGGTTTTTTAGAGAAAATAATGATTTTCCTAAATTCAAATCAAAGAAGAACCCAATTCAGTCATTCCAGAGACTATAACACTACAATGTGGATTTTGAAAATAATACTGTTAAGCTTCCTAAGATTGGAGAAATCAAAGCAGTTATTCACAAAACATTTGAATGGAAATTAAAAACCGCTACTATTTCGAAGTCTTGCAAAGGAAAATACTATTTCAGTATCTTAGTGGAAGATGGAAAAGAAGTTCCAGTTAAACAAGTATTTTCTGAATCTACGATTATTTGTGTAGACGTTGGAATAAAAGATTTTGCTTTTATTTCAACTGGAGAAAAGTTTGAAACTCCTAAGTACTTAAAAAACTCTTTGAAGAGACTTAAAGTACTCCAAAGAAGAGTTAGTCGAAAACAGAACGGTTCTAAAAACCGAGAAGCAGCCAAATAAAAACTTGCTGTACTTCATGAGAAAATAACAGATCAGAGAGATTATTTTCAACCCCAACTCTCTTTTAAACTTGTTAGCGAAAACCAAACAATAGCTGTTGAAACTCTGAATGTTAACGGCATGATCCAGAATCACCATTTATCATAGCCTATAGGTGGTTCGACGTGGAGTATTATTGTAACAAAATTAGCATATAAATCAGAATGGTCAGGAAAAACCATTCTTAGGATAAGTAAATTTGAACCGGAATCTAAGATCTGTCATGTATTGAATACCCTCACACTGATCTAACACTAAAAGATAGAGAATGAAAGTTTTCTGTTTCAAGACAAAACATGATAGAGACGTTAAGGCTGCAATTAACATCAAAAAATTTACTCTCATTGATCAAAATCTAATTGGAATCTGAATCCGTGGAATATGGGAAATGTGCCTGGGAACTTGTTCTCAAAAGAGAACGGAATGAACCAAAAAGCCACTTCATCTTCAGTTGAGTGGCAGTCCTCAAGTATAACGGAAACATGGACATTGTTTCATCACATATAATGGGATTGAAGGCGTTGTTTATGAGTAAGTGAAATTTATTGAAATAATCATTTAATGATTAATGAGGGATTTAATGCACTTGAAGATAAATTCTTTTTTCTAAGTTTATTAAATGCCAATTTTTACTTTGAAGAGTATTTATATTTATTAATTTATATGCTTCAAGGCTTCTATATAGGCATTAGTTGGGAAAAATTAAAAAGGAATAAAGGGGCTGAAGTTTAGAGAGCATGTATATCTTTAGAACATGTGTACTTGCCTTCCAATCCCTTTACTGACAGCCCTATTATAAATCAGATGTGCGCTTGCAACGTCCTGAATAGCAAGGCCTGTTGAATCGAAGATTGTAATCTCTTCTTCATTGGTCCTACCAGGTTTCAGACCTACGATCACTTCCCCAAGCTGAGCATGGATATCATTTTCAGAAATGTAGTGCTTCGAAAGAGGAACATTTACTTCGCCCGAATGAAGCGCCTGAACCATATCATCTACAATTATCTTGGAGTGGATAATAAGTTCGGGATCAAGTTCTTCTTTTCCCACTGCATCAGCTCCGATTGCATTTATATGAGTGCCTTCTTGAATCCATTGAGCTTTCACAATCGGTTTGCGGGTTGGAGTTGTTGTTACCAAAATATCACAATCGCATACATTTTCTATTTTTTCTTCGTAGCTTATATATGAAGGCTTAATGCCTCCCACGTCCCGGATAAACTGTTCACAGTTTTTTTTCGTTCTGGAAGTGACTTTCACCAGTTCGGGATCAAATACCTCACAAAGAGCTTCAAGCTGGGTCTTTGCCTGGTTTCCGGTCCCAATCATCCCTATAATTTTTGAATCCCTTCTTGCGAGGTATTTCGCAGCAATTCCCCCTGCAGCTCCGGTTCTGATATCTGTCAGCCAGGTTCCGTCCATAACTGCCATAGGAGCACCTGTTTCTGCGGAAATAAGGACTATTAGCGCCATTACTGTGGGAAGCCCAATAGTTGGATTTTCGGGGTGGACATTTACAATTTTCACGCCAGTAATATTCTCTTCTTCTAGATATGCAGGCATTGTCCTCAGATCCCCGTTATAAGCAGTATAATAAATATAGGATTTGGGAGGCATCTGTACCTTACCAAGCCCATGCTGCTGGAAAGCTTTTTCCACAACTTGCATAACAGAACGCATATCTATAACACTTTTTACTTCTTCCTGAGACAGCCATAATACTTCCATAGCATAACCCCCAGCCTGAGCCCTCGATCGGCCTCAGCTGAAAACCAACTTTAGAGGATTTTGATAGAACTCTTATTTTTCACGAGTCATTTACTGTACCGTTTATGAACAGCATGTGAGATAATGAAGGGGGGTCAAAATCCTCTTTAAACTGAACAGAAACGGATAAAAAAACTTCACAGATAATAGAATACATAATGTTATATGTTGCCATTTTTATTTGCGCAAATATGTATATATGAGATATCTGTTCACTAATTTAAAGCACTCCCTTTCTAAAAGGAGACAAGTATGTATGAAAGGTAAGTATGAAGGTCCCTTTTATTTATACGGTTCTGATATGAGAGAAAAGTTACTCAAGCCTGCTAGAGATATTCGAAGAATACTTTTATTGGGTTACCCAAAGTTTGTGACCATCCGTTTAGTAGCTGACCATTTTCAGCTCAACGTAGAAGAACGGCACATTCTTACGAGGGTAATTGTACCTCCTGACAGGATAGCTCCCAGAATTGGTAAAAAAATGGTTTATATAGACACAAGGTATAAAGATATTCTACTCGATGGGTATAATGTTCTTCTTAGCATGGATAGTCTTCTTAGGAAAAAACCCATATAGTTATATGATGACGGTTATGTGAGAGATACTCGCTGTTACTTCAGTAAAGCAAAGCAGGTAGAAGATCTAGAAGAATCCCTGGATCTAGTCATTGAATTTCTTTGCGAAGCCCATCCTAAGTCAGCCATTTTTCTACTGGATGCTCAGATCAGCCGAAGTGGAGAACTTGCAGGTTTCATTCGCTACAAAATGGAAGAACATGGAATTTCAGGTGAGGCGCGAATCTCAAAAACCACTGATTTCGAACTTAAGTTATATAAAGGACGTCCGAAAAATGACCTAGTTGTGGCAACTTCTGATGGAATTGTGATCGATTCCGTTTCGCAAGTAATTGATATCCCTGCCTGCTTGATGGAAAAAATGGGAATCGAGCCGATTAGACTTTATTAATTTAAACCCCCTTTCCTGGAATTCAAAGCTTAAATTAATTATTTCGATCTTCAAAAAAGTATCAATTGACCTGTTTCCGTCAAAATGAATCCAAAAAGAATTACCCGGTTTGGCCATAAATTAACAAGTAAATCCCAAAATTAATTTTATTCAGTCAGTAAAAATGCTAAATAATACCAAATTAAATCGATTGATTAGCATAATAAAGCATTAATTAGTGAAAAATCATCAAATAAATCACTGCAGCCAACAAATCCACGGAAACCGTCATGTTCTCTTTTGTGGTCTCCATCGCGATCCCTATCACAACCACTAAGCCATCTACCAAATACCCCACATAAACTACTTTAACGATTATGTGATCTATTTTGCGGATGTTAGCCTTTGTCTATTGTCTATTGGATGAGAACCTTTCCTTGGGCCTATCAGTGTACTATCCTTTAGTTATATTCACTAGTATAAGGTTGGAGACCTACATCTGAATTCACGCGCCTGAGAAAATAGCTAGAGATATACTCTTCACTTGGGAATAAAAATGAAATCAATCCTATGGTTTTGTGATCAGAAACCGTAACCAGACTGAACCAATTATATCCGGTCAAACAGAAATTCATAACTAAGAGATATATTAAAGGGTATATTCTACTTGCATTCTTGTAAAGTCAAGGAATAAATATTTAGGTATTATTTTACTGAAGAAATATTAATTAATTTTCAAGTAATAATTAGCAAAAGCTGTAAACAATATAGGTATATATTGTAGTTGTTATTGAACCAAAAGTAATTTCATTCAAGAATGATGCAGATTATGTAACGTATCACAGCAAGAAAAATCGTTAAGTATTACTCAAAAATTAACAACAGTTATAAATGATGAATTATTGAGTTATGGAAGTTATATTGGAATTGTGGGTAATGGTACAACTTCCGATGTAATTAAAAACTATGTTCAAAGTCAGGAAAACTAGAAAAAAGAAGTATATAAGTGAATGAAAATATTTGATTTGGAATGATTCCTTTATGTTCGCGCGTTGGCGCGAACATACAAGTTGCTTTCAGCTGATTGCGCCACCACAACTCTAATTACTTATCTTTGCAGATTTGTTTTAGGTTTATTTAATTTCAGGTAGTTCATCTAATCTATAGGTAGTTCATTTAATAAGTTAACTTAACCTAGACTTAATTATCGAGGATTTCGACAAAAATCTGATTTCCACAAATATATTATACAAAATTTATTAGCATACGACGAAATCTAGGAGTCTATCCAAATCATAATCATTTAACCCAGCTTGATTATGGTTTAAGCTGGAATGAACTAAATTAAATATCTGGATAGGCGAAATAACATCTGAAAAGAAAATGGGAACGAGACTTAGGGCTCCAGGGCCGGATGTTTTTCATAATATTTCTTCTGGTGTTAGTTTGCCTATTTTTCCTTGCATTCCTTTCACACTATGGACCCCCTTGGATTTTTATGATTATATTTATTGGTCTTTTTATGGGTGTTCAATATTTTTATTCAGATAAAATGGTGCTATGGACAACTGGAGCGCAGGTAGTCTCCGAAATCGAGGCACCACATCTTCATGGGATGATCACAAGGCTTTGTGCACTCGCTGACTTGCCGAAACCTCAGATTGCAATTGTCAGGACTGAAGTCCTAAATGCTTTCGCGGCAGGCCGGAGCCCAAATAAAGCATTTATAGCAGTCACGACAGGAATTCGAAATAAACTCTCTCCAGCTGAACTTGAGGCTGTACTTGCCCACGAGCTAAGCCACGTTAAGAACAGAGATATGGCTGTAATAACTATTGCCAGTTTTATTTCGACAGTAGCTTTTTACTTTGTCCGCTATAGTCTTTACTTCAACATTGGAGGAGATAGGCGGCGTGAAGGGGGAAGCATTGTTCTTGTCTGGCTTGTCTCCATTGCAGTTTAGATCATCAGTTTTCTGCTTATTCGCGCTCTTTCCCACTACAGGAAATATTCTGCAGACAGAGGCTCGGCCATCATTACCGGACAGCCGTCGGATCTTGCATCGGCTCTCATGAAAATAAGTGGGCTTATGGATCGGGTCCCTGATGAAGATCTAAGGCAGATGGAAGGAATGAATGCTTTTTTCATCATTCCTGCAATCTCAGGTTCTTCGATCATGAATCTATTTTCAACTCATCCATCTGTGGAAAAAAGGATAGAAAAGCTTGAAAAGATGCAAAGGGAAATGTTTTAAGTAAGTGTATAAATTAAGCAGACATGTTAAATAAATAATTTGAGCAGATAAGTTGTGTTAATACGTTAAATGGAAATTTTTAAGTAGAGAAATTAGAGTTTTTGTATTCTTTTGTGAGTTTTTGATTAATTGCAATCAATCCCTAGTGAAATCAATGGTAGATTTTGGTGATACTAGGAGATATTTAAAAGTCTCAGGAATTAAGGAGATAAGTAAAATGGGTTTCCAGGATTTTATGGATGCAGTTCTTGGGAGGAGTAGGTTTCCTAAAGCAAAGAGCGACAAGCTGTTTGAAATTTCCACAGCTTGCATTACTTTAGAAAGCAATTTGGGCTTGAAACCATCAGGATATGCTGATATCTGTTTTAAGCCAATAGGAACCTCAGCCTACGAATCCACTAGAAAAGAAATTCAGGAGCTTCTGGAATATAGCTTGAAGGATAAAAGAGACAAAGTTCAGAATTGAAAAGGATAAATATAACTACCTCTGGGCTATTTTTAAAGATTCGGGCTTCGAAGATAGTGTTGCAAATATCTACCTTGTAAGCCAGACTCTCGAAGAGCGTGGACTTGGAGAACAGATTCTATGTGCCATTTACATATTTGACAGTGAATCTGCAGGTTTGACTGATTATAATTAAGGAAAAAACGACAGACTAAAAACAGTCTACTGGATATATAACTTCAAACAGGGAAATTACTACCCTTTTTATCCCTCTCTCAGACAGGCAAAGGGACAGCCCTTTCGAATTCAGGCTCAGAGCAGACATGGAAAGAAAATTGTCTGTTGATAAAAATATAGAAAAGTGGTATCCTCTGTGGGAAATCCCATTTTAAAAAAATATCAAACTGGGTTCTTGACCCTCTTTCCGTCTCTCATGGTAAACTCACGAATTAATTATAATTCTAAAACAGATTTGTTTTGAATGAAATATTCAAATTTAAGTTATTTGGCATTGTATAACCACAAAAAACGGAAAAAAAGTCGATCTATGAGAATATTTTTCTTGACGTCTCGTTTTTTTCTGTGCTTTCCTTCGTTCGACTTTGTATTTATGAGTGGGTAGATGTATATACATGACAATAAATACATTTTACAAAGTTTTAGAAGTTGAATTTTTACTTTTGGGACTATTATTTAATTCAAGTTTAAATTTTCAGCTTCTGACCATTTTTTTCCATATAACTGTAAATTTTCTCAATTCTTATAACTCTCGTTTTTCTGAAATCTATCAGATTATTCAAAAATATGCTTTTAAAAATGTTTTAAGTCTTTGACTTTGTGCCTTCATTGAAGCTTCAGCTTTCATTCCCACCGAACTTATGGAAAATTTTAAGTCCCAACCGTACAAATAAAATCAAAGTTTTTTATTCATTAAAATGACAAATAATCTTTTTCAGTATTTCACTAATTCATAATAGACTATTTCAAGAGCATATTATATTTTTGTTAGCTTTATTATAACGCTGCTTAAACAACATAGATGTATTTTCTCTCAATAAATCAGTATTTCCGATTTGCTGTATTTCATAATGATTATTCTTATTAAAGTCAGACAAAAACATTAAAATTTCTTGATAACTATAGTTTGATTTATCAGGTAAAATTATTATATCAACTATGCTACATGATTCATAGTCTACAGACAGTAAACTGATTGTGCCTATACTATAAGTGAAATCATTTTTATTTGACATAATCAACGGTTCAATTACCTTTAATGACTTTTTTATAACCAGTCCGCTTACACAAAATCAGTTGAAGATATATCTTTTGATTCAATAGACGCTTCTAATCACGAACAGATTAAATAAATAAAAAATATGATCAATAGCAGACAGTTACATGAAATCAGGCCATCTAAATTTGCTAAATAAATCTCTGTAAAGATTGCTAATGATATTGCTTTGCTAAGGCTGAAAGTTCCATTTTTTTATTTTCTTCTGATTTTTAAAAATGGTTTTGATATTCACGAAAATCGGAAATACTGAACTATCAACAAAACTTATAAACAACTAAGTAGTAAGCCACCTAGGCTCAGAAGATCTAAACTTCAGGGGTTACAAATTTCAAGTCCTGAATTATCTTCAAAGAAACGGAAACGCATAATTTTCATGCTAAAGTTCTCATACCCAATTTGCAGATAAATGTAAATATAGGCAGGTATCTTTATATACACATGTTTCACACGAAATGGTTTGCAAAACGGCTTTTTGCAAACTGGATGCGAATATATATATATGGAAGCAAATCCGTTACAATAGATTTTGATTAAAATTATTATCTTTCAGGAGAATTGAGCTTATGGTACGAAAGCCAGGAAGTATGTACAGAAATGTTAGACAGCGCTCATTTACTAGAAGAAAATATATGGGCGGTGTTCCAGGTAGTCAGGTCATTCACTATGACATGGGGGATAAGGCAAATAACTCTTTTCCAATTAAAGTATCCCTGCTTGCGGGAGAAAAATGCCAGATAAGGCACACTGCTCTTGAAGCAGCCCGTATTACAGCAAACAGGCACCTTACTGCAGATACCGGAAAAATGGGTTTTTATATGAAGCTCCGTGTATACCCTCATGAAGTACTTAGGGAAAATAAGCAGGCAACAGGCGCAGGGGCTGACCGTGTATCCAGTGGAATGCGCGGAGCCTTTGGAAAAAACGTAGGTACAGCAGCAAGGGTAAATACAATGCAGAAGATCTTCACAGTAGCTGTTGAAAAGCAAAACTTCGAGGCCGCAAAGAAAGCTCTCTGGCATGCAGGACAGAAACTGCCTACCCCTTGCAGAATAGTTGTTGATCAAGGGGCAGAGTTGGTACAGTAACTAGTTAAACTGTTAACATCGAAAGGAGAATATTAATGTACGATTACGAAGAGCTTTTGAACCGTGCAATTGCAAAAATGCCTGATATTGAGACTACGGATGCTCGATTCGTAATCCCTGAATCCAGAGTATTTTCTGAGGGCAAGACCACAATTCTAGATAACTTTGGAAATATTGCAGATATCCTTAACAGGGATACTGATCACCTGATGAAATATCTCACCAGAGAGCTCGGGACTGCAGGTAAGATAGAAGGCACTCGTGCAGTCTTCCAGGGAAGGTTTACGAGAGGTCAGATTGCTGATAACATACATGCTTATGTGGATGAGTATGTCATGTGTTCGGAATGCGAACGCCCAGATACTCAGCTTGTTAGGGTAGAGAGGGTACTTGTCTTGAAATGTTCTGCTTGCGGAGCTCACAGACCTGTCAAAAAGAGAAAGGTAAGCAACGTTGTTATCAGGGATGCTATCGAAGAAGGCGGAATCTACGAACTTCGGATTGATGCAGTGGGATCCAAAGGTGATGGGATAGCAAAAATTGATAAATACACTGTTTTCGTGCCTGGGACCGCAAAAGGTGATGTCGTCAAGGTAAAAATAAAGAAGATTAGTGGAAACCTTGCCTTTTCAGAGAGAGTTTGAGGTTTAAGCTTTTTAAACATGATTAAGAGAATCCAGGCCGACTACTTTTGCATTTATTTCTCGTGCCTGGATAGCTTAAGTCTTAATTCTCAGAATCCAGACTCTCATACCATACATTGCCTATTTTTGAAGTTCTAAATAATGTTCAGCTGATTTTAATTAAAGATCTTCTGGAGTTCAACTAGGAAATAAAAGGCTATTATGGATATTCAGCAGTTAAATCAGGAATCTATGAGGGAAAATGACTTTTGCTAAAAAGGACATCTCAGACTTTCCATTGAGTAGTCCTCCATTAGATGAAAGAAACATAGAAATTCTCTCCGTTCCAGGACTATCTGTAAACCTCCAGCATGTTGGAAATACCCTGAAAATTACAGCAACTGGAACTCTGAAAAGAGTTTGCAACCCTATCCTGAAGAAGATCAATTCTCGCCTGCAGGAGGAAAAACTAGCCCTTGTACAGGAAGATAGAGTAATTGCCTCGGCTTGGCTTCCACCAATACCGAGCTCTGTGTTCAAACGTCTCATTCTTGCAGAAATGCAAATAGCCCTAGGGAAATACATCCCAGAAACTATATCAATTGAACTTACATGCCAGAATAGTTATAGATATCCACCTGAAATAATCTCAGAGGAAATGGATAAAGGTACTATTAAAAGAATAATTAACGAAGCTCTCGAACTCGGTACTTTCATTATTACATTTACAGAGAATGATCCTCTACTGCGGGAAGAGATATTTGAATTTATCAAGTATGTGGACAAAAAACGTGCTATAGTGAACTGCTCCACATGGGGTACTGATTTCTCA
The DNA here is from genome assembly GCA_003164755.1 of Methanosarcina sp. Classification (GTDB taxonomy): domain Archaea; phylum Halobacteriota; class Methanosarcinia; order Methanosarcinales; family Methanosarcinaceae; genus Methanosarcina. The sequence continues at coordinate 64,546 of PLUB01000073.1, read as the reverse complement.
AGAGAAATTGCCTGCCGTTTAAAAGAAGAAGAGCTCCATTCCATTATGGTGGCCATTTACTCAACTAATCCTCAAAAACACGATGCAATACGGAAGTCTGAAGGAGCATATGAAAGAGCAACGTCTGCCATAAAAATAGCACTTGAAGCAGGACTAATGGTCGTAATGACAACTCATGTATCTCCTTCAAACATACATGAACTTCCTGCTCTATATGACCTTGCATCGGAGTTGGGTGTGCATGAATTCTCAGTCTGGGAAGCAATGCCAAAATCCAGGGAAGAACCTGTACTCACTGAAGAAAACCGTAAGTATATACTAGGGATGTACCACAGAATAAATTCCAGTCGCGAAGGTATTCGAATGTTTTCAAACACTTATTTTGAGGGGCATATGCTTGGGGCTATGGCAGGAAGGCGCTGGATGCATATTACAGCATATGGAGACGTAAAGCCCAGTCCTTATATTCCTTTCAATTTTGGGAATGTAAAAGAAAAATCCTTGAAAGAAATCTGGCAGAAAATCAGGGGTTATCCCTATTTCCAGAGTCAGAATAATTTGACCCCGATGCATGACCCAGACTTTATAGAACTCGTTGATAGAATTCCTGCAGAGGCAAAATTGCCCTATCCTTTTGAAAAGGTTTATAAAAGATAATCTCAATATTATTTACTGGCAGGATATTTTTTGAGCTTTTTTTCTCTTATATTTAAGATTTCATTCAACATGAAAGTATGTGGCAAAAATGGTTCTCAAGTACCCCCCCATTCTCTTTTACCATAATTTGGATTATTTCACTAGTTATTTTTGTACTTTTATCAATCGAGAATATCTTAGTCTCAAAATTTTTCGTCTTGTGAATTCCTCCCTTCTGGTATTCTGTTTCATCTTAGTAGAACTGGCTATTTGTAATCAGATGCCATGTAATTGTGGCAATTTTTATTTCTAGAGCAACAATTGCTTTTGAATGTCCAGTTGATATTTCTTCCACTTTAAAAACTCTCCTAACTTACTATTCGTCTTTAATGCTAATTCATGAGCAAAATGTATTAGATTCCATCTTTCTATCTTTGATAATCTTTTTGCGATTCTGCCATTCTACAATTTAGCCACCGATTGTTATACATCCCGAACTATTCCAAGTCATGAAGAAAGATTATCCCTGAAGAAAAGTCCTTGAAATTGTCTATTTCAGCGATCAGAGTTACATCAATTTATCCAATACCTGAAGCCGAATTACAGTACTCATTTTCAGTAATGTTTCCCATAGGAATAATTGGAAATTGATCTATTTAAAATTTTGATTTCATCGGCAAGATATTTTATAATAGCCAGACATTTCTGAAGCTTAACTACAGTGGTGAAAGATGTTCCGATGTCCAGAATCCCTCTTATATGAACACTTTTTTACAAATATTTAGCGAATAATTATATATTATCTGATCGACTGCCTTACCTGACGAGATTATTATAGAATTTCTCTGTCATTTTTCTCAAAAATGTATGCCATTAAATCAGCTAGGTTGAATATTTCAGGTGCAGGAATAACTTGAGTTCCATTTTTAAAATCTATTTTTTTTTGTGCAAGTTTGTGACGACGCCGAAAGTATAAATGAAATCTGCTATGGTTTTTGGGAAGATTTTTGATGGCTGAATCATGTTATTAAGCTCAAGTTGTGCAGTTATTTTTGAATTTATCTTTTCTGTTTTTTATGTTTAAATGGCCTCATACCTCGTGCATTTCCAACCATAAAATGTAGACGCTTTCTCAATGAATTCTGCACAGGAACACAAAAGTCATGTTGGTTTATATGCAGAAAAATTGCATTTTACAGAGATAACTAAACTTTAAAGAGCTAAAATTCCATCACTATCTCTAGTGAAATGTTGCTGCTGTTTTTCATAAGATATATCGAGGATATCAGCAATGAAAAAAAGTTTGTGAGTATCCAAAGAATAGTTTTTGTTTATTATTTCTACTAATTTAAATCACCATTTCATTGTAGTGTAATTGTCTAAATGGCTAATATAAAATTATTGATCAACATAACATTTGAGACTTCAATGGCAATTCACTGATTAGTTTTATAACATCTTTTAAAAACTAAAGATTATTTTGATTATCCCTAAATTAAATCCTATCCGTATAAATCGTATATATTGACTCGTGAAAATTAGGGGTTTATCGAAATCCTCACAAATTAATATAACTTTACTTACTAAGGTAGTTATAAAATCAACAGTCAAAAATATGAGGTGAAAATTACTTTAACTTATTTGTGTTATTTAATGTTATTTTTCCAAAAAAAAGAGTGACTAATTAAGTATATAAAACTCGATTGAAATAATTTAAAATTATTTAGAGAATGTATTATATAAGCTCATGAGGATGATGAAGGCTATATTTAAAAACGCACTTACAATATAATATTAAATTGTAGATTTAAAGTGGAAATCTGGGGATTTGCTGACATTTGTAGTTTTTAAAACCTCCTCTGGATATAAATGGACGACAAAAAATTTCTTGCCCACAATTTAATCCGCTTGACGGGGGAAAGGGGTAGTAAATGGCATCACATTGAAGACCATAATTTTATTGCCATAAAAAATAGGTAAACGTTATAGATTATGGGAAAATAGTTCTAAAACTTGTCGGCAAGTGAGAAAACTTAAAATAAAGATCGACAAGTGAAAAAAGTTATAATGAAGAATAGCCAGACACCCTTATTTTTTAAGCTAATCACCCTCCTGTTACAACTTTCAGGATTGTAATCTCGTTGGAACTTATTGTCCCATCAAGGGGAACTGCCTTACCTCCACTTAACACAATTACAGTTTCCTGATTTATTTTCAATCGATAGAGCAGATCTTCGTAGGTAGTGTTCTCAGTAATTTCTACAGTCTGCTCTGAAATATCCCCAGCCTGAATTTGTATATGTACTTTTTTACTCACTTAATGGATCCACCGCCGCTTACCTGAATTTCATCTACGATTCCTTTTATTAACTTCTGCTCCAGTTCATATTCTTTTTTGATACCTTTTCGTTCTGCATCTCGTTTCTGGAACTTTCCGGACATTTTTAGTTCTCCTATGATTTTTCAGGTCTGCAACATAATTGGTATAGATCTCTTCAATCAGATTTTTTGGCTCTTCGAGATATATATCCAACTAATATGACGATTTAATGTTTTAATTAATTTTTGGTTAACGATAGGATGGTTAACAAATTTAATTTTACAGTCTCTTAACTACTATTAGTCAAAACTTAAATAAAAAAATAAGTGTTAACGATGAGCATGATCATGTTTAAAAAGTTAATCTCGGAACTCAAAAAGGAATCTTGATTATAGTTATATAGATGTGAAGTAGTTGTAGTGAACGGAATAGCAATGTAAAAATATGTGTTCATAAATACATAAATTTTGAATAAATGGTTGAAAAAAATAAAGAATACAAAATCTGGAAACAACCTTTTTTTATACATCAGCCGGGATTCGAACCCGGGTTCGAGCGTTGGCAACGCCCGGTGATGACCGCTACACTACTGATGTGATGTGGTGCCCAGACCCGGATTCGAACCGGGGACAACTGCCTCTTCAGGGCAGCGCTCTCCCACTGAGCTACCTGGGCAAACAGATACTCTTAACTACACCTATGTTATACTACATAAAAAGATAGCGCTATCCAATTTTATGTAAAATATCTAAACGTTTTAGTGGGCCCGCTGAGATTCGAACTCAGGACCTCCGCCATGTCAAGGCGACGTCATAACCGTCTAGACCACGAGCCCGTTTTGTTATGTTTTCATTTATTACACCAAAGTACACCTCCATAGACACATCATCATTTATATAAGTTTTGGGTGGTTCAACCTTGTTCTACACGAATCAGCTTTTAAAAGGGTAAAATAGTTGTATCTTTTGGAATCAATTTTCAATTCTGTTTCCAATGAATAATATTTTACTTAGCGTTTTTATTATCCAATAAATGTTTTAAAAATTATTTACTTTTCCTTGCATTTTTTGTAATTATATTTATCACATAAACTATTTACATTTGTAAAAACAAATTTATAAGGATTCCCATTCACTTTGGAGTGCGTTTTTGTGGAACCCGTCCGAATCTTTCCCACGAATTACTGTGTTTTCACCTTTTTTTTCGCAACTATTTAGTCTACTCACAATCAATCAGATGATATCTATTTTGATGCATCCAGCAAAGATGGCTATTGGAATTGTTTTGCTCAGGCTGAATCGTGACATTTTTTTATCTCTTTTCTTATTTCACTATTTTAAAGATACCTTCCTCTATTTTTGAAATACTCTTTTTATTTCCAGTGTCATCAAACGATAGATATTATGTAGAATTTCGATAAACCCGTAGGTTTCTTCATATCCACATAAATAATATATAAATGACTCACGAAAATCAGAGGTTTATCAAAATATTCTGAAATATATTTATTTATAAATAGGTGATACAATTGTTGAAGTGGTGCTATAAGCCTGCTACAATATACTGACCTTAATTACATTAATTCTATTGTTGCTGAATTTACTGTTTTTTTCCTGAAATGAAGCTGAATGCAGTTATCCTTTATAATCAATGCTTTTCAGATGGATCCATCTCATTTGAAAGCACTCTCAAATGCGGAATCTTTATGAGCTGAAGTAAAGAAATTAGTTACTCTTAAAGAAGGTTGTCTGATAGTCGACGACATAATAATGGATAAACTTGATTCTGAAAGGACAAATTTTGTTCGGCATCTGTGGAGTGGAAAATATCGTCTTACTGTTGATGAAATTGTTTTGATTACCTTGGTTTGGCTAGTTGGTGAATTTATATCATATGTTATTTTGGCAGTATAACAAACTTGCTTTAAATTCAAAATCAAATTTTTGTGCATTGTGTGTAATTTGGTTCTTCACATGTGAAATTTTATTCTTCAATAACTTCTTGAGTAAAATTTTGATAAACTATCGATGTTAACAAATTAATTATAAATATAATTACTTATATATACTTGTAAGCAACCAGCCAAAATTGATGTTTATCGAAATCTTCTGAAATTTGTGATTTTACATAATATAATTCACTATGCTTCCATTTTATATGTATAACATCGCTAAAGGCAATAAAACCAAGAACGATCATCTCTTTGATGTACTTGATGAAATCAAAAAATATGGATTTAAACCGAAAATTCATTGTTTTTGACGATTGGTACGCAGGATTAAGAACATCAAAGCTATCAGGAAAATCAATGGCATTTCTAACAAGATTGACATCAAATTTTTTGGTGAATCCTGATAACGCAAAAAAATATGCTGGTCTAAACAGCTTAAATATTTTTCATGAAAAAATTATGGTTCAATGAAAGTATATGGATTTGTGAAAGTATTTAGAATATTTCAAAGAACTAAAATATGCGATACTGGATCACATTGTGCTGGATAGGGATGAATCAAGGAGTAAAGATCTGGTTAACAAGTCCTGAAAAATTTACGAATATCATGGAGGAATAGAGCAGTCTTAGGATATTGAAAAGTTCAGTCTGGAATAAAGTAGTCACAAAGAGCAAAGATAATGTTCTAAGTGGGAGCTTTTCGGAGGCTGGAGTTATAACAAATTAGAAACTGGCTTGAGTAATTTTGATAGTAACACAAAACTCACAACGCGGCAGCAAAGGCATATATGAGCCACCAATATACAACTAAATAATATTTTGATAAATCTCTAAATTTTGTCATACGCTCATAAAATGGAGTATAAATTATTCGTAAGAAATCAGAGATTTACCAATATTTCGTCAAGTATATAAATATATTTGAGAAGTCTATGAAAACCATATTTAGAACATGTTACTGCAAAGGTCCTAATTATTTTAAATCATCCCACTTTTGAATCAGTTCCCTCGGGTAATATTCCATTGGTCACCATATATTTAAAACTGATGCACTTTGACTTAGAAATCAATGGCATTAATCCATTAATTGTCTGAAATATAATTTTGAACTACAGTGTTTATTATACTTGATTTAGTATTTCAAGCCCATAAGTCCTATATGTGATTACTTGTCAATTAGGTATCTAAGAGGTTGATCTGAGAACTCGATGATATTAAATCAACGTTTTCTACAATTAAATTTGGTCATAAAGTCCGATGAGCTTGATTTTGTATTTCAAGTATGTAAGTCCCAAGTTAGTTATTTATATTTTAAAAGTTTCTGTTTACGACCTTTTGGTCGGAGGCTAATGAAAATGAAAGCAAATTTTCTCAACTCAAGAATCTGTGTATTACTAACAGCACTACTGATTCTTGGAATGATAACAAGCACTGTATATGCTTTAGATGGACAGTTGGGATACGGAGGGTATGCCGGCAGAGTATATTCAGACAAAGGGTATGCCGGCAAAGTATATTCAGACAACGGGTATTCAGACAGAGGATATTCAAACAGAGGGCCTTCAGACAGAGGATATTCAGACAGAGGATATTCAGACAAAGATTATTCGGACAGGGGGTACCCAAACAACCGATATTTGGGCAACAAAAATTCAAATGCTGAGAATTCACATATTGTAAATCCAACTAATGTATCTTTAAATACTGAAAATTCAAGAAATAAGGATTCAAATATCTTTAATTTAAATACTAATGATCTAAGAACAGATAATCTGAGTGCTGGAGATCTAAGTATCAGAAACTCAACTAATATACATTCAGGTATTGTTAATTCTAGTACTATAAATTCAATTAAAGTAAATTCAAGTATTGGAAACTCACAAACTGCAAATTCAATTAAAGGTTATTCAAATATCTTAAATTCAAATACCGGAAATTCAGGAACCTATAATTCGAGTACTGCGAATTCAAGCACTTTAAATTCAAATATATGGGAGTTGCATACTGCAAATTCAGATATTGTAAATTTGAGTATATTAAATTCAAGCTATGGAGATGGAGGAGGAGATGGGGTTTCCAATTACTCTAGCAGTCCAGGTATGAGCCTTGTTTCCAGAGAGCCAGAAGGCAATGTTGTTGCCAAAGAATTAGCTACTAGGAATGTCATAAGCGGTAATCATATAATGTATGACTTCCCGGGAAACAGTACATGCATTTTATTTATCGAATATGACGCAGAAAAAACATTTCTTAAGACAACAACCACTGTGGAAGAACTCAAGAGCAAGTCCGTTTTCATTCCAAAACTTCCTCTCGGGATAATATATAAACAGGTAAATATCCAGATAGGGGATAAAGGGGTAGAACTTTCTCCATCCCTGAAAAATGGGTTAATAGGATTCAGAGTTAAGAAAGCATGGATTCACGATAAAAATGTCAACGAATCTATGATAGTCCTTCAGAGATATAATAAAAATTGGGAACCTCTATACACTGAAAAGGTCGGCGAAGATACTGATTATATATATTTTAGATCTAAAACGTCTGGATTTTCCTCCTTTGCAATAACTGAATATCCAGGAGAAGTAACAAAAAATGGAGCTCAGGCTGAATCAAAATTAAAGGATACTCTAAGAAGTCAGGAAAAGACAGGAGAGATAGCAATAAGTGGAAGTTCAAATAATAATAGAGCAAAACAAGCAAGAGAAGTCGCTAAAATATTAATGGCGATCTCCTTGCCTCTGATCCTAGCAGGATATTTTGTTGTTAGGAAAAAACTCTGAAAAATTTTGCTTTTTTTTTACTCAGTTATAGACACAAATATGGATATATAAATAAAAACTTGTATTTTGGTGCTCGGCATCTGGCCAATATATGTTCTTTTGTCAGAATTTGCGGAGAATATATACTACTTTTTATAAAATATTTTTATTTTTTTTCCGCAATCTAAAATCGATAGTTGAAGGATATCTTAAAATTATGCTATGTTTCCCTTATATTTTTTTGGTTTATTTCAGTTCAGGATAAAGCCCGAAAAGTCTGTAAGAACTACCTCCCTTCAGGTATTGAGCTACCTCTGATATAGAGTTTCTTGGATTGAATTCCAGGGATAAGTGAACTTGAGATTCTCCAACTTCCATAGTATTAATTTATAGCCTTGCTCCGGGCAAATAGTGGTGAAAATAGAAACTCAATATTTTTTAATTCGATTATTGAAAAATAATATTGAGTCAATACTCAGGAACAAACACTATTTGAGAGATGATCTGGCCATAGCTATGGCTAAAGCTATTTTATCCCAATGTGTATCAAATTCTGGTCATATATGAGTTACATCACCTCTGATAATAGTGCCAAAAAAACCTATTTTGCAAAAAAGCGATTATTTAGAGGATTAAACGAAAAAAAATGACTCGAGAGTTAACTTCATCCCCTAAATAAAGGATGTGGGATTCTTGATTCTCTGCACCCCATAAGTAATAAACAGAAATCCTTACTTTTACTGCTTCAATTTCAAGAGCAATTATAATGTGTGATTTCCCAACTCCAAAAGTATAGAACAAAACAACATTTTTTGCATTAAGTATAGATTTCAAGGTTGCAAAGTTTTCGATGACTTTTTTATCAATAGATGACTGAACCTCAAAATATATTCCTCAATAGGATTTTCAAAGAAAAATAACACTTTTCATCAGTCTCTTAGGTGCAACAGTTTTCATGTATTTCTTTTCTTGTTCAAAAAAACTCAAAAATTTCAATTGTTTTTTGCTGCCCCTTGTAGTAATTTTGAGGAAGTTGTTCATGCTGAACTTCCTTCACTGAAAGTTTCATAAACTTCAAGAGACCACTCTTCAACTTTGAAACCTGAAAACTTCAATTTAATCTGTGAGTTTTTCTGGCATTTTAAATTAGTCTTCAAAATGTCATTTTGAAGACCCTGGAAATGTTCCTTTTTCTCGGAGGATCTAAAGCTCTGTGCTTTTTACTGAAAACCTTTAAGAAACAAAATATTTGTTCTAAAGAAATGTAATCTCAAAGTCTGTTGGGATTTTTCTGGTTTTATTATGGACTAATTTATAATGAGGAACCTAACTCAAAGGGTTAAGTTATACCCGTAATAAAGTTCAAGATTATTTTATAGGTAACTTGGTGGTCAGTTGAATTTACCCTTTTCAATGGTTTATGAACTTGGGAGTTCAGGTCTTCGAGAGAGGTGAATATTTTTTCAAGGGAGGGATTCCTCCTCTTGAAGCCCTCTTCTGTAATCTCAATCTTGCCGTTTGCCTGAGGCCTCTAAAGCTTACATAAGCTAGGAATAGGGTCTTAATGCTTGAACAAAAAATCATTGAAATGTGGGTTATATTCCGAATTTGAATTATTACGGTTCTTCTGATTATAGCCTGTTTCATGTTTCCTTAGAGTATCTCCTGTGATTCTCCAATGAACTCAAATACATTCTACTTAATGAGATCGAGGGTAGCTATTTTCATTGTAAATTAAAGTACATCATCCTGGAATATCCGAGAATCATATTGAAGCAAAATAGTTATTTTGTTCTCCATCAATTTCAACTACTCCAATTTCTACCATTTATATTTGGGCTTATATTCCTGCTCTATTTTCATAGCTGAGTACAGCAGATACTCTCTTTTTTGGTATGACTTCTCTTAATAAAGCCTGAAGATAGTTTTTCCTCCCTCTAAATCTATTTCTTTTATTTCTAGATAGAGTCGAGCAGCAGTATAGAAGCTTTCATCAAGTTTTTCAGATCGGTAAGGTTTGAGAAGATCTAGTTTGTTTTTTCTTCCTGGAAGTTTCACTTATGCTCAAGTCTTACAAGTTTAAACTCGCATCAAAAACATTTCCTCCTTTTTCAGCATGATCCAAAATACTCTAACTTTTCCCACGGATTATGAAAGGAGTAATTTTAATCCACGGAAAATGGGAAATTAGTATTATGTCTTTAAAGTAATTTCAAGTGAAGTTTGTTTTAATTCTTTGACACCTGGGAATTGAGGTGGATAGTGCGCCAGAAAAAGATATATATTCACATTACTTATTTGCAATATTCGTAAAAATGGGTGAAATTTTACTGAGTATATGAGCCAGTTGGCGGTGTACTGTCTGATCAGACTCATAAATCAGATTGATAAATTTTACTACGACGTTGTTAAAACTCCAGTATCCGAGCCAGAAATTATATAATTATATATATTATTGGCAGTTTTTAAGTTGACTTTCTCCCTTAACCCATTGGAGAGTTTACATTTCAGAGAATGGTGTATAATGTTCTGGAAAATTGTTTGAAGAGGCAAATTACCTGAATGCCAGATATGTGAATTTTTAAGGCATCTGAACTTCCAGATAGTTTGCCACTTGAACAAAAATCTCATCCCTATTGGCATAAAATAAAAATTTTTTGGATCATCGATATAAATGATGGAAATAGTTGAAAAAAAACTTGTTGAAATAAGGGATCTGAAGCTCCAATTAACCACATATTCTCTGAAAGCTCCGGTTATTTGAGAGTTTCCTATTTAATACTCCCTTGTAATCATGTAATCTGCAATCTGGAGGAGAATCTCTTTTTCCGGGCAGTCTTTCAAAGCATCTAGCTTTGATTTGCCCTCGTTGATGTATGAAATTGCAAGATTCTTTACGTAATCAATGGATCCGCACTCTGTTAGAATCCGGACTGTTTCATTTGTTTCTTCCAGAGTAGCTTTTCCTTTACCGAATATATCTAGTTTGACACCTTTTGCGAATGCATCGATTACGATAAGAGTATGTTTCCCTTCCATAAGGTCGCTACCTCTTACTTTCCCGAGCACTTCCTGGGGAGTGACCATGTCCAGAACGTCATCATACATCTGAAAACCGATTCCTATAAGGCGCCCATACTCGGATAATGCCTCTGCAACTTCATCTGAAGCTCCTCCGAGAAGTGCTCCGATCTTTGCTGCAGCTGCGTAAAGAACTGATGTCTTTTTTCCCACCATCTCAATATATTCGCATTCTGTAACCCTTTCCCTCTTCTCAAACTCAATATCAAGCCACTGCCCTTCGCAGATTTCAGTACAGGTCTTAGAGAGGATATCAATGCATTTCAAAATCCTTATAGGTTCATTTTCAACCTTTGACATGATCTGGAAAGCTCTAGAATAAAGGGTGTCTCCTGCAAGAATTGCTCCTGCTTCACCCCATATTTTATGGACCGCAGGCATTCCCCTGCGGATATCGTCTTTGTCCATTATGTCATCATGGATCAAGGTGAAATTATGTACAAGTTCCACGGCCACTGCTGTCGATAAAACAGATTTAAAATCGGAACCTACAGCTTCAGCTGCCAAAATAAGGACTGCTGGACGGAGACGTTTTCCTCCAGCATCCACCAAATAGCGAGATGCTTTGTAAAGTTCTTTTGGATTAGTTATCGGAAGTAACTCATCAATTGCAGCATCGACATGGATGCTTCTTTTTCTGATCTCATCAGTCAGCGTCATATTTATCACAGGAAATATACTTCTTATACAATTATTCTTCGATGTATAACACTTCACCGTTCCTTAGAAGATGTACTGTACTTCCTAGTACATATCCAGCGTCTTCCGCCAGCTCTATGTAGTGCCCGTGCATCTCTAGATCACCATGGGCAGGGATTACATGTTCCGGATTCACCATTCTCAGAAGTTCCCAGTGGTCTTCCCGATATGCATGCCCTGATACATGCACATTGTCATAGATTCTGGCGCCTCTCATTCTGAGTTTGGTTTCAAGAGCGTAGCGGTTTGCCTGAGTCATCGGGCTTGGGATCACGTTTGCCGAGAAAATGACCCTGTCTCCTGGTTCTATTGCATAGGGAGTTTCCCCATTCGCAACGCGCACAAGGATTGAACCTGGTTCCCCCTGGTGGCCGGTAACAATTGGGAGGTACTTATTCTTTCCCTCCTGCATGATGCGTTTGAAGGCACGATCGATGTCTTTTCTGAGGCCATAGATCTCTACATTTGAAGGTAACTCCAGATACCCAACATCCTTTGCAGCTCCAAAATAGCGCTCCATTGAACGACCCATAAGTACAGGAATTCTGCCCATTTCTTCAGCTGCTTCAATAATAGCTTTCAGCCTGGCAATATGGGAGGCAAAGGTTGTAATGATCATCCCGACATCAGCTTCTTCTGTTCCGAGCAGTACGTCCCTTACCATATCCTTTGCAATTTGTTCCGAAGGAGTTTTTCCTGAACGTCCGGCATTTGTGCTCTCTACAATCATTGTAATCACTCCTTCCTTTCCAAGAGATTTGATGCGTTCGAAATCCGGAGCATTACCAATTGTCGGAGTCCGATCCAGTTTGAAGTCGCAGGCATAAAGGACTGCTCCAACTGGAGTGTGAATAGCTGCAATAACACAGTCTATAATACTGTGCTGAACGCAGATGAATTCGATGGAAATTTCGTTTGTGACCTGGTAAGTCCCACCTGCATTGAGCGAAATAACCCTATTGCAAACCTCGAACTTGCGTTCAGCTTCAATTTGTTGTTTTATAATGACCGCAGTATAGGGGGTAGCTAAAATAGGAGCATTGTATCTATGGGCAAGTTTTGGAATCGCACCTACATGATCAAGATGTCCGTGGGTACACACAATTGCTCGAACAGTTCCATTTATTTCTTTCATGATAGTATCATCAGGAATTGCACCCATTTCGATCAGTTCCAGAGAATGCATTTTGTCAATTTCGACATCTTCGTGAATCTGGACTCTGTCAAGCCGAAGTCCCATGTCCAGAATAATGACATCTTCACCTACGACTACTGCCGTCATATTGCGGCCCATCTCATTATAGCCGCCGATTGCAACAATTCCTATTTCAGTCATATTTTTTAACCTCTTATTTTAATTTTTATCCCTTTGAAACCGAAACCTAAAAAAAGATATCCTATAACGGTCTAAAGCAATGACTCTGAATGCAAACAATATAGTATAATAATTTGGAATCAGCCTCAGAACAGCCACTTATTAACCACTTATTGGGAAGAAATCCATTTGTTTATTGAATAAATCTGACTAAATATTTTGAAGAGTGATTAGATTCTACACATATATACTTACAAATTTATATATATTCATACAATTATATACATTTATAAATCTGTATACATACTTATACATACCTTGTTAGCTAATATGTACTTCTCAGCATTTTGTCCGATTTAAGAAACTACTTTCAATCCTGCACTTTTATAATTATTTTAAAACTTTTTACTACCTTCAAAGATAAGTGTCGAGATATTAACCAAATCAATAGGTCTCTTTTGCGTACCTCCACCTAATACTATTGAGAATTTTGATAAATCTCTTATTTAAACAAGTTGCTTATATATGCTCTATAAGTAACCGGCTATAAATTTGAGTTTATTGAACTGCTCTATTATTCTTCAATTATTAATTCTCACGAAACCATTATTTCTTAAACTATTCTTATTTTGATGACTTATTAAGGTGATTCTTAATTAATGACCTTTATGGATTACTTGCTTTACTAAAAAGTGACTTATATTCAATGATCTGAGCCTGCGCAACTATGAGATTAATTCTTTGCTTGTACCTATTTATTACAAATTTAATTATGATGAATCGAGATTAGAATGATTAATAAATTTTCAAAGTGATTTTTTTCCAAGTTTCTCTATAAATTTTGAATTATCCTGGTATTGCCTAGGTAATTTATGATAAAGACAAATATCCTATTTCTCTTGCATCCCTAAATGATGGTAATTAAATTAATTTTTCCCTTGGTATAGAGCATAACTGTTTATCGTAATCTTCCCTGATAAGCACGAACTGTTGCTCATTTCATATTAATGATTTATTCAGAAACATTACTTTCATAGTATGTATAAATGTTGTCATATGACAAGTTTTTATTGAACTAATTTGATACTAGACCTTACCTGCATGATGCAAATTTCAATAAAAATGTGATAAAAGGCAACAATACATATGTAGTACCTTAAAGTATTTCCCTTGACATGGCATAGTCTTTTAAGTTAAAACCACGCTGTCCAAGGTACTCAAGAGTCCAACCAGTAATGACCACAGGTGCATTCCGTAGATCCTGTATATTTGCACAGCCGCAAAGAAACATTGAGGCTCTAAACTCATTCAGCATTCGAGAAAGGACACTCACAACGGCTTCTTTCCCTTTAAATGCGGGGTCCACAAAGGGCATAGCTGCACTTGCCGCATTGGCTCCAATAGCAATTGATTTAGCAATATCAAGGCCTGTTCTGATTCCACCGGTTGCGATAATTGGGAGGGAAACCCTGGATTCTATAATACTGGCAACAGTGGGGATCCCAAAGTCCCAAAAAAGTATCCCCATCTGTTCTGAGACAAAATCTCCACTTTCTCTAGCCCTGTAGGCTTCAACTCCTGCCCAGCTTGTGCCACCTACGCCCCCAACATCAATTGCAGACACGCCTGCTTTCTGGAGGAGAAGAGCATCTTCATTTGAAATTCCAGCTCCTGTTTCTTTGACCATTACTGGCGTATTCAGTACAGAACAAATCTCTCTAATCATGTCCAGACAACCAGTTGCATCTCTATCTCCTTCTGCCTGGATGGCTTCTTGTAGGAAATTAAGATGAATGGCAATAGCATCGGCATCAATCATTTCGACAAGTTTTTCAACTCCATCAACTCCATACTTGCGGATCTGAGCAGCGCCCACATTCGCGTAAACAAAGGCATTAGGAGCTTTTTCCCTCACAATCCTGAAAGATTCTTCTTGAGAAGGATCATCAATAGCAGCTCTCTGGCTGCCAACTCCTATTCCCACTCCCAGTTCTTCAGTTGCAGATGCAAGTGCAGCATTTATTGGAATAGTATTCGGGTGCCCTCCAGTTATTGAGGCAATCAAAAAAGGAGCTTGTAGATGTTTTCCGAGCAGGTCTACAGATAAGTCTATCTTATCCATATCGAGTTCCGGAAGTGCCCTGTGGATAAGCGTCACATCCCTAAAGCCAGCACTGATATTTTGTGATTCCACAGGGTTTTTAACACATATTTTCAAGTGTTCGATCTTTCGCCTTGAGGTATTATTGATCATATTTCATACCATTTCATCCGGACTAATTTTGGTCCCTATGGGTTCTCCATTTAAAAATTTGAATATGTTATCTGCTTTCCCTGCATTGAATATATACGAAGTAATACAAGATGTTTTGCTAAGTTCCAGAAGTTCCTGTACCTTCCCGAGCATGCCGCCTGTAACATCAGTGCTTTCTGAGCTTCCGATATAATGTTTTAATTGTTCAAATTTTTTAGGTGTAATCTCAGGTACAGGCTCTCCATTTTTATCGAGCACTCCATCCTCTGCGGACCCCAGTCCAAGCCTGGTGACTCCGAGCTCTTTTGCAATGTAAGGAACTATCTGGTCACCTGAAAGGACACATGTCCCGAGTTCAAGATCCATAACAATATCTCCGTGCAGTACCGGGACAAAACCGTTCTTGAGCATGAGCTTTATGCTGTCAAGGTACATGCTCTCTATCCTTCCTTTTCTGCAAACTGTACAGGCCATAGGATGTACAGCCACAGCCCTAACTTCGAGGCGATTCAGAGAATCTACTACCCTAGAGGTTAGTTTCTTGACTGATTCATGGGTTACAATAACTCCTTTAAGATTAAAAATCATATCAAGTCCGTATTTTCTGGCGTAGGTATGTCCAAAGGAACCAGCGCCGTGCACAATAATCATATTCCCTCTAAATTTGGAAACTTCCTGTGCAATCCTTAGGAGATCAGATGCTCTTACAACTCCTACATCTGCGTTTTTGTCAGTAATAACGCTGCCTCCGAGCTTCAGTATAACAGTTTCTGTTGATACTACCATGCCATATCACTTAATGCCTTTTAAATAATTTTCAATTTCTTTTATGAATAATCGCCAAATAATTAGATGAAAATTCAAACTGCTTAGTGTAATGTCAGGCCCTGTTTAGTTGGTTTTGTAATGGTCACTTTCCCCCCAGCTTTTGAAATGGCTTCACTAACCTGTTTGTATCTATCAGGTGGCGTGAGCGCAAACATACACCCCCCACCGCCAGCGCCTGAAATCTTAGATCCAAAGGCCCCAGCTCTCCTGGATGAGTAAATTAAGCTGGAAAGCTCAATAATATTTACTCCTAAGGCATCTAGAAGTCCTTGATTTACATTCATAAGTCTGCCAATGGCGGGATAGTCTCCTGCCAGGACAAGAGGTTCCCCAATTCGAGAGATTTTACCAATAGAAGCCAGGAGAGGCTTGATCAGTTCGGGATAACTTTCATAGAGCTTCCTGACATTTGCGACAAGCTCCTTTGTAGATGAAAAAATTCCTGTGTCTCCAATCACAATTCCACAGTCTGGAATTTTCAGTTCTCTCCTTTCAGGAATTGTAACAACTCCTCCGAATGTAGAGACATAAGTATCAGTGGGGCTTGCAACTCCCTGGACATCGAGCTCTATTTCATGGCCAAGTTTTGCAATCTCTTCGAGAGAAAGGCCACATCCAAACATCTCATTGAGAGCGCCTATACTTGCTATTGTCACCGCAGCAGATGATCCGAGTCCAGAACCCACGGGGATTTCGGAATCTATTTCTAGGAAAATACCTTTTATCTGTGTATTTTCTCTCATTTTCTCGATAACTGAGGTGATGTAGGGGTGTTTTTCAAAATCAATACTTGTCCTGCCAATTTGCGACTGAATTATTATCGAATCGTTAAGTTCTACCCTCACTCGTGTTCTCAGATCAATTGCACAAGCTATTGCGGTTTCTCCATAAACGACCGCATGTTCTCCGAAAAGATAGATTTTCCCAGGCGCAGAACACGAAACCATAATATCCTCTGAAATTCTTAATTTTGTATTAAACATATAAGGGACTTAATTTCTTATTTTGAATTGAATTTTATGGACCAGTATGCAGTTAAATAAAAGTAATATCCCTAAAAAACTTACCCAGGCATAAGTGATTATAACTATTCGGTTTTCAATAGAATCCAAACCTAGTGGGCTTAATTTTTTCGTAGAACTTCTCTTATTCCACAATAATCGCTGCATATCCCACAACTGCGTTCATATCTCCTGAAATAGCACCGCTGTTTGTATAATTAAGAAGAGTAGCTCGGCTTCCACCGAGCTTTTTAGAGGCGGTAAGCATCGTGGCAATTGGCCCATATCCGCATACAGACGCGTTTTTCTTATAGAGTATATTATACATTTCGGATACATCTAGATCAAGAATAGCCTCAATGACTTCATTATCTATTTCCTTTGCACTCTCTGCAGGCTGATAATGGGTGAAATCACTTGAAGATATAAAGACAACTTTTTTTCCACTTTTGGAAACAAGATTAGCAACAAGGTTTCCTACCTCAACTGCAGTCTCTTCATCCTGCATACCCATACAAATGGGGAGTATCCTTAAAGATCTTCCAAAAAGATATTGGAGAAAAGGGATCTGCACTTCAATAGAATGTTCGTATCTGTGTCCTAGCTCGTCTACATCAACGATGCTCCCTAAAAATCCATCGGCAAGTGTTACATCAACTTCTACAATTCCCAAGGGAGTCTCCCATGTATCTTTGGATACAGATACAGGTGAGCCGTATCCAGTATGATTGGGACCAATAAGGACATATGTATCAGCTTTAGGGAGGGTTGCATAGGCACTCGCAGCCACTTTCCCAGAATAGAGATATCCTGCATGTGGACAAACAGCTCCGAGAACATCTCGTTCCCGGATTTCCAGATCTTTAAAACATCTCTTGAGTTCTTCTTCTAGATATTCAGGATTAAGGGGATAAAACTGCCCTGCAACTGCTGGCCGTCTCATTTAAATCACCATATTAAATATGGATTTTTTTTATATATCCTTGCCCGTATGCAGGTGTGTCTTTTGGTATCAAAGAGGAGTTTCAAAGTCAGTCAACTCATAATTGAAAGGGGTACCATTGAGCCTGGAGACTTCCCTTGCAAGCAACCAGTAAACAAGGGAAAGAGCTTTCCTACCTTTGTTGTTCGTGGGAATTACAAGATCCACGTTTGAAATAAGATTGTTAGTATCGCAAAGTGCTATAACAGGTACTCCAATACTTGAAGCTTCCTTCAGAACCTGGGCATCCCCTGCAGGATCGGTCACAATCACAACTTCAGGCTCAAAAAAGCCATATATCTCTGGATTTGTAAGAGAACCAGGAATGAATCTTCCAAGCATTGCCCTTGTACCAAGAGCCCTAGAGAGCATCCTTGCAGGATATTGACCGTACTGTCTTGAAGAAACAACAAGAATTCTTGAAAGATCGTAATGAGATAGCAATTTTGATGCAACTTTGATTTTTTCATCTGTTGACTGGATGTCAAGCACATATAATCCGTCAGTTCTAACCCTGTATACGAAGCGCATCATATCCTGGGTCTTCTGCTGAGTTCCGATGTGAACACCTGCTGCCAGATATTCATCAATGGCCACAAGGGATGTAGCTCCCTCTTTAGCAGAAGCTTCGTCGTCTTCTACAGGTGTAGATCTGGTTTTTGCTGTGGCTTCCCTTTCAGGTGCAGGTTTTGTTTCCGCCACTAAATTTTCTTCAGGAGAATGCTGTGCTTCGTTTTCCTCCTGCTGCACTATTTCCTCAATTTCCTCCATAAAGTCACCTCATAAAATAAAAAATATTCAATATATTAAAATGAATCCCACATAATTTTCAATGAATTTTACGCTTGACTGTGATAGGAATAACTCCGGCTTTTAATTCTTCAATAGCCATACTCAGAGGATCCAGCCGCCCATCGTCTTCAATAAGGACAGGAGCTCCCATTGCAATTTGCAACGCTCTTGCACCTACAATACGCGCACGTTCGAACCGAGTATATATTTCCTTGACCAACTGATCACCCTGAAACTCTAAAATGCAAACATGAAATTCAATAATCTAAAAGTATGATATATTTGATATTTAGCACATACATGACTAAAAACCAGTACTCCTTACACAGGGAAATGGGACCGCTGAGATTCGAACTCAGGTTCCGGCGTCCCGAACGCCGAAGGATGGACCAAGCTACCCTACGGTCCCTTACTGGTATGGTGAAAGCACATCAACAAGTTCGACGTGACTTAAGATCATTCTGCGACAGCAGTAGCGTGTGATCCCTAGATCATCCAGTACTAAGGCACCTTCTTCTCCATCGTTGACACGTCTTTTGTACTCATCCCAATAGTTAGAGATTACTTTTCCACATGAGAAACATCTGACTGGGATCATAGTTCTACCTGTAAGATTTCTGATATTTAGCCCGAGCCCCAGGTCCACCATAGTTCTTTGATTCTTTCTGTCTGGAATCGCTCACAAGTAAACTTCGGTCATAGTTTGCGAAGTTGTCTCTAACAATTGTATCATTTGTCCATTCCACAATACCCCTAGCAACAGCTGTTCTTACTGCATTAGCTTGCCCAACAATTCCACCGCCTCGAACATCTACATTGATGTCAATCCCAGAAACGATCTCATTTCCTGCGATCATCAAAGGTTCGGAGATCTTCATCATTGAAATCTCTGGGGTATATAGCTCGAGTGGAATTTTATTGATCCTTATCCTTCCATTTCCCTTTGTGACTGTTGCACGTGCAGTTGCAGTCTTATGCTTTCCCGATGAATTAACTACTTTGATCATGAGGACTCACCTTTTAGAATTTTGAACCCATTTTCTGGCTCACTTCACCAAGTTCTAGATATTTATTAGAACTCAGAAGCCTCATATCGGCATCTTCAATGGTGATCACTTCAGCGCTCTTGAGTTCGTAGGGGACACCTACATAGACTTTGAGTCTGGACATTGCATCCCTGCCTCTAGATCTCTTATAAGGCAACATTCCACGAATAGTTCTCTTCAGGATGCGGTCTGGACGCTTGGGAAAATAGGGCCCAAACTCTGTAGCACCTCTTTTCCGAGTTTCCATGTATTCTTTAAGGGTGGTTGCCCTTGAGCCAGAAATCACAGCTTTTTCGGCATTTACAACATATATTTTTTTGTCTTCTAAAAGAAGTTGTTTTGCAACTTTGCTTGCCAGACGTCCCAAAATAAGCCCTTTTGCATCGATAACCTTCATCTTCTTAAACCTCTCAACAAAAAATTTTAATACCGGACCCTTTTGGATTTGCTTCCATAATCTCTTCGAGACTCAGACATTTGCCACCGGCTTCAGTGATTTTTTTAATTGCTGATCCACTGAAGGTTACAGCCGAAACAGTTACAGGGTGATCAATGAGGCCAGCGCCCAGAACTTTCCCTGGGATGAGCAGGACATCAGAATTTGCAGTATGCCTGTTGATTTTACTTATATTTACAGTTGCATAATTTCTAGACGGTGTCTCAAGACGTTTCGCGATATCCTTCCAGATTGGAGCATCATCTGTATTTGCTCTATCTTTCAGGGTAAGAATAAGGGAAACTATTTTCGGATTTGTTTTTCTCGTAAGTTTTATCAGCGATTTTTTACCCAATTTATGTTCCTCCGCAAGATTTGTAATTTGTATTAAAACCTTACTCACGCGGGAAAAACTCCCTATCGCGTTCGAACATTTCTATAGTGTCTATTCGAAAACATTAAGCCTGAAGATGGTGAATTAAAAATCAAGTGATCAGTCGGAATTGGTATGTTGTGAATAACATTTCTAGTACATAAAGATTATGTGCATCGGTTCTGTGGAGTCTTTGTGGATTGTCTCTTAGAAATTGGGGTTAAAAACTCGGGGGATTTTGTTGGGGAAACTGCAAGGCATTTGGTAGGTATTATATTTTTAAATATTACAATTATTGAAAGTTATAATGATAAAACACGAATTTGGATGATTTTAAACCCAGTGAAATTATAAAGAAATAATAAAATCAAATAATTACTTAACTAACCATCTAATGACATCAATAATTGGTATCCTATGCAAAGATGGTGTTGTGTTAGCAGGCAATAGAAGAGTAATCAGATGTACTGAATAGTCGGAAGAAAAGAAGATAATTTCTCCAATTCCGTATTTTATAGTTGGATATTCTGGCGCGACTAGTTTAAGGAATAAATTTCTATCCAATATAAATGTATTTATCAACGGTGACAAAACCAAAAAGTGGGAAGATTTTGCACTTTTTTAGAAGATTCTGATGCAGAACTGAGAAAACAATATCTCAAGGAATAGATACTAATTTGGATGTGTTATGTTGCGTTAACATGCCTACAAATCATGCTAATTTAGTCCGTATATTTAATACAGGAATTGATGAAGAAAGGAAGACGTTTGGTATAATCGGGAATTGTCAATTTCATGAACTCCATTTCTGAAGAGCGGCGTATTATCCAGACATAACTTTGGATAAAGTGGTTAGTTCATACGCATTCGTTTTAAAGTTGATAGACAAATGAAATGTAAACAGTTATGTTGGTGGCAAACCTCACATCTTTGAAATTCCAGATAGTTGAGAGCCTTTAGAAATGCGTGATACATAAATAGATAATTATTGAGGCAGATAGAAATGACGGAATAACTAAACGCAGCAATATTTAATTGAGTTTAATATTAGTAATCTCTAGTTAATTTTAGATTTGCACTAAAAAAGAATTAATGATAAAATAAAATTTTAAGTGGTTTTTGCCTGCACACTCGCATTCTGTATAAGGTTATCACTTATTCCCCATTTCAACTCAACCTCACAAGCTTCAGCAGACGTCTCTCCTTCCAATCCTTCATGTGATCTTATGTAATAGTGATATAGCTGCATACATTTATAATAGTAGTTGGAGCCAAATAAGGAAACTAATCATCTCATAAATCATCTAACTTAGTTATTCTACATATTATAAGGTAATAAAGATAGGTGCATAAACATTATAGTCGTAAATGTAAATAGGTAATAAGCCACTGATAGGCCCAAGGTAATGTCCCCATTCGTTGACTTAGTGGGAGTTAGCCATCACAACATCGTTTCAGCTACCGCTAAAGGGGTCCCCCGTGGCTTCTTTCACGATCATAATGCCGATACCACATGCTTTAGATGTAGATACCCTATCTCATAATCTTGATACATAATATAGCTAATTCCTTATGTATCGATTTTATGAAATTTCTATAACTCCAATACATTTAACTATATTTTATTTCAAATATTTATATAATCAATTTGAGCTTCAATACGATTGAATTCAAATAATCTCTACCTACCTAACACGATTGCTTAAAGAATTAATTATATCATTTGCTGAATCAATCAGTATCTGGCCATTTGTCTGCGAAAGTACTCCCCTATCTATTTTATATTTTACCTCGTTGATAAAATATCTAAGTTGAGCAGGCTCGGCAAAGGCGAGGTCATTTGCGAAAGCAAAAAGGTGCATGGTAAACTGTAGTGATAGTGCGCATTAACATTCGTAGTGGCGCCGTTATTCTCCAGGACCTAGACTGCTTCATGGCCTCAATGACTTGGGTAAGTTCACTCACAGCAGGCTCTAGCTCGGATATCCGCTCACGAAGAACCCTATTTTCGTTGCATGCATTTATTAATTCAGGCTTCATGGCCTCAATGACTTGAGTAAGTTCACTCACAGCCGGTTCTAGCTCATATATCCGCTCACGAAGAACCCCGTTTTCGTCGCATGCGTTTATTAATTCAGGCAAGGGCTTACGCACAACCAGTTCTCGCGTGGCAAGCTGCTTAAAAGATACCTGTTCTTTTATACCCGATGCCAATTCTTGAATGTTGGATTCAATGCTAAGATAACGGACAACGTCCGCGTCCATAAGCAAAAGGCCAAGTGACTGAACCATGCTTTTCAGCAGATTAAGAATATTTTTTTCGGTGGATAGAGTCGGTTGAGCTATCGTTGTAAGAGCCATCAATGAATATAAAAGGCTTCGAAACACTAAAAATCCCAATTCAATTGGAAAACCTAATCGCCATTCCTGGTCAAAGAAGTGCGAATCATTCTGATCGTCAACAATAAGATTATGGGGGCCTGCATCAAAGAGATTTCCTAGAATTTGAAATTGTGGTGAAAGCTCATCCCGTTTTTCCATCAGATCGGAAAATTCAAGTAATGCTTCAAACCACGTTTTTGCCCAATTTTGGACATCTGTAATAGTCCATCCGGGCGTGTTGACGATCCGTGTCAACTGTTGCTGCCAATGAGTGCCGGGGAAAAACGGCGCATATTCTAAATGAACCGAAAGAGGTGACCTTTCCGTCTGCGCGTTCTTGCCGTAAAGCAATTCGTTTTTTACCTCGATTCCTCCATCCCTTTTTCGCAAGAAAATCACTTGCTTTGCAAACTGCAAACGGCGTTGTACGGAAAAATGGCATCCGAGAATTGGCTTGTCTAATCTCGTCTGCTCCTGATCGGAAGCTACAACGAGAAAAGAGTTAGCAAGGTCTCCGGTTAGGCCGTTTCTAAACGCTGGCTTATAGGCCTGCTCCAGCGAAAACAGATGCTTGTAAGTATTCTGGTGGTCGAACCGCACAGAATTCGAAAGCAAGGTACTCAGGTCAATGTTGTCTTTTTCCTTAATGCCGTCTTCGGAAAGAAAACAGACGGGAGCCTTGTAGTCGGGAAAGGGAAACCACCAATATTGATGCTCTAATCCAGCAGAGTTTATTCGCTGTCTCAATTCGTTCTGTCCAAAAGTCACGACCCCATCCATACGATAAAGGTCTTCGATCCCGTACATTGGAACGCCAAGATGATCCTCTTTGAAACCTGCAAAATATTTCAGTCCGAGTTGATTTTCAATTGCCACTAACAGAATGCCGCTGGGTCGAAGAAGTTTGCGCGCATGTCTCAGCATCGCATCAACAGGATCTCCTGAGTCGGAAGGGAAAAATACGCGCGCATACTCCAGCACTCCGATCAAAGTAATAACATCAAAATCATTAGCGGCGGTAAAGCGGTCGAAAGAGTCGGCAATTACTGTGACGTTATCCATATCCTGACAGCGTGCGGCTGCAATTTTTGCCCGTCGCACGGAACCCTCGAGAGCAAAAACGCTTGCTCCGGTCTCGCCCAAAAAGCGCGTAACTGCCCCGCATCCTGCGCCAATTTCAAGAATACGCCCTCTCAGGAGATCGTGAACTGGACGCAGGAGGTTAGCGCGAAGCCGAGAAAGGTGATAAAAAGATGGCCAATCGGTAATCTGAGCATTCAATTCTTGCGACATAATGCTCAGATCGTCTGCACGATTTATGATATCGAATAATCGCAACTCGACTTCGTCTCCGTCACTATAGGCGATGCTTTCTCTTTCCGGGTGACTCCATATGCGCAACCCTTTATCGAATGAATAGCCGTTTTGTTGAAGTAGAGATTTCATGACTTCGCCACCATCAAATTCAATAAATTCCTTGACTGAATTAATAAACGCAAATATATTGAAAGGTAGATAACTTTAAACATATTTAAAAGAAAATTGGTTGTCTATATAATTCGTAAAAAAATTTTGAAATATATGGCGATTTGATTCCACTATTGCCTAAAACAAAAATCTGAAAATCTACTCGTAAATATAAACAAGGGATAGGGAACTTATAGGCTCAAGGTAACGTTCTTACTCGATGGCAAATTCATGCTAGCCCCTACAAAATCGATCTTAGCGTCTATAAAGTGGCTCCCGTGGGCTTTGTGGGCGAAGGGGATTTTGATGACCATGGAAGAGATCTGAGTAGGGAGCCCGATCATTATATAGACCATAACAGATAACAAGATGGTTTCCAGGAAATATCGGGCGTTGCGATTTGTTTGATGATTTTTCGTTAACGGTGGCTTTTTCATATGGGTTATTGAGCATATTTCAACGTCTTTTGCCACTTTGATTAAACAACTTGAATTCATTTTGGGATTTGTACAGTAATTTATGGCTAAACTTGGCAAATTTTTAACTACAAACAAGTAATGTTTTATGGAACCTAATTAACTTTTCAACAGTCAAATAGCAGATAGCCAATCAGATAATTCCAGAAAGTTAAATTTGCACATTTGAACTAAGTTCATAGTTCATTTACCATGAAAAAAAGATTTGAATCGACAAACAAACACCCCTAAAGTGATACTAATTTATTAATTTTTAACAAAAAAGGAGTGAAACTAATGTTGAAACAGTCATTTAAAGCAAAAAAAGTATTGACTATTTTGCTAGCAGTTCTTTTTGTAGCATCATTAACTGTAGGAGCAGCTAGTGCATGCCATTTGCATGGACATCATCACTGTGTTGGCAGCTGCAGCAGTTATGGCAGTCCCCACTCTCACAGTTGTGGATGTTCCCATTCTCACACCGGTGGATGCTCCCACTGTCGCTGTAACGAAGAGACAGCTTGTGAAAATGATGACTAATTAAGAGTTAATTCATGTGCTAAACTGAAAACATGTGCTAAACTGTTTAGATACATGAAAATACCAGTTTACATTGAGAAAAGTATTGTGTATTCCATTGCGAGAATACACTGGTATACATTGCATGGCGCACACCACATGGCTATTTGTTTGCAACGTATACCAGGCATGTTTAATTTTTCAATCTCTATTTTAAGTTCTCTATTTTGAATGATTTTTTCCTGTTTTATGGTGTTTGGTTGTATAGTGTTTATGTGTATGTTTGCTTAAATGAGCTTTAGCCTTGTGGACATTAGAGTCTGAATTTTGTGTTTCTGTTGTTCCATAAGGCTCACTACTATATCCATAAGGTTCAGTTCCATACCCACGGGGTTCACTGCCATACATTGGACTGCTATACATCATCGGTACAGGGGCCATAGGGACTTACACCACCACGATAACCACCATTGTGAGCTATGTCATTGGTTGGCTGTTTATAGCGAACTGTCACAATATTTTGTGGTGAAGTTACTGGTTGGTTGTTGAATAAACCTGTTGCAGACGCTAAATTAGTCACAGAACCTGTATTAATGTCGGCATCTGTCATTGTGTAGGTAGCCGTTCCTGTAACACTTGAACCCGGACTAAGTATACCGCTGCTTTGTATAGATACTGTGCCAGCCTTGTCGTCTATAACAGTAATAGGTGCTGATATATCCACATTTCCTGAGTTAGTTACCGTGTAGTGGTATGTGATAGTCTGTCCTACATCATCATAACTTGTTGGATATGCTGATTTTGCTATTGTCAGAGCAGCACCCTGGAAAGTAACCTGTATAACCTGACTGTTTTGATAGGTAATGATTTCCGTATAATATGTTTTTCCATTACTTCCAACGTCTTCGATTGTAACAGTCGAATTGCCAATGTCATTCCAATTTGAAGGATTGATATTTACAGTAGAATTTCCTTCAATTGCAATATTGGTTAGATTGATACTGGAATTTTGAGTGCTTGTCGCATTTTCAATAAGCATGTTGCATGTTCTTTGCAGCCCACTGTTTTGTAAAGTGATAGTTCCATTATTATTTGATAAGTTAACATAGCCACCTGTTTCAATCTGTGATAAGCTGGCTGTCCATCAGTGATTAAGGTCTACGGTGTCTTTTCTGTAATCTCGCCACCTTCGTGGAATATTTTCTTGCATAGTGTTTATGTTTACTGTCTGCAACTTCATGAGCTATCCAGTATCAAGTTTCGTCATATATAAAGCTGAAAGTATTTCGTGTCACCTTTTATATTTACATAAACTTCGTAAGCTCCTTACGTTTGACTGACATGTGGCTTCAGGTAATCTATAAAAGTTTTCATTATGTTAGTGTACTTGTCGATCCAGTATACTACTGTTTGGTGATTTACTTGAGTTCCACTCAATTAAGGAATCAATTTCAGCAAATTTGTCTCTAACTGATCGAAGACGTTTGTATTCTTCTTTAAGAGCAAAATCAGAAAAAGTTTTCATGAATAAAAATTATTGTTAACTAATTTAAACTCTCCAATGTTCAAATGCATAGAAGTTTATATAAATCCCCCATATCTTGATTATAACATTAATTAAGATATATATATTAGTAAACTATATAATGTTTTAGTTATAACCTGATGCTTATACAATTAATCCTAAAAATTGTGTGAATTCCTAATAAAAATGGAGTGAAATAAATGTTGAAACAATTATCTGGTAGAATGGAAAAGGTGTTAGCTATTTTGCTGGCAGTCCTTTTTGTGGTATCGTTGACCGCAGTGGTGGCTAGTTCACGTGTCGGCTGGGAAAGATATGGATGGGGGTGGAGTTATGGCTATCCCTATGGATACTCCTACTACCCTAATTACCCTAGCTATCCTAACTACCCTAGCTATTCTAACTACCCTAGCTACCCTAGCTACCCTAGCTATTCTAACTACCCTAGCTATCCTAGCTACCCTAATTACTTTAACAACCCTAACTACTCTTCTAACTACTCTTAAATACCTTACGTAGCTTCATGCACGATTGCTCCAACTTCAGCCCCAGCTTCAGCTCCAACTCAATAATCAGGCCTAATTACACGTTGTAAATTTATTAATTACATAGTAACATTAGATCAGAAATGATATTTTTTACAGAAATATTTTACAGAGGATTTTGATTTATCTAGGATTTTTTTCCCGCTGGAATCTTATCCAAATCTTCCCCACTTAAACCTTTCCCACTGATTTCTTTATTTCCCTTATTTTTTCTCTCCTTGTTCATTAATCTTTGATTTTAAAGATAGTTACAGCTAATTGGTAATGTATAGTTGAGCGATACTTAAATTTAAACAAAATCAAATAAGTACCTTACCTTCTTTTATGTAACGCATTTTAAGATAACCTTCACATACAATGGCATCTTAAATCAAACCTGCATCAAGGATTATTGCTTCTATTGTCCAATTTTTCTGCTAATTCTTTCCGAAAATATGGATCAATCTCCCTAGAATCTTTTGTTGTAATCAGTTTACATGCGTCTTCGGTTAAGGAAGACCCTAAAATCGAGTGCCTCAAACATCCAATATTCTTTACATATTAAGGATTTTATTAGTAGGTCAGATATACCAAAAAAGCCGAGAAATCACTCAATTTTTCGATATACTTATTTATATTTGAGCGCTAGTTAGCGAGTTTAGTGAACGAAAATTCAAAGGAATCTTCGCTTTTTCCTAATATAAGCATGCGTGATTAAAGTTTCACTATTCTTCAACTGGGCCATCCATTTGAAAGAGATTTAGCTTGCTTCAATACACATTCTATGGTATCTGTATCCTTAGTTTGGACAGGATCTGACAATAAAATGCATGTGCTTAAATTTCAAGAGCTATCACCCCGCCTTCGGATAATATCACAGCTAATGCAATAGCAAAACCTGAACATGAAAGCTTTTAGGTTCTTGTAATTAGCCTACCATACCTGGTGGAGAGCGGGAAGAAACACAAACAATCATAAAAATAATTCGGAATACAATCTTCAATGGTATCAATATGTACCTGAGGGCGAAAGAGCTTGGTCAGCTGGTACTTTTATCCTGATAGGAATCCGTGGAGCTTAAAGTTTTTCTCGCAGCTTGCCTAGTTCTTACATTAGGGATAGCTCTAACTGCCTTAGCCTATCAAGGTGCTGTATCCCATGCAAAAATCTACGGAGTTCTGATTCGATCAGCAGTGGACACTTATCGTTTCGATCTGCTTTAGGCTCTTCATCAGCCTATGTCTCTAAATCTAGCTGAAGAGATAAGCTACGGAAGAATTTGATGAGATAGTTATACCTAAACGAACAGGATAAGACTCCATCATATACACATGATTGAAGAGAGCCCTGTATTTTATGCTCCGTTGACAGTGAACGCTGCCCAATAATATGGATGCTGGAACAGCTTCTCTTCTGGAGATTCTTTGGCCATTTCAGCGTAGCGTTTCCTGTACTGTTCAATGAACTCCTTGCTCTTGCCGTCCCATTCTCTTGAGCAGTAGCATTTTTATATATAATCTGCCACTTGGCTAGAAGTAAAGTCTCTGACCCAGAGTTGAGCGCCCTGTAACGCTAAAGGAATATTCATTCCACTAACAATATGATTGGGGTAGAACCGTTCCATCAGTATCGCTGTGGAGATGTCCGGAACCGACTAAAGACTGCTGACGACGCATGGAACGCCTGCAAGCATAAAACCGGCATGTAGGCCGATGAAAAATGAAGCATATTCTAGTAAAATAGTTGAGCTCGGATGAAAACGTTTAAACAAATGGTGACTCATATCTTTCCTTTATCCTGAGCTAACTTCGCTAGAATTTCTTTTCTGAGTTTATCGACATCATTGACGATTATCTCAACGTTCGCGTTTTTATTCTCTGAAACAACATTCATTTTTCTGTACAAACGCCGACCATAATTTTCTGGGAAACGTCGCTCCAAAATCCACATACAGATCCGAATATCTCCAGCTTTTGCTGCCGCGTTTAGTCGCTCGAGCAGTCTTAGAGCACCTTCAGCATTCCGTTGTTGAATATGTTTATAGAATTCAAAGTACCTTCCTGATGTTGAATTTTTTCCTTTAGTCATCCAAGAATTGAATATCTGGTATGTTATGCCAGCTGATTCTGCAGCAAGGGCCTAAGTAAGTCCTAAAGCTACATTTTCACCGATTAGCTTTGTTATATCTGGAGATAGTTTTGAAGGGCGTACCATCTTAACACCATTTTTTTATTTTTTATAGTTAATATTAGTAAGTCTTGTATTTAATGTTATATTTAGTTTTTTTCTGCATAGAAGCGTGGTTACATACGTCAAATCAAACCAGAGCCATTCTCAGGCACTGTAAGCCATTTTTTTAAAACGACGGTTAATACGACTTCTGATAAAAGTCTCACTAGTAGCCCCACGTTACGTCATTTTTTTGACACGTTAAATCCCCATGATTTTACTGCTATAGTACGGTAGGTACCATTGAGATATTTTTCATATATTTTTATTACATTTTAACTATATAATTTAATTCAATAAAGATATCTGTTTAAATTTTCGGATAGAATTCCACATATATTTAATAGTATTTAGTTTAAATAGTATTAGATGAGATATATATAAAGAAAATATATATTATTTAATTTAATATATTTCATTGACTCACAAACCTTTAAAACGAATCTCTACTAAACGGTAGGCAACGATCTTAAGCAGTTCATAAGATCAACTTTTTTGGCATTTCAGGTTAGCCTGTCCACCCAAACTCATTAAATAAATTAGAAGAAAATAGATTGTGGGAGCTCTTATCTGATATGATATTTTATCTATGATATATACATATTCACATTAATTTTATTGTTTGGGATCGCGATTTGGTTGTTAAGGCGTGTGTTTTTAAAGTTGGATATCCTTTATAACAAG
Organism: Methanosarcina sp.; assembly: GCA_003164755.1. Taxonomy (GTDB): domain Archaea; phylum Halobacteriota; class Methanosarcinia; order Methanosarcinales; family Methanosarcinaceae; genus Methanosarcina. Next base: position 34,285 of record PLUB01000073.1, on the reverse strand, counting down.
TGTCACATAATACAATTACAGTTGGACTTTTATCCCGTTGTCTTACAGTTTTTATCATTCCACAATTTTCTAATTCATCCAATGCTTTCGGAAAAGCCCAATCCGGAATAGGTAAAAATGAATTTATACCTTTCAAAGTGACTATTAAATCATTAGATTTCTTCACCCCTTTTAAGTGCCAAATATACATAGCCACCCTGTATGTATGCCCCACTGAATTGGACGGTAACTTCACAATCCATTCTGAAGGCATTTGAGCTATGAAAGACCCTTTTATTTTATCTTTAGGATTCACCAGCATCATCTTACCCCATTATAATATTATCTTTAAATATTAGGAATAAATAAAGAAGATATATTAAAGAACTATAAGTAGTAAAACCGGTATCATAAGACTTTAGAATTTAGCTGTACAGGTAATTAATTTTAGCTGTAGGGCGAAATATATTTTGCTGTGCAGCTAATTAATATTGCTCTACAGCTAAATTTGAATTTGGCCAAACTTGTAACACAAATATTAATTAAGTCTTTTTGTAGAATCATCAGTCTATCAATTTAATACTTTCACCCAGCTTGCTTATACCTATTATATTTTTAATCTAATATCGCATTGATGTTGGCGCTCAATCATCATACAAACTGCACCGGAAAGCGGATTGTTCTTCACGTAGACATGGATTCGTTTTTTGCATCTGTGGAGATCAGAGAAAAACCGAAACTTAAAGGTCTGCCCGTTGTCGTTGGTTCAGATCCAAAGGGAGGTAAAGGGAGAGGAGTCGTGAGCACGTGCTCATATGAGGCAAGAAAATATGGTATACATTCGGCAATGCCAATTTCACAGGCTTATAAGCTCTGTCCCGATGCTGCCTTTGTACCTGTAAATATGAAGCTGTATGCCCAGGTTTCTGCAAACGTAATGGAGATAATGAAGGGTTTTGCAGAGAAGTTCCAGCAATATAGCGTAGACGAAGCTTTTCTAGTGCCTGGACTCGAAATAAGAAACTTTGAAGAGGCTGCCATTATTGCACTTAGATTAAAGGACGCGATCAAGAGACAAGAAAGAATCACATGTTCGGTAGGGGTTGGACCAAACAAACTTATTGCAAAGGTCGCTTCAAAGTTTAATAAACCTAATGGCCTTACGGTTGTGAGGCCAGAAGATGTCCAAGAGTTCCTTTACCCGCTAGACGTCTCAAAAATACCTGGTATAGGTGAAAAAACAACTAATATCCTTAAATTGATGGGGATTACAAAAGTGGAGGAACTAGCAAACTGCGATGTACAGATCCTCTCTGAAAAGTTCGGGAAAATTGGTCTCTGGATGAAGCAGGTGGCTTATGGTCTAGATTTCAGTGAAGTAAAGGAATGGGAGGAAGCTGTAAAGTCAATAAGCAGGAGTGGAACATTTGAGGAGGATACAAATGACCCTGTAAAAATTGCAGGCTCCCTGGAAATGCTTGCAGAGAGCGTTCATAGAGCTCTCCTAAGACATAGCTTCCTTTTCAAAACAGTAACTCTTAAAGTGCGCTTCGAGGATTTTTCCACATATACACGCTCAAAGACTACCTCAGTCTGGACTTCTGATATTTTTGTTATTAAAAGGATAGTTATGCAGCTACTTTCAGAGTTCATTGGAAGGCAAAAACTCAGGCTTGTAGGAGTAGGAGTTTCGAATCTCAGAGAAAGAGACGAAAGACAAACTCTGATCACTGATTTTATTAAAGTACATATTAAGAAAAATGATGGTCGGGTATGAAATAACGCCTTTTTATAGCCTCATCTTTAGAGTCAAATTATACTCATAATAAACATCATTTTCCTTTGGTCCTTCATATAGTGAGCTTCTAATGCAGTCAGAAAAGCAATTTAAGCCTAAAGAAGTTCTGTATTTCAACTAGCTCTCCTACAATCTTCTATATAAGGTCGCTAGATTTTTCACAACATTTTATTAGTTATTTGAACCATCTTACATTGATGTCTGCCTCAAATTTTGAAACAGATAACCATGAAAGGCGGATAGTCTTGCATGTTGACATGGATAGCTTTTTTGCATTAGTGGAAGTAAGAGAGCACCCTAATTTGATAGGGAAAGCTCTGTGTATTGTGATGCGATTTAATCCAACACTTCGGAGGGGCGTTGTAAGAACATGTTCATACGAAGCAAGGAAATCTGGAGTACATTCCGCAATGCCGATAAGTAGGGCCCATAAATTGTGTCCCAATTGCACTTTTTTGCCTGTGAATATGGAGTTGTATAAAACAGCATCATGCAATGTGATGTAGATTTTGCGAGGATTTTTCCGAAAAATTTGAACCAGTAAGCATAGATGAAGCCTACCTTGTGCCATTTAATATCAGTAATTTTGAAGATGCTGTTCGCTGTGCACACAAGATTAAGGATGAAATTAAGCAACAAGAAGAAATTACACGTTCAGTTGGTATTGGTCCAAATAAATTGGTAGCCAAAACAGCATCTGGGTTTCAGAAATCTGATGGGTTAACAGTTGTTAGATCTGAAAATGTCAGAGACTTCCTTTTCCCACTACCAGTATCTGTAATTCCTTACATTGGTAAAAAAACAATTGAAGCACTAAAAGAGATGGGAATAAACAAGGTAGAAGAACTTGCTAACTTCAAAGTTCAGGTGCTTTCTGAAAAGTTCGGTAAAATGGGCATTCTAATAAAGCAAAGAGCCAATGGTATTGATTCTGAAGAGGTTAACGAGAGAGAAGGTGTAAAGTCCATAAGCAGGCACATAATTTTTGATGAAGATGTTGATGACCCTGATAAAATTGCAAAAAATGTAGGTAAGCTTGCTGATAGTGTGCATGATAACTTAATTAAAAATAATTATCTGTTTAAGACTGTAACTATCATAGTCCGTTTAAATAACTTTTCTACTTTCACACGTGCGAAATCTGTACCATTTGGACTTAGGATATAAATGTAATTAAAAATATAGCAATGGAACTCCTTTCAGAATTCAACGACAAGAAATTACTGCTGTGGATGTAGGTGTTACTGAACTAAGGGCAAGAGACTAAAAGCAGACGCTTATAGTTGATTTTTGACTTGGATATTTTATTTTTTTTATTTTCGATGACCTAATCTATTATAGCAAATAATTTCAAAAGGTTTATATAGTCATATTGCATATTTTTTGTAATTACATTCCGACAATTAGCTTTGAATGTTAGTATACGTTCACAAATTGTTAGCTGAAGCAAAAAAAGAATTTTGATATAAAAGTGATTTAATTTAATACAAATGATACTTAAAATGAATAATTAAAACTTTTGATAGTTATTATGTGGTGCAGATACTTCAAGAAGACAAAAAAATCTAGCTCCAAAATATGTTCACTATCAGACACAACCATAATTTTATGCTCCGTTAACTATGAAAGCTGCTCAATAATATGGATGCTAAAAAGGCTTCTCTTTTGGAGATTCTTCTACCATTTTTGCGTAGCTATCCCTATATTGTTCTATTCTTTTCTTGCTTTCGTCTTCCCATTCACCCGAACAAGTAGCATTTTTCTATATAATCTTCTCACCTGATTACAAGTGAGATCTCTGACCCAGAGCTGAGCTTCCTGCAATGCCAATGGAATATCCATACTCTCAGCAATATGATTGGAGAGTAGAAATGCTGCATCAGTATGGCTGTGGATATATCTGGAACCGACCAGAGGCTACTTACCACACATGGAATACCAGCAAGCATAAAGCCTGCAGGTAAGCCAACGAATTCATCGGCACTGCCTATCATAACATCTGTAATACCTGTCTTGCAGGCAGAAAGAGTAACCAACCTTGCTGAGAACATATCCACTATATCATTCTGAAGATCTGCCAAACTCAGCATTTTCCTTCCTACAAGGTACAATTCAGACTGTACTGGCTCGTTTCAGTTATAGCTACCGTGGCAAGAGAAATGGAGATATGCCCATTAAAGTGTATTGTCCAAGCCGGTTTGATTTTTTATTGCAAGCAGATAAGTCCGAAGTATATAAATCACTGTCCTTAATGAAAATGAATACGTGTATAACTTATACCATCCTAAAAGTCATTAATGGCATGTTGTAAGTATCTAGACAGAGGAATAGAAATCTCTAGATAAATCTGTGAGCTCATTAGAAGCCCACAGTGGGATTTAAATCAACTAGTTGATAGGTTATCATTAACTAATTAAAAATTATGCCTAAGACGAATTATAAGATTACATTTTTATAATTTGGATACTATAAATTTTTTTCAAAATAACAAAGATTAGATTTTCGGATGCCAAGAGTAGTATTCTTGAGTCAGAAAATTATGTTTTCATTCGTTTGCAAAAAGGATTGAGTTAGCTATCAAAATATCGTTTCTGGAGTAGTTAAAGTGGTTTATATGGATCTTGTGGGCTAAGGGATTTTGGACTTCATGCTAGGTAGATGATTTTGGTGCCGTGGTTGAGATCGTAATAGAGACAAGTACATAGACAATAGCGGTTTATGTGGATTTGTTGGCAGTAGTGATTTTTTTCCTGTTTTATGGTGTTTGTAGTGATTTTTATGTTTGCTCAAATGAGCTTTAGCCTTATGCCCTTTAGAGTCCGAATTTGGTATATTTGTTTTGCCATAATGTTCACTGCTATACATCATCGGTACAGGTACAAAAACCGTGCCATAGTTAGGTCCATAATATCTACCATAATCACCATTGTTAGATTCGCTATTATGAGCTCTGTCATCTGTTGGATGCTTATAGAAAGCTATCGCAACGGTTTGTGGTGAAATTACTGGTTGGTTGTTGAATGAACCTTTTGCAGACGCTGAATTGGTCACAGTACCTGTATTAATGTCGGCATCTGTTATTTTGTAGGTCGCTGTTCCTGTAACACTTGAACCTTGACTAAAGATACCACTGCTTTGTATAGGTACTGTACCAAACTTGTCGTCTGTAACAGTAATGGACTTGATTAAAAACAGAAGTAGAACTAGATAACGAATTGGTCAAATGTATGAATATACAAAATTAATTTCTTTTATTTACTACTTTTTTTCATCTTTTTTAGTGAATTACTGTTTTATTTATAATAAATAGTTAATAAATCTGCAAAATTTGTAGTGCTAAAGGTACATTAAAAGTACCAAAATGCCTGCTAAAAGTACCAAAAATATACCAAAAAGTACACATAAAACGCCATCATTAGACATATTTACCCGTACTGAGGGTGGGGTGTAGATATAAGTTCCAGGTACTGAAGCATTTGCATCTAGTTGGGTGCTGCTTAATGCTGTTCCGTAGGTTATGTTTCCAGGGTTACTCCAAGTAATTGCAGGAGTCGCTTGTATTACATTGATTAACACACTATCTGTTGCTGTAGTATCAGTTGGTGTGAAAGTAGCAGTCAATACATGCGTACCTTCACTTAATACAGTTCCTGATGGTGGATTATAGGCAAAAGTTCCAGGTACTGAAGAAGTTGTATCTAGCTGAGTACTGGTCAATGCTGTTCCATACGTTATGTTAGCAGGATTACTCCAAGTAATTATAGGAGTTACCCGTGTTACATTAATAGAAACATTCGTTGTTGCTGTAGTGTAGTTTGCAGTATCAGTTGGTGTGAAAGTAGCAGTCAATATATGTGTACCTTCACTTAATACAGTTCCTGATGGTGGATTATAGACAAAAGTTCCAGGTACTGAAGCATTTGCATCTAGCTGGGTGCTGCTTAATGCTGTTCCGTAGGTTATGTTTATAGGGTTACTCCAAGTAATTGCAGGAGTAGCTTGTGTTACATTGATTAACACACTATCTGTTGCTGTAGTATAAGTTGATGTGAAAGTAGCAGTCAATATATGCGTACCTGCACTTAATACAGTTCCTGCTACTGGATTATAGGCAAAAGTTCCAGATACTGAAGAAGTTGCATCTAGCTGAGTATTGGTCAATGCTGCCCCATACGTTATGTTAGCAGGATTACTCCAAGTAATTATAGGCGTAATGTTTACATAGATACTATGGGTGGTAGTTACCTGAGAAGTCCAACTTGCACTTGCTAATATAGTTGTTAATCCAAAAATAATAACTACAAACAAAATGAATAAGCCTATAATAATTACCTTTTTGGTCAATAGTAGACTCCAGTGTTATATAATCATAGATCCATCATGGAACTGTCAGACCTTTAAGAGTATTTTGCTTAACCTCTTATTTTTATGATCTCTAACCTCGGGCCAAGAATAATTGCAATCTTCAGATCTTACTACGTTTTGGTATGTGGTTTCTACAATATATATTAATTATTAGAAAATAATTGTGTTAAAACATTTCATCTTATTAGATTATGTTTACTCCCTATTAATATTGTTTTTTATTCGATTGCAAAATTGTTTAACTCAGTACAAGAAAGATCGGCAATAGAAAGGTTAGCTACATAAAGGATTACTTTCATAAGGTCAGTATCAGAAAGATCAGCATCAGAAAGGTTAGCCTTCGGAAGTTTAGTACTACAAAGGTTAATTCCAAAAAGGTTACCTCCTAAAATATTTAGATTTTTGATTTTTCCATGCCCAAAAAAAGACGGATCTCTTCCAATTACAGTAATGGTTGCTTTATTTATCGAATGGTGTTTCACTTATTTTTGAATATTCTTTAGTTATACTTTCGTTAGCTTGAATATTCGTTGGTATCTCTTTAATTGCTATCGAATTTTCCTTTAATCTACTATTAACACTAGAATTCCTTCTTACATAAGCAGTTAAAATTTCCATAATTGGTCGGTAATCTCTCTTCGATTCATTTACAATTCTTTCAAGAACATATATCCCACCTAATCTAAGCCCTGTTGCTGGATTTCTTAATTGTCAACAGCCTTAGTAAAATGTTCGGTAATCTGGCCTGCTTGCTTTTTGCCTCCAGATTTAAGCTGTATCAACAAGTCGTTTATCAACTTCATAACACTAGCAAGATCTAGAAATATATGGGAACTACAGTGACTGCGGGAGCAGATTCTCAATAACAATTCCAGGACACAGGCGATAATCACAGCATAACCGAATAATGGCTAGAAGACGTTTCAGAAAAACCGATAAAACTTTGGAGAATGTCAGATTTTTCCCCATTTTTCCAATCGAAAGTTGTAAAACTCTCGTAAGATAGTATAAGCTTACCCTCATACGTTTTGTTGAATTTGTAGGGTACAAGATTGTTCTTTCAGTGATATTTTCAACTTAACAACTTCTTGAAGGCCGTGATTTTACAAAAATTTGTGCACTTTGCCAACTTGAGCAATGTACTGAAAGTTCTGTAAATTCTGATTGACTCTATACTCTTTTCTTTGCCACAAATAGGATTTGTCGTTTTTGACTGATGCATAGTTTTGTGCCAAAATTCTGAATTTCCTAAGTTCCATCCTAAATAAGAAAACATTGTTGCTCTATTACTCCTGGAACTTATGGGCCTTCTAGAACATCTGCAACTCATAGAGCATATGGATCGCATGGAACACCTGAAACTAATTAACCTAAACCATAAGCATAAGTAGAAATATTAACAAATGAAAGAATGGTATTAATACTCTGAACAAAACTAAAAACATGAACAAATTGAATCAGAACTCAATTTTTTGATGCCACTGTCTCAGTTAATTCAGCCACTGTTACCAAACTTAGAGCTGGTAAGACTATAGAATAATCATTTCATAAAATCGAAAAGCGGGAGATTATATGAAGGAACAAAAGATTTTGCTTATAATAATAAGCATGATATTATTTTCAGCAACTGCACATGCAGCCCCTTTGACCAACAATACAACCAATAATGCAACAATAAAATCCAATGTTGTAGCTATTTTTTCTGGATTTCCCACTTCAGGAAAAACTCCATTACATATTCATTTTACCGACAACAGTACAGGATCACCTAATGTCTGGAAGTGGGATTTTGGTGATGGAAGCTATTCATATAGACAAAATCCTGAACACACATACTACCTGAAAAGGGACACTGCAGAAAAGTATTATACTGTCAGTCTAACGGCTAGTCAAAAAGAAAACAATATAACAATAATTAGTAATACTAATACTAAGCCTGACTATATCCGAATTGTCAGGTGTTCGTGTCTTCTATAAATTTCACTTGCTGTCAAACTCTCTGAAATATATTATTAATTTTTTTTAGATTCACATTTTCAAAGTAAAAATTTCGGCAGTGTACTGAAAGGTCTGTAAAATATATCTGGATAGAAAGTTATTGGTTATATCGACAAAGTTTCTGTTTTCTTTGTTCCATTGATACATCTATTTTTTTTCAGAAAAATTATGCATTAATAAAAACGATAAATCCTATTTGTCTTGTGCCAAACAAGAAGATCTAAACTCAATCTGACTTTATATAACTTTAGATACACTGTTCCAATTAAAAATAGATCGCAAGCAAATTTACTGGAAATTTGTCTATGTGTTTCGTACTATTTTTTTCATTTACTTAGAGTAATCGGTGGCAGACCCTATATTCATATAGGATTTGGAATATCTGGGATTCATGAAGTATAGGGACAGCCTACTGCAAGTGCTTTATCTTACCTCGATTGGAAGTAAGCTAGAAATAAATTAAAAATAAATGAAATCAAATTAATAGAAACTTCACATTTTGTTCATGAAGCTTTAAAAAATCTCGGACTATAAATAGTTTAACTGAGACATCAATAATACTAAACCTTCAAGTAGCTTAAATGCAAATTAAACAACAACGTCCATTTAGCTTGATTTTATACATCAAGTACGTAAGTCTACATACATGATATTTATAAAAAGTATTGATTTTCAGAGTCTCTGTTAAATCACATAAGGATACAACCAAAAAGTAGTTTCAATTTTAAAAGTAAATATAAATAGTGGATCTTAGACCCCTATTTATCATTAATTCGGCTATCAGTTCATTGGTCTCTTTTTTAAGGAGCTTTTTACTTATTGATAATTTACTGACAGTATATTGGACTTGTTTGGTTAAGAGTATAGTTGATATCAAAGATAAGGCTATCACCCTGAACTTCATTACCAACTATGTATGGAAGAGACCAGGTACGGTAAACATCATAGCTGTCAGTATTATTCATAGTTATAATTTGTGTCCATTGAGTGTTGTTATAATTAAATGGTGAATAGTAGGTCAGACTGGAAGTATTATTGATAAATGTGCCACTAGGTTGTAGTAAGATATCACCTGATATAAACGTAGGGCCATTATGCATCGTGTCAATCCACAGTGCCATTTGTAGATCATTTCCCAAGGCTCCGGAAGGATTTCCATTAGGATAGAACTTCGTTGCTATATCTGTCTCGGAGAGATTTTGAAGGCTCATGCTCAAATTTCCTGGGAGACTTCCGACATTATTGATTATCTCATATTCGTAGCAACTATCTCCTGGTTTAATTCCTTGTGGAAAAACTAAATCTGTAGAATAAGGAGCATTTAGCACTGATAGGTTAATTGTTCCTGCAGTAAAATTATTATTTAGACTTGATTCATTGTCCATGAAATATGCGAATGCTGTGGTGGATCCTACCAGTATATAAATTATTACAAGGGTTGTTAAGCTTAAAATCATTTGTCTGTTAATCATTTTTATTAGACCTCCTTCAATTAACTTTCTAACGGTACATTCGCGTGGAAGTAAAGTATACTAATATACTATCCGCGAATGAGTTTAAATAGTCCATCAGCCACTTATAAACTTAAATTTAGTTATAAAGCGATGTGTAGGACAGCTTATTGTCAAGTGTGCATTTATGTCGCGAAACTATATAACAATTAGAGAATGTTATATCAGTATCTTTATTAAGGATTATAAACAAAATATGACATTGTATGCAAAAGGAGTGATAAACGCTAAACATGAAAATAATTTTAAATTCGCTTGTTTTCGTTGTAATTTATGTTGCAGCAGGATCTATCACTACATTAGCATACTCCCAGGACAAAGAATCAAGTCTCAGTAATAGTTTCAATGGAAGAGCACTTAATCTGTCGTTACCTAGCACTCCTTCTAAAATAAAGGTCAAATTTTCCTATGGCATACAACCAGAAAACTTTGACAAAGAGATTCCAATAATCAAAAATGCTGGGACTCTTGATGGAATACTAAACATTGCGATTACTAATCTAACAAACGGTGGTTAAGGAAATCCTGGAAGAGCCATACAGATGGCAATATGGATTGACAAAAATCAAAGTTGCGCTGGCGCACCCCGCTGCAAGCAACGGGGTATGCTCGCGCCCCCGCTCTGGTTGTAATGGCTATTAAAAATCGAGTATTTTCATTTGCTGATATGCTTCTTCTTCTTCCTTGTTTCCCTGATTTTCAACATAGTTTTTGATAACATCTGAAGTTTTTCCATCTCCTATAGTTCCAATGTAGCCCCCATCACTCCACAGTTCACCACCCCAAAGCTGTTTTTTGATTTCAGGGTATTGTTTAAAGATTTGTCTTGCTGTAATACTTTTTATAATTTGCATGATTTTTGAAGGAGAATACTTTGGTTCAGCTCCAACAAAAAGATGTACATTATCACCATCTCGACCAATTGCATCAAACTCAAAACAGTATCTTTCACTAATTTCAAAGCATACGTTTTTCAAAAAGTTGATGAGTTCTATCCCTTAAAAAAGATTTTTACGGTACTTCACACAAAAAAACCATGTGGTATCTTATTTTATATATACAATGATTTGCAGGTCTTAGTTCCATTTACAGTACAAATGTAGCAAAAAATATAAATTTATTATTTAACAACGGTTATCGGGGAAGTATTCCATCCCCGCAGCAAGCTGCGGGGTATTCGACTGAATAAAATATTCACAGAAAAGATGTAATATAGTTGATGAGAAAAATATCCGGTCTCACTTGGAAGGTTTAGAACAAAATAATTGTATTTAAAAAATTCCACGAAAGCCAGGGTCAAATAACAAATGCAAGATTGAAGAATTAAACAATTTGCGAAATATCCGAAAACACTATCCTGAAATACAGTTGAATAAATATGAGAAATCATTAAATATTAATCCTTGAAAAGCAAATCCTAAAAGAATATCCTTGTATAGATTTCAATCATGCTCAAGAACTTCGTACTCAGTTGTTTCATTCGATTCGCTTTTTTGATAAGTGTTTAAAAACTAGCTTTACAACTTTATATGATAATTTGAAGATATTTACAGGCTCGGTAGCCATGCTTATTAATTAGAAGGTTTCAAAAATCATGCTGATGAAGACTTTTCGGATTCATATGAAAGTTTCAAAAATCATGCTAATGAATCCCATATTGAAGATGTAAAACAGACTTCAACAATGTCTGAATTTATGCAACCTTATTTTGATCTATTAGTAATGCTAGAGAGGTTTTCGTTAGACTGATAATTTTTTCACCAGTCAGTTATATACAACTTATAAGTATATAAGTAAATAGCAGAACAAGGCAACCTTCCAGTCTCATTTTTCTTAAAGGCTATATGGCTTCTCACCAATACATTTACGACGTCAAAATTTTGCGAGACGAATAAGCTAAGTCAGTAAAAACGGCATGGATCATGAAGCCTTTTGATATCTTATTAATCAACTGGCTAAACTGTGAAGAGCCATTTCAATTTCCATTAGTTATGATCATAGAATCGTCTATGTTGATCTTTGCACTACATACATACGAGCCTTGAGACACTTATTTTCTATGCTCTGCCCATGTTTCATTCCATTGTATATGCTGGTGTTCTAAATCCCGTCGAATTTACGATAAATCAGTCTTTAATCGGCTACTGGTAATGCGGATAAGAAGACAAATTTATACAAAATTGGAGTAATGTCCAGATTGTTGAGTTGCATTCTGAAAGAGACTATACGCTCAATGGCTGGATAACTTAGAGTACACTTTCTGAATGGCACAGAATATAGACTAATGAATTGACAAGCGTGGCCTTCCCGTTATTTGCCCTAGTTCAAGGATTACCACAGCTAAATCTTTTAGTAATTCATCAAATAACTTGACTTCCACTTTTTGAGCTTCATTATAAGCAGTCCATGCTTTTTAGTCATTTGAATTTGAAATCGAGAGATGTAATTTTGAGTTTTGGGTCAACTCTATGAGAAAATTATTTCTCAACTTTAAGCATCATTTTTTTAAGCTTGGAAATTTCTTCAAGCTCATGTTTTAACGTATTTTTCATTTCTCTAATTTCGTCCAGATCTGCAAGCTGTACATAATCAGTTTTTATCGATTCTACAGTTGTTGCAGCTTCCTTAGTTAACGGAAATCCACATTTGAAACAGAACTTCGCATTTACTGCAGTTAATTCGTGGCATCTGGGGCATACACCTGGTTTCAAGAACTCTGCGTCGTTTTCATCCTATTTAATACCGTACATTTTCAAAACAGCATCATCCATGCCTTTTCCACTCAAATGAACATATGTAGCTGGCTGGGTTGATGTAGGAGACCAGCCTAAATACATCTTAAGCTGTTGTTCTGTGAAATTTGCAGCTAAATGAGTTGCTCTATCATGCCGAAAGGAATGTGGATTCACTTTTTTCTCGATTCCTGCCTTTTCTCCACATCTATTAAACACGTTCACAAGCCCAGTAACAGATATAGGACCAGCGTGTTTGTCTAATGTGCACCATAAAGGAGCGTCTCTGTCGTCCTTTCTTGGGTGATCATCCAGCCATTCTCGAAGGTATGGAGCAGAAAAAATTAATTTAACCCTTCGAGCGCCGTTCTTTCCTTCTGGGAAGGTGATTACAGCTCCATACTCATCAAGCTCTATATTTTTGATCTTAGCAGACAGTTGTTCCCCCCTTCTGGCACCTGACTCGTAAAAGCAAGATATAATAGCTCTGTCCCTACTATTACTGCCTGCCTCTATCATCTTTAGAATATCTTCTTTGCATTTGATATCGTCGGGAAGCTTCTTTCCTTTGAGTCTTTTGCATTTGATTTTTCCGTGAAGTTCATAGTTTTTACACCACTTGAGAAACTTTTTAAAAGCAACTTTTCGGGTTTCCTTTGTGGCTGCAGAGTATTTCTTCTCATTTCCTGCAGGTGTTATGTAGGTATAATTTTCCAATGCAGCAAGGAAAACGTAAAGATCATCTTCTGTAAGGTTTCCCAAATCATATTTGTTGAGGACTCGCACTATCCACATCATATTTTCCATGTGATTAAGGGCTGTTCGTTCTGAGTTTCCCTCATGACGGAGGAAACGAAAATAATTTTGAAGAATTTATCCATTACATTTTGAAATTTCTTCTGACATCACAAAGTCTTCGGCATCGGCTAGTTTGAACATATTAAGTAAATGTTTATCTTAGTATTTAATGCATGAGGTACTTAATTTTAGTGTCTTTGGTTAAGTGAGGAATCATGATAATTGTAGAGAATATCGATAAACTTCTATGCATTTGAACATTGGAGAGTTTAAATTAGTTAACAATAATTTTTATTCATGAAAACTTTTTCTGATTTTGCTCTTAAAGAAGAATACAAACGTCTTCGATCAGTTAGAGACAAATTTGCTGAAATTGATTCCTTAATTGAGTGGAAATCTGTTTGTATCATTTTTGAGTCCATATATTTTAACAAAACAGTTCCATAGGTAGACCTAAAGCTTAAGTAATCGTTATACTAAAATTGTTTGTTTTACAGAAATTTCATAGTCTTCAAGACTTTGAACTTGAGAAACAATGTATTAATCGAATTTCTTTAAGGAAATTTTTTGATTTTCTAGAATATATACCAGACAGTACCCCAGCTGATCATTCGGAAAGAGAATTATTGATAACTGCATAAAAGAAAAAATATGTTGACAGTTGCAAAGCTAACTTAATTGCCTTGGTCGTAAGTAAACAGGAAATAATTCCGTATGCTACTTCTATCCATTTAGATCTTGGACATCCAAAAGTGGATAAATCGCGAGAAAATGAAGTGAAAACAAGAAGAAGCAAAAACTGAACCTGGATAAAAGAAGACTAAGTTACACTTTGGATATAAACTTCATGCATAATAGACGTGGATTATGAGCTGATCAGAAGATTCAAAACAACATTGCATCGTTTCATGACTCTCAAATAGATTTATCAGAAAAAAAATGAAGCAGTTTACAGAGACAGAGAATGCTTTGGAGCAAAATCAAACGGTTATGATGCAATAATAAAAAGAGCATTAAAAGAACATCATCTGGGAATAAGTGATGTATTAAGAAACGAGAGGATCAACTCAAAAAGAGCTACAAGGAAATGAATTTATGCAATAACTAAAGAAATATGCAAAGCAGGAAAAGTTCTTGTCATTACTGTTCAAAGAGTGAATTTGAAGATGTTGTATACAGCTTTTTCTTCGAATCTCTATCTATTGATGGCATTGGATATAAAAAGATTATTTTTAGGATAGCATAAGCTATCTTTAAAATCAAAGAATAACGAATCCTAAAAGAAAAAAATGACGTCAACTACAGAAATTAGTGGGAAAGATTTGTATAGGATCACTTGCGGTAAAAAAATTAGAGATAAATCGAAATCTTCCTATTCTTTATCACTTTGCAGCTATTAGCTTGCAATTTATCGTACCTACATTCTGTGGATGTCACAGATAAACAATTTATTTGCCCATTTACCTGCCATCATTCTTTGAAAGTTATATTAATTTTTAAGATACGGTCATATTGAGAAAATAGATGGCATTCTTGTGTACATCTGAAGAAAGTGAGATATTATTTCAAAAATTATAACTCACAGTTATGATTCCCAAAACAAAGAAAATAAATCCAACCAGATCCAAATCTAATAAGTTGCAAAAGCCTTAGGTTTCAACAATTGCAAAAAATTGTTGTTATAAGAGCTTGGATATCTATATCTAATTTGAAATTTGTATTTACCTGAAAAGCTGTATCTTTATTAGTGTTATTCTTGAGGATTTAGACAAACCCTCAATTTTGTCATGTGCTTATGTGTATAAGTGACTCTTGAAAATAAGAGGTTTCTTGAAATTATCTATTGAACCTAATTTATTGTAAAAGACTGTATTTAGCGAGCTGAAATCGAACCTGAAATATCATGAAATCCGAAAAGCTGTAAAATCGGAATTATTTTATTATTGTCTCGAATGGAGGCTTAAAAATGGATGAAAAAATTGGATCCTACATTGAGGAGTTAAACAAGGAACTTGGAGATCTTGAAAAAACTGGTTTCCATGCAGAGTTTAATAAACGTCTTGCTTTTCAAATGCTGCAAGATGTTACAAAAGAGAGTATCCTCCGCAAATTAGGAAGGAAAAAGAAAGTTCTAAAGGTAAAGGATCTTTCAGCTAACCTGGAGAATTTTGAGGTTATCGGCATTATCCTGGACCTTGGAGAAAAAACAATCCTCCCTCAGGATGGAACTCAGGAAGGAACTTATAAGATGTATATAGGGGTCCTTGCAGATGAAACAGGTTCGGTTATGTTTTCTTCATGGGAATATCTTCCAGGCTCGATAGGAGATATAATCACTATCAAAAACGCTTATACACGCACCTGGCAGAATAAGATCAGGCTTTTTATCTGGGCACAGTCTCTTGTATCTGAAATTGCTGACTCGTCGCTTCTCCCCCGATCTAAGCTTTCCGAGAGCCAGTCAAAAAAGCTGGTAGATATCGGAGCTGCAGATTTTTCCGTTGGGACTGTAGCCTGCGTACTTCAGCTTTCAAACAAGGAGGTGTTGGTCAGAGGACATCGGTCTAGAGTTGTATCAGGTGTTCTCGCAGATGAGACCGGAAGGTTGCCTTTCACATCCTGGATTGAGCTTCCTGGGATTGATATAGGGAGTATAATCCAAATAGAGGGAGCGCATATCCGAATGTTAAGGGGAATGCATTCAGTCAATATCCTTAACAGCACAAAAGTTTCTTCTATCGAGCTGGAAGAGGCCCGAAAACTTGCTTTCACCTTCGAATCCGCGGGAAAAGACCCTTCTCCTATTAGAATCGAGGAAATAGTCTCAAAAGACGTCATGTTCGATGTGATCACAGCTGGAAATATGATTTCAGTCCGGCCAGGCTCCGGGATTATCTCCCGCTGTCCAGAATGTGGTCGTTCGATTCAAAAAGCAATCTGCAGGGTTCATGGCAAGGTAGAAGGCGTAAGGGACATGCGGATCAAGGCCATACTTGATGACGGAACAGGGTCCATTTCAGTTATGTTTCCTAGAGAACTTTCGGAAATTATTTATGGGAAAACCCTTGAAGAAGCCGAAAAGCTAATGTTTTCGGATGTCTCTAAAGATGCGGTTTACGAAGATCTCAGATATTCCCTTACAGGCCGCTACATTGCAGTTCGTGGGAATTCCTCAAAAGGCAAATATGGGATTTTGTTCGTAGCTGAAAAAGCCTGGGTACCTGAAGATGATCTTGTGGTAAGGGTAATGGAATTGCTTCACAGACTCGGGCCGGATGAAAAAGATAAGCAGGACAGGAATTCACAGATTTTCAGTGGGAGAGTAGGCTTTGCTTAAACGAGAGGTTGCAAAAAGAGTTTTTGCAAGAGAATTTGAAGCTTTTAGGGAGCTTGAAAAATCAGTAATATCTGATTCTGAAGCAGCTGATTCGAAAACCCCGAATCTGCTTATTAGCCCTCTTGGCCTTATTCTCAACCGTGTATTCATTGTTGGAGTAATCACGGAACTTGACAGTGTAGGCACACTAAATGAGACGTGGAAGGCAAGGATAGTAGATCCTACAGGAGCTTTTACGGTATATGCCGGACAGTATCAGCCTGAAGCATCTATTTTCTTTTCGACGGTCCAAATTCCAGCTTTCATCGCCCTCACAGGCAAAGCTCGGATTTACGAACCAGAATCTGGATTGTTTTATGTCTCTATCCGGGTTGAAGAAGTAAATGTAGTTGACGAAAAGATCCGAATTAGGTGGGTTGTAGATACTGCAGAGCAAACAATTGAGAGACTCGAAGCTTTCTCAGAAGCTATGGCTAGCGGATATCGTGGGGAAAAAATCAGGGAGTACTTGCTCGAGAGAGGGATTTCTTTAGATCTTGCAGAAGGTATTTCTATTGCTCTTAAACAGGAACGCTCTCCTCAGGAATTTGTGAGATTGCTTCGAGGTTCAATCAGAGAAGGTACTCAGACCCTTGGATTTTGATTCAGAGGGTAATACAGGATCCGAGGCTGGTCAGAAAGAGTTTGTGCTTGAGCTACTCAGAGAAATGGGTGGACACATGGGAGTTGACTACGCAGCTTTTGTGAATACAGCAATTTCCAATGGGATTACTTATCAATTTATAGATGAAGTTGTTCGTTCTCTCCTTGTGGGTGGTCAGTGTTACGAACCGAAAATAGGAGTTATCAGACTCATCAGTTGATTATGTAGTGTAGAATAACTTTGATAAATACCGAGATGATTAGCGTTTGCTTTAAATATAGGTGATAATGCTTAAGTGTGATTAAGTTGAGTTATTTCTTTGTTAAAATTTAATGGATCAAGTTTATCTTATTTATTGGAGAAATTGACATGAGAATATTGGTCAGCGACTCACTTTCCAACGAAGGACTGGATATTTTAAAAGAACATTTTACTGTTGATATACATACAGGACTTTCAGAGGATGAGCTTGTGGATAAAATTAAACAGTATGATGCCCTTGTAATACGAAGCGGAACTCAGGTCACTCAGAAAATTATCGAAGCTGCTGACAACCTGAAAGTAATCGGTAGGGCTGGAGTCGGAGTTGACAATGTTGATGTGGATGCAGCTACCAAAAAAGGCATCATTGTGACTAACGCTCCAGAAGGCAATATGATTTCGGCAGCAGAGCACACTATTGCTATGATGATGGCAATGTCCAGAAACATCCCTCAGGCAAATGCCTCCCTGAAAGCAAGGGAATGGAAGCGCAATAAATTTACGGGTATTGAGGTCAAGGGTAAGACCCTGGGAATCATAGGTCTTGGAAGAATTGGTTCCGAAGTCTCAAAACGGTCTTTAGGACTTGAAATGAACCTTATAGGGTACGATCCTTTTATCTCAGAAAAAAGAGCGGTGGAACTGGGGATCAAACTTACTACAGTAAATGAAATCGCAAAAGTAGCTGATTATATTACGGTACATACTCCTTTAATTAAAGAAACCAAAAACATTATCGATGAAGAACAGTTTGCCCTGATGAAACCCAGTGTAAAGATTATCAACTGCGCTCGCGGCGGAATCATCAATGAAGAAGCACTAGCGAAGGCTCTTGAAGGCGGAAAAATAGGGGGTGCAGCGTTAGATGTATTCGTTGAGGAACCTCCATTTAACAGTCCTCTCCTGCAGTTTGACAATGTCATAGTAACCCCTCATCTTGGAGCCTCTACACAGGAAGCTCAGGTCAACGTGGCAATAGATATTGCCAAGGAAATTGTATCCGTCCTTACAGGCGGACTTGCAAAGAATGCAATCAATATTCCATCAATAAAGCCAGAAGCTATGGCAATCCTTGCCCCTTACATCAGGCTCTCGGAGATCATGGGCAAAATTGCAGGGCAGCTTGCAGATGGCAATTATGAAAAGGTAGAAATCGCATACAATGGAGAAATTTCAGGAAGAGATACCAGACCACTTACTGTTTCTGCTCTCAAAGGATTGCTTGAAATGGCTCTTGGTTCTGGAGTTAATTATGTCAATGCTCCTACCCTCGCAAAGTCCAGAAAGGTTGCGGTCGTGGAAAGTAAATCAGAATCTTCTGAGGAGTACTCTTCAACCATGAGTATCAGGCTTATTAGCAGTGGGCTGACAAAACTAGTTGCTGGAACTGTTGTTGGAGATGAGTCAAAGATCATTTCAGTTGATGAGGACAAGATGGATATCTTCCCTGCAGGACGTATGATTTTTGCCAAGCACATCAATAAGCCTAACGTAATCGGACCATGCTGCATGGTTCTAGGTAAAAACGAGATTAATATATCAGGCATGCAGGTTGGTAGATCTGAAATCGGAGGCTTTACCATGATGGTACTTAATGTAGACTCTGAAGTCTCTGCACCGATCCTTGAAGAAGTACGAAGTATTCCTGGAATACTCAATGCCAAACTTGTAACACTTTGAACTTTTCCTTGACAAGAAAAGCAGGCCTCTACAATTGTGATAGCAGAAATTAGCATCAAAAATAAATTAAAATTTTTGCAAAATGATTTTATAATCGATTGTGGCTAAATAAATTTGGAGATATATCTTGCTTCGGCATAAGCTTAAAATGAGAATTATGTACATGAGCTGCTATCATTTTCCTTAATTCATCCAAGAAGCTTGTTATATCGAGATCCACTGTATAATTGATATTATACCGGGATACATTGTATCATGAACCTATTATACCGAAGTTTTGTTATACTTCGATCTACTTCAAAGTATCAGTTTTTTTAATGGTGCAAAGAATGGAAGAACTTAGACTTGTAGTTTCAATTCCTTTTAAAAAAAATAATGCAATTTTTCTTTCAGAAAAGGATTTTGAGTTTACACTGGCTTTTGACCTGAAATGGTTTTCTCCAAAAATTGCTTCAAAAGTAAAATACCGTGCTCTTGAAGTAGGCCTGCTCTCCCTTAATAAAGGTGCTCTTACACCTGCCTTCGATGTTGAAGGTATAAGGCTCCCTAATACCTTTAAGCCGTCAGAAAATTTTCTTGAAAGTCAGGATAACTCTGGAGGGAACCTCGCTCCTATCAAGGAAGATATCTCCTTTGAGCAAGTCCTAGAGTTCATTGCTAAAAATACAGGAGTAAATAGACAAAAGCTTGTATCTGAAATGAACTCCATGCAGGAAAGGCTTTCTTACCTTGTGGATATCCGGATAGTGGCACTTTTTATGGCAAGAAAGTTCGAGTGCGATATCGAAGCAATTTTTGAGAAGGTTTCCAGGTCTGTGCTCAACATATCTTTTGAATTGATTTCCGGAGATGTTTTGTAGAACTAAGGATCTGACTACGTTTCCTGCGTCTTCAAATTTTTATGAAGGCATTTGATACTTTACTTTGACAGTACAATTTTCATTTGGTGTAAAACCTAATTTTTTCTTCAAAAAACATTTGGATCCTTTTAAAATGGAATGTATACTCTTTTTTTAGATTTGATCATGATTAAAGGATACGACCTAAATTTTAATGTACCGAAAACGAAGAATTATTCATCGCCTTTGACACTTGAACTATTGGTTGTACAAAAAAAGATCATACACATTCTGCGGATGTACACTAGAATGCCATCTACTTTTTCAGTATGCAAGTAGCTTGAAAATTAATCTAACTTGCAATGTAATAATGGGCAAATAGGTAAAAAAAATAATACATTTGTATACATCTGCAGAATGTCGGATTAAGGTGTATATAGTAGATTTTATAAAAAATATGCACGCTGCCGAGCCTGCTAAGTGGTTCCTGTATTCTACTGCTTATTTGAGCTTTGGTTTCCTCATCTTCAGATGCAAAGTTTTCAGTTATTAAGTTACGCTTACATCTTCCGATATTTATTCAGCAGTTAAATTATAACCAACTGCAGATTCAGTTACGGTTTGAATAGTTATTATTTGGTAGTAGTTACGTTAGTAGTAGTCTTGCTTTCATTAGTTACGTTTCCAGTTGGAACTTCAGTTGCGACTGGGTTGTTATATCCACTTTCATTTGATAAATTTGTTGCAGTGGTTGTAGTGTTTGTTGTATTTGTAGTCTCTGTCTTTTTGTTGGCACAGCCGGCTGAAAAGACAACAACAGCTATAACAATAAGCATTCCAATGATCTTTAACATTTTTTTCATTAATAATACCTCTAGGATTAACTTCCTATTATTACACTCAACCCATATAAAATTGCTAGATTCCATATGAGATATTTATGCATGACTAGTCAATAAGATTAAAACTTTTCGCTTTGGTCAAAAAATAAGAGAAAGAAATAATATATTTATTTGGTGGGATTTACGACTTGGATCTTGTTCATGAATAATTAATCAATTCTAAAAAAAGGAGTAATCATTCCTGCATTTGAGATCTAAAATAAAAGTTTCAAATTCAGTTTAGACTATTGGGATCCAAAACTTTATTCTTCTAATTCTTCAGCTCAAAAAAGCTGGGAGGTTGATCCTCCTACAAAATTGTATGTAAAATGAAGGAGA
Organism: Methanosarcina sp.; assembly: GCA_003164755.1. Lineage (GTDB taxonomy): Archaea > Halobacteriota > Methanosarcinia > Methanosarcinales > Methanosarcinaceae > Methanosarcina. The sequence continues at coordinate 13,124 of PLUB01000073.1, read as the reverse complement.
ACTTTATCCGAGTTGGCTATGGGAATAAAAAGACTGAGATTTTTATAATATCTTATGGAATCAAAAAAAAATCATCGTTATTTGAGAATTCTGCAACTTGTTTTATCCTGAAAAGAATTCGCATTAACTATGTTCAGGAACTCAATAATTTTCACTTTTCCAAAAATGAAGCCTTTATATTTATATATATGCTAAAAATGCCTCTATGTGCCTTTAGAATTGATCAATAATTGCGGACATGACCAGAAAACAAAAGAATGATTTTTCTGTTCGCGTTATAACAAAGCTTAAATTATGTACAGTAATTACAAGATAAATTGATTGCTATGCGGAAGATTTATTATATTCCCTATAAGACAAGTTTGTTTTATCGGATACGGGTATTTTTCTATTCAGATATTTGTTTGAGATTTAGAATATATGCAGTAGATAGCAGATTTATTCAGTAATCCACCTTTAGTAGCTAATCACCAGTAGCTATAGAGCAATTGCAAGATAGAGCTTAAACTTATCGAATTCCCATTTTATCTAACTTTCATCAGGGAGACTCCCATATGATAAAAGAAATCATTGCCAAGTACGATGCAGAAAAGATAGAAACAAAAGTAATGCAGTTCTGGGAAGACAGTGATGCGTACCTGAAAACCAGGGAGCTCCGCAAGACCGGTAGAAAGTTTTTTTTTGTTGACGGTCCCCCGTATACTACTGGGCATATACATCTTGGAACTGCTTGGAACAAGATCATCAAAGATTCCATTCTTCGCTATTATTCCATGAACAACCGCTACATACTTGAGCGTCCTGGTTGGGATATGCACGGTCTGCCAATCGAGGTCAAGGTCGAAGGAGTTCTCGGCTTCAAATCCAAGAAGGATATAGAGACCTTTGGGGTAGAAAATTTTATCGCAAAGTGCAAGGAATTTGCTATTACCCAGAAACAGGCAATGACTGAACAGTTCCAAAGGCTTGGTGTCTGGATGCAATGGACAGATCCTTACATGACCTTAAAAGACGATTACATCGAAGCTGCCTGGTGGACACTCAAAAAGGCCTACGAAAAAGACTTACTGGATGTCGGCAAGCGTTCGGTCAATTGGTGTCCTCGCTGTGAGACTGCAATTGCAGATTCAGAGGTTGAATATTCCGAGCAGATAGACCCTTCAATTTATGTAAAATTCAGGATCAAAAATTGTGAAGAAACCTTCATAGTTATATGGACAACGACTCCCTGGACAATTCCGGCAAATGTAGCTGTAGCTGTGAACCCAGATGTGAAATACTCAAAATTCAGGGCAATCAGGCAAAATGGTTCGAAAGAGACACTCATTACAGCTACAGACATGATCAAAAATGTCCTCCAGCAGGGCAGGTATATTGACTATGAAGTACTTGAGACAATGGCCGGAGAGGATCTAACAAAACTGGAGTATGAAAGTCCTGTTGGGGATTTGGTACCTATCCAGAATAAGATTAAGCACGGGATTTATCTTGCGGATTTCGTAACCATAGAAAATACAGGTTGTGTGCACCTCGCACCAGGACACGGTATGGAAGACTTTAACATTGGTGTGAAATACTGCCTTCCGATTCTCTGCCCCGTAGGATCAAATGGTACTTATACAAGCGAAGCCGGGGAATACGAGGGCAAAAACGTCAGGGAAGCAAATACAATTGTAATTAAGGACTTAAAGGAGCGCAACAGGCTCTTTGCAGAAGGAACAGTCACGCATAGGTACGGGCACTGTTGGCGCTGCAAGACCCCAATCATCTATCTCGCGACAGAACAATGGTTCCTCAAAATTACTGAGATAAAGGAAAAAATGCTCGAGGAAATCGATTCAGTAGACTGGTATCCTGATTGGGCAGGCTCAGCACGTTTCAGAACTTGGGTAGAAGGCGCTAGGGACTGGTGCATTTCTAGGCAGCGATACTGGGGAATCCCGATCCCGATCTGGAAGTGCAGAAAATGTGGAAAGCTTGAGATAATAGGAACCAAAGCTGAATTGTTGGAAAAAGCAAATATAGGCGAAGATATAGAGCTTCACCGTCCTTACGTGGATAGGGTCCTCATTCCCTGTGAATGCGGCGGAGAGAAAATGCGCATTGAAGATGTATTTGACGTCTGGTTTGATTCGGCTGTTGCCTCCTGGGCAACCCTCCAGTTTCCTCAGACTCGGGAGAAGTTTGATGAATGGTGGCCTGCTGATTTCATAACTGAGGGTCACGACCAAACTCGCGGTTGGTTCTATTCCCAGCTTGGAGCAAGCATAGTAGGCTTTGAAAGGGCTCCTTACAAAAGTGTACTTATGCATGGATTTACCCTGGACGCAGGTGGAAAGAAGATGTCCAAAAGCTATGGAAATGTTATCTCTCCCTTGGATATTATCGACAAATTCGGGGCTGATACCCTTCGTACCTATGTACTTTCCTCCAGCGCTCCATGGGAAGATCTGAAGTTTAATCTCGAAGAAGTAGAAACCATCCACCGCTCAATAAATATTTTATGGAATGTTTTTAGATTCCCACTGCCATATATGTCACTTGATAACTTTGATCCTCTGCAGGTCAGCATTGATTCCATAAAACATGCTCTCCGTAAGGAAGACAGATGGATTCTTTCAAGAGTTCAATCTGTTATCAAAGCAGTAGATGAAGCCATGAAAGGTTACTTGTTGCACAAAGCAGTTCGTGAAATCCTGGAATTTACTATTGAAGATCTCTCTCGCTGGTATATCCAGCTTATCCGGCCAAGAACATGGATCGAAGCTGATGACCCTGATAAACTTGCAGCTTACTGTGTGCTTTACGAAATTTACACAACTCTTACAAAACTGATATCTCCCTTTATGCCTTATTTGGCTGAAGAGATGCACCAGAACCTTATTTTGAATGTAGATCCGAATGCTCTTGAATCGGTTCATATGTGCGATTGGCCTAAAGTCAATGAAGCTTACCTTGACAGTGGTCTTGAAGCAGCTATGGATACAGCTCGCTCTATAGTGGAAGCGGCATCAAATGCTCGCCAGAAGAAAGGGAGGAAACTCAGATGGCCTATATCAAGAATAATAGTGTCTCCTTGCAGTGAGGATTCAGCAAAGGCTGTCAAGAACTTGTCCTCAGTCCTTATGGATCAGACAAATTCCAAGGCAATTGTTCTGATAGGTGTGGGTGAGTGGTGGGATGAACTCGGTCTTGAAGTGATCCCAGATCCTGGAAAAATAGGTCCTACTTTCAAAAAGGACGCAGGGAAAGTTATCTTCGCTCTCCAGAAAATCGATGGCTTTGCCCTAAAGAAAGCCTTTTTCGAGACCGGTGAGTTCGAACTAACCCTTGAAGATGGGTCAACTGCTATAGTTACTTCTGGCATGGCAAACTTCAAGGAAATTCTTCCTATAGGCATAGCCAGTGCCGAGTCAAATGCCGGCTTTGTCTATGTGGACACAAACCTCACTCCAGAATTAGAAGCTGAAGGATATGCAAGGGAAGTCATACGCAGGCTCCAAGAAATGCGAAAAGAACTCGATCTTGTCATAGACGAAAGCATTTGCGCATCTGTCAGGATCGAAGACAAACGGATTTTAAATCTAATTGAGACCATGGAAAGCCTGATTGCAGAAGAAGCAAGAGTCGATGTCTTTGATCTTGGCAGTGACATTGATATCTCAGGAGCCCTTGTAAAGAATTGGGATGTTGAAGGCATTGCGATGAAGATGGGAATTGCAAAGAAATAACTCCAAAATGTTGAAACTCAACGAAAAAAGACACACAATCCTTCGAATAACAAGTACAAATGGATGAAAATACCTGCATATTAGAAGGATTTTCATGCTAAATCTAATTCAAAAAAATTGCAACAATAGGAAAAAAAGTGATTCATGTGGACTTTGCTGCCTGGGAGCCTATTTATGAAAAAATTCTTGAAGATTTTGGGTTTGACCGCGTAGACGATGAAAAAGCTGCAAGATTCCTTTCCAACATGTTGAATAAAAATAACACTGTCAAGCTTTCTGAACTTGTAGCTTTAATTTCCGGAAAATCCATTCTGGTATGTGGAAACGCCCAAAAACTAAGTAATGAACTCTCAGAAATCGATCTTTCTGCTTTTGTGATACTCGCAGCTGACGGAGCTGCTGCCGTTTTGATGGATATTGGTCGTGTGCCTGAAATCATCTGTACCGACCTTGATGGCAATTCCGAAGTTGATATTGAAAAAGAAATCCTTGCCTGTGAAAAGGCCTCAATAGTTCTGATCCATGCACACGGGAATAATATCGATAAGCTTAAGAAATACGTGCCACGTTTCAAGCGCTTTATTGCTACAACCCAGGCCAGACCCTTAGATAAGGTGTACAATTTCGGTGGATTTAGCGATGGAGATAGGTGTGTTTTTGTAGCTAGAGAATTTGGAGCTAATAAAATCAGGTTTGCAGGTTTTGATTTTGAGGATCCCTTTGTGAACTCAATAAAGAAAAAAAAATTTAAGTGGGCAAAGAAATTGATAAGGATACCAGATTTTTAAAAGCGAAAACTTTGATTTAACTTAATCTGAGTACGGTGAATTGACAAATATTTGTATTTTTCTTCATGAGCTAATCAAAAAATTTATAGATTTAGTACTGTCAATGACGATTTGAGCTTTTCAATTTTGTTTGATTTAAATTCCTCAGCCTTTTGATATTAAATTTACTTAATATGTCATGGACTCACTCCTAATTAATGGTAGATATTTGCTGCTTTTATATCCGGTTACGTTCTTTCTTTCAACCTGAAACTTTCCCTTTGATATGAATCTTTGTATAATGATGGAACCTACATCCCACAGATGTATGCAGATATATAATTTATTTCCTATTTAGCCATCGTCGTCTATTTATTTATTGAGAGTTAGATTTATTTTTAACCTACTGTTGCCATATTGAGTAAATGTATGGCATTCTTGTGTATGTTTGCAGGAAGTAGGTTATATTGAAAGGTGGGTGATTTAAATCTATAAAAAGGGGGTATTTGGTCAGCTATTTACCTTTTTTGCTCTATCGACTAGCAAGGTTCTATTGAGCAGGTCATTATGGGTTTTAGTATTCGATCTTGTTTATTGTCCTCAGCTTCTACGACTTACTCAAAGTAACAAGTTCCAAATTCGTAGTGAAATTGGTTTGGATCGGAATAAATTTGTTCAACTAACTTTATTCCATCATCTTAGAACCTTTTTTGGTCAGCCAAGGTTCATGCCAACAAAACATTCCTTATCAACATAAAAATTCTTCAAGATATGTAGAAGTCGGCGAATTGAGATCCTTGAATCTCAACTATACCGGAGAGTTTTCTCCATTTTCTTTAGAACGATGATCAGTCTGATTTTTCTGGCGTTGAGTTCTACAGTAGAATGTGAATTCAACTTAAAACAGTTAATTCGAGATCTTTTCAGGGTACTGAAACTTTGACAGTCTGGGGATAAATAAAATAGTGTCAATTTTGAGGTAAGATTTGCCTTTTCTTGCAAATAAAACTTAAGAATCGAGGAGTTTAACAAGTTAATATGTATTCACATACTCACAGAAGATTGGATTGAGTGAATTTCTTGATACATTTATATACTTTATTTCCCTCTATCGAAACTCTCTTTAATACTGATCCATAATCCTCTATTTAAACTTCTTTGAAATAGTGTCCAGTTGTATACTCAACTCCTTTTGCATTTAGCTTTCTCTCTTTTCCTGCAAGAGCTTCTTTAAATGTTTTTACGATTCCCTTTATCTCAGCATCATTGTTTAGTGATAGGTCAAGCCGAATAACATCCACTCCATCCCCTTCTAAATTTTTGACATATTTTAGCATGTTGAGTACTTTCGAGTTATAGATTAGAGTCCGAGTGCCCATCCGTTTAATGGGAAACTTGGAGCCTGTCTGGTCAAGAAGATAAACTTCGCTGTCTTTTTGTACGATCTTTTTTTTAATAAGAGGCTTTAAAAGATCATTTTCTGTAATCAGCATAAGTTCTCTGCCATAAACAAGAATTTCAACTTGTCCTACTGCCCCACAGGTATGGAGCATTTCACAAATGTTCTTTATTTCACTCAGGTTCAGTTCGCTTGAGAGTGTTACTCTGTACGCTCCTGCTTGGTAGAAAATGCTGACTGTAAAAGAATTAAAAATATTGAAGTCTTTCTGAGCAACAAAGGGTATGGAAAGATTTTTTGCTATCTGTGCAGCTCCTAGATCGGAACATGCTATACTAAAGCCTGCATCTCTTACTTTTTCCATAACGAATTTGAGTTCATCCAGTTCTCTATCATGAGCAATGAGGGGAACCTTAAAGGCAATCTCATTTCTTTCTGCTATTAACTCCTGAAATCTCTCTGCGTTTTCAGGTATATTCAGCTCTTCAAACCTTGAAATCGGGACATAAATAATATCTGCACCACCATCTACCGCTTCAAATAAGGAGGAGATTTCATCCACTTCAACGCTAAGGAAGAGTCTCTTTAAAGTTATGTTCCTGTTCTTATCATCTTTGAGATTATTTTCTTTACTATCGCTGGTTTTATTCTCAGCATTTTTGGAAACACACAGATAATTGAAATTATTCAAAAGCGGGTGTTTTTGCTCTTTTTTATTCACCTTAAGGATTTTATCCAACAAAAGGTCTGCAGCCTTTCGCCGTGTATTCTTCAGCACGCCAACCGGAATAAAAATATTTTCATCAGCTTCAATTGAGATATCTATAGCTTCAAATGAAAAATCTCCAAGGCTTCCCATTACCTTTCTTATCTGCTCGAAGGTAGTTGGAGCTTTATCAGCTCCTTGAACAATATAGTCATCCGAAAATTCCGCAATTAAGAAATATTTCCTTACACTTCTTTTTCCTCTTTTCGCTCTAATTTCAACTGTGAACCGTTCTCCTTTTCTAGCTCTTACTTTCAGGTCCACTGTGTAAGTTTTCAATTTTGTTTTTTGGAGGGTATCCAGGAGTTTTGTGCTTGTTGTAAGGTATAGTTCGTCTCCGATATGTATTGCTCTTCCTGTTTTCGAGCTGATTTCAAGCCCTACTTTTTCGCCTTTTTTTGCACTTTTTACATGGTCGCCTTTACTTTTGATTATGCCTGCTACTGCAGAGCCAATCATTCGTTCCCCAATGAAGACGCTGATGCCATCTTTTACCTGAATATCTTCATCTAGCTTGACTGTAAGTTTTGTGTTCATTTTTGAACGGAAAATATCTAGGACTTTTCCTAGGAAAGCTCCGTAGTTTGAGCTGTATTTGGGATGTGATACATCTCTCTCTTTAAGTATGAACCCCCTTGTAAAGCCTCTGCAAAAGAGTTTTGCAATCTCTGCTTCCCTCGATTCAAGCTCTTCTATTGTCGGACTCTTCTCTGAATTGCAAATGCCCTCAACTACAGCTTTGTAGGCAGCAGCACTTGCTGTCACATATTCGGGTTTTTTCATCCTGCCTTCAATTTTAAGACTTACAACCCCGGTTTTTACTATTTCTTCAAGTCCAGTAAGGGTGGAAAGCTCGGCACAGCTTAGGGGGTAGCTGCCTCTAATATTTCTTTCATCAATTTCTATACCGTTTACCAGGAATCTGTAGCGACGTCTGCAATGCTGAGCACATGCTCCTCTGTTGGCGCTTCTGCCCTCCATTAAACTGCTGAAGAGACATTTTCCAGCATATGAATAACAAAGAGATCCGTGGACGAAAACCTCGATGCCCACTTTTGAATAATCCACAATGACTTTTACCTCTTCTGCAGTGAGCTCTCTTGCGACTATAACTCTTCTTGCCCCTAGACCTGCTACAAAATCAACTCCCTTACTGTTATGGATAGTCATCTGCGTACTCATGTGCAGCTCAAGGTTGGGATAAATTTCTTTTATAAGACTTAGGAGACCTAGATCCTGCAAGATAATTGCATCAACTCCAACAGAATATGCATAATCAACTATCTTGAGGACTTGTTGAAGTTCCTCTTGTTTTATAGGGATGTTCAGTGCCAGATAAACAGAAACATCATGCGAGTGAGAAAGATCAACTGCATCTTCCAGTTCCCCGAGGGCAAAATTATGTATACCCTGGCGGGCATTAAATTCGCCTACCCCAAGGTATATGGCGTCAGCTCTTCCTTTGATTGCGGCGAGGAGGTTTTTTTGGCCGCCTACAGGAACCAGAATTTCAGGTGGATTAACGTTGAAATTTGGATCATACATATTATATCAAGTGTTCTTGTAGGTAGTTGAAAGTTTTTGTAACTATAATAGGACTTATGCAATTGAAATAAGAAATCAATGTATTAAACCTCTAATTTTCCTAAGCGTGGCTTTAACTTCAAAGTCGATCGGAATTTGTTTCGGAATTCATCGGCGCAAGTCCTATGTCAAAAAAATATATATGCATTTTTATGTGAAGGACTTAGAATTAGCTCTAATTATATTTTATAGGTCAGTTTAAAGCTTAAAGGTACTTCTTGAATAAAAGACAGATGGCAAACTTAAAATCTTTTCATATCAGGAAAGGCCTTTTCTAAATATGAAATTCAAACTCTTCTATTACTCTTTAAGACGTTCCAGTTATTTTAATTTACCACAAACTTTTAGGTCTGCAGAAGAGTAAAAAATTTTGAATATCCAACTTTATTTCAGCCAAATACCCTTCACTTCCTAAAGGATTGTAAATTTTCAGAGAACCGTTATTAACTGGCTGATTTATATATTAAGCTATCTTTGTACTATAAAATCAAATTATGTCACGCAAACTAATGTATCTATAAAAATAAGAGGATCTCGATAAACCTCTTATCTTCACGAATTATTTGCGCCACTTATAAGCATATGACAGCATTTTGGAATTATCGCAATTCTATATAGTATTTAAAAAATTAGGATGTATGTCTTAGTTTTTTTGCTAAGATTATCAATGAAGTTTATGGTATGATAACAGAATAACGGTGTTATATATGATGGACCCGCAAATCGAGCGAAAACTCATTGAAATTATGAGGGTGATTAACGAAAGTGACAAGCCTATAGGTGCCCGGGCCATAGCTGATGAACTGAACGATAGGGGGTATGATATAGGAGAGCGTGCTGTCCGATATCATCTAAGGATCCTGGATGAGAGAGGATTCACACGCAAACATGGGTATGCAGGGCGTACACTTACTGAACTGGGAGAAAGTGAAATGAGTGATGCTCTCATTGGAGATCGCTTTGGTTTTGTGATATCCCAAATAGAAGAGATGGCATTTAGAACTACTATTAATCCAAAGACCAGTGATGGTGTCGTACCAGTAAATATCTCTTACTTTGCTAAAGAGGATTTGGAAACCGTTATTGATGTGATTTCTTATACCGCACATTCCGGATATATGATAAGTTCGAAAGTAAGAATTTTTGAAGAAGACGAAGATTTAATTTTTCTGCCTCCAGGAAAAGTCGGAATAGCTACAGTATGCAGTGTTACTTTTGATGGGCTTCTTCTTAAATCAGGCATTCCTGTAGAACCTTCCTACGGTGGACTTCTTCAGATAGAAAACCGAAAGCCTTCATACTTTTTGGATCTAATTTCGTATAGCGGAACTTCAATTGATCCAATACAAATTTTTATGAAACGGAAACCTACTTCAGTTCTCGAAGTGATTGAGACGGGAAAAGGCAAAATTCTTGCAAATGTTAGACAGATAAATTTATCGGCTCATGATAGGGTCATAGAAATTATTCAACAGGCAGAAAAAATGGGATTAGGAGGCTTTTTCCTTCCAGAGGAGATTAATGGATCTTTACTCGGGGCGCCTATTGAGATGGGAAAGTTCGGAATTGCAATCGTAGGAGGAATTAATGGAATATGCGCCCTCGAAGAGACAGGAGTTCGAATTGAAACAAATCCAGTTTCTACAGTTCTGGAATATAAAACGATGTCCGAAATCTGAGGAGAGCAGGTGTTTAGATTACTGTAATCTATGATAACGCAGCTAAGAGTTTTGTAGGGAGCTGGCAATTTTAGACCTAGTTATGAGAAGTGACAAACTCCTTGTTTTCTATAGATGTTGGGATGGAACTTTCCTCTTCAAAAATATGAGTTAGCCCCATATTTATCCTAGATTTATCATATAAAATATTTTTCCCCACAGACAATGGGACCATATATGGAGCTCTTTTTTAGAATATTTAAAAATATGGAGGATTTCGATAAACCCCTGAATTTCATCATATGCTTATAAAATGGTATATATGACTCGTAAAAATCAGAGATTCATCGAAATTACTCTATAACTTTAATAAAGAGGTAATATCATTTAAGCAAAGGAACCTTCAAAAATATCTATAGGTCTTAGAAGCATATGGGGATATAAGGAAATTTCTGAAAAGATGGATATATTTTTTCCTCCAAGTTGAATAGTTGCAGTAAATTAAAAGTTCTATTCCTTCACTTCCTATCTTGATCAATGACTCAAGAACAAGACTTAAATTAGTTGTTTCAGAATATTGTTGCATTCTGATACCAAGGTTCAAAGGAGACATATATATTCAGAGGAAAATGTATAATTAGAAATAGAATGTCTTACAAATTGAACAAAGAGATTATTGAGGAATAATAGAAATCGGGCAAGTAACCATAATTAAAGCAATATGCTAGAATGGCCCAATTTTTGCAATTTTTCTACCTTATCAAGATGGTTGAGATTTTTAATCCCTGCTGAAAACTTCAGAATTTACTATTAATTCCACTAACAATTGATCGCAATAAATCAAAAACCCATAAAATGATAAAAGCCTTATATTTTTTGAATAAAATGGTATTTTGAATGATTATTTTCTTGAGATACAAAAGATATGAAGAAAATAATAATGGAGCCGTATCAAAAATAGGATAAAGGAGAAAATGTCGATGCTGAAAATAGAGGATCTGACTGTCGAAGTCAACGGAAAAACTTTGCTTCATGACATAAATCTCGAAGTCAAAAAAGGGTATACTAATGTGCTTTTTGGGCCAAATGGAGCTGGAAAAACAGCTTTAATGAGAACAATTATGGGCTTTAGTGAGTACAAGGTTGTGAAAGGCCAGATTCTGTTCAATGAAGAAAAAATTAACGACATGCCAGTTGATGAGCGAGCCAGTCGTGGACTCGGGATTATGATGCAACGCCCTCCAGATATGTCCGGGATAAAACTGAAAGATCTGATAAGAGTGGCATCAAAGGGGCAGAAAAATCCTGAAAAGCTTTCCGAAAAGCTTTCTATGAAGCCTTTTTTGGATAGAGATATAAATGTGGGTTTTTCAGGAGGAGAAATCAAACGCTCCGAACTTCTGCAGCTTGCAGCTCAGGATCCTAGTTTTTATCTCCTGGATGAACCTGAATCTGGAGTCGACCTTGTAAGCATAGAACAGGTTGGAATGACAATAAAAAGCCTACTTGAAGAAGGTGTGAATTGTCCAGGCAAAAGTTGTGAGAGGGGAAAATCTGCTCTTATTATTACTCACACAGGTCGTATACTGAATTATTTGAAGGCAGATAGAGGATATATCCTTTGCAATGGGACAATTATGTGTTCCGGAAATCCTCTCAAAATGCTGGAAGAAATCAAAAATAAAGGGTATGAGGAGTGTATAAAATGCAGACTGATGATGTGAACCTGAAAAAGAGAGCTGAGAGCTCAGTCAATAAAAAGGCTATTTATGGCGAAGACTTTGAGCTGGAAAAGTTTGAGGAAGGTTCCAAGGTTAGCAAACCTATTGAAAACCTCCAGAAACTTGACGAGGAAAGCAAAAAAACTTTGCTACAAGTAGGGGTAATACCAAGCGAGGAAGGAAGATCTGGAAGTTTCCTTATGTTGGACAATGCGATCTCACACTCTTCCTTCAGAGATAAAAATGTGGAGCTTATGTCCACTCACAAAGCCATGGAAAAGTATGAGTGGCTGAAAGATTACTCCTGGAAACTTGTGCAGGTGGACACTGACAAATACACTTCAAAAACCTATCTCGAAGATGCGGACGGTTACTTTGTTCGTGTCCCTGCTGGTAAGAAGTCTTCTATGCCAGTTCAGACCTGCCTTATGCTGGGCAGCAAAAAGATATCTCAGACCGTGCATAATATCATAGTCGTTGAGGAAGAAGCAAGTCTTGATATTATCACAGGCTGTACCTCCAAAAAAGGAGTAGAAGAAGGACTACATCTTGGAATTTCCGAGATGTACGTGAAAAAAGGAGCTACTTTGAGCTTCACGATGATCCACAACTGGGGAGAGCAAATCGGAGTCCGGCCTAGAACAGTAGTTCATGTGGAGGAAGGAGGAACTTATATAAGCAATTACATTTGCCTCAAACCGGTTCGTTCTGTGCAGACCTACCCGACTGTCAGGCTCGATGGAAGAGGAGCTGTTGCCAGGCTCAATACCATAGCAATTGCTCATTCAGGTTCTGAGCTTGATCTTGGAAGCAGAGCGATTTTCAATGCTCCTGACACCAAAGCTGAACTGGTTTCAAGGACGATCACAATTGGTGGAAGAATAATTGCGAGGGGCGAGATGATAGGTAATGCAAATGGCGCTAAAGGGCATCTGGAATGCAAGGGGCTCGTTCTTACTGACAAAGGAAGCCAAATGGCAATCCCAATCCTGGAAGCGAATGTAGCTGATATTGAGCTTACTCACGAAGCAGCTGTAGGAAAAATTGCTAAAGATCAGGTGGAGTACCTGATGGCCAGGGGAATTCCCGAAGAAGAAGCAGTTGGTATGATCGTTCGTGGATTTCTGGATGTTGGAATCAGGGGAATCCCAGATGAGCTAAGAATTGAAATTGAAAATACTATTGCTCAGACAGCTTTCGGGATATGAATTCTAAAATTTAGAAGTTTGAAAGAGCTAATTTCAATATTTTGGGAAATGATGCCCCATCAAGATCTAGTTGGTATTCTATAAATGGGATAGAACAGTACTCAGCTGGATGCAACTGCTTCAGTAAATGAAATCTGTGATTATATTCCACCGGTAGGGACTTTATAAGGCGAATGTACGCATACATTGAATACTAATGTAGGAGATCTGATTGAATACTTCTACACTGTAACCAACACGGGAATGTGGGCATTGCAGGACCTATTACGGTTCCGTTGCAAAAAATCTAA
>PLUB01000065.1 GCA_003164755.1 Methanosarcina sp. | reverse complement strand
CTTTATAGTGATTATTTTGAAAAATGCCAGGAAAAAATTATTAGTCCATAATAATTGCAAAATAGTTATTTTCAGTTTTAATCATCTTCTCTTTTAAGCCTAAAGACCAAGCCATGACAAGCCTAAGCAACCTGCATTGATAAAACGAATTTAGACAGTAACGTCAAGCCAGAAAAATGTAGAGCAAAAATAAAGATTTCTTAAAATTATAATCTCTTTAAAACTATAACTCTATATAAATCATTTTCCAACTTTAAGCATCGTTTCCTTAAGTTTTGAAATTTCTTCAAGCTCCAGTTTTAATGTATTGTTCATTTCTCTAATTTCGTCTAAATCTGAAAGCTGTACGTAATCAGTTTTTATAGATTCTACAGTTGTTGAAGCTTCCTGTGTGAGTGGTAGACCACATTTAAAACAAAATAAAGCATTTTCGGGATTTATTTCCTTACAGCGTGGGCATTTATTGACAGTGAATTTTTTGGTAGCTTCTTCAGTTTCGATTCCATGTAATTTAAGTATAGCATTATCCACATCTCGACCTGACATATGTACATATATACTCGCCATATTACTTGATTTAGTCCAGCCTAAATATTCTTTTAAAAGTTGTTCAGGTAATTGTTCGGCTAAGTGTGTTGCTCTGGCATGTCTAAAAGCATGTGGATAAACTCTTTTTGGCTGAATACCTGCTCTAATTGCTATTCTATGTAGTTGATCTGAAAGTCCTGCAAGTGTTATGAGTCCAAAAGGAGAATTAGTTGAACAGAATAGGCAAGCATCAGGATCATTCTTTAATGGATGTGTGTCAATCCATTGTTTAAGGTAAGATGAAGCTAATACAAGTCTAACTCGACGACTTCCTGTTTTTCCTTTCTGAATATTAAGTATTGCCCCATTCTCATCGAAAGTCACATGTTTAAGTTGAACTGCTAGTAATTCCCCTTTTCTAGCTCCGCTTTCATAAAAAGTAGCAATTATAGCCCGATCTCTGGTACTTAGACACGAATCAATTAGTTTTTCAATTTCTTCTCTGGTCAAGATATCTGCAGGGATTTTTCCATCTTTTAATTTCCGCAACTTTATTACGGCTCCAAGATCATGATTTACAAAGGTCAAGAATTTCTTTAAAATCATTCGGATTCTTTGCTTTGTACCAAGCGAGTACTGAACTGCTTTACCAGCTTTCAGGTATGTATGTACATTTATGAAATCTAGATAATCGTAAATATCATCTGGAGTAAACTCCTTTAATTCTCTATCCCCGCACCATTCTATGAACGGTGTAAGGGTAGATTTAGCAGTTGTGATTGTTACTTCCTTTAGTCCATCTGCCTGGGACTTCCTTAAATAATCTTTTAATATATGTGGGTTACTCATACTAACTTAATAGAATTGCTCCTAGATAAACAATACAAGTATTGATACTAGTTACTTCGAAACTATCTGCCTTCAAGATAAAATGACATATCGCATACAAGAAAGGCTATCAGCTTTTAGCTGGTAACTTACGAAAAGCAAGTATTATTTATGACCAAGGTTACTTCTGTATGCTTGCGGGATAGTTGTACTGTAAACGAGTCCCTGGAGTCTTTAGCTTAGGGGTAGTTCACTTCATGTATCATTTCAAGATAAGACTTCCGAATAGAATCCTTTTCCTCGAAGTCAAATTGCTTCAGGAATTCGAATAATTTTTGCCTTGAAATCTCTATATATTTTTCGTTTTTAGTGATGATTTCGACTTCCAGAAATTGTCCTAAATTTTCAACTGCATCAAGGCAGACAATTATCTCTCCTACCTTGAAGACTTCCCTGATTTTGTTTACTATCCCAGCTTCCGAAAATCCAAGGGCATTAAGTACTCTTTTGGCAGTGATTCCATCAACAGGAGTTTCGAGTTCTTCCCTGGTTTTGGAAACGCCGTCAAGCTTAGGGCCTTTGTACGTCAGCACAGCTTTCCCTTCCAGGGAACGAATCCTAAGAACTTCGTCGGTTTTTGTAAAATCCCTGTGAGGAGCTGTAAAATAAGTATCTGATTGATCTTCAACCTTTACTTTTATTGCCCCTATTTTCTTAAGGATAGGACGGGCTTTGTCATGATCCACTTTGACCTTAACTTCCACTTCAATCATAGTTTTCAGATATCTCCAGTTATATCTAATTAAAGCCAGAAAAACCTCATTTAATAAACATGTTAAATAGAACCCAAGAAATTTGGATCTTTTCATGTTTCTGCAGGAACAAATTTGGTGCCATAATATATCATGCCTCGTTCGCCACCTTCACCAAGTTTGCGAAAAACGGATCTAACCCGCATTCCTATATACATTTTTTCAGGGTCACCGACAATCTGTGCCGTCATTCTGGATCCTTCATCCAGCTTGATTATTGCGAGGGTGTAGGGGACCTGGCTTTCAAAACCCTTTGCAGCTGTGCGAATTAGTGTGTAGGTCACTATTTCGCCTGTGCCTTTAAATTTATAGTGTTCAATCTGACCCGACCGCCTGCAGTTCACGCAAAAATTGCGTGGCGGATAAAAATAATTTCCACATTCTTTACAGTGAGTACCTTCAAGATTATACCTACTAGCAATATTTCTCCAGAATCGTGGAACAGAAGACATCGGATATCACCTCTCCCTCGAGAAAATGTGCACTACTGCTGTTGCTCCTGACCCCCCTACATTGTGAGTCATTCCATACTCTGCACCTTCTACCTGGCGCTTGCCTGCTTCCCCACGCAATTGGGTTACGACTTCTACTGCCTGTTTTACTCCTGTTGCACCTACAGGATGTCCACAGGCTTTGAGACCACCAGAAGTGTTAACCGGGATCCTACCTCCGATTGCAGTTTCTTCATTTGCAGTTACAATCCCTCCTTTTCCTTTTTCTGCGAAGCCGAGATCTTCGATAGCGCAGATCTCGGCAATTGTAAAGCAATCGTGTATTTCCACAAGGTCGATGTCTTCAGGCTTTAATTTTGCCATGGAATATGCCCGCTTTGCGGCTATTACGGTTGAATCAAGAGTTGTAATATCCATTCTATCATGAAGTGCAATTGTGTCACTTGCCTGGGCTGTCGCCCTTATATAAATTGGAGTGTCTGTGTATTTTAAGGCAAACTCAGCAGGAGCTAGAACGAGGGCTGAAGCACCATCTGTAATTGGGGAACAGTCAAAAATATGCAGTGGGTCAGCTACCATTATGGAATTCAATACATCGTCAACAGTAATTATATTTTTATACTGAGCAATGGGATTAAAATGACCATTTTTATGATTTTTAACGGCAACCTCTGCAAGCTGTTCGCTAGTAGTTCCATATCTGTGCATGTGCAGCTTTGCAATCATTGCATAAAGACCGGGAAAAGTTGCCCCTGCCATACCTTCCCATTCCCGATCAGCTGCTGATGCAAGAGCTGAAGATGCTTCCTCAGATCCGACATCAGTCATCTTTTCTGCCCCCGCTGCAACAACTATGTCACTATAACCAGATGCTACAGACATTATAGCCTGGCGTAGGGCAAGGCCACCAGATGCACAGGCAGCCTCCACTCTGGTAGCTGGAATATGGAGGTTCTTAGAAAGCCCAGAATAGTCTGCAATAAGAGCTCCTATGTGTTCTTGATCAACAAAGCGACCTCCGCTCATGTTTCCTACATACAGAGCGTCTATTTCTTTTCCACTAGCACCTGCATCTTCGATCGCCCCGATACCAGCTTCTACAACTATGTCCCTCAGGGATTGATCCCAAAGCTCCCCGAAATTTGTATTTTTTACTCCAATTATTGCAACATCTCTCATCATAGTCACTCCGTTTTCAAGGAAGGCGGATCTTTCCTTTATGCTTAGCATATCTTGCATAGTCGATATATAATGGATTCTTAATTAATTCGGAAACTTTTGGAGCTCTGTTTTGGATTTCCTTAATTTTGTTTGTAACTGTTATGCTAAAAGCATCGGCTCCAGCTCCAGAACCAAAAGCAGTTGCAAAAATCCGATCCCCTGGATTTGCTTCATCAAGAGTTGCAGCTATTCCCATAAGGCAGGACCCTGAGTAGGTGTTTCCGATCTTTGGAACCACAAGCCCAGGTGAAATCTGGGGTGTGGTGAAACCAAGCATTTTTGCAACTTTGCTCGGAAATTTTCCATTTGGCTGGTGAAAAACTGCATAATCATAATCTTCAGGCTTTGTTCCGAGTTTTTTTAGTAGACCTTTTGCGCCGTTAATTACGTGCTTGAAGTACCCTGGCTCTCCAGTAAAACGACCTCCATGCTCAGGATAGGGCATCCCTTCCCGTCGCCAGAAATCAGGGGTATCAGTTGTATAGGAATAAGTATCCTCAATGATTGCAGCAAGCTCATCTTCTTTTTTCCCAATGATACAAGCAACCCCGCCTGCAGCTGCAGTGTACTCAAGGGCATCACTTGGGGCTCCCTGGGACACATCCGCTCCGATTGCCATACCCAAATCTATCATATCTGACCCCACTAATCCCATACAAGCCTGAACGGCAGCTGTTCCTGCCTTGCAAGCAAACTCAAAATCTGCTGCAGTCATTTCTGGGGTTGCTCCAATGGCCTGAGCAACAATGGTACTCGTTGGCTTCACAGCATATGGATGACTTTCCGAGCCTGTATATACCGCCCCGATTCTATTGGGATTGATCCCGCTTCTTGCCATCGCAGATCTTGCAGCTTCCACAGCTATGGTTGCTGTGTCTTCATCGATATCAGGTACGGATTTTTCATACACCATAAGACCGTTTTTAAGAGCTTCTGCATCATCACCCCAGAGCCGGGCTATTTCCTCTAGTTTTATACGGAATCTTGGAATATAAGCACCATAAGATACGATTCCAATAGTCATATTTTCACCTGTTTTTGATTGTTTCAGGGGTTTCAGGGATCAGTTCCCAGTCGCTTCATTCCCCTGCATAATATTGGCTGTACTTTTTCAAGAGCTGGATAGTTTGATCGATACCCATTGTAGTTGCGACCAGAGGTATGCGGTCAACTTCTGCCATTTTTACTGCTCCAGGTTCGACCTCTTCTTTCCGAAGTCCATGTAGTACTACCGCTCCGGGTTTAAGATTTGTAACTCGAATTGCTACCATGGGCGATTTCCCGGTGCTAACTTTCGTAAATATCATCGCTCTGTCCGTACTCCAGCCATAAAGCTTCTGGAATTCATGGGAAGAGAGTTCCAGGATGGCTCTCTGACTGTCAATGACAGAGAAACCATACAGAGGTTTTTCAACTCCTTTAAAGATAACTTCTCCTTCTATTAGATTGACCAATTTAGCAAGCTGTATCGGGAAAGTATACTCGTATGTTGAGTAGATGGACTTTGTACTATTTTCGGAGCTAAGTATTGACTCGTAAGCGTGGATCTTCTTGCTTCCCCTATCCATATCAATTTCAAGAAGAGATTCCACAATTTTCTTGATTATCAGCGTTCCTGGTGATTTTCTCCTTCCACTTTCATAATCGCTGATAACAGAGGGGGATACCTTAAGGTAATTTGCAATATCTGTCTGGGATATCTCAAAATTTGACCTCCATTTTTTCAGTGACTCTCCAGGTTTTTCTGAAAGAGTAATATCTCCAGCCATTTTTTCCGCTAGGCGATTGCGCAGATTTTCTGAGGATCCATTGGGTGCCATGACTTATGTACTATAAGAGGAAATATTACCATATATAACTAACGAATATAGATTCGTCAATTGTCGCAGATAAATATCAATATTTTCATATAGTAATATCCTTCAAAAAAGGATCAGGTTAGTAAAAAAATTAATATAGTACTATTAGATAAGTAGTAGAATCCTAAAATTACAGAAAATACAGAAAAATAAAATTTTTCGGACATTTTTTTCCTGATTTTCCTTTATTTTCTGTAGTCATGGTATTTTGTGTGATTCAAAATAAATAATCGCCTTTGAAACCATAATTGATTTTTAAAAATATAATAAATTATTTTCATAATTTAAAATAATGCGATATTTTATAGGAAATGTATGCTTTTTCTAAAATTTATAAAATCTTCCCATTTAATACTTTAACATTTTTGAATGATTTTATTGACATCAATATTTATCTTGTCCTTTTCCAACAATATTCAGTTGGATACTTATAAATGAAGTATCATGGGAAAAAGATCGTATTTGAAAATACTGGTTGTTGTTTTGATAGAATTCATATACATTTTTTGATTTATGCAATTTAAGCTGTACAGTAGATGAAATATCTTTGTCACTATATCTCTTTTAAAATGAAGTAATGATTTTAGGAAAGAGTCCGTATTCTGCGTATTCCTGAATTATAAATTTAAAATTCTTCGTTTTCAGTATAAAAATCTGAATATTGGTTTTGACTTTTGACAACTTGTAAATTTAATCTCGCTTGACCTTTTCATTCTCCAACATTTTGATTTATTTGAACCATGCAAAAATTACTTCCATGATGGGTGAAGAATGGATAATTAAGGACAGGATTTTTTTGAACTTCAGCTATATGTTCGTTCTTATAGCACCAAAATCCATCTTTTGATATAGATCTACATATTATTTTTCTAACCATAAATTTTTAATTATTTGTCAAGTTTTTGATTTTGAATCAGATATTTTAAATTTCTCTTCAAAAAATGAAATTAATTCTTTGTATATCAACCACGATAAAAATCATCATTTGTTGATATTGACTCTGAAAGTACTTCCCTCAACTCAGAAAGTTGTTCTTCTGTTGAATGAAATTTTACATATCACTCAGGTTTATATTTAAGGCAATTTTTTTTCAGCGCGATTTATTCAACGATGGACTGCAAAGCTGTTGATTGAACAATCTTCTGCAATTTTAGCTGGGCTCAAATCATTTATTAACCAATAATAAGGCTTGAATTCTCTCAGCTAGTTTTTTCCGGAGGTACTAATAGTTGCTTTAGCAATATAATCCGTAGTAAATTATATTCGGACTCAAAATCAATTATAATGTACCTATCTTAGAGAGGATTTCAATAAACTTCAAAATTTTGTTATGTGGTTACAAATTGTGTATATTTGATCGTAAAAATGAGGAGTATACCCAAACATTCTAAATATAAATACCCAGTAGTATATTTAGACTAGCCTATATTAAGTTTGCCATACTTAGCCAAGAAAAGTATGTATTTGGCATTAAATTTTTAAATTATATGCTTAAGTTTTAGTATCAAGGCTTGAACGAATATTTCTGAAATAATCCTACCTTGCCTACTCTGAAATTCTAAAGAAGTGTTCGTTAAACGCCGATAACCTTTGCAAAGAACTTGAAGTTTCTTTCACCAAAAATGCATGATCTACAATTTCGATTTTTCTGAAGAACTTGAATGGTTGAAAGGAATATTTGGGAGGACTTAAAATTGTTGAAAGGGAGAGTTTCTATGAATTTGAGCATTTTAATGCCGAAAATTTTCGAGATCGCAACTTATTTTCTAAAGGCAGTTGAAGTATAATGAAAAAAGCCCATTTTGAGGCACTAATACCGGTTCCGTTGCAAAAAATTCTTTCTAATTATACAATAGAATAAAAAGAAAACCAAAGATAGTAATATGCT
>PLUB01000006.1 GCA_003164755.1 Methanosarcina sp. | reverse complement strand
TTTTTGAAACTGGGTCAAATGGTTTGAATGTAATTACTTTGTAGCCGCCGAATAACTCCGAAAATTCCTTGATAGTTCTGGCTTTGGCAAAAACTGCATTATCAATAGGGTCCTTATCCTCCTCTCGAGATGCGAGGCTGGCAAACAAAAGTACATCCTTCTCTGAAAAATCATCTAATTGACTTATTTCAGCAATATTTAGTTCGTTTTTTAGTGATTGTTCCAGTCTGATCTGAACAGAGAATATCCATTCCAGCCATTTCCTNNGCAATACAAGAGCGAACTGGAAAAAGTCCAGTACACTTTCATGACGAAAGAATATTACAATAAATACGAGAGTTATGAGCATAAAAGCAAAAGCTATCAGATTATTGCCTATTTTGATGACGATCTTCTGGATATGACTTTGGATTTTAGTTTCTTCAACAAGCGTGGCAATTTTGCCAAAAAAGGTGTTCATCCCGGTGCCAACTACAAGTGCATCCTTTTCATCCTGCCGGATAATGGGATCGGAGTACCCAACATCAGAAATATGTTTTTAAACAGGGAGAGATTCCCCGGTTAATGCAGACTCATCTACCAGCAGGCCCCTACTTTCAATAATTCGACCATTGGCAGGAACACGAACTCCTGAGGATAAAACAACAAGATCCTCTGCCACAAGCTCAGATGATGGCATTTCCTGTTTTTTTCCTATTCTGATGACAATTGATTTTGGCTGTGTTAACGCTTTCAGCTGAGGAGGGTTCGATCAGTTCTTGCCTTATTAATCGATTCTATGAAAATATAAGCCAGAACGACAAAAACCATTACTGCAGCTTCTAAAGGTTTGGAGAATATCAGGGATACCACTGCTATGGAAAGAAGAAGTATCATCATGGGTGATTTAAGTCCTTCAATTAGAAGAGAAAAAATGCTGGCAGGTTTAAGTTCGGTAAATGTATTTTTACCAAATTTTTCAGCATTTTTTTTGAATCTGTGCTATGGAAAGACCATCTTTTATATTACTACCATAAAAATCTGCAAGATTTAATATTGGGCCAGCCCACCATTTTGATAAATCTTTTATCCACTCACCAATATTACAATATGTGCAAAGCGAATATTAATGTGCGGTCAGATTCATATATACCGTTTTTCCTTCCAACCTGATCACAACTCAATGGCCATTGGTGGGTTGTTTACATTATGAATATTTTGGGCATTATACACCGTTTATAAAGGTAGCAGTTCCAGATGTTTACTTCAACATCTATTTCACTCCATTTTATTAGCTATCCTGCCTAAATATCCACTAATCAAATTCGAAAATTGATATGCTCAATCAATTATGTTGTGGATAAAATTCGTTAGTTTATCATAGACTAATTTAATTAATGTACAATATTTTTCAGAAAAAAAATTCTAGCCTTTGAAAGGCTACTTGAATAGCTACTAAATCTTCTATTTCAGATAATTCATATCACGCTAAAATTAGATTGTTGTTATTTTTAAATTTATTTTTATTGGTTGAGCATTTCCCGAACTTTTTTAATATCCGCGATAGCTTCTCTTTTAATCTCGATCATCTTTTCCATACCAGATATTTTAATTTCAAATATTTTTATGAATTTATTCATTCTCATTACTGCAACTTTCTTTTTTTGTTCGTCAGTCAGAAGCTCCCACATCTCAACCATAGCGGTCTCCATTATAGATCCCTGTCCCATCATAGAATGTTCTTGGCACATGTTAAATATCTCCTTCATTGGTAATATTTTTTTAATTCACATTTCAAAAATGAACCCAAATATTAGTACATTTAGATATTAGTGCATTTTTTATTTCTCATTCCAACAAATTGCTTATGATGCATATATAAGCAATTTATTGCAATTAGACGTTTATTACTTCCATATGCTATTTTTAATTAATGACATCAAAAATAGTTTTTGAATAAAATTTACTTTCGAATAAAATGTTTTAAAACTGTAAAAATCATCATAAATATCAAATAGTTTTTTGATTGTGAAAAATATTGTCAGGCATTGTTTTTCTGTCAGAAGCTATTTTTCATATAATTAATTTAAAATAACTAACAAACTCAGTAAGTACTGCGGTTCATCAAAATTAGTTGATATCCTGGCATACATATCAACCAACCAATTCTTCATAGCTTGAATAGTTACCAAGAACAAAATCCAGTATAATTACTAATTTTAGTCNNGAGTGAAATAAATGTTGAAACAGTCGTCTAATGGAATGAAAAAGGTAATGTTTATTTTATTGGCAGTTCTTTTAGCAGCATCAGTGACAGCAGTGGCAGAAAATGCAACAAGCACTAATGGAGTCTCTAGCACCAATAAGATTATAGATATTTCCATGAAGAACGCTGCTTATAACCCAAAATCAGTTGAAATATCTATGGGGGATACCGTAAAATGGACGAATATGGACTCAATCGACCATGGGGTAGAAGGGTCTATTTTTAAATCTGGTGTAATGTCCCCAGGACAAAATTATGAGTTCCAGTTTACTACACCTGGTGTTTATAACTATAAATGCCCGCTTCATCCTGCTGATATGACAGGGACTATAACAGTTGTAGCAAAGTCTAGCATTAACAGTATTACAGATGCAGCATATGTTTCAAATAAAACAATAAAATTGTGGGAAACATAGCTTAAAAATTATATATAATCTACTGCTTCTTTGTGACAAAACATTTCTTCCAAATTTAATTTTTATTCATACATACGCAAACTAATAAATATATTATAAAATTTATATCTAATATATAAACTAAATTTGGTTTTAATAGACATATATATACCGACAAAAAGTCAAAAATCCAGGGAAAATATACCAACATCATAACATAATATCAAACAATTGATTAATATATTTGAC
>PLUB01000083.1 GCA_003164755.1 Methanosarcina sp. | reverse complement strand
GAGAATGAGGTCCGATATCACTTCAAGAATGATGAGGTTACTCTGTACATCGAGCCCTGATGTTGGTTCATCCAGAAACAGAAGACGTGGACTGTTGACTAACCCCATCGCAAGGGTCAGACGTCTTTTCATTCCCTTTGAAAAACCGTGTGTTTTGTCATTGCGACGTTCGTATAACTCAAACTTCTGGAGCAATTCGGTAGCCTTTTTTTCTCTCTCTTTTCGTCCTACATGATAGAGTTCAGCGGAGAACATCATGTTCTGCCATGCAGTCAGATCATCGTAAACATTGGAATTTTCGGATACAATCCCCATGGATTGCCGTGCATTAATGGTATCATGCTCAATATCATGGCCAAAAATGGTTGCTGTTCCAGAAGTTGGTCTTGATACTCCGGTCAAAATACGAATGGTAGTAGTTTTGCCGGCACCATTGGGACCCAAAAAACCAAAGGTCTCTCCTTCGCCAACTGAGAAACTAATATCATTGACTGCAGTGAGAGAACTGAATTTTTTGATGAGATGGGATACTTCAATTGCTTGCATGTATATGCCCTTCTTTTTTGGGAAAAAAAGGTTATATCTAACTGTTATTATATTGGTGAGAGTATAATCTAAATAAAATAATCCGAATATTCTAATTCTTATATTTAGAACATTTCCGGAAGTATTGACTAAGAAACTAATAGTAAGTATAAATAATTTCTGGCTAAAAATAAAATTAGTAATATAATTTTTAGATTTGATAGCACAAAATACAATAAAAAAACTGGTTAAAAGATCAATTAAATAAAAGCACTAAATACGAAAACACCTTTATCTTCATGCACATCCCGCTATGGACCCCAGCAGATCAATCACAACACAGCATGAGCGTTAATGATACAAAAACTACCATCGGAGCAACTACTCTTCAGAAATTGTTTAACAGCTACCCTCACATTACAATGTTATTTGCTTCTCATATACACAACTCTTACACTGGAAAGTGGGGCACTACACCCTTCATGATTACTGGAGATTCAGGAGCATCAACATACTTAGGCATGACTAATGGTACAGTTACTACCCCAGTACATCGCGACTTTATCAAAGTAACACTTACTGATAAAAAAGTTACGTTCGCAGTAGTTAGTTATCCTGCAGTAGCGAACAATTATGATTTCACCACACCACCATTATAAAAGTGAGATTATAATTTTCAAGAGTAATAATTATAAACCCTTTAGAAGGTATTCATCTTCTTTATTCTATTTTTTTGACATTTTAGATAGACCTTGTCACCTAAGCTTATAGAAATTTATATTTAAGATAGAGATCGTCACTCTTAGTCTCTCCTTTAATTATATAATTTTCTAGTGGAAGTCAATGGCCTTTTTGTGGAATTTCAAAAGGACTAAGATTCTGTCCTACTATTAACTTTGCAATAAACAAATTAACAAATGTGGAACTAATTAAGCCTTTTTTTGAGTAGGATGGGTGTCCACCAAGGAAAATTAGAAACTTACTGTAGAGCTGAGATTAAGTCATTTATTGGCGGGTAGGGAAAGGCTTCAGTCTGTTTTCTGATATGGAATGGAATGGTCGAGTTATCAAAAAATGGTTCCGTTGCAAAAAAAATATTTCTGCATTTTGACACCATAATTTTAACCTTTATGTGTCATTTTCTTTCTAATGAAAATGATTAACTTTCCTAATTGTGAAGNNGCCAGATTTTTTGCAACGGAACCATATTCGAAACTGACGTAATCATTATGTTTTAAATTCTTTTTTTACAGCAATGGAATGGTCTTTCATACTCTGAACTTGAGAAATACCGTATTTATTGACGTTATTTCAGGAATTTCTTGATTATTTTTAGTACATATCAGACATTACCACAGTCTAATCATTCAGAAAAATAATTGTTATAATCGCAAGAGGAACAAATATTGAAACAGTTGGAACGCCAATTTGATTCCTTGGTTTTGAAATAAAAAAGGGAATAATTCAGACAGCGACTTTCACCCATTAAGATCCTGCGCAGCAAAAGTGGATAAATCTAGAGAAAAAGAAGCAAAAACAAGGTGAATTAGAGACAAAAACTAAACAAACAGGGATTATAAGTCACATTTGGATGTACATTTCATAGCATAATAAGCAGGGATTATGGGTTGATCGGAAGATCCAAAACAACAACTACATTACTTCATGATTCTCGTAGACTTATTAGAAAAAATTAAGTGGTTTGCAGAGATAGAGGATACTTGACAAAATCAAAAATTATGATTCAACAATGAAAATAGCATTAAAAGAACATCCTATGGAATTATTGCTATAGTATATAAAAAGAGGTCATCTCAAAAAAAGCTCAAGAGAATGAGTTTATACAGTAACTAAAAGGATATTTTAAGCAGGAATATTTCTTATAACTACCGTTCAAAGAGTAAATCTGAAGATTTTGTGTTAGTTTTTTGTTATAATTTTTATCAATTGAGAAGATTGAAAATAAAATAAGTATTATTGAGGATTTTGGAAGCTATCTTTAAAATCAAAGAATGATAAATCTATAAAAAGAGATCAGAGCAAATCGAGCCCGAAATTAGCTTTTTTTCGCGCCTACCATGATTGTAGACTAGCGAGGCTTTCGATAAATCTCCAATTTTCACAAGTAAGTTATACATTATATATCATTTGTTATATAGTAGATAGTATATGTTACATATTATTTATAAATATAGGATGAAATTTTGAAGTTTATCGGAAATCTCTAAATTGATTTTAGTATTATATTTCATCCAGAAATACATTTATTATCTTTGCTTATTTTAATGATATTGTAAGTTTCGATTTGCATTAAAATATCTCGCATAGTTCCAAAACTCTAATATATCATTGTTCCAATCTAAAAGCTTCAATGGTTGTGAAGATTGCAGTATTAGCTTCTGGAAGGGGTTCGAATCTACAGACAATTATAAACAGCATTGAAAATGGTTACGTAAAGAATGCGGAAATCAATGTGGTTATTTCAAATAAGAGAGATGCCTATGCACTTGAAAGAGGAAGGAATCATGGGATAAGCACTGTTTTCCTTGATCCGAGTAGATGTGACAATGCAAAATATGATCTGAAAATACTTGTGGTCTTGAAACAGTATGAGATTGACCTTCTTCTACTTGCAGGTTATTTCCAGCTTTTGGGACCCGAAATTATTGAGGCATACAGGAACAGGATCCTAAATATTCATCCTTCTCTTCTTCCATCTTTCAAAGGGCTCCATGCACAGAAGCAGGCATTCGAATACGGGGTAAAAATTACAGGTTGTACTATACACTTTGTAGATGAAGGACTGGATTCCGGCCCAATAATCCTTCAGAGCTGTGTGCCTGTACTCCAAGGGGATACGGAAGAAACTCTTACTGCCAGAATCCTCGAACAGGAGCATATTATCTACCCTGAAGCTGTCAAGCTCTTTGTCGAGGGTAAACTTAAAATTGAGGGTAGAACAGTAGGATTCGGTTAATGGACCGTGTAATTAAATTTATGTTCAAACCAGCCTAAATTTTCCTAAGAATAACCTCCTTAATGCATCAGTAGTTATTCATAATTCTAATTGGGTGTTTCCACGAAACATTAAGACACAAAAATTTTCCAGATTTCAAAATCTCCTGTGCTTCAAAAAACATACCGGAATTTTTCTGTAAGTTTTAATAGTTAGGTATAAGATCCTCCCATATAAAAGGTTATAATGCTGTTTAATGACTTCGTATATTGATGATCTCAATCTGCTAAATCTTCATTTTCTTTAAACGTCAAATTTTCGAATACCTCCACAATATGAAGCTTTCAAATATCTGCTTTATTAGTATTAATCAATCTAATCCATCAAAAAACTCTTGATTTAGAATAGGTTAATAGATGTAATAGATTCTCAGGTGACAGTAATGTCTTATATTGATAAAATCGATCCAGAACTTTCCGAGGCTATCAAAAAAGAAGCCGAACGTCAGGAATACAAATTGAACCTGATTGCGTCTGAAAATTATGCAAGTAGAGCCGTTATGGAAGCCCAGGGCTCGATTATGACTAACAAATATGCAGAGGGATATTCTGGCAAGCGATACTATGGAGGCTGCGACTTTGTAGATATTGCTGAAGATCTTGCGATCTCCAGGGCAAAAAAAATCTTTAAGGCAAAATACGTCAACGTTCAGCCACATTCCGGATCAGGAGCCAACATGGCTGTTTACTTTTCGGTATTAAATCCCGGAGATACTATCATGTCCATGGACCTATCTCACGGAGGGCATCTTTCCCATGGCAGTCCTGTAAGTTTTTCCGGGAAGCTTTACAATGTTGTGCCCTACGGAGTTAGCAAAAAAACTGAAATTATTGACTATGCAGAACTTCTGAAAATGGCAAAGGAATGTAAACCAAAAATGATTGTCTGCGGCGCATCTGCTTATTCGCGTGAAATCGATTTCAAGAAGTTTAGGGAAATTGCTGATGAGGTCGGAGCATATCTTCTTGCAGATATTGCACATATTGCAGGGCTTGTAGTTGCAGGCATGCACCAGAGTCCTGTATCTTATGCTGATTTCGTGACTACCACTACCCACAAGACTCTTCGTGGTCCACGGGGAGGAATGATAATCTCCAGGACAGAAGAGCTTGCAGTCGGAGTTAACAAAACTGTTTTCCCGGGTATCCAGGGTGGTCCTTTCATGCATATCATAGCTGGAAAGGCAGTGGCTTTCAAAGAGGCGATGGGCGAAAAATTTAGGCAGGACCAGTTTCAGACCGTAAAGAATGCAGAAACTCTATGCAAGTGTCTGAAGGAGAAGGGGTTTTATATCGTTTCTGGCGGAACAGATAATCATCTTATTCTTGTCAACCTAAATAATATGGATACCACAGGCAAGGATGCGGAAATATCCCTGAGTAAAGCTGGGATTATTGCAAACAAGAACACAGTGCCCTTCGAAACCCGCAGTCCATTTGTTACTAGTGGAATAAGGCTCGGGACTCCTGCCTGTACTACAAGGGGTATGAAGGAAAAGGAAATGGAATTGATTGCAGAATATATCGAAATCTCAATCAAGAATCAGGCAAACGAGAAGATTCTTTCTGAAACAAGTCGCAATGTAAGAGAACTTTGCTCAAGGTTCCCAGTTTATTGCTAATCTAAAAGGTTAGGGTGTTCTTACAAATGTCAGCTGAAAGCTATTATTCACGGATAATAGATGGGAAATTTCTTGCCCAGCAGATCGAAGATGAAGTAAGATCAGGAGTCAAAGAACTGAAAAACAGCCATGGAGTTATTCCAGGACTTGCAACAATCCTCGTTGGTGGGGATCCAGCTTCCAAGATGTATGTTCACCTTAAGCATAAGGCCTGTGAACGTGTGGGTATTAGAGCAGAAGATTATCTTCTTCCGGCAGAAGCCAGTCAAGAGGATCTTTTTTCCCTGATTGATAGTCTTAACAGAGATATAAATGTGCATGCAATCCTGCTTCAGCTTCCACTTCCAAAGCATATTTCTCCCCAGGCAGCAATGGAAGCAATAACCTCTACAAAAGATGCAGATGGTTTTCATCCTTACAATATGGGAAAACTCATGATCGGGAATGAAGGTCTTGTTCCCTGTACCCCCCATGGAGTTATCCGAGTTCTTGAGGAGTATAATGTGTCTGTAAAGGGCAAAAATGTGGTTATCATCGGACACAGTAATGTTGTTGGAAAACCCATGGCAGCAATGTTTCTTAATCGTAATGCCACTGTTTCAGTTTGCCATGTGTTTACCGATAATCTGAAAAAATATACCCTTGGAGCCGATATCCTTGTAGTTGCAGCAGGAGTAAAATACCTTATCAAAGCTGATATGGTAAAGGAGGGGGTAGTTATCTTTGATGTGGGTATCACCAAGGAAGAAAATGGCGTATATGGAGACGTAGATTTTGAAAACGTAATCAAAAAGGCTTCTCTTCTCACTCCTGTTCCAGGAGGCGTAGGCCCTATTACAATTGCCATGCTAATGAAGCACGTGTTAATGTGCGCAGGAAAATAGTTCTAAAACTTTCTTTTTCAAGATTTTTTTCACAAAGCCTCATAAATTTGACAGCTCCATAAATTTACAGTAGATTTAAAGTCAAATTTTTGTATCTTAGATGCAATTTGGTTATCCTAAGGTAGGAATTTCCTTTACTAAACCCCTTAATCTTCTTTTTTGATTACTGGTCTATTACTGTAGAAGATTTCGATAAACTCCAATTTGTGGCTGGTTGTTTATGAACCGTATATAATCAATTTGTTGAGATCTAAGGTTTTTCGAGATTTTTAATACCACTTGTTTCCTATTATCCATTCTTTATTTGTGTCTTATTGTTCTTATTTTTTACCAATGATTCTCTGGAAATTGCACCTTGTTCATTGTATTGGATCTGAGGCCCTAAAACGTATAACTTGCTATTTTATCCCATAGGTCATCCATTTTCTAATAAGATCATAAAGTTTCTGACAAGCCATCAATGCTTCTTTTTATCTCCTCAGCCACTTCCTTTTGCTTCTTTGTTGGCACCTTTTTAAGAACCTGATCAGATGTCAGCGATAGTTCTGCCAGCTGGATTCAAAAAAGGACCCCCGTATTGTTTTTCGTACTCCTTTGCGTCCATAATAAAAGATTAACTTGACACCTCATAAATATCTTTCATCTAGATCATCGCAAGGATCTTCCAGAAAAAAGAGTCTTTAAAATTATTGAATGTTCTACGAATCCCAAAGTAACTATTATCCCCTTATCCTAGCATCTACAAAGAAAACTTATTTTTCATAGTGAAGCCCACCTGTTATCTTATAATCAGTAGCATCAATAAGAAAATAAAGAATTTCTTGTTAGATTCGTTTATAGAGAAATTCTTCAACCTTTTCATCCAGTTATTCAGTAATCTTGTAAACATAAGAGGCTGAGGTAGCACCTACTCAAAAACAGTCATGATAGACCCCCTCCTTCGGTGGAGACATCTTGCAAGTAAGATTCAGATACATCTATTAGGATGTTTTTTCAACTATGGAATACTTCTCAAACAGTTAGAGATTTGTAGCTAATTTTACGATCTTTTCTGAAATCAGTCCTATCATGACGTTTAGCACTAAATTGAATAAGATCTTCATATTTCATTACAAGATTTAAAAACCAAGTAATTATATGGTGAATTCCATCTTCCTGAGAGATAAGATAATCTTTTTTGAGTGAAAAGATATTAATCATTGATTCTGCACCTTTTTTGTGGTAAAAAAGAATGCAGAGTCAATATATTTTGATGAAACTTTCGGTACACTGTCGCAAATTTCTCTAAATTTCTATGCGTTTGAACATTTGAGAGCTAAAATCTCTTAACATTAATTTATATTCATGAAAATTCGTACTAATTTTGTTCGTAAAGAACTATAAATACTTCTTCAGTTAGTTGTAAGCAAATTGACTGAAATTGATTCCTTCATTGATTAGAATTCTTTTCGTATTATTTATAAGTCCATATCTTTGAACAAAACAATTTCCGAAGCTGGACTCTGAAGATGATGTCACCTTTATGATTAAAAATGCTCGTTTTGTAGTAATAGCATGGTCTTTTCAACTTTGAACTTGAGAATAATGTATTGATTAAATTCCTTTCAGGAAATTTATTGGTTTTCCTGAGTACATACAAGAAAGGACAACGGCTTAGTCATTCAGAAAAAGAATTATTGATAACTGTAAAGAAAAAAAATAGTATCAAATACAGAAATTAGTGAGAAAGATATAGATAGGCTTGCCAATAAGAAAAAAAATTACATTTAAATAGTAATCCTCTTATTCTCTTAATATGTATGGGTAAATCTTTTTTCTTGTGAACCATATCGGAAGAATTGTGAAATAATAAGAATAATCATTTGAAACTACAGCAAATATGGATTACTTCGAAATTAGATCATCGTGGTAGGATATGATATTCGTACTCCCATATTTTCATACTAAAACAAAAATAATTATTTTCCTAATTGTGTCAAATTAAATAAATTTGATCTCTTTTTTCGATCTAACAAGTTTACAATAGTAAAAATTATTATTTAGAGCCAATTTTTCAATCAAGACTAATATTGCTTTTTACAATTTCATTAAGTCAATTTCACACATCAATATTTTTATGTATCATTGAAGCGTATTTTATAACAATCCAGATTTATTATTTGTAGAGGATTTCGATAAACCCCTTATTTCGTCATATGCTTATAAATTGGATATAATTGACTTGTGAAAATCAGAGATTTATGGAAATCCTCTTTATTATAAGTCTGTAAGCAAATCTACCTGATAAATCGCGGTTTCTATCCGGAAATCTCTGGTGACCAAATAAAAAGGTTTTTTTCAGGAATATCACAATATATTTTCAATAGGCGGAATGCAATGAATCGGAAACTTTTGAATACCTCCTGGTATCGCAAAAATTCATCATTATCTCCCACATTCTACGACTTCAATAAATCATGAACACAAAAAATAATAAGACTTTTTATGGATCTCAGCTATAGTTCAAAGGCCTGGCGCTGAAAAGATCTAATGACTGAAAGATCTGTGAATTAGGCTATCACAAATATTTTCTTACTAATGTTTATTATGTGTTTGTTGACATTAGTTGATTCATAAATCTATATATCTGGTTGTCAAAAATGGTCGTTGATGCTGATATCTGTGGTATAAAGTTGGGAGATAGATACCCTTCACATATAATGGGTGTAATTAACCTGAGCCCGGAATCCTTTTACGAAAGCTCTGTTGTGAGCCAAGATTCAGTACTTGAGATTGCTCTAAAGATGGTGGAAGATGGAGCAACTTTCTTGGATCTTGGAGCCCGTTCAACCTGGCGTTTTTCCGAACAGATAAGCAAGAAAGAAGAATTAGAACGTATTTTGCCAGCTCTTGAGGTTCTTGAAAGCAATGTGGATGCTGTGATTTCCGTGGATACAATGTTTCCCGAAATCGCAGAAGAAGCTCTCAAAAGAGGAGCTGAGGTTATAAACGATGTTTCTGGTTTTACCACAGACCCTCGAATGATCGAAGTAATCGCAGAATATGGGTGTCCTGCAGTTGTCATGGCCTCTATAAAAGTTCCCGGAGACGCGTTGGGAATGAACTCTATAATTGAAGCACTTGATTCTATTATATGGGCTGCTGAAGCTGGAGGTATCAACCAGAAAAATCTGATACTTGACCCTGCAATAGGTAGCTGGACAGAATTTAAGCTTCCTATCCATGATTTTGAAATCCTTGATGATTTTGAACGCCTTAATATTTTCGAAAAGCCTTTACTAGCGGCTCTTTCAAGAAAATCCTTCATAGGGGAGGTACTTGGAAAAACTGCGAATGAGAGGCTTTATGGCAGCCTGGCTGCAGCAGCTATTGCAGTCTACAAGGGTGCTCATATAATTCGTACGCATGATGTGCCTGAGACCTTTGACGTTGTAAAGCTTGGAAAAGCTCTCAGAAGTCGGACAAGTGAAGTAAAAGAGGACATATATGAGGTTTCTGTCTTTGAAGTAAAGACCCCTCAGGATGCAGCAGTAGCAATGCGAAAAATAGGGACAACAAGGATAGGCTCACAGATAATGCAGTGCAAAAGCATTCATTTAATGCTGAAAATTCGTAACCTTACAACGACAGAGGGTCTCATAATAAAACAAGAAATGCTTGCTATGGGGGGGGATGCGGCCTTGAAAAGGAATGCAGTTTCTCATGAAACGGAAATCACTGATGTGCTTATAATGGGCACTATGCTGCAACTTGGGCGAGCTGCCAAAAAACTTAAGGGGCAGGTTCATCCCCTTCCACTTATCGGCGAAATGATCTACGAATGTATTGCAAACCGAAACGATCTAGAATATCGATATTTGAGGTAATTATGATTATAACTTCAGAAAAACCCTTTGAGAAAATTCTTGCCCTCTTAAAAAATGAAGACAACATGTTCGTTATCGGATGCAATGTCTGCGCTGCAAAACTACGAATAGGCGGGGAACCCGAAGTTCTTGAAATGTGCAGAAAACTTGAGGATAGTGGAAAGCATGTAGTAGGCTGGGTTCTTCCTACTGCAGCCTGTAGCATACGGTCTTTTGAGTCCCTGGTTGAGAAAAATGAGAAAATAACTGATGCATGCTGTATCCTTGTAATGGCCTGCGGCAGTGGTGTTTCCTCCGTAGCTAATGTAGTGGATGTCCCTGTGTACTGTTCAAGTGATACTATTTCCTTGGGATGTTCGAGCGGGGGTAAACTTATTTCCAATCAGTGTATAATGTGTGGGAACTGTATCATAGATAAATTCGGCGGGATCTGTCCCAAATCCCAATGCTCAAAAGGACTTCTGAACGGGCCCTGTGGAGGTAATGTTGAAGGAATGTGTGAAATTGATAGGTTGAAAGATTGTGCATGGACTCTTATTTATGAGCGTTTGAAAAAAATCGAGAGGCTGGATCTTCTTTACATTGTACATCCCCCTCAGGAGCATGGTTTTAAATAATTTCATTTCTAGTATTCTTATTTGATGCATCTTAATTTTCGTGATAAACTGAATTCCAGCAAATTTCTGATTACTGCTGAAATCTCCCCTCCAAAGGGAACTAACTTTTCAGCTTCCTTGGAAAATGCCAGCCAGCTCAAAGGCGTTGTAGATGCTCTAAACGTCACTGACAACCAATGCTCTATAATGCATATGAGTTCCCTAGCTTTTAGTAAGCTTCTGCTCGATGATGGACACGAGCCCATTATGCAGTTAACTTGCCGTGACAGGAATAGGCTCGGACTTCAGTCAGATCTGTTGGGAGCTTATGCTTTTGGTATCCGGAATATTTGCTTAATGACCGGGGATTTTCCTTCGTGTGGAGACCATCCTAGCTCAAAGCCGGTATATGATCTCGATTCCGTGCAGCTTCTTCAACTTGTAAGGAAACTGGATGCTGGCGTTGATTTTGCAGGAAATAAGCTAAACGGAGGAACTTCTTTCTGTACTGGTGCTGTCTCCGGAATAAATCCTAGCAATCCCCTGCAACTCATAAAACTTGAAAAAAAAGTTAATTGTGGAGCTGATTTTATCCAGACCCAGGCTGTCTTTGATTTGGGTATGTTTGAGGAATTTATGGAAGCCATAAACCACCTCGGTGTACCTGTAATTGCAGGCTTGATCCCTTTAAAGTCCCTTGGAATGGCTGAATTCATGAACAGAAACATATCTGGAATCAGTGTACCTGAGAAAATAATATCCCGCATGAGAAAGGCATCTAATCCGGTGGAAGAAGGTCTTTCTATAGCATCAGAAACTATATCCGAACTCGTAAAACTTTCGCGAGGAATTCATATTATGCCTATAGGGTCTCATAGAAATACTCCAAAGTTACTTTATATGGCAAGACTTCTCAGGAAGTAATTCTCTAAAATATAGGTAATAACCTCAGTAACTTAATACCTTTTTCCTTTTCTTCATTGATAAAGATCAGGGGTAGATCCAAAATAATTTGTGTGATAATCATTCTTCACCGTTCAACGATTATTATGCATAATTTTGAATCTCATGTATAGTGAGGTTACGATGTAGCGTTCAAATATTGGCATAAAAATAATTAAGGATTTAAATAAATCTTTGATCTTCAAGAGTTATTTGTATACAATTAATACGCATACGATGAAATTTAGGATTAATCGAAGTCCTCTTGAACATACGCTAAGGACTGAGAACAGTTTTTCAATATTATTACAATTTTGTATCAGGGCTAAGAATATATCTCATTTGAACAAATAAAAAAGTGGATCTAATAAGCTAATTTGGCAAACAAATACCTCATGAATTGAAAAAAATATGGGATGTATAATCTGGTTATTGAGTAAAAAACGATTGCATTCGTATGTAGAGTTATCAGAAAAAATGAAGTGGTTCATAGAGACAGAGAATACTTTGGAGCAAAATCAAAAGGTTATGATGCAAAAATGAAAAGAGCAGTAAAAGAATATCATCTGGGAATAACTGATGTATTAAGAAACAAGAGGATCAGCTCAAAAAGA
The DNA here is from genome assembly GCA_003164755.1 of Methanosarcina sp. Classification (GTDB taxonomy): domain Archaea; phylum Halobacteriota; class Methanosarcinia; order Methanosarcinales; family Methanosarcinaceae; genus Methanosarcina. The sequence goes on along the minus strand of PLUB01000083.1, from coordinate 39,959 downwards.
GCTCCAAAGAAACTAGTTTATGCAGTAACAAAAGAGATATTCAAAGCAGGAAAAGTTCTTGTTATTACTACTCAAAGAGTGAATCTGAAGATGTTGTGTGATATTTTTTTGTTATAATCACTATCTTTTGATAAATTTGTTTGCTTTTTTGTCCACTATTATTTATTGAAGGTTGGATTAATATTTAAGGTACTGTCATATTGAGAAAATAGATACCATTCTTTAGTACATCTGCAGAAAGTGATTTTTAGTTATTGCAGTCGCAAGGTGCGGGAAATAGTGATGAGTTTTTATGATGCCATAAGATATTAGATAAGTTTTTAGAAGTGTTGGAAAAAGGATCTTGAAGTTTCCTTAACCTATTACACTTAAATCTGAAACACGGACTGAAGGTATAATCATGCCTCCAACTCTTCTTACATCAAAACCTGCACCTGTAATCTGTTTTAAGAGCTCAAAAGCATTGCCAGAAATCATAAGCGACTTTATAGGTTCATCAAGAGCTCCGTCTCTAATTGTGAAAGCATTTCTTGCTTCCACTGAAAAGTCCCCAGAAATTGAATTTGCAGTGTGAGAACCGATAATCGTATTTACGAAAACCCCATATTCTGTATCAGCGATAACATCCTTTTGAGGGTAGTCGATTATGAAATTTCTGAGCCCCACTGAAGGAGGACTTGAATAAGAAGCCCTCAAACCATTGCCTGTGCTTTTTATGCCTGCTTTTCCTGCGGTATGATTATCATGGAGATAAGTCACAAGCACTCCTTTCTCAATCACGGTTGTACGCTGTGAAGGAACTCCTTCATCATCTGAAGCTGAAGTCTCGATTCCTGACTCGATCAGCCCATCATCATAGATACAGAGTTCTGGAACTGCCAATTCTTTCCCAAGCTTAGCTATAAGGCCTGACCTCCCCTTCTGGACATTATCTGCGTCAAGGGAAGGGGCAAGGACGTCTTCAATGATATCTGAAAAAGCAAAGGGGTGGAAGATCACATCGATTTTTTGCGGTTCGATTTTAATTCCTCCATTGGACTTAAGAGCAAGATCTGCGGCATTTTCCCCGAGAGCAAAGAAATCAATGTCAAGAGAATGGGAAATAGCAAAATCATAGGCTGTTGAAGTCTGCCCATCTACCGTAATAACATCCACAAAACCTGAAACAACTGTAGATTCTTCTTCAATATCAATCCCGTTTGTGTTCAGGATAAGATGTCTGCCCTTTGCTCGGGTGAAACCTCCGGAGGTGGGAAGCGCGCCTGGGTGCTCTTTTGTGCCTTCAACAAGAGCCATCGCATAGTCTATACACTCTTCAAGCTCAAGAGTCTCGACTCTTTTATCGAAGATCCCTGTAACCTGTTGGTATTTCCCATCAGATGGAAGTCCCATCCAATCAGGATCCTGGCTCCCAACTCTGGCTTCTGCGACTGCAACTTCTATAGCATTCTCGAGTTCTCGTGCAGAATTCGTACTTGCAAAACCCACCGCTCCATTTACTATGGCTCGGATTCCAATACCTTCTGAGAAACGATCTTTGGCATTTTCAAGGGAATCCTTCCGGAAATTCACACTTGTTGAGTGATTAGAAGCATAATAAATTTCAGCTTCTTCTGCCCCTATTTTCTCTGCCAACTTGAGGGCCTTTCTTGCAAGTTCATACATTTTCATGAACCTCCTACAAGGGCTTTTGAGATGGCAAGATGGGGGGAACCGTCTGATACTGGAATAATCTGTCCTGCTTTTCCACATCTTCCTGCAGTTATTTTCATGTCATTGCCCACAAGAGTTACATGGTTAAGAATCTCAAGGATCTTGCCAGATAGGGAGACATCCCGTACAAGTTTTGTAAGTTCTCCGTTCCTTATCATATATCCTTTTTCGGCATTGAACTGGAAAATTCCTTCTCCGGTATTCACCTGCCCCCCTCTAGAACCGATAAGATATATTCCATCTCGAAGCTCTTCAAGCATCTCTTCAAACCTGGCATCCCCATTATCTATGAATGTATTACTCATCCTGACAACTGGCATGGAATATCCCTGAGCTCGGCAGTTCCCTGGAGTTCCTCCAAGTTTGGCAGCCGTTTCACGGGAATGTAGATAGGAATTTAAGACCCCCTCCCGGATTATCTCTGTTTTTTTTGATTGTACTCCTTCTGCATCAAAAGGGTAATATCCAAACTCGTGAAGAGTGGGGTCGTCGATGATAGTAATAAGAGGAGCTGCGATCTGTTTTCCTATTCTGTTTCCAAGGATGGAATCCCCTTCAAGGACAAGATCGGCTTCTGATGCGTGTCCTACGGCTTCATGCACAAAGACTCCGGCAAGTTCCTGATCCAGCAGTACAGGCATTTCTCCACCTTTAGGGGTTTTGGCTTTAAGAAGTTCGACTGCAGTATTACCTGCTCTGCTTGCAAGTTCCATAACGTTCTCTTTTTCAAAAAGCTCATAGCCGTACCCAAAGCGACTTTCTCTGCCTGCTTGATACTCACCATTCTCTGAGGCCACTGCAGAAACGGCAAAGCCGACATTCAGGAGTTCATATTCACATTCCAGCCCATCGGAACTTTGGTATTCGATTTTGAATTCAGCTTCCATATATGTTACTTTTGTGCTGTGAACTCCTTTGACCTTTGCATTGGCCTCGATGCTCATTAATAGGCCTACTTTCTCATCTATGGAAACATCCCTTGGATCGATCCTTATTTCAGGAAGATTTTTTATCTCTGGAGGATTTACAGATACAAGTTCAACGCTTTCTTTGGGGGTGTTAGCGTTCATAGAAAAAGCAAGTTTTGAGGCAGCTTCTATCCCGTGCTTGAGGTCAATTTCCCCTTCAACAGCTGTATAACCCCACGAACCCCCACATAGAGCCCTTACACCTGCTCCTCGTGTGAAATTTTTGGAAATTTCCTCTATCCTTCCATTATCCAGGATAATAGAGATGAAACTACCTCCTACTATCCTGCAGTCATAAAATTTAATGCTCTGCATAATGCTTTTCATGATCAGTTCCTGCACCCAAATAAACTCTTAGCCTGAACGGAAGTGGGTGAGACTTCCGGAATGTCGAAACTGAGTTTGGTAATATTCTTTAGTTTTTCTATAATTGAATTCTTTCTCGGGCCCACTAGGCTGTGTTCCATTACTTCCGCAATGGAAGACACAGGAATGATCAGAATCTTGTCTCTGTATGCCCTTTCGATAAGAACATCCGCTTCATTTGCCTTCGGGATAATAACTTTCTTCATACCTGCTTGGGCTGCAGCTTCGATTTTATAGGTCACTCCACCTACAGGCAGGACATCTCCTCTGACTGAAAGGGAACCTGTCATTGCCACAGTCTGGTCCACGGGGATCTTTTCAATGGCAGATATGACGGCTGTAGCAATTGAAACCGATGCACTATCTCCTTCCACACCTTCATATGTTCCTACGAACTGGATATGGACATCATGTCTGGAGATATCTGCACCTGTCATATTTTTAATCACTGCAGAGACATTCTGCACTGCTTCCTTTGCAATTGTCTTGAGCTTCCCTGTTGCTATAATGCGCCCCTCAGATCCAGAAATTGCAGGAGTAACTGCGGATACGATAGGTAGCACAATTCCAGAGTCCCCCCCCATAACTGCAAGGCCGTTGACCCTGCCTACAGCAGAACCTTTTCTCAGGAAGGATTCATATTCCTTGCGCTGTTCAAGATAGCTGTCTGCAAGCTGCTGTTCAATTGACCTGGCAATCCTTTTTGCCGCAAGCACGTGTTCTGAGGTTGTTATTGGAGCGTCTTCTGAATGGGCAATATCACCTGCTACACGCACAAGTCCTCCAAGGTCGCGAAGCTTTAACGTAAGATGGCCTTTCCGACCTGCCCGCCGTCTGGCTTCCCTGATTATTTCTTCTACTGCACCTTCATCAAAGTGAGGGATATGCCCGTCCCGAACAACTTCCTGGGCAACGAAACGGACCATTTTCTTCCTATTTTCAGAAGTATCTTCCATGGAGTCACGCATGTAGACTTCATATCCATAGCCTTTTATTCTCGACCTTAGCGCAGGGTGCATCTTATGAACTGCATCCAGGTTCCCTGCAGAAACCATAATAAAATCACAGGGTACAGGTTCGGTTTTAACAAGAGCTCCTGAACTCCTCTCGGATTGCCCGGTAATCGGATATTCCTTTTCCTGAAGCGCCGTTAATAGACTCTGCTGGGACTCCAGCCTGAGAGTATTGATCTCATCAATGAAGAGTACTCCTTTATGGGCCTTGTGGATATCTCCGGCTTCTACTCTATCGTGTGCAGGAGTCTCAAGTCCTCCGGACTGGAATGGGTCATGCCTCACATCACCTAGAAGGGCTCCTGCATGTGTTCCAGTTCCATCAATATAGGGTGCATGCTCTTTATCATAATTAGAAACCGCCAATTTCGGGATCATCATTTCCTCTTTAGGAAGAAACTGGCGAGTTAACATGAGGATCATTATGCCTGCAATTATGCCCCAGAGCAATTGGGCAACAAAGTAAGAATAAACTATAATGCCAACTACAAAGAGCATCATAAGCATGTTTCTGGCCTGGGCTTTCTTTCGAGCCTCCATCTTATGAGCCATAACAATTTCTCTGCCTTTTCCGGCAGGAACTTCTCTGATTTTAGGATTGTTCAGATCTTCCATATTCGGATATACAAGGATATCCTTGAGTTCTTCTTTAGGAAGGAGCTCTGCCATAGCTTTTGCAAGCAGGGATTTCCCTGTACCTGGAGTCCCTATCATCATAATGTGTCGTCTTTGACTAGCTGCTTTTTTTACTACTTCTACTGCATGCTCCTGTCCTAACACCTGGTCGATAAGAAGTTTGGGAACATCTATATTAGAAGTGTTTTCAAATAGAAAGCCGATATCAACATCTTCATCCATATCATAATTGAGATCAGGCTTAGATTTAATCTGATTAGATTCAGATTCTCCCATAACTTGATTGGATTCATTCCCGTCCGTAACATTATTGAACTCAAATGTGGTTATACTCTTACCGGATATTTTTTGATTACTTTTATACACCATGGTTAGCTCACATATTCTAACGTTATTATAGACGTTATCTGATCAATATTTACATTTGAAGCTTTCGAAAAAATAAAAAACTTAGGGATAAAATGATTGGCAAAAAGCGGAGCCATAATTAATCCATTCCTGAAGTTACTGTAACCCCATATATACTTCGGTTAATTATATAAACTTGCGGTATATAAAACTAACCTGCCAAGTTATATAAAATAGTTTTATAAACTCCTAAATTTTGTCATGTGATTATAAATTATATATAAATAATTCGTGAAAATTATAAGTTTATCAAAATCCTATATAAATTATATAGAAACCTTTTACTATATACTATTTGCTAGTTAAGTAGTTCCAAATCTCGTAATTCTGCACCATTAATGCAAATAAAAAAAGTATCGAGAAAGATTATTTAAGGTAATGAAGTGATTGATTTCTGATAATCAAAAATGACTCTACTTTTTCTACAGACACAGTAAATTTATTTATGAGTATTTCGATTAACTCCTACAGTTTGTCATGTGATTACAAATTATATATGGATGAATTGGGGCAATCAGAGGTTTAGCGAGGCCTTCCTTATTGATTCATGTGGTAAGACTTCATTAATTTTATTTGAGAATTCTTAATCAATTTTCTCCAAGATAACAACAGCTTTTATTATGCATGATTTTCCCGCAAATACCTACTCTTGGATGCCCCAGAGAACTACAAATCTTATTGACCACATCCCTTGAGATGTATCCCTCAAACTTCAAAGCTTCACCACAAGCTTCATGCCCAGAAAGCCCATAGTGGGAGAGCATCAACTCTATAACCCGGTGACGTCTAACCAAAAACTCAGCATGCTCTGTGCCCTTGGAAGTCAGACTAATGCCCCTATAAGGTACATAATCTATAAGGCCAGTGGAAGACATCTCCTGTATGGCCTTAGTAATTGTTGACGGGTCAAGGTGAAAATTATCTGATATATCCATTGTACGGACAATACCCCCTTTTTCAAATATATACTTCAAATATTCACTTTTTTTAGGGCTTAACTCTAGACCATCATTACGTGTCATTGTTTGGTGTATATTCACATAATATTAATATTTATTGCATATGCTTCAAATTTATGGTACAATCCCGTTTCTAAAGAAAAAACGTATAGATTATTCCCATGCTTGCAGTTTTCAATAACACACTCTCACGATTTTAAAAAAAATTAATATCATAAAATCTATAATTATTTAATAAATGAGTTTAATTATAATGTCAATAGAGTCTGATTTTGTGCCACAAATACATCTGATCAATAAATATAGGTGTGAGTTTCCGGAAAAAGGACCATTTTTTAATAATTCAGCTAATTTTTTATTTAGTTTATTTTTGTATCTCAATAATCTTTAACTATGACGAAAAATATTTTATATGGCACAAAATATTTGGTAGATAACCAATAATTTATCAACGGGTAGTTACATAACATTTTATTTGGAACTCATAGGATTGAGGGATAAAATCAAAGATGTATATGCCATCATCAGAATTATTGATCTTTAGGCAGTTGAATATTTAATGCTGCAATTTCTCAGTTTGATCCCCATATTTAATTCTATTTACCCTTAAATTAGAATTCTAAGACTTTCGCAATTGAAATAAAAAATCAATAGCATTAAACTTCTAATTACCCAAAGTACAATTTTCGTCGCAAAGGCTAAGGTGCTTTGTTTTACACCCAAAGTATGTAAGTCCTAGATTCTTCACATTGTTTTTATAATCAGAGATTCGACTCTTCGTTCAAAATATGAGATTAAAAAACGAATTTTAACTTTTGGGGTCAGCTAAATAATTTATTCACATCCGGTAGGTAAAAAATTATGAAACATACAACTTATATTGTCATAGGAGTGGCAATCCTTATTGCTATCGTTTCTTTCATCGCAATAAAGGGTTATCACCCAAGTTCTTTTGGCACCAATAATAATTCCATTGCCATCAATACTACAAAAACCATACAAATTGTTGCCGCTGAAAATTTTTGGGGTAGTCTGGTATCCCAGATTGGTGGAACGCATGTCCAAGTGTTGAGCATAGTTTCAGATCCCAATGCCGATCCACATGAGTACGAAAGTAACACTGAAAATGCGCGTGCATTTGCCATGGCAGACTATATAATTGTTAATGGAGCTGGATATGACAGCTGGGCTAACAAGCTTATTGGAGCTGGTGTTAAATCAGACTGCAAAATTTTGAATGTGGCAGAGCTTCTTGGAAAAAAAGAGGGCGATAATCCTCATTTATGGTATGACCCCAATTATGTGAACTTAACTGTGAAACAGATGAAAGAAGATCTTATTTATATCGATCCAGCTAATGCTGCATATTATGAACAGAATTATACAAACTTGCAATTATCGCTTTCAAAATACCAAAATAAGACCACTGAGATCAAAAAACAATTCGGAGGCATGAAAGTAGCAGCCACAGAAAGTATCTTTGCATACCTCGCAAACGCTACTGGTCTTGAACTTGTCTCTCCTCCTGCATTTACTCAAGCTGTTGCCGAAGGGAACGATCCGCCAGCAGAGAGCATTGTGCAATTTGAAACGCAGCTTAAGAGTGGAAATGTGAGTGTACTGGTCTATAACAAGCAAACTGTAACACCGATTACGAATAATATGAAAAAATTGGCTACAGAAGAAGGCATACCCCTTATTGGCATCACAGAAACAATACAGCCGCCGAATATTTCATTCCAGGATTGGATGAACTCGGAATTGATCTCTCTTCAGAATACTCTAAATGCAAAAGCTCTTGGGAAAAAATAAATGAACGCAAACTATCCTAATATTATTACAGTTGAAAACTTGGCGGCCGGTTATCAGAACAACATCGTTTGGCAGGACGCCAATTTTACTATAGACCACGGCGAGTTCGTAGCGATCATCGGACCCAACGGATCGGGAAAAACAACCCTGTTTCGTTTGCTTCTTGGGATGCAGAAACCTATTCGTGGCAACATTAAGATATTTAATACCCCACCTAAACGAGGCAATCCATATATCGGTTTCGTGCCACAAAGACATTTAATTGATCCAGAAATGACCATCGAATCCCTGGAATTAGTAAGGCTCGGATTTTCCGGAAAACAGTGGGGTTTTAATCCATTTTCCCAAAAAGATCGCAAATACGCTTTTGATGTGCTGAAAGCCGTTGGAGCAGAAAATCTAGCACATCGGTCCCTTGGCGTATTGTCAGGCGGAGAATTACAGCGGGTATTTTTAGCTGAAGCATTGGTCAGTGACCCAAATCTATTATTACTCGATGAGCCATTGTCAAATCTTGATATCAGGCGTGAGCAAGAATTAGTGCAGCTTATCAATAATGTAGTTCGAGCGCGCAATGCAACGGCATTGCTCATAGCTCACAATATCAATCCACTTTTATCTGTTCTTGATAAAGTTATTTATATAGTCAACGGCAAGGTGGCGATCGGCAAGCCTAATGAAGTCCTGACATCGGAATCTCTATCGGCTTTATATGGAACACAGGTTGAGGTCCTGCGTGGTTCGCAGGGCCAGGTCGCAGTAATAGGTATCGAAGAAAACCAACACCATTGTGATTAATATGTCACTTAGCATTAATTTATTAACTGATCTACAAGAGATGTGGCAGTACGGATTTATGCAGCATGCCTTTGAAGCCGGAACTATAGTCGCGATCGTCGCAGGCATCGTCGGCTACTTCATAGTGCTTCGTCGCTCATCGTTCGCAGCACATGCTCTTGCTCATATTGGCTTTGCAGGTGCCGCAGGCGCCGTACTATTCGGAATCGCTCCTATAATCGGCCTTCTGCTGTTTACTGGTTGTGGCGGTATAACGATAGCAATACTTGGTCGCCGCGCAGCTACGCGTGACACTCAAATTGGAATAGTCCTTTCATTCATGCTTGGCCTTGGTGTTCTGTTCATTAGCCTCTATAGTGGCTACGCAACCGAAGCATACTCTATTTTGTTCGGAGAAATATTGGGTATTAGTAACAATGACGTCATTGTGACACTTGTTGCCAGTCTAATGATTCTTTTTTCAATAGGGATCGTATATCGACCACTTTTATTTTCATCTCTTGATGAAGAAGTAGCAGAAGTAAAGGGATTGCCTACGCTTTGGCTTGGAATAATTTTCATGCTTATGGTCGCAGTTGCGACATCTGTCGCCGTTCAAGTCGTTGGTGTCCTTCTTATTTTCTCATTAATGATCACACCAGCAGCGATAGCTCATCGATTTGCAAAACGACCCAAACAAGGCATAATGATCTCCATATTTATTGCTCTAATAGCAACCTGGCTAGGACTTTTTATTTCGTTTTATGAGCCTTACCCAGTGAGCTTTTTTATAACTAGCATAGTATTCTTTCTTTACATTATTACCCTAATTTTTCATAGATTAAAAATAAAAAATTCATCGCTTAATAATGATTAAGTGATAAATTTTATTAATAGTTATACTAGGAGTGATCTATTTCACATGCAAATATATGTATATATATATGTATATTGGAATATTTATAACTAAACTACTTGCAATCAACCGTCTATAGATGCACACGGTGTAGAATTTTGTTTGTCGATTTTCACCATCTTATCCATTAAAAGTTAGGTTAATTTTTAAGTTCCTTTTATTTGAGAAAATATATGGCAGTATTATATACATCTGCAGAAAGTGAGTTTAATTGGATTCTTAGGAAATAGGATTTATCTATTCAATAATTTAAGATTTGCAACTTTACAGAAAATCAGGCACTCTGCCGTCTAATAGAAGGAGTAAAGCTCGGACTTAAGATGTCATCTTAATCTTCGCTTGTTTTATTGCTTATCGATATTGTTTACTTCTTTTCTTCATCCTCTTACCACATAGTTGATCCTTTACTTTTTTAGATGCTTCATCAACTTAGCCCATCATATTTTTCGTCTCCTGATCTTTTTCATGCTATAGCACTCATTTGAACAGCTCCAGAAAAATCACTTTTAAAGGAAAAAGAATGGAGATAATAATTACAGAAAATTTCTATAAACTCCTATACATTTGAGTATTGGATAATTTAAATCTCAGAACAATAATTTTTATTAATAAAAATCTGTACTTGTTTCATTTTTAAAGAAGAACACAAACTTATTCAGTCAGTCTGAGACAAACTTGTTGAACTTGATTCCTTAATTGATTGGAAATCTTTTCGTATCATTTTAGATTCCATATATTTTAACAAAAAAAGTTTCCGGAGGCTGACCTAAAGCTAAAGTATCATTATGTTTGAAGTGCTTGTTTTACAGCAATTGCATGGTCTTTCAGACTTTGAACTTGAAAAACAATGTATTGATTGAATTTCGTTCAAGGAATTCCTTGGTTTTCCTGAGTATAGTACCAAACAGTACTATAGTATGATTATTCAGGAAAAGAATTATTGATAACTGTACAGAAGAAGAAATAGAGTGAAAGTTTCAAAACTAACTTAATTGTCTTGATTTGCTAATTAAAAAGGGACTATTTGGGACGCCACTTTCATCTATTCGAATACTGGATATGCAAAAGCGGATAAAAATCGAGAAAATGAAGCAAAACAAAAATAAGCATCAAAGGAACCTAGACAAAAAAGGGTGAGAAGTCATACTTTGGATATAAACTTCATAGCATAATAAACAGGAATTATGAGTTGATTTTCTTTAATTGTGGTCTACTTATCATTTTTCCAATTACCACCAGCTAGTAATCAAACAAATTTTCAAGCACTTGCTCATTCTTTGTATCAGTAACATCAAGCGGATATTTGTTTTTTGACTCTTTGAAAAGCAACTATACATCCATCTTGTCCCATACAATTTTGCGATGTCTTTTGTATCTAAAATCTGTTTTGGGACATTTGTGACATATATGTAGTAGTTTTTTCCCATGTGATATATTACTACAAGACGCACTTTCAGAGCATCTAGTTTTTGCTTGTAATTATATGATTTTTGCATAAATATTATTTTCACAACAGCATCACGGTCTTGTTCAAAAAATTACTTAATACACTCACTAATATGTTTTCCATCAAAATCCTTACTTTTTGCCTAGAAACTCCCTCGTCAACAGAAACAACAACTGAATCGAAATTTGTATTAATTCTGGAGACAAGGTATCTTCAACTTTCAATAAATATTAAAATTGTTTGATTTTTATGAAAACCAAGATCAATAAGAAGAATACAGTCTTTACTTGTCTACTAAAGGAGATCTAGGCGAACAAACGTGGCGTACTAAATAAAAAGATTCCGGAAGTTCCCGAGTTTCTGACTCCATTTTTTGCTGGGTCATTTACAAGTTCTTCTATGAAATGGATAAAACATTGATGAAGAAACTCAATAAGTTCTTGAGTTAAATGGTAACATCAGCTACAGTTGCTCATCGTATTATCTGCTTCTTTTTCATATACTCCTTTTAAACTGGCAAGTGTACGCTTGCAGAGTACACCAAAACTAGGAGTTTAAACCCAGAAGATGATGAAATGATCAATTTTACGTTCCTGTATTATAAGATCAGCTTCCTTGTCAGTTTTCCTTAACTATTATTTGCAGAATATTTCCTAAAGAGAGTCATCAAAAGTAGCTTGGGTATGAGACAATCGATTACATATGAATATTTTATACATTTGTATTTGGTTAAGATACAGTCTGTAGAGTATTTCATAAACTGCCGATTTTCACGATTAATTTATATTCCATTTATAAGCATAGGACTATATTTAAGAGTGCATCGAAATCTCCTTAAGTCACTATAAATTCAATAACCACGGAAAACATTTGAAGAAAACTGGAAAAATGATTTTTATTTTCATTTTTGTTTTAATTTCCATTTTTTTGCTTAGTCTAAATTTACGCCAATGTTCTTAAGAAAAATACAGCTTCGATAATAAATAACTTTCAACGCTGTTTAGACGTCTTGTGTTACTATAAAGATGTAAATATAATTATTTTCAACACATATATGTGAACTTAGATTCAGATGTAATGATAAAGATAATGACTAGTCTTTTTCAGGAGTGGGTAGTTTAAAGCTTAAACATAAAACTTTGATTAAATAAAAGATATATAAAACTAAGACAGCAAATTTAGAAAAAAAATCATGAAAGAAAATCTTTCAAATTTTAACGAGTAAGTCCTATCCTTTCATTCCTTTTCTTTTCAGTTTGCATGTCAAAAAGCATTCCGAAAAGAAGCATCTGAAGTCCTGCACCCAGTATAAGGAAGCCAAGGAGAGGATAGTAGGGAGGTAGGGAATTGTGCAATAGTACCTGCAGAAAACCCCATATCCCTAAAAAAATACCTATAGGTAGGGAAATCATTCCAATGAAGTAGAATAATACCAACGGATGAAAATCTAGCACTGTATATTTTATTCTTAATCTCCATAGAAAGCCCCTGAAAATCATGGGTGCTACTTTTTGAATATACTTGCCGTACCGAATCTTTGATTTTTCTCTGCCATAACGGGCGGGTATTACCACATCCATTACTCTCATTCCAAAGGCATTAAGCTTAATTAGCAAATCATTACAATAACCATAATAAGGATAAACTGAATCTAAATCTATAACCTCCATGGCCTGCCTGGAAATAGCTGTATATCCGTTCTGTGGATCCATAACCTGCCAGTAACCACTGCTTATTTTTGTGATGAAACTAAGAAGAATATTCCCAACAGACCTCCATTTGCTCATTCCGATCATAAAATCATCTGAAAGTAACCTATTACCCTTTGTATAATCAGCTTTTCCCTCAATTATTGGGAAAATTAACCTGGGGAGCTGAGCAGGATCCATCTGATTGTCCCCAGCCATAACAACAACTATATCCATCTCATCTTTCAGGGCAAGTTTATACCCATCTATTATTCCAGCACCTACGCCTTTGTTAAACTCATGTTGGAGGTACACTATCCTTGGATCTCCGAACTTTTTTACAATCTCTCCGGTGCGATCTATACTACCATCATCGATTACATAGACCCTATCTACATATTCAGGTATCCCCCTAAGAGTTTCACCGATGAGCAATTCTTCATTATAAGCAGGCACGACAACCCCTATGCGAGTGTTTTCAAGCTTTCTGAATATGGGATCAACATCGAAGCTCAGGTAATTTACTTTAAGCTTTTCGGTCTTCGCTGCATATAGCAGGGATTTTAAAGACAAATGCTCTTTGCCTAAATTTATTTTCTGCAGTGAATCTGAGGTTACGGCAAAGAAACCTATTTTCTCCTTAAAAGTATTTTTCCCGTTAAGAAGCATCACTGTTTCCTGCTCATAGGAGACACGGCAAGGCCAGGAGCCTACAGACAAATCAAAACCTTGCTTTAATGGTTCAAGGACATGTGAGAGAAGATCTATATCCTGCATGCATTCCGGATAAATAAGTACTACAATATCAGAATCAATGGATGATTTATAAAGAACTTGGAGCAGTGATTCTTCTCCGCCTGTTAGAGGAACAACTCTTGCTCCTCCTAGAGCCGCTACTTCCCCAGTCCGATCAGTAGAACCTTGATCAAGTATGAGTACACGGTCAGCATAACTTGCCGCTAGTAAGACTTTGCTCCCAATGGAAGCTTCCTCGTTTTGAGTTGGAATCAAAACAGTAAACTCATGTCTGAGAAGCCTATCGATAAGTTGAGATTGCGAAGATAATACACTAACTGAGTCGGAAATTAGCAAATTAGAATCAAGTGCAAGAACTGAAAACAAACCCCATCTACCCCCTTACGCATCTGCATATGCTATTACCCCCTCTATGTGTATGAATACAAAAATATTAAATGTTATCATACAAAAAATTATTAGACTAAGGAATATATAAAGTTAACACATGATTTAATTTAATGTGAACAAAATATGATGACTTAAATAATAAGTAAGAGTTTATCCCATACAAAGATTTCTCATTTTTCATTAACTGTCGACGGTTGACAATGTTTTTTCCGATAGTTCATAATTGAAGTCTATATTGGATCAAAGTAGATATTTGCTAACTTATTTATTGTAGCCTTAATAGATGCTATTAGAGTCTCATAATCTACCATAAACCCATAGCTTAAATGCGATCGAGGAGAAACTTTTTGTTTAAATTAGTTCTCAGCAAAAATTAAAATTTGATTTAAGAGAGTTGATTAATTTTGGAAAAATAAATACAGATCTGAACAGGGGCATAATAACTCTTGAAAATCGGAAGTTGATCTAAATATTCTTTAAAGTTTATTCAGGGTTCTATGAGCACATGTAAACTATAAAATCCATATTTGCATGTATTCAGGGCTTAAAAAGTCTTCCCATAAAAAAACAATTATATATTTCATAAAACCCTGATTAATATCATAAGATAGGAAAAAGGATAAAATGATATAATTTGCTCAGGTAACACAAGCGCCATGATCAAGGGCTTTTTTGCCTAAATTATTCATAAAACCGAAAATATCAGATTGTATCCTGGATAATACAAAAGAACCTGAAAGATATCAACCTGCTTTAGAAATTGGGAGGCATACGAGTCTAAGGTATAAAACAAGCGAGTTAATCTAGAGAAAAAGATATTAATCTGGAGCTAAAAGTTTCGTTTAAAGAATATTATCCATTAAAGTAGAAATTAGGCAGTTTCGGGCCCTGAACAATGTAATTCCCAACTCCGGGATTATTTAAAGAAATTTTAGTTGTTATCTGAGTTATATATATACTATTCTACCAGAACTCTGTTAATTTTTACGTAAGTATTACCCCAAAAAATCCAGTTTTTTAATCTTCACAATTCGAAATTATGAAAATCTCTCAATGAGTACATAACGTATATTATCTTTGACTTTTTCCTGTTCTTGGCGCTTTGTAGCATTAAATAACTGTTTTATTTTTATATTGTATGCTTCAATTTTCCGGACTTTTTAGCCAGTTTTTTCTCCCGAATTCAGATATATCCAATAGATTTGTGACCAAATATTGCTGATCTTCATTTTTTGAAGCCATCCTGAATTATTCTCACAAATCCAACGCTTTAAGATGAATTACAATTATTTAATGAGAGATTTCAACTTTCTCGAGCGACATATTTTTCGTATTATCAGGAATCAACAAAACTATTTGATTCAAACTTATTAAAAAATGCCATTTTCTTTCCTCGATATCTTTGAGGTTCTTTAACTTGAATGTCAAGTATCAAACATCGTCTTAAATACAATTATTTGGCTTTATCAAGCATACCAAGGAAATTATCATTCTTGGTTATGGCCTTCATTATTATTAGATATACGAAAATAACAGGTAAGATAAATTTACCACCTGTTCAAACCAAGGTTATAGAAGATCAGTTTCCTTAAAAGTAAGATGACTTTTTTTACTCTACTGATACCAAACAAAATCTATCTTTTAAGAATAAGGGTTATCCAACTCACTTTCCATAGATGTACACAAGAAATCATCTATTTTCTCAATCTGACAATAACTTGAAAATTGATCTACCGTCCAATGATTAAATGGTGGCTAAATAAGAAACAAATTAGACATCTACATAAATCTGTGGAATGCAGGATCCAATATTGAAGAAACTATTAACCTATGTGCTGCAATCTAAGCTAAATCACATGGAGATGCTAGGAAAACAATTGAACTTTTAAGAGCTTCTGCGATATATGCTGAAGAAAATGGATTTTCCCAAGTCCTTCCAGAACACATGAATAAAATGTTTGATACAATTGATGCGGATAGATTTGAAAAATTAGTATCCGGAATTGCATTTCACAAAAAAATCATATTACTTGCAATTTTAAAATTGATAGATCATAATAAGAAGACTACTACTGCAACAGAAATTAAAAATACTTACACCCAAATAAGCAAAATGATTGCAGAAAACTGCAGAGCTAGGATAACTGTAGCAAACTCTATCGCTGAATGAATTATGATTGGTATTATTAAAGAAGTCACTCTCCGAAAAGGGAAGGGTGCTTCCGGAATAGAGATCGAATGAGATATTCCTCCGAAAGAAAAACTAGAAGAGTAGCTATATCAAGATTATAGGTTAAAAGATCCTAGGAATGCGAAACCTGCACCGTTTATGTGATTACATTATTAGTTCGGGATTTGGATTTGTTGGCTGCAGCTATTTATTTGAAAATTTTTCGTAACATCTGCTCTATGTCCTATAATCTGCTTTTTTGATTGCTGCTCTATTATTATATACTTGCTTCTGGTGATCCAGGATGAAGCCTTAATTTCATATGACAGCAATATTTTAGCTTTTCATTATTAGTGAGTCCAGTAAAACCTATGTATTTATCCAAAATTCATATAAAAATACCCCTAAAATTTAGGATTAAACTGAAATATACAAAGCTTTAGACACAAAAAAACTGTGTATCAGTGATAATAATCGAAATAGAAGCTTTGCCCGTAAAAACTATTGGCTCTGCATCCTACTTTTTGCGGTGAAGGAAAAGTATAAGAAGCCAGTTCGATTTCATAGAACTTTAGCTACAGTACCAAAGAAAAGTACTAAAGTTAAATGTAAAATCTGAAAGATAGAAATATTTTGCGTCAATGATTGTTATCTTTAATGTATGATATCTGCTGATTATTTCTGGATATTAATTAAGTATAATTATAAAAAAAATGATACTTTATTATAATCATTACTAATATTATTATTATTATTATTTTAACTGTTCCGTGCAGGAATAATCTTAAACATTATTAATATCAAATTATTGTTCAGTGTTAAAATATTTTATGTTGAAATAAATTTTATTCAGAAACCATTTTTATTATAATTAATTTAAAATAATTAACAAGCTCAGTGAGTATTGTGGGTCATCGAAATTTATTGGTGTAATAGTAATAGATATCAACAAATAATTTTTGGTAGCTTGAATGGTTACCAAAACCAAATTCGATTATAATTTTTGATTGTGACCATAAAGGAGTGAAATAAATGTTGAAACAATCATCTATTAGAATAACAAAGGTATTAGCTAGTTTTCTGGCAGTCCTTTTTGTAGTATCTTTGACAGCTGTAGCAGTAAGCTCAGAACCTGTTATGGTTAAAGACCAGAACATGGACATGAAGAACATAAAGAACATGAACATGAAGAACATGGACATGAAGAATATTGAAACTGAAGATGCTGAGTACTGATCTGGCGATGCACATCCAAATTGATTATTTTACTAACTACACAAACAATATTTTATTTGTGCAGTTAGTGAGATGATCAATTCGATGCTTTTAAGCCTATTTTTACCTAACGTTAACTCGTTCTGCTAACAGACTAAGCAATCCCGATTTTTCATTGGGAAGAAAAAGATGCAGAAGCAACCACACTTTACAGAACTCTCGGTACACTGCCAGAACTATATAATTATTATTTCATTATTTTTCTATTTATGATGGCTGTTTAGGTTAATTAGTTCCAAGTGTTCCAGGTGTTCCAAATGCTCCATGAGTAATATATCAATACTGTTTTCTTATTACAGATGGAACTTAGTAAATACAGAGATTTTATCACAAAAAAAGCTGTGTATTTCAAAAACGATAAAAACAGAACTTTGTTAACATAACACTTGACTCAGCATCCTACTTTTTGCAGTGAAAGATATGGATAAAAGAGACAGTCAGATTTCACAGAACTTGAGCTACACTATCAAAGCAAACTACCAAAATTAGATGCAAAATCTGGAAAATAAACATATTTTGCGACAACAGTTGTTATCTTTAAAGTATAGGATTTGCGGATTATTTTTGAAGATTATACAGGAATAATTATAAAATACAATAAATATTAAAAACTTGTTATTTTTTAAGTTGTTTCATGCAGAAATAAACTTTATTCATGCGCTATTATAAAAACAGTATTAATATCAAATTATTGTTCAATGTTAAAATATTTTATGTGGAAATAAATTTTATTCAGAAAAGATTATTTTTATCATTTATTTAAAATAACTAAGAAGATGACTTATTTATACCATAAAGAGAACGGATAAAAAAGAGTGAGGAATGATCAAAACAGCCTTATAACCGGGGGGCATGGCCCCATTTTTATGTAGGATAATAATATATGCTTGATAAACTTAGTCATTTTGACCATGAACGTATTCCTGAGCGTGTGGTATATCCAAAGATGCAGAAGTTGGTGGTTGCATAAAAGTAACTTATGATGTGATCAATATGTATAGGAATAAATTTGATTTAAATCGAAATAAGTTTCTGATATCTTTTTGCTCTTAAATTTAACAACTACTTCCTGAATCTAGGATTTTGTAAATTTCCGTATCCAAATTATGTGAAATATGATTACCTTGCACATTTTTCCTGCAAAAAGCAGATTTCTTATTTTTACTTAAGCACAGGTTTTATAGCAAAAAACTATGCATAAATGAAACAATGGAAACATAACTTTGTCAGCATAACCGTTGGCTCATAGAGTTTATTAAAGTTCAAATAGTCATTACCTTCTGATTGATTATTGTTTTAATCAATTACTCAATATTAATGAACTGATTCCAAGTCCTATAAGGATCAAGCCGCCTAGAATTTCTGCTTCATTTCCAAAGAAGTGACCTAACCTATATCCTATGATCGCTCCAAAAAAAACCATAATGAACGTTACACACCCTACAATGAGCGTGGGCTCAAGAATAGGCACTTTGATAAATGTAAGACTTATTCCGACAAAAAAGGCATATATACTTGTTGCAACTGCTAGCATAAGAAGTATCTAATAATTAAGAGAACCTATTTTTCCGTCCGGTTTTCTGCAAAAAGCTTCATATATCATCTTAATTCCAATAAAAACCAGAAGACTAAAAGCAATCCATTGACCATAAGCAGAAACATAGTTTTTTATTGTGTATCCACCAAGCCAGCCCAATAACAGCATTAAAGTCTGAAATCCCCCCAAAAACAGTACATTTGAGAGCATCTTTGACCCTAAAAGACCTTATTGTGGTACTTCTAGACATGGCTACTGCAAACAAATCCATTGAAACTCCTACCGCTAAAAGGAAATTGGATAGAAAAGACATTGATTAAATACTCCACTTTTTAAAGTATGGCTATGAATGTAAACTGTTTGTGGTTGCATAAAATGAATAATGTCACTTTTAGCAGGGTTCTATTTTATTATCAAATCAACTTTAGTATTATTAATCACTATTTCAATGTGTATATTGATGACGAAATGGCATTGCCTTTATAGATTATATTTGCGTGAATTATTTTCATTATAAATAAGTATTCAATAAGCTTAGTAAAACATGCAAGTTTAAAAAAAGTCTTAAGCTATGAATATTATATAACGTTTGCATCGTTTATGTCACCAGTTTATCCCAAATCTCATCGGACTTGAGACTTTTTGATATTTTCTGGATTTTTGATTGATTGTAGCCAATTGCCAGTCGAATTAATGGTAAGTTTTAACGACCCCAGAATATTAGGACTTACTTTCATTAGGTATAAATCTAATACAATAGACTTTGTGATGAAATGTGTTTTTTTATACAGTTAAAGGATTAATTTCATAGGATAATATAATTCAGCATCAAGAGTTTTCCTAAAAGATCATAGAGTATTTTGTCTACACATTAGGTTCCGTCATAAATTTGTACAAAAAAATAGATTTAAAAAATGAAGCTAACTTATTTCGCACATGAAATGTTTAACCTAAATAATTGACTAAAAGACAACTTTGGCAAGAATTATAGACAAATTTTCTCGGAAAATTCTTTAAGTAGGAGCATTATATCAGATCATAGCAGACCTGTATCCAAATATTCGTAAAAAACTTCTCAGATCAGAGAGATGCTACATTCTGCAGATGCACATCTATGTCTAATTTGTTTCTTATTTAGCCACCATTTAATCATTGGACGGTAGATCAATTTTCAAGTTATTGTCAGATTGAGAAAATAGATGGCATTCTTGTGTACATCTGCTGAAAGTGGACTGTAAATGAAAAATCAAATTTAGCTATGTTTTATAAAAATCGAGTCTCAAGACGTGTAATTTTTCACATAATTAGTTTTATAGATATGCTATTTTACAAAAAAATAGATAAATATTAAAAAAATCATTATTTGATGCATGTATTTTTTTATAGATTGTCTAATTACGAACGAATTTTACTTTTGTAATCATGTTACATCTTGCGCACGAAGTCAAACTAGGGAATTTGGAAAAGGTGATTTATGTATGTTTAGTCTCTAGTTTAATTATGTTCATATCACTATCAATGTTTTTTTTAACTGATATTTATTAGAAAGGCTTTCTGTATATGTAATTCATATTTACTTCCTGTCTTTAAGTTCTTTTTTCAGTCCAAACGCACAATTCTTACAAGAGATTGAATTGGAACATTAGCTATCGTATCTGCACCTTTCTTATCAACTAGAACCACTACAACTCTTGGTTTTGCATCCATTTCTCTTAGCTGCTCAATAACTTCCATGGTAGTGGAACCGGTGGTGATAACGTCATCCACGATTACACAGTTTTTGCCTTCAACAGTACCAAAGTTTCGACTTATAGTCCCTTTATGGCCTGGCTGTACTGTGTCTTGTCCTTTACGTGAATGATAGATGACTAAGTCGGCTCCGAGTTCATTTGCCATCAAACTTGCTAGGGGGATACCACTGGCAGCGACACCAACTACTGCATCCACTTTAGTGTTTGTTTTTCCCAGGGTCTCAAGCACCATATCGCAGAGTGCAAGCGAGATGTAGTGGAGCCTTGCAGCGCTTTTCCCAATACTGCTCCAGTTTACAGAAATATCTCTCGGAGCGGGGGCAGATGCTTCTTTTTTTGAACGGGTTAAAAGCCAGGTAACGGTTTCTCTAGAAACATTGAGTTCATCGGCAATCTGGCCAGTTACAAGGCCATTGCTCTGCAATTCCAAAGCTTTCTGAATTAAATCCTCTATATTTTTCATGCCTCCATTACCACCTGAAGTTTTGATCTGGCTGTATTTCCAACTCAGTTTTGTATTTATGCAGTTAATTCCATGCACAATTCTTACTTGGGATACTGCTCAAAAAATTAGGTTCAATATACATTCTCTCAATTAATACAGTATGAGACTATCAAGCTTTATATCTTTTTCTTCAAGCTTAAAATTAACTTTTTTCTCTTATTATCCTTTTCCTTTTTTTTTTCAGAGAAGAACCGCAGATAGTACAGACATCCCCCTTATCAAAAGTTTTTTTGCAGCCAGTACACTTCTTTTGCCAGATAATAATATCCTTAATTTTTTTCTGGGCAACAGGTTTAACCTGAATCCCAAGCTGCAAAGCAACATTCTGGATTGCATAATCATCTGTAATCAGTACTCCTCTGTCCCTATACTCAAGAGCTTTTGCAAGAATTTCTATGTCTGTTTTTGAGAGTTCTTCTGAATCCCTGGTATGCTCAGCCTTTCTCTTAATCTCTTTTACCATCTCAGGTTCTGGCCATTCAACACGTAAACCCCCTTCTTTAGCGAGATAATAAAAAAGTACTGAATCCCTGTTTTTTAATTCATCTACAACAGAAGGGACGGTAATCATCAGCGAACTGTCTAAATTAGAGTTCCTCATTATAAATACTGCTGAATCTACTATGTAATAGGTCATTTTCCTTCTCTCTATTTTTAAGTATATAATCCCTTGGCTCATATAATTGTACTAGCAGAGTTGCAGCTCTTGTAGTATGCTGTTCTTCTAGCTTCGCTCTAGAGGACTAATTGGATGTTTGTGAGTCTCTACTCAAGAGGTCTAAATTATATCTCAGACATCCACAAGTTTACACAAATGAGCAAATAATTAATGCCGATATATATCCAGAATGGTTGATCAAAAAGCAGCTCCATATATTTCGCTTTTGAAGTTTTCGTTATTAATTGTCCTTTTATCCATCCCAACTATTATGGGAAATTTGCTGTTAAATTTAACTTTCTGGTAATTCATATCCATAATTTACCAGCAACATAAAATATGGTAATTTAAATTGCTCAATTTGAGTTATAGTGAACTACCCCTGAGCTAAAGACTTCAGAAGGTCGTTTACTAGTGTACAACTACTTGCAAGTATACCTAAGTATCCTTGGTCCTTAATAATGCCTGTTTTTCTAAGTTAACAGCAAAAAGCTAATAGCCTGTCCACAAGGCATTTGCGATAGGATACGATAAAACTTAAATATCATAAATCAGTAATTTTCAAGCACAGAGCTGACAATGTTTTTATAATTCCCTTTAAGGGAATACACGTTATGCTCCCCAGTGACATTTATGCTCAGGATTCCGAGCCTTGTATTCATGAGCCCAACCATGGCAGAAATTCCACGGTAGCTTACCTCGAAATTTCCTTTATCGAGAAAGTCATAAACTTCACCGGTGGTAAACTTGTCTCCAGTCAGGAAGAGATTGAGCACAACCTTGCGTATCCCGTCTTCGTCCCTTCCGAGATACTTTATCAATCTCGCTCTTACCCTTTCTTCCGCAGTCTGCAGTTTTGTACACCTCAGTTAACGATATTTTGAGTTATAAATACCTTGTATTATATCATAGAAAATTTCAATAAATCTCTGAATTTCGTTATGTGCATATAAATGATGTATAAAATGATTCGTGAAAATTGAAGGTTTATCGAAATCTTCTATAATATCATGATTATGACTGCTAAATATATTATTACTCCCATGTAGAGTCGCTAAGGACCGAATACCCTATACCTTTATCGTTTATATATTTTAGGATTATTTCTTGAGATATTTATATTGGAGTCCAAAACTGATATGTCAGGTAACTGTGATAAATCAGTCTTCAAAACTCTAAAAATTATCAGCAATATATTCATCTTGTAATTCCGTCCAGGCCATAAGTTTCATGGAATATCTTGCTGGAATAAAGACCTATGACTTTTAAAACTTATTCTATTTTATTAACAAGATCTTATATACAGGTTGATTGTAGAAAATATATTGTGAGTTGTAATGTTCATTAGATATTTAAATTTACCATGTCAGATTTCTCTGAAAAATATACCTAATTTATGGGAACAGAATGATATACTTATCTTGGTGGTTGATCTGGATAATTATAATGTTTTAAGTACTGAGTACCTCGATGAAAACGAAAAGGAAGAGAGGGATATATTTAAAACTAGCTATTTTAAGAAAAGGTATATAGTTTCGAGAAAAGTTTTAAAATATATAATATATTGTTTATTTAAAGAACAATCCATTTCTACCATAAGCACATATAAAGATGAATACGGGAAGGTTCATGTGCGAGGTCATGAAGATCTCCATATATGCCTATCATATGCTGGGAACATTGCTTCCTTGGCAATATCTAAAATAAAAGTTGGCATTGATATCGAGCTCGAAAAATTGTTTCCCCCTAAAAAAATCTTTAGGTACTTGCACAAACCAATTTTAAGAACCAAATATCCCGAAAATGATCATGACCTCTTAATTGTATGGACTCTCAAAGAAGCATATAGTAAGTTTTCAAATAAAAGTATGCTAGTCAATCTTAATAAAGAACTTGATCTTAGCAGTGTCTTCCATTCAAGTTATATTTTGAATGAGAAATATATACTTTCTGTCATTACTTGTGTGAATCCACATGACCTAAATATAAGTTTTCTTCCTAAAATAACATTTAATAACCTAAATTATACAAATTACATTAATTGAGATAGTATAAAATTATAATAGGTAGATTCTTTGCCAATGAACCATAAACAGGAACCTAAAAATCACTTGACGATTCACATTTAACAGCACCACATTTTTCTGATATAACCTCACTTTTTAGGGCTAAAATACCATAATCATCTCTAACGAAACTTTGCTGCTGTTTTTCACTGGTATTCAGAGAATGGTATGAATGGAAAAAACTTTTGTAAATATTCAAATCACAAGCCTTGTTCACTGCTTCTACCAATTTGAATCACCAATTAATTGGGCAGTGGTATTGCCTAAAAAACCAATTTGACATCCTTAATCAAGTCACATTTGAGCCTTCTATAGCAATCCACTGATTCGTTTCTAGACTTTATTGAAAACCAAAATTAGAACCGACTTCCTACCCAAAATAAAGATGAAATCAATGTTCAAAAGAAGTAAATTGAGAAATACTTCCATTAATTTGAGCCTTTTATTCGAAGAACTTCATATTTAATTTTATGGAATATAGAATTTGAGACGAAAAATACTTGAGAGCGAGATTGTGACTCCCTCAGAGTAAACATCAAATAGGATTTTATTCTTGAAAATAATGATAGTACCCACTTCCCACAGATGTGTACAAGGATATATCTATTTTCTCAATATGATAGTACCTTAAAAAATCAATCCAGCTTTCAATGATAATAGTGAGCAAATAGGAAAACAAAATCTACATCTGCGTTTATCTTCAAAATATCTGATAGTAACAAAGTATTCTTGTGATTCACAAAAGTTTCCCTCTTACCACCATCAACTCTTCGAAAGATACTTTTTTCCTCTCTAAGATATCAGTCTTGAATCCCACACTTTTCATCTTTATTATAACAGCTTCCAACCCGGTAATTGAGGATATTAGTACAAGAATCTTTCCCCCTGGCCTGGTGTAGCCTCTTACTTCATCCAGAAATCGGTAGAGGGTCTCTCTCCCATTGATACCGCCGTCAAAAGCATAGTTCAACCACCCAGGAACCTTTTCATCCTTAGAAGTGGGAAGGTAGGGTGCATTAAAAAGTATAAGGTCAAAGCGCTTTTCCGAGCTTTTGGATCTTATTCCGCTGAAAAGGTCTGTACGGATCAACTCCAAGCCATTTATTTTAGCACAACGAGCTGCATGGGGATTAATTTCTGTTGCAATTAGGCTAATATCCTTTAGGTTGGCAAGGAGTACAGCAGATACAAAGCCAGACCCTGTTCCGATTTCAAGAATGCGCATTCCTTGGTCTGCTTCCTTAAGGGCTACATCGGCAAGTAAAAAAGAGTCTTCGGCTGGTTCATAGATAAGATTTGTATCCTCGAGCTTGACCCGGGCTTTTCCATACTTTATTTCGACCATAACATACCGGTTTTGAGAATTTTTGTTTATTTCTCTGGACTTACGCAGTTGAACTTGAAACAAACAGCATTAAAAATCTAAATATCTGAACTACTGATTTATCCACAAAGTATGTTGTGCTTGATTTTGGACCTTAAGTGCTTAAATCTTATTTTTTGGCCTTCCATTTTTATTCGGTTGATATTTAAACATACCTAAATGTCAGTAGATCTCTTGATGTCTACTTTGAATCCACAATTAAACATCCTGTTGTATATGTAATATACCTGTTATAAGAATAGGATGAAATCTAGGAGTTTATCAAAGTCCTCTAAATATTTTCCAGCGCGACTTTTAGTAGCAAAATCAAAGCCATGATCAAAATGAGCAACCACAAAAGCGGCAAAAGTATCCGTATCAGGACGTACAGTATCAAATGCTATAACAATTAATTGGACCAAAGAGAGCCTCTTTATCCCAACACACAGGAAGCGACGATCTAATCCACGAATCATTTATAACCTCTCCATACAGCGAGCCAATATAAAAACCCTCAATAATCACATCCTTTTTTATTCCGTACCTCGTTAAGCCTATACAGAAAGTGACTTAATTGCTTTAATTAAAATATAATCAAAGTACTGCAGCCTAAAGTACTAAAATATAGTTTATATTGGGTCTCAAAATCTGGCTGCTTTTAGTAACAGGTCTGCTGGGAATCGAACCCAGGTTCAGAGCTTCGGAAGCTCCAGTGATATCCTCTACACCACAGACCTTCATTGTGAAAAAATTTGAACAAGTTAACTGACAGACAAACTGCATTCAATTAGCTGATTATAATGTTAAATGGCTTATAAATTTAATCCTTAATGGAATAATGTGTTTTCACGGAGTGCAGTTAAAAAAGAAAATCTTCCAGGAGCTTAGTCTGGGAATTCACCCAGTTACTCACATGTGTTTCAGCCATCTATAATCTGAGTTATTCTTCCCATCTCGTTCCATAATTTTCATCAAATGCAATTTCATTAAGAGCTTTGCGTGTTGACGTCCTGTTCTTTGGAAACGGTTCTCCGATTGCGAGAGCTGACATAAGCTCAAGATTTGAAGGGCATCCAAGAATATAATTTACTTTCTCTTTTTGATTCAGAATTTCTCCAAGCCAGACTCCGCCAAGGCCCAATTCACAGCACGTAAGGAGCATATTCTGGATTGCAGCCCCAATAGCCTCTATATCCTTTGTCCTGTTGTAGGAATTTTCTGTGTCCAGAAAAGTTGCAATAAGCAGGGGAGCCCCTGCTACGATACCTGAATAATGAGTGCATTCCGAGATTCTCTTAATAGTTTCCTGGTTCCGTATGATAATAAAGCGCCAGGGCTGATTGTTCAATCCGGAAGGAGCCCAGTGGCCTGCATTAAGTATTGTATTTATATCTTCCTTGCTGACAGGTTTATCCATAAACTCCCGGACACTTCGTCTATTAAGGATAGTATCAATGACTTTTCTTTCTCCCTTTTTTGGCATTATTTTCCCTTTGAAGTTACTTTTTTTTAGATTTATGGACTTTATGTTCAAAGACGGCCAATGTATTATAATCAATCATCGTCAATATTTTTGTTGAGCCAGGGTATACATTCCCGAACTTGCTTCCCAACAATTTCAAGCTGGTGCTCCTTTTCCTGGCGTTCCATAGCTTTGAGCACAGGATGATTGACCATGCCTTCAAGAATGAATTCTTTGGCAAATTCGCCGTTCTGAATTCTTTCTAGCGCTTTGCACATAGCTTCGCGGGAGTACCCATTAATTATTTTAGGACCGACTGTCATGCCCCCATATTCAGCAGTGTTGGAAACAGAATGCCACATTCTCTCAAGCCCTCCTTCGTAGATGAGATCCACAATGAGCTTGACTTCATGACAGGTCTCAAAATAAGCCATTTCAGGCTGATAGCCTGCCTCTACAAGCACTTCAAAAGCTGTCTTGATAAGCGCTGACAGGCCTCCGCAGAGATCCACCTGTTCCCCAAAAAGATCGGTTTCTGTTTCCTCACGGAAGGTTGTCTCGTAAACGCCTGCCCTGGTTGCACCAATACCTTTGGCATAGGAAAGAGCAAGATCTCTTGCTTTTCCGGTTGCGTCCTGGTAGACTGCAATAAGCCCCGGAACTCCTATACCTTCTGTGTAGGTCCTTCTTACGATATGACCTGGACCTTTGGGAGCAACCATGAAAACATCCAAATTTTTCGGGGGCACGATCTGGTTATAGTGGATGTTGAAGCCGTGGGCAAAAACCAGTGCGTCTTCAGCTTTCAGGTTTGGCTCAATTTCGGAGTAGTAGACAAAAGCCTGCTTTTCGTCCGGAAGCAGGATCATGATAACGTCTGCAGCTTTTGCAGCTTCAGCCACAGTCACTACCTTTAGGCCGTCACCTTCGGCTTTTACCCAGCTGGAACTGCCTTTCCTGAGTCCAACAATAACATTGAGACCGGACTCTTGGAGGTTTAGTGCATGAGCATGTCCCTGGCTTCCATAACCCATTACTGCGATGGTTTTATCTTTGAGCGCATCAAAAGTGGTTTCATTATCTTTAATTATCTTTACCATTGCTTGATTCCCCTGAAAAATTATTTAGTTTTTGAGCAGAATTCCTCATATTATTTTGGGACATATTCGAGATAATTCCGATAAACCTCTAAATTTAGTCATATGATTTAAATAGTATATTAATGACTCATGATAATCAGAGGCTTATCGAAATCTTCTCCATATATCTAATACATTAACCTTCCTGAAAATTAAATTGATTTAAGCTGATTAAAAGTTTCTTTCTGTTGGTAAAGACAGCATTTTGAAGCTTCAAGATAGGCCTGAAAATCCATTCTTGCTATTAGTGAAGATTTGCAGGAAATTAAAAGGCTTCAGACTGCCTAAATCTTTGACAAATAATTATGCAGCTAACTCCTTTACTTGCTCTTGCTATTTAATCTTTCTTTGGGCTGCGGATAAGGGCAATCTTGCCTGTCCTAACCATTTCCTTGATCCCAAATTGGCGGAGGAGCTTTTTGATTGCCTGAACCTTGCTTTCATCTCCAGTTACTTCAACAATCATTGACTTGGGGGCCACATCCACTATCTTTGCCCTAAATATATCTGCAATCTGTATAATTTCAGCTCTTGTATCCACATTAGCTGCAACTTTGATGAGAACAAGTTCCCTTTCTACAGTGTCCTCTCCTCCTATATCCGAAACTTTGATCACGTCTACTAGCTTATTCAGCTGCTTTGTAACCTGTTCAAGGACATGGTCATCTCCATGAACAACAATTGTTATTCTGGAAATATCGGAGTCTTCCGTAACCCCCACCGCTAAGCTGTCAATATTGTATCCACGCCTGGAGAAAAGTGAAGCCACCCTGGAGAGAACTCCTGACTTATTTTCCACAAGAACTGCAAGCGTGTGTTTCATCAGTGTTCCACCTGGTCAAGTATCTCATTTATTGCAGCCCCTGCCGGCACCATGGGATAAACATTTGCCTCGCACTCAACTATCACATCCACAACAGCAGGCCTGCCTGACCTAACAGCTTCCTCAATTGCAGGCCCAACTTCAGATGGTCTTTCTGCGCGCAATCCAAGGGCTCCATAAGCTTCAGCCAGCTTCACAAAATCGACACTTCCTTTGATGAATGTACAGGAATACCGTCTTTCATAGAAGAGTTCCTGCCACTGCCTGACCATGCCAAGATAACCATTATTCAGGATCACGACAACAACAGGGATTTTATTCTGAACTACAGTTGCAAGTTCCTGAGAGTTCATCTGAAAAGAGCCGTCTCCGGCAATATCAATAACAGTTTTATCAGGCCTACCAACTTTGGCCCCCATGGCTGCAGGAAATCCATAGCCCATTGTACCCAGACCACCTGATGTAATGAAAGTGCGGGGCTTTCTGTAATTGAAGTACTGAGCTGCCCACATCTGGTGCTGTCCAACTTCCGTAACTATGATTGCATCATTACAGACTTTGGATATTTGCTCGATAACAAATTGAGGCATCACACCATCTGGTGACATCTGCTTATAGGTAAGAGGATACTCCTTTTTCCACTTGTTTATCTTTTCAATCCAAGCTTCGGAATTGCAGCGTTTAACATATTTATTCAGGGACTTTAGTACCTGTTTTGCATCCCCAACAATTGGAATGTGAACCTTCACGTTTTTGGAAATCTCAGCAGGGTCAACATCAATATGAATAACTCTTGCATTGGGAGCAAAGGATTCAAGCTTTCCAGTCACTCGGTCATCAAACCTTGCACCCACAGCAATGATAAGATCGGATTCCTGAACTGCATAGTTAGCGTATTTGCTTCCGTGCATTCCAAGCATTCCGATATATAGAGGATGATCTGTTGGGATTGAACTTATTCCCATAAGTGTGGTCGTAACAGGAGCATTTATAGTTTCGGCCAACTCCACAAGTTCACAGCTGGAATTGGAACTGATCACCCCCCCACCTGCGTAAATTACGGGCATTGAGGAATTTAAAATTTCTTCAGCAGCGCGTTTGATTTGCTGAATATTTCCCTTGTAAGTGGGCTTATACCCTCTCATTTCTACCTTTTCAGGATAATAAAAATCAATTTCCGTGTTCTGAATGTCCTTTGGAAGATCAATTAATACCGGACCAGGTCTTCCGGTATAAGCGATATGGAATGCTTCCTTTAAGATCCTTGGGAGTTCTTTTGCATCCTGTACGAGATAGTTGTGTTTAGTAATGGGCTGGGTAATTCCCGTAATGTCTGCTTCCTGGAAAGCGTCATTACCGATCATGGAAGTTGGAACCTGGCCTGTTAAAGCTACAATAGGTACTGAGTCCATATATGCAGTAGCAATGCCAGTTACCAGATTAGTCGCTCCGGGACCTGAGGTTGAAACGCAAACCCCGATCTTTCCAGTAGCACGGGCATAACCATCCGCAGCATGAGCTGCTGCCTGTTCGTGTCGTACAAGTATGTGGCGCATGTTTGAATCATAAAGTTCATTATAGAAGGGGATTATCTGCCCTCCTGGATATCCAAAGAGGATATCAACACCTTCTTTTTCCAGGCATTTTATCAGAGCCTTTGCACCATTGATTTTTTCTGCTGACCCGGTTGTCATTATAAACTCCTGTAGATATTTTCAAAATGTTAATTTGACTTGATGATCTAGAGAGTGAGTATGCTTTAATTTAGTGCCTATTTACCAGAAATACTTTTTTATCTCAAACTCACGATCTTTTGTTTTGAATTTTGCAAATACATCATAATCAATCGTGATACATACGGATACTGGCCCCCTCTTACTCCAAAAAATATGGAGTTAATTATTTCAAAAATTTCTACAGCAGAAAAAAGAGGGAATGTAAAAGTCCCCATGAGAAATTTTTAGGCTCCATCTTTTCTGTAACTCACTAGATATTGATAAGGCGGTTCATGCCATTCATTACAGCCTCCACAGAGGCCATGATTATGTCCGTTCTGGCCCCGCTTGCAGTGATCATCTTCCCATTCTTGGAAAGTTTTACCCTTACTTCCACAAGGGCATCGGTTCCGCCAGTGATTGAGTCCACATGATATTCTTCGAGGATAATATCTTCAGCACAGGAACTTACAGCTTTTCGGATGGAGTTGATTACAGCGTCTACAGGCCCGTTCCCTATTCCAGCCTCTACAATGATATTATTATTCACTTTAAGCTTTATGGAAGCAGTTGGAGTCACCTTGTTTCCGGATACAATAGTAAATTCTTCTAATTTAATAAGGGGCTCCCTATAAATATCAAGCACAATTTCCGCGATAGTTTGCAAATCAGCATCAGTTATATGTTTCCCCTGGTCACCAAGCTGTTTGACTCTGTTGAAAATCTCTTCTGTCTGTACTTCATCAGCCTCAAGACCCATTTCCTTTAAGGCAAGGGTAATAGAGCTTCGACCGGCATGTTTTCCTAGTACTATCTGGCGCTGTCGTCCGATATATTCGGGGTTCATGGGCTCGTAGGTTGACTTGTCGGCAATGAGACCATGGACGTGAATGCCTGCTTCATGAGTAAATGCATTCCCACCTACAAGAGCCTTATTCGGAGATACAGACACTCCTGTAAGACGGCTTACAAGCCTTGAAGTCCTATAGATCATCTCATGCTTGATACCTGTATTATATTTATAGAGCCATTCCAGACTCATGACCACTTCTTCCATGGATGCATTCCCGGCTCTTTCCCCTAAACCGTTTACTGTTACATGGGCCTGCTTTGCCCCTGCCGCAAGGGCAGCAACGGTGTTTGCAGTTGCTAGACCAAAATCATTGTGACAGTGAATGCTTAGAGGTGCTTTAAGCGAAGAAGAAAAATCTTGGAAAATTTCAGTCGTTCTTTCAGGCACCAGAAGGCCTACAGTATCGCAGAAACATAACCTTTCAGCGCCTGCATCCATCCCATCTTCATACAGAGCTTTTAAAAATCCAAGGTCTGCTCGAGAAGCATCTTCTCCACTCAGTTCCACAACAAGTCCATGGTCTTTGGCATACTCAGTTACCCCTATAGCTATCTGCCTTACTGCATCTCGATCCTTTTTGATCTTCGTCCTTATATGCAGATCTGAAACCGGTACTACTAGGTGGATGGAGTCAACGTCGCATTCAAGAGCATAGTCAATGTCCCTCTTTACAATTCTACAGTAGCTGCAAATTTCGGCATTCAGTCCTTCATTTGCGACAGCCTTAATAGATTCCCTCTCACCTGCGGAAGTGATCGCAGAACCTGCCTCAATTACCGATATTCCCATATCATCAAGGGCCCGAGCAATTAAGAGCTTCTTCTCCCTTGTCAGTGCTACTCCAGGTGTTTGTTCACCATCTCTCAAAGTAGTATCCAGAAATTGGATGTTTTCGAATAATATAATCCCTCAATCTTGAATTTATTTACGATAAATTTATTCTGCGAGATGAGAAAATAATATAATTTGTTTGATATATTATTTGATCCTATTTCACATAGGCAATTTTATTATCACATATTACATATATCTTTTCTCAGAAACCCAGCTTTTCCTAAAAATATCCAAATTTATGTAGGAATCTTTGAGAACTCCTCTTAAACATATGTACCATAGTGTTTTCAGTTTTTAGTTAACCAAAGAAAATTTTGATAAACCCTCGATTTTGTCGTAGTCGTATAAATTGTATATAAATGGCTGGTGAAAATAGGAGATTTACCGAAATCCCCTCAGTAAACTTACGAGGGAATCCTTATATTATAAAAATGATAGTAATAGTAACAATCAATATCAATTATATATACAATTCTAGATATAAACATGTATATTTAAGTCAATTGGCGTTGAATAAACACGAGAAAAAATAAACACAAAAAAGCTTTCCCCTTTTATACCTCTTATCCTCTTTTTGTGAGTACACATTTGTATAATTTATCATTAGATAAGTGCAAATTTGGAAATACTACAAGCAATGAAACAAACCTATCCCTGAAGGAAAATTCTTGTTATTGCCTATTTCAACAATTCAAGTTGTTGAACCAATTTTCCCAATATCTTGGACCGATATTATAAACTTTATCTCAAATTTAATTTCATAAGTAGAATTATACATTTCTTTTTCCAAACATTCGATTTCATCGACGAGGTGGTTCATATAGTATAGAGGTGTTTGAAGCTTTAAAGCAACGATTTAGATATTTTTCAGACCCTGGTTCATCTTATCAGAATACCTTTATCACGAACATTTTGGGAAAATGCTTTCTATGATTTGGTTGACGGCCTTCCAGGAAGAGATTCCTGAAATAATTACTATACCTTTTTTGCCAAAAATATCTGTCAGCACATCATTTAAATTAAATATTTTAGGTACGAGAATAGGGCAAGCTTCATTTTAGATATAGATTTTTTTTGGTACAAGTTTATGGCGAATCCAAATGTATAAACGAAATTCTTTATGATCTTTTGGGAAAAACCCTTGATACCTGAATCATGTTGTTGAGTGCAATTCCTTCAATGATTTACAGATCATCTTATCTGTTTTTTGTGTAGAAATACCTTTATATATTGTGCATTTCCAACTATAGCAGTGAGATCTTTATCGATGAATTATAAAATGGATACCAAAAAATTGCTTGTTAATTCAGATGTAGAAACGTCACATTTTTCTTATATGCTCCAACTTTTAGGGGCTAAAAATCCATAATCTCTAGCTAAAAATTGATGCTGCTTTCCACTGCATATGCTGAGGATATTAGCAATGGAAGAGAGTTTGGAAATGTCTAAACCACAAGACTGTTTACTCTTTCGATTATTTTTGATAAATTCTTTTTTTGAGGCAGTGAAATCGGCTAAAAAGCCAATTTAACAACCGTAATCAAAACAAATTTTAACATTAGCTGTCGAGTCATTGAAGATTATTTAGACTGATTTGATAACCAAAATTAGAACAAACTCCCTAGCTAAAATAACGATGGATTCAATTTTCAAAAAAAAAAGGTGGATGACACTTTCATTTAATTAAGGTTGTTGTTCGAAGAATTTCATGTTTGTTTTTAAGCTACTGCAATATTGAGAAATCAGCTGGTATTTTTGTGCACATCTTCTGGAAGTGGGCACTCACAAATGTATGTGATTATCATTTGCTGGGAAAAGATGCACTGTGTTGTCCATAAATTTAAATGAGGTTAAAGAATCATATCTGCTTTTGAAATCAAAGATCACGGACTAGTGAAATATTAGATTAGTTAAGATAAAAATGGTTGTATAACAGAGCGAAAGTAAAAAATACTCTTACCTTATCAGGAAGAGGATGTTAATTACCTCTTCTCGAAAACCTTCTCCAAAGACCCGGTTGCTTTGCAAGTTGCTTTCGAGGTTTATAGCCTGTAGACGGATAACGCGTGGAAAAATGGGCATGCAGGAACTTATGGAGTTCACACAGAATGGTCCCTTCATAGTCGTAGGAGAGTACCATGGAAATCCTGGGGAACTCAGTTTTTATGATGGAAGCAGAAAGCTTCTTTTTTCGCTCAGATTTGTGGGCTGGTATTCTCAGAGAATCGATTCGTATCTGTTTTCAGATGTTAAGCCCATACTCATAGGCCAAGGAGAGATTGCGAAAGCTTTTGAGTTATTTTTCCAATTCAAAAGGATTGAAAGCGATAAAATAGATGAATTTACTTCTCGTTCCATTTTGATAGTTATAGAAGGGAAGGATATTTATTTTATGGGTAGCGGAAAGTGCCTATTTAGTCTTAGTATCAAAGGTTTTAAAAAATACTGACCTCGAAACCCTTATTTTTGAACGTAATTTTCAAAAATAGATTTACAAAGCAAAGTTACAAGTTTATTTTTGGGTTCATTTTGAGAAACAAATTTCACAAGGAGGAATTTCCTGAAACTTTTCGCAGAATTTACTTTTGAAACCGAAACTGCAGAACCTATTTATAGGGTTGTGCTGCCCGAACTTAATGATTCTTTTTCAGGAAGATCTGAAATATGCCTGTTTCTTGAGGACGCAAATAATCTGGTACTGAGAATAAAAGCCGAAGATTTAGTCTCCCTTCGCTCAGCTATCAATACATGGTTCAGACTCATCCAGATTGCCCAGGAAATCCTTGAAGCAACAGCTGAAATCCAATAGTGCCAATTAACCCACTAGGAAGTCGGCTTTTTGATAAATTCTCAGCGCTGTGGTCCCTGAATTTCACTTAGGGAGTGAAATCTTTTTCTCTCTTCGTTTGCGGAATTAATCTATGGGATTAACTTTGGATAACTAGCTTATTACACTTATTCCAGTCGAATACTCCGCAAATATATTTTTAACTATTTTTGTATTATGAAATGGAACTATAATCATGCAAACCATTGAATCTAGAAAGTAAGATATCACAATATTTTTTGTATGAGATATCTAAATAATTTTGTACATACAATATATCATCAACTATTTGAAATAGATCTACTTTGAAATTGATATAAGATACTGTTTTGAGTTCGATGCAATCGGTAATGATGTGATCATGTACATCTTTTAGTTGGTGCTGAACCAAGATATTATCCTGCAAGAGTGATACAGATTCTAAGATTATTATATATATCACAGCATGAAAAATTTCATAGAAAATTCTGAAACAGATTTCGATAAACCTCTGATTTTTATGAAATATTTAAACATTATTTATAAGTATTTGAAGAAATTTGGAGTATATCGAATTCTCTAAAAATTAGCTGTTAGATTGTAAACTTTTTATTGATGGAAGCTACAATGGAAAAGGGGAATAGTACGACTTTCGATGTCATTAAGAACTAGGTTGAAAATCAGGGAAATCAGGAAGAAAGAGAATCAGGTAGGCGAATAAAGATATTTGTTTTTGAATAATTCTTTTTATATTCAGAGCAGTGGCGTGACATGCTCCATTACTTGTAGCGGGGTACTTCATCACAAATTTAATTTATTTATGTAATCACCTAATTTTATTCAATAATTTTGTCAGTTAGTTGGTTTTTTAGCTAGTAATTTAATTTATTAATAAATTTCTTTTTTATTCGACAGTTTCTTAATCCTATTTCATACCGGATCAGTAGAGCTTTGAAATCCTTTTCACAGGCAAACTTTATATTCTTTAGTTCTTTGAGATCTTTCTAAGATTCCGTAATCATTCTCTTGAGTTTTTTTTCATAAGTAATTCCCTTTTTTTGCATATCTGTGGAGTTGAGTGACTACCCTTTTTGTTTGATAGCACCATATTTAACAATAGTTTCGTAAAATTAATATCTTGGATCCATTTTCTATTTGAACCCAATATCAAATGCCAACAAATTTTTTGGAAATATTGAGTGTTTAAGAGATACGAGTTCTCAATTCCATTTCTTTTCTTATTGATTTGATGTTCTTTTCAGGATATATAGCGATATCAACTATGCAGAAAACATCGCCATTAGACTGTATATGTCCCAGAGTATTTTTATAAGTTCCAGTCTATGTTTCTTTGTCTGATGCATTGCAGGATTAAGCCTTTGAAATAGTTGGATAAATACTGATTTGTGATTATTTTAAACTCAAAACGCTGACATTTATCTTTAATGTCTTTTGCATGACCATAGAAGATTTCAAT
This sequence comes from Methanosarcina sp., assembly GCA_003164755.1. Taxonomy (GTDB): domain Archaea; phylum Halobacteriota; class Methanosarcinia; order Methanosarcinales; family Methanosarcinaceae; genus Methanosarcina. The sequence continues at coordinate 3,676 of PLUB01000083.1, read as the reverse complement.
AAACTTCTGATTTTTCATGGTTTAGATATTATTCATAAAGATGTTATAAAAAATAGGGATTTATCAAAATCTTCCTTATGTAATTTCAATGGAGATTTGCCATCGATATTTTTGTAGTCTCTAAAAATTATAAAAGCTGTGGTGCCACAATTTAGAAGTTGAGTTTTGATATTGACAATTTCCATCATTTACAAGGCAAATTTCATGCAAAGTTGAGTAAATTTTTCTTCATGAATCTATCAAGGGTTCGTCTAGACACAGTATCATTAAGAGTAGATGCACATTCCAGGATCAACAAGTCGTGAGTTAATTTGTGCTGCCCAAATTTGAACATCACTTCATCAATCACTTTTTCAATTTCAGGTTCATCACAAATGCCAGAAAAGACTCATTGATTATCAAAAGAATGTATTGTGGCAAACATAAGAAAATCCGAAAAAAAATTCTGCACTTTGTCTATTAATATATTGATACGAAAATTAACAAATTTGTCATAAATTTGCAGAAGGTCAGAGTCAACAGATATAAATATTTACCCTATAGATAAAATACGAGATTAAAAATATAATAATTACCCTGTGTAGAACGATATAGACCATCTAAGAGAACAAATAGATATATAGTGTGCAAAAATTCAATAAATCTAACCGATTTTAGAATAAAGGATATTTGACTCTCTTAATACTTAATTATAATTTCGTTTCCGTCTCCTTTTCAATTTCGAGGATTTCTTTCATGTATTCAATTATGTTTTCTTTCAGATTTTCGTTTTTAATGGCAAAATTTACTATTGCTTTTATGTATCCTAGTCTGTCTCCGATATCGAATCTTGTTCCTTTGAACTTGTAAGCATATATTTTCTGAGATTTATTCAGGAGTCTGATTCCATCTGTAAGCTGAATTTCGCTTTTGAACCCTGTTCCCGCACTCCTTATACAATCAAAGATTTCAGGGGTGAATACATAACGACCAACTGCCCCTATATTTGAAAAAGCAGACATAGGGGATGGTTTTTCGATAATGTCTTCAAGTAAATAAAGTGAATCGTCAATAAATTTTCCTTTTATAATCCCATAACTGCTCAGTTTTTCATAAGAAACTTCTTCGACTGCGATAATAGATTTCCCATATTTTTCGAAATTCTCAATGAGTTGGGCAGTGCAGGGTTTGTCATTCACAATGATATCATCCCCTAGAAGCACAGCAAAAGGCTCATCTCCGATATGTTTTTCTGCTCTGAGGACTGCATCTCCAAGCCCATTTGGTTCTTTCTGACGGATATAATGGATATCCACAAGTGAAGAAACGTCCCTGACCAGTTTAAGGAGTTCAGTGTCATTTCTTTGTGTTAGATACATTTCAAGCTCAGGAGAATCGTCGAAATAATCTTCTATTGCTCTTTTACCCCGACCTGTAATAATTATGATATCTTTGATTCCGGAATCTATAGCTTCCTCTACAACATACTGTATCACAGGAGTGTCAATGATTGGAAGCATTTCCTTTGGCATTGACTTGGTGGCCGGTAGGAATCTGGTTCCAAGGCCAGCTGCTGGGATAAGTGCTTTTTTAACTCTCAAAATGAACCCTCAGTTAAAAAGAAAATCATGTGAAACTATTATTCTCATAGCTGATTTAAGAGAATTTCGATAAACCTCTGATTTTCATGAGTCATTAATATGATATTTATAAGCATATAAATAAATATAGGAATTTATCTAAATCCTCTATCGAAAGCCCTTCGCCAAATGTTCGTAAAAAAGGTTTTAAGATCAGAGATAATCAGGACATAGAAAGATCTCAAAGCGCTGGGTTTAGGCTTCAGACATTTCTAAATCTTATGAACCATCTTGTCGACGAAATCGAATGTTTGGAAAGAGAAATGTATAATTATACTTATGAAATTAAATTTGAGATAAAATTTATAATATCGGTCCAAGATATTGGGAAAATTGGTTCAACAACTTGAATTGTTGAAATAGGCAATAACAAGAATTTTCTTTCAGGGATAAGCTTGCTCGTTAGCTTGGAATGATTCCGGATGGGTATCTGTCTAGGAATAAATTTTACAACTATAAATTTATAACAAGTGAATCAAAGGAAGCAAGATGGAGCCTAACTCAAATTACTCAAGCATCAGCAGGAAAAAAAGTAGCAATTTAAAAGAGTTCTTTAATCGTAAGAAAAAACTCAAAAAAAGGAGATTCTTGAGACTGAGATATCCTAAGTTGATAGATATATAAACGTGATTATTTAAATGATCGGAATTCTGGAAAAAGAGGAGGGAGAAAGAGTACTTAAGTAACTAGTTTAGTCACATACTTTCATGTTAGAAATATCATCTTTGTTTAAAAAAGTCATTATTAAAACTGTAATTGAACTTTATTTAAATAAGCAGCTTTATTAAAATTAAAGCTTTAATAAATGAATTCATAGCTGTTTAAGATTTAGTAGACGGGTCGAAAAGTTATTTATACTAAACTATAGTATTGATTAAGTGGAGATATTTTATAACATGTTGGAGTCTTTATGTTACTAAGTACCATATCTTATAATGCTATAATTCCTTATGGTACTTCAGTAATTTTAGGGCTTATAATACTTCTTTCTTTAAAAGAGGTTCTGCTATCATCTGAAGCATGGAACACATCTCTTAACAGTTCTTTTAATCTGGCAATTACACCTCTACTTTTTTGTCTTGCAGCGATCATCTTTTACAAACTTGGAGCTATTATTTAACTCCAAATTAGATAGGGGTTTAAATAAGACACATGTAAATTTGTAATATTAAGAAGTAAAAAGCCTATATTTTGTTTGCTATCTACATTTCTTTTATTTGGATTGCTTATTTATCCAGCAGAAGCTTTGATTATAAGGAATATTTCTCCATCAAAATTAGTGCCATGAGATTTCGTGACAATGAATTGCACTGCATCACCGGGAGAGAGTATAAATGCCCAAATTATTTTTTAAAAGAGTGCCCCTGTTTCCGAGAGTAGATATCAACTCTTTGTTGATGGTATAAAAATCCCATCGATACAGATTGTTTTACTGTTAAGGCTTATGGAATACAGAATTTGCACTTGGCGATATAAAAAATCATATAGCTCAACTCCCAGTCAGATGGTTCTGGAAGAATCGCGACCATAAATCGCACATATATCACACCCTTGAATTACGAGTTCACATCTACGATAATGTCAGCGGCAAGTCTTCTACTTGTACATTACGCTTACTGAATTCCATACAATCAGAGCTGATTCAAGTGGAAATTAGATTCAAACTATGGACACTTCCTCAATGTAATTAGGTACATACCAGATTAGGGTGGGAAATATTGAAAAAATAATCGAACTAGGATCCACAGGACAAAGCACATAATCTTGAATTTCAGATTTATGGAAAACAGATAAGTCGAATTTTACCGAAGCTTTTGAGACGTGAAAAAACAAAATATCAATGCTGCTATAATTGAAACATAAAAAACTAAATAAATTTAGGAGTTCGAATTTGGATTAGATCCTCAAGTTGAATTTTGATCCACTTCTATATATATACACAAGGATGCCATATTTTTTCAATACGGCAATAGCTTAAAAATGAATCTAATTTTCAATGAGAACGATGAAAATTGGGAGTAAAAGAGAAAATATGGTTCCGTTGCAAAAACTTCAGA
>PLUB01000005.1 GCA_003164755.1 Methanosarcina sp. | reverse complement strand
AAAATGTGAGTATACAAATTAAAAAGATAGTTGTTAGTTAAATAGTAATACGGGCACAAATGGTCTCAACAATTGTAATCCTACCCGCCTAACAACGTCTAAAAAAAATAGTATGAACATTTTGGGAACTATTTAGCTTGCAAAAAAATTATCAATAGCCATCTTTACCAAGATTCATCGAGCAAATTCAGAGGAGTTTTTTGCTGTTGGCTATTGATAATGTTTTTATTTTTCAGCCAATTATATATGTTGTATCAATTTTGATAAAAGGAGAGAACTACCACTTGGCTGAAGACTAAGTAGCTTCTTGTTTCGTTTCTTCCTCTTTTGAGAACAAGCCCCTGAAACCATACATCGCATTACATGGGTGTCAGATTACAATTAGATTTTGATCAATGAGGATAAATTTTTTTAATTGCAGCGTTAAATATCTCTATCATATTTTGGCTTGCAATCAGAATATTTCTATTCTCTATCTTTTAGTATCAGCTAGAATTATGGTATCCACAAGTATGACAGATTCATAGACGATGGTTCAATTTATCTATCATAATAATGTTTTTTCCTGATTATTCTGATTTATATTCTAATATTTTTAAAAAACTACTGCATGCTGAATCACCTATAACCTGTGCTAACTGTTGATTCTTAATCATGCCTTTACATCCAAAGTTTCAACAGTTATTGTCTGGTTCTTGCTAACAAGTTTAAAAGATAGATTGTGTTGAAAATCAGTTCTCTATTTTGTTATTTTCTCATGAAGTACAGCAAGTTTTTATTTGGCTTTTTCTCTGTTTTTAGAATTTTTCTGTTTTCGACTAACTTTTTTTAGAGTACTTTAAGCCTTTCCAAGGAATTTTTCTAGCGCTTCGGATTTTCAACTTTTTCTCGAGTTGACATTACAGAAAAATCTTTTACTCTAATGTCTACACAAATAGTCGTAGATTCAGAAAACACTTGTTTATCTGGAAGTTCTTTTACATTATTCCACTAAAATACTGATATAGTACTCTCCTTTGCAAGACTTCGAAATAGTAGCGGTTTTCAATTCCCCTTCAAATATTTTGTGAAGAACTGTTTTGATCTCTCCAATATTAGAAACTTAACAGTATTGTTTTCAAAATTCACAGTTTAGTGTTATGGTATCGGAAATGACTGAATTGAATTCTTCTTTGATTAGAATTTAGGAAAACCATTATTTTCTCTAAAAAATATAGTAAATGACGATTCTACCTGTTTAGTCATACCCTGAAATGATTGGGAATTGACTTCTCATAACCAAGAATTTTGCTTTTTTAGATTAGGAATTAGTTTGTTCAAGTCAAATATAGAAATTGATTCCCCAATTTACTCATATGTTTTTACTTTCTGATCAAGCGCCTAATTATAGATAAATCACAACACCGATATGTTGGATAAGTTGTTTAAATTTGTTAACTGTTGAATATATCCCAAATTTGAATGCTTTCATCATGAAATACTGATATAGTAAATACGCCAATAATATATTTTGATTATTATATACTCAATATTCTTAAATTATTATATGTTGCTTAAATGTCTGAATCTCATTGATATCGCAAGAAATATCTTGATCCTAGAGCGAAGATAAGCCTCGTAAGAAAGTGAACATAAAATTCTTTGAATAAAAGACGCTAATTCGAATTTTAGTAAGTAATACTATGAAAATGAAAAATATATGATAATTTTTTGTTTTCTACTCATGTTTCCACGAATTGGATTATTCTATAGAGTATTCCGATTTACCTCTGATTTTTTTCTTCATGGGAATTCTGTTTAAATATCTCCCATTAATTCATGTATTTAACGTTATTTTTTTTCTTTTTTGATTTTTTCTTTCCTTGATTTTAAAGATAGCTTCTGCTACTCTTAAAATATCCCCTATATTTGAAATGCCATCAAATGATAAATATTATAACATAAAGCTGACATAACATTTTCAGATTCATTCTTTGAGCAATATCGACAAGAACTTTTCCTGCTTTGAATATCTTTTTAGTTATTGCATAAACTCGTTTTCTTGGAGATCTTTTTGAGCTAACCCTCTTGTTTCTTAATATTTCACTTATTCCCATAGGCTATTCTTTTACTGCTCTTTTCATTGTTGTATCGTAACATTTTGATTCTGCTCCAAAGTATCCTCTGTTTCTGTGAACCACTTCATTTTTTTCTGATAAATCTATACAAGAATCATGAAATGATGCAGTTGTTGTTTTTAATCATTTGATCAGCTCATAATCCCTGTCTATTATGCCGTGAAGTTTGGATCCAAAGTGTTATTTACTACCTTTTTGTCCAATGTTTGTCTCAGCTTTGCTTTTTTGCCTCATTTTCTAGAGGTTTATTCGCTTTTGCATGGCCAGAATCTGAATGGATAAAAGTAGTGCTCTAATCATCTCCTATTTTATTTTCAAACCAAAGCAATCAAATTGGCTTTGTGTGCAAGTATCGAAAAAAGAAACTAGAACCGATTGAATAAGAACTCAAATAGATAATTACTGACATTGATAAGGATGCAGATCCTAAAATACTAAAATGGAAACCGACAAAGACTACAGCTATCTACTTATTAAGAGAGAGCCAAAAGTCAGCACTCTTGCGATCATTCAAAAAATAAAACTACTTCCCCACATATTCACTAGCTATGAAAATAAAAAACGAAAAACTATTTTAAAGGGAATGATTATTTCTTAATTATATTTCTTAGTTATAATTTATGCCAGTCTTACATTCCATGACTGATTACTTGTAATCATCATAAAAATGCATAGGTTCAAACTAGAAATATTCAAAACAGTAATATTAAACAGGGTCCTCTACATGGTTAATTGGCAATAAAATAAAAGATGCAATAGCTTTTAGACATAATAGCTTATAACTTTGTAGGAGTTCGATAAAATATAAATTTTAAACTATTTGGTTTTTTCAAATATATATAAGCAATTTGCTGAAATTAATGGCTATCAAAATTCTCTTGCTTAAGATGTTAATTTGAACATTACAAACTTAAGAGTTTGAATTTTGATTAACTCAATTATATGAGCATTAAATTGTGTCAGATTATAAAAATTAAATAACAATTTAGAGGCTGAAGTATGAGTATACAAAAATTAGGTCGAATTAAAAAGACACTTGCTATTTTAATGGTAGTTGCTTGCATACTATCAGTGACAGCTGTAGCAGTAAG
>PLUB01000050.1 GCA_003164755.1 Methanosarcina sp. | reverse complement strand
TTGTAAATCGTGAGATGAAACATAAACAAATTGCTCTAATTCTTCATTTGAACGAGCAAGTTATTTTAATTTCAATTTAAGCACTTCTTCTGCGTTTTTGCGTTCAGTAATATCCTGAACTGTTCCCAACATTCGAACAGGAGTATTATTCTCATTAAAGGTAACTTCACCCTTTTCATGGACTATACGTTCTTTTCCATTATCTAAGATTATCCGAGGATCTATTTCATATAACTTTTTCCCTTTTAAAGCTTCTATGACAGCATTATTCACACGTTCTCGATCTCCTGGATGTACATTTCTTAAAAATTCATCGTAATTTTCACCGAATTCTTGAGGGGGACATCTAAAAATACGACACAATTCCTCAGATAAATATATTTTGTTAGTTATAACATCCCATTCCAAATTCCTAATATGAGACATTTTTTGAGCTTCAGCAAGCCTCATTTTACTTTCTTTTAGCGAGTTATAAGCCTGATATAGCTCCTCTGTCCGCTCTTTGACTTTTTCTTCGAAACTGTCACGTGCTTCTTTAAGGGCTTCTTCCGTTTTTTTGCACTCGGTGACATATGTACTTGTTCCAAACCATTGAAGGATGTTCCCTGCGGCATCTTTTAGGGGTAAAACACGCGTAAGAAACGGGCGAAAAAGACCATCTGCGCCGCGTAGGGGCAACTCCATATCGAACATTTGCCCCGTAACAATCGAAGCCTTCCACTGCTCCAATACTTTTGGCAGTACGTCTGGGTCGTGAACACTCTGCCAGCCCCAACCTTCCATCTGCTCCTGCTTGGTGCCGGTGTAAGAGTACCAACGGTCGTTATACCAATAGATGTAGCCATCTGTATGGGCGAATCCAAGCCAATTGTGGAATCGCATTTGCCATCGTGTGGAAATGCTCTTCACTCTCCTGCAGGGCATTCATCAGGACATCGAGTTCCTCCAATGACTGGGCCAACATGAAATTGCTGTAGCTTACTTGCGAAAGCGTATTTGCAAATGTCATGAGGAAAGTCATGCTTGTGTTCACAGCCTCTCGACTCAACCGTGGAACTTTAGTAAGTGCTGCTATGTATTCTTCCTCATTGAAGTCATATTTTCTAGCTTGGGATCTAAAAAACTCATAGTCCAGAGGATCATCATCAAAAAATAACTAGCCTGAGAAGACATAGCCTACATGCTGGCCATCCAACATGATAGGAGTCACGATATCCCACATATTGTTCTTGCACTTGTACATCTTAAGTTCTCCAGGAGTAGCGTCCAACGATAGCTTTGTATCGCTTTCTACGCAGTACTTGGAAGCTTCGGGATGGACCCATGGAATTTTGTGCAGATATCCCCCCTGCCATCCAACACTTACCAGAACATTGCCTTTGAGATCATTTAAGCCCATAGGAATGTGAGCAAGCTTATAAAAATCATTCATGAGGGACTGAATCACCGGAACTTCAATGATATCAGCAAGCAACAGATTCTCCACCTTCCGAGCGGATGGGATAATACCCGCCAACTTCCACCTGATACACTGTTCACTTCGGCACAGCTTATCTTCAGCTACTTTGCGTTCACTTATATCATGGCCGGATATAAATGCTTCCAATGAGTTTTCCTTCTGAATCATATCGTGGAGAAGTGCTTACTATGAAATAACCACCAAGATGATCCTCATAAATCTCAGCAGTATGTTCGAGTCCATCATTAAGCAACTGTTGGTGCGGACAAAAAAAGGGAGGCTCACTTGTCCCATGGATAGCACGATAGCAAATCAACCCAATACACTCTTCTTTTGCCACCTCAATTTTGCCGCCATGGCTCTATTTGCGCGCACTATCCGATATTTAGTGTTTATTATGGCTATCAGGTCTGGCACAGCATAAAAAGTATGTTCCCAATACTTCACGGCTCGAAAAGCTGCTTCTTCAGCTTTCTTTCGCCCTAAATTACCTGTCTTCTTCCATTTTCCTTCTAGTTTGCTCAAAGAAAAATGATGATTGGAGACCACTTCAACAATATTTGTTGTGCTACATTTGTCGACAAAATATGAGTCCAAAGCTATTATTTGGTATTTACTGATAATATCATCCATTTTTTCCATATAATCAACAAAATGACCCAAATCCTTTTTTTCCAGCCAAGAAGTATTTTCACTCAACCTCAGCCCTTTATAGCCACTTTCCAAGGCATGATTGAGTTTTTCGATCCAGTATATTTATTACCCTTTCAGAATCATAAATTCTCCTAGTTATATACAAGCAAGTGTAAGATATGATTTCTATTTGTCCTTTGTCCAGATATGAATCAAAATAAGGTACAGCCTTTCTTATAGCTTCTTTTGCATCCTCGAAATCCAGAGGTTGTGCAGTGATCCAGACGCAGAACTCATTATTTTCCAACCCTAATTTGAAGTAAGGAATCAGAATGTCCACTAAATCTTCTTTTGAATCATAAAATTGGCAGATATGCGTTCCCCAGGGCAAACCTCCAACAATATCAATGCCAGATTTTCGTAGTTTTTCATTCATTCAAATTCTCTCCAATTTTGAGTTAATAAGCGCAAAAAATTCATCGCATTAAGGGTGTTTGAGTTCAGGATCGTTAGATATTTTTGTCACATTGAAAGCTCGATCCTACAATTAAGAGATTTGACGATAAGTATATAAAATAAATATATAATCACTATCTTAAATAAATAAGTGAATAACATTACTTTGTAATTAATTAAATAATCTATTAATGCTAAAGTGACTACTGCAACCTAAATTCATCTCTATTCTTATTTATAAGTTTAAAGTATTTCTGTTACTAATATAGTCTTTGATGATTATTCTCGGTCGATGAAAGTATAAAAATAAATCGTGGAATAATCGTAAATATGGAGAAAAATGATGGAGAGGATACATGAGAAAGATAACTTCATGTACTTTCATGCTAAATAAGCTCTGAACCACTTTATGCAGTTGAGAAGCTATCCAAGTTTAAAGCTTTATAATAAAATTTCTATAAATTATATTTAGTTCCCATTTAAATTTCATTAAGTAAAACAGGAGCAATTTTACTGAGAGATTTTAGAATCCTAAATTCCGTCTATAACTAGTTAGATAATTATCCTTACTGATTAGATATTTCATTTGATATTCTGTAGAGAAATTCGAGAAACCCCTAAATTTCGTCATATGCAATAAATGATGCATAAATGATTCGTACAAATAAGAGGTTTATCAAAATCTTCTGTAATCGATCAAAGAAAAAAACAATAATAAAAAGTCTCTCAATTTATTATGTCGTTATTTGAATCACGTTTGCCCTGGAAATACGTAATAACGCCGGGGAGCAATGAAACTAAAATGATCCCAAGTATCACAAAGCTGAAGTTATCCTTTACAACTGACAAATTTCCAAAAAAATACCCCCCTAAAAGAAATGTAGATACCCACCCAATTCCACCAATTACGTTATAGCAAATGAACTTTGAATAGGGCATTATCCCCACACCTGCTACAAAAGGCGCAAAAGTTCGGATAATCGGAATAAAGCGAGCTAATATTATTGTTTTCACTCCATATTTTTTAAAGAATATTTGCGTACTATCAAGATGCTCCTTTTTGACAAATCTTATTTCTTCATGATTTACGATCTTGTTTCTTAGTAGATTACCTATATGGTAATTGATAGTATCTCCTGAAACAGCTGCGAAACATAGAACAAATAATAGAGTAGATAAGTTAAGTGAGCCACTAGCAGCTAGAGTTCCAGTCGCAAAGATCAGAGAATCACCTGGTAAAAAAGGAGTCAACACAAAGCCTGTTTCAGAAAAGACCGTAGCAAACAGCAGTAAATATATAAGTAATCCATATTCATTCGTTATTGCTTTTAAATGTATATCAAGATGCAAAAAAGAATCAATAAAATGTAATATAGATTCCATGTCATGCTTTTAGTAAACCTCTATTATTTATAGTATTGGCTGGAAATTGCCCAAGCTTAATGTATTCAATCATCCACTTATATACAATTAGTACAATATTTATGAGCTTGTATAATAATTTAATTGGAAAACAAAGACTAAAATCTAAATTAATTACTCTTACCTTTTCTAACGAATGTCTGATTTTCGCAGGTGAAACATTTTTCTGCAAATTATGCTAAAATGCGATAAGTGAGATAATATTATGAACATATCCCAAACTCTTTGAGTTGAATAATCGGGAAAAATATCGAAATAGCATTTTTAGGGGGCCATTCTGTAAACGAAACCTAAATCATCGAGTTTAGAATGAGGACAGCAAGGGCTGCTCAAAGTGATTTTTCATAGTTTGAAAACATCTTCCCATTCAGATTCCCTTTTTTCTAAAGATCTTCTGTTTGCTCCGCTTGAGGAGGGAAGAATTTTTGTCTCGTATCCAATTTCTCTTAGAATCGACTCGTATTTCCCTGATTTTTTGCCATTAAAACAGATCAACCTCAGCTTTGGAGCGATCTTTTTTAACATTGAGAATTGATTTATTTCTTCGTCCCTTATCTTTGCATCTCCACTTCCTACCCTATCTCCAGCCTTAAACACATCCCATAGACCTATTCCATTACATCTCAGGATCTCAAGTCTGCTTTCGTAATCCATGCTCTGAAGATCTTCACTGATCGCACTGCCGAGCAACCTCCAGAAGTCATTTCCAGGATTCCCATAATACTGATGCTTTTTGATAGATATGTTACCTGGAAGGGACCCGAGAATGATGATTTTAGTATTTTTATCAAAGATTGGTGGAAAACCTTGTTTTATCATGCTTAAAGAAGCTGGAACTCAAGGATATTTCAAGTTTTGGAAGCGAAGAAATTAATGACCAAAGCTTCTTCAATATTTTTGGGGCCTGGCAATTCTATTAAAACGGAAGCTAATGTAATTAAATACCCTGATAGATATTTTTACCCTAGGGAAGTTGAGACTTGGAATAAGGTCCTAAGAATTGTAGAAGAGATTAAAGCCGGAAATTCTGATGCTTGATAAAAACAACATCGGAATCTGTGACTATTTACATAGAAATCTATAACTATTAAAATAGACACAGCTTCTATACTGTCCTATTAATTATTTTTAGATTTAGTTAGTATTTATACTATTCTATAGGTAGATAATATGGTTCCGTTGCAAAAAAATATGAGATCGATACTATGAAATAAATATAAATTTACGAGTATATAATATGCCATTAATGCCTTTAAATGGAAACACTTTGTAAGCGAGATCATTCTGCAAACAGTAAGATGGTA
>PLUB01000067.1 GCA_003164755.1 Methanosarcina sp. | reverse complement strand
TTTATTCTATTGTATCATTAGAAATGATTTTTTACAACGGAACCCTAAATCTTCATCTGTTCACTTTACACAATAAGTTAAGAAAATAGTTACAGATTAGCAAAGTGAACCCAAGATGAAATCTCGACCAACAGATCAGCATGACCATAAATTCCAAGACTTCATTCAGTGGTTTATTTATGAGTGCTGGCTAACTGAGTTTAATCTCAGCTTGTAGCTTAGTAAAACTTTGATTAAGGATTTAAAGTCAATTTCTCCACTCTTTGCTGATCTAAATAAGGATAAATTGAGATATTCATACTAGTTTTCAACATCAAGAACATCCGGATAGGAAAACATATATTAGCGTTAGGAGTGATTACATATGTTCTTATTTTGGTTTGCATCTCTGTTGGTTTAACATAACTAAGAACATCAATCTTGATTTATCTTTTAAAGTAATTATGTAATAATATAAAAGAGGGAAACTATGAAAATAGTTGGCATACAGTCAAGCCCACGGGGCAAAAAGAGTATTACTTTAAAATTGCTGGATGCAGCCTTGGACGGAGCTGCAGAAGTTGGAGCCGAAGTCGAAGCTATCGACGTTACAAAGTTAAATATCAAATATTGCACTGCATGCGATTCCTGTAATGAGACAGGGGTATGCTCGATTAAAGATGATTTCAATGTCGTGCTGGGAAAGCTACTGACTGCAGATGGTATAATCTGGAGCAGCCCTAATTACATAAAAAATGTGACAGCCCAGCTCAAGACACTGTTCGATAGAAGTCCACTTATTGTTCATGAGCAGCTCTTTGATGGGAAATATGGTTTCTCCTTGACAACTGCAGGTAGTGGGGATGTAGATTTTGTCCTTGACATTATGAACAACTATATGATCAATTGCGGGGGGAACATCATTGGAGGAGTGGGCTGCACAGTAGCACAGGGTCCTTCAGCATTAGTAGCAGCCATTGAAAAATCGCAAGAAATGGGCAAAGATCTGGTTAAAGCAATAAAAAAGAAAAGGCAATATCCTGAGCAAGAAGATGCGCATAAAGCCTGGAGAGAAAGGTTCAAGTATGTCCTCATTGCCAATAAAGACCACTGGACGCATAACTGCAATTACTGGGCTGAAAAAGGTTGGATACAAGAATAATTTATTGAAAAAGTGATTGCATAGCATCAACAGATTTACTAAAGGTTAAAAGTTTGGGAAAAAAATATAGAGTATTTTGGGTTAAAATTCCGCGCACTGCAGAGAATTCAGGAATGACATCCAACTGAGCTGTCGCAGAAATAAACGAGAATTCAAGATCAAATGCAGTTTTTTTAGTCACATATTCTCTAGACAGTACGCAAAAGACTGCTGTTCTACCGAGGTGAATCTTTCTTTTCGTCTACGTAGAATAAGTAGGGTACTCGGCAAACACCCGAAAACCGTTCCTATATCTTGAATTTGTAAGCCGTTTTACAAACTGCTGACACATTAGCAGAGCTGTGAATCATTCCATAGCACTTTCAAACTGGGAATTTATTGTCGGGAAATCTTTGAAGATAAGGAGGATGCAGGTATCATACAGTTAGAGCCCTTTTTGGGACGAAAAATCTACGGGAACTTAAAATTTTTGTGTTATCATGAGCCTCTGTACCAGCAAAAGAAGCATGAATACCTACATTTTCAATCCTTCAACATTTGCCGAAGAGTTCGCAAGTTTAGGGTTCCATCTCCATGGGAATTTAAGCACAGAGACATTGAAGACCGTTATTTCAAAAAACACATGGATGGATATTATGCGCAGGAGTAGGTTTACTTGCATGTGCAATTGTTTAATAATCAGGTACATAATATTTTTCCATAGCTTGTGACATTAAAGTTTGCATTAATTTGCCACTCGTTTTTTATGAACTCGACTTTCCACAAATGTCCTTCAGTTTCCACAATTTTATCACATTGTTATTTTTTTTAGATTGTCTGATTGTTCCAACATTGTTTTTGAAAATATCTTATACTTTCAGATATCTAGTGATGATTATTGATTAATTGATGTCGGTTCTGTAGACATCCTTAATTTAATGCAAATTATTTCTACTATCTTTTTATTCACGTTAATTAGACTACTAGTTTAAATTTTACTTATTTGACTTGAATATGGAACTTTCTTGCCCGAGTAATATCTCCAAACTTCTTTTGCTACAGAGAACGTTGTCTCCGTTATTATTCTTTCGATTGTATTTATTTTTGTCAAAGATTAAGTACAGCTGTCTTTTGTATTTTCCCCAAATTTTCGTCTCTCTTTTTCTTGCAGATATAATTGAGTATGTTCTTATTTCTTCTATATTTAGTGAATGGATTTTTTCTGAATCATATTCTTTATCCATCACATAGCATTGATATTTTCTCTATCCTATTTGATTGTTTTATCAAAACATTTGCATGTTTGATTTTATGATATTTTGTTTGACTAATTTTCCATCCTAATTATTACCTTTTTAGTTGTGTCGATTGATATTGAAGTTTTCAAGGAACTCCTTCGTAGCTTCTCTATTTTGCTGGAATAATAATAACTTGTATCGGAACTTATAATTCCGGTTGCATTAATTGACGTAATATAGATCATTTCTCCATGTGAGTAAAACAACTTTGGAGTTTTTGAAAAAAGAAGGTTAAATAGAATGAATGGCGTCTTGATACAAATTTTTCAAATATAATAGGATGGGAGTCTTATTAAGCTTGAGTTTTTCTTTTATATCGTTCATTAGGTCAATAAGTTCTACAAAATCACGATAGTTTGTGATGATATACTCCTTCAATGAAACCAGAACAAGAAGTGACGCTGGGTATAAAAATATTTGGAATATTTGCAGGAATAAAGGTTCATTCTGGAAGACTGAACAGTTTTAAGGCTGATATCAACAAATTTAATGTACTTATACGATTTCAATATTATGTGGTTCTTTGTTCTTGTGGGCAAATAGAGGAATATTTTATAACACAATGTTTATTAAAACATGGGAAAATGCATGACTTAGAGGATTTCTATAAAGCCATTTTTCCCCCAATTTTCCCCGTGTTTTTAGAATTTCGAGTGACTTAAGCGTGAAGATTTATGTTTGAAACTGGTACTTCTTCTAAAAAGTATAATTTTTTTGTGAGTTCGCTATAGTTACTTTAACTTGTTATTTCTCAACAGATCAGTTGCTTTAACAAGCAAGTTTTCAGAGCCTTTGTCACTGATCTTCTTAGCTGGAACACCAGCTATACTGATATTTTTTTCGTGGAATGACTTATTCACAACAGAATTGGCACCAATGGCTATTCCATCGGCGATTATTACATCCCCAAAAATTTTTGCTCCAGGCCCGATGTAAACATTGTTCCCAATTTTAGGGGCTACATCTATGTATTTTCCTGCTTTTATACCAATGCTAGTACAAACATGTATTCTACAATTTGCTCCAATTTTAGCATATCGACTGACAACAATAGTGCCCCTATGACCAATAGATAACCCAGGACCAAAAACATTCGGAGGGATGCTAAATCCAAGAAGAACGCTTAAAATAAAAAATTTCAAATATGTGTATATATAAATTATTTTGTAAATCTTCGATTGCTTACAATTATGATAATATTCAACTTTTCTTAACAATTTTTCAAAAGTCCAGATTTCATCTATAACAATTCCTGGTTTTGTTTTTTTCCGGCCTAATGCAATTCTATCAACCTCTAAATAATATTTATAATCGTCTTTTGATTTTATCATAGTATCTCTCTAAGTGTTTTTTTAATTATCTACCTACTTCATTAATCTCCTGGAAAATTCTCTGCTTATGTAATATTTTCCTGTTATTTAGTCTTCATTTATGTAATGAGTATTGAGAATGCTGGTCTAAATACTGGATCCCGTTCTGAAAATGCTCTAAATACCTTGTTTCTTCTTTTTAGCTCCTTGCTAGTCTTTTCCATCGTATTTCCTGTTCTTATAACAGTTGAATATACCTTAGCTTGCTACATGGTTGGGCTTTCCCAAGATAAATCAAGAACGGAAAAGAGAGATAGAGTACATAAGAAGAGATGAAAACGGCGAGTAAATTTACTCCGACTGAAAAAAGAATAATTAATATTCTATAATATAGCATAGCCACAATTTTGTAGTTGGTTAGGACTTTATATATAAGTCCAAGACTTTAGGTGCAAAGCCCCGATTATCAAAAGCTATTTATATATAATTTATAAGTATATAATAAGATTTAGAAGTTTCTCGAAATCTTCTATAAAATCAGTTATCTCGAGCAAAGCGAAAAGGACAGCTTATGGCAAAGTTACAACTCTGCTGGTGCAACTTTAAGAATTAAGATTTATTATGGGTTTCCTTTCGTTCCTCTATGAAATTAAGGAGTTCCTGAGAATCACTTATCCTGTCAAGTTCCTTCTTTTCGATCAAAACTGTATTCTCCACGCATTTAATTTTGGAACATCCATTGATAATAAAAACTGATTGGGTCTTTGTAACAGAGGAAATGCTGCTCATCAGGCTAGCCCGTTTGATTATGGTAGTGTTGAATTCGCTGACTCCTGTGAGGATAACTGAAGACTTATCCCGTGAAACAGCTTTGAAAGGTGCCTGCGCTGTGGGAAGAACATCATATCCAAGAGTGGAAATCATATTAAGGATCAAATCTTCCGGTAAAGGCATGCAGGATTTTTTCTGAGTTTCTGTTCCGGATTCTGTCTTTTTCCTGGATTTTCTATTCCCACAAGATTTCAGAATATTTATGGGTCTTGCCAGCTCGACCTCAAAGATATCTTCTAATTGGAGCAGGATACCAATAGAAGTGTCCATTCCTTCTTCCTCATACTTACTAATAGTTCTCCTTGAAACACCTACCGTTGCAGCAAGAGCCCCCAGAGACATCGACTGATTAATCCTAGCTTTTTTGAGGGTATCTCCCTCAATTGAAACATATAGCCCACCGGGAGCTGCTGAAACTAGCGGCGGGATGTCTTCAATAAAGTAGTCTTGAAGGGTCCGAACATTCAGGGCAAGAATATCATAACGCATGTATACAACGCTATCTTCAAGCATCTGATCTCTGGTCTTGGCCCCCACGACAATAGCAGCACCTCCAATATACTCGGCCAGGTATTTCATCTCCCTAGCAGTTTCTTCATTCAGGCCGTCAATATTAAATAATACCTTGCAAAATAATAGTATTTCACCTTTCTGTGCAGCGACGTCAAAACTTCTCGGACGAATGTTGCAGCGGTCAGATAGTGAAAAGCCTGCACGTGACAATACATCAATAATTTGATGTATAAGATCCTCTTTTGACATTCAGTATTTATTTCTGTTTGATCATCTATATACATGTTGCTTCGTTAGTGATACTCGCTAAAGCGTCAGAATAAGTAAGAAGATGACAAAAATGCAGCTATCTAGAACTGGTTGCATAAAATATTACGAAAAAGATCGAAAATACGAAAAAATGATTATCGGAATTGATGATACAGACTCAAATGAAGGAATGTGCACCACATATCTGGGAGCTGTGCTTCTTGAAGAACTGCAGATATATGGGATTGTTGAAACTCTCCCTTTACTTGTGCGCCTTAACCCTACCATTCCCTACAAAACAAGAGGGAATGCTTCAATAGCCCTGAAGCTTAAAACAAATTTCCCGGAAAAAGTAATTGCCTATATTTTGTCCAGAATAGAAGAACTTGCACACATGGATTGTACACAAACAAATCCAGGAGCCGTTTTTATCTTTGAAAACGAATATGAAAACCTCAAGCTTGTCCTCAAGAATTTTTTAACAGAGGCTATTCTAGATGTAATTGAGATAGATAAGGCAAAGATCATTATCTCAAAGCATGGGATTCACTCAAAGGGTTTCAAAAACGGAAGAGGACTTATAGGTGCTCTTGCAGCCTGCGGAGCCATGCTGAATCCTGAAGAATTGGATAACACTTTCGAGCACTTGGCATACAGGCGGAAGGAAAAATGTGGGATTCCACGCAAAGTAGATAAGGAAAGTTTCTTTGAAGCTGACAGGGAAACATACCCTCAAACATGGGATACGGTGGATCTCACAAACAATCTGGTAGTCTGCGTACCTCACTCATTTGATCCAGTACTCTTTGGAATCAGGGGGGAAAATCCGGAAATCGTTACTAAAGCTGCAGGGATCATCAGATCTGAACCTGTTGAACGCTTTGCTGTATACAGGACAAACCAGGGTACTGATATGCATCTGCTGCCTGCAACAAGCATTGCTGAAATCAGAAATATGCATTCTTACAAACTTGAGGGAACTGTTTCAGCAGCTCCGAATACTATCCTTGGAGGACATGTCTTTTTCCCTCTCAGGGATGGTAGTGGAGATGAGATTAACTGTGCAGCCTTTGAGCCTACCAAGAACTTCAGGGCAATTATTAGGAGGCTCATGTCAGGAGATAGAGTTCTACTCTCGGGAAGTGTTAGCTCAGGGACGCTGAACATTGAAAAAATGGAAATTAAATACCTTGCACCTCTTTATGTCGAAGAAAATCCAAAGTGTCCGAATTGCGGAAAGCATATGAAATCTGCAGGACAAAGGCAGGGTTTACGCTGTAAAAAATGTAGAATAAGGACCCCCTCGAAAATCAGATATGAAGTGAAACGAGGTCTTGAGGTAGGACTTTACGAGGTCCCACCCTGTGCCAGAAGGCACCTTGCAAAACCATTAGTCAGGGAAAAGCTATCTGAAACTAGAGTCTATCCTTCCCGATAAAAGGCAAAATCGAAACCTGAATTCTCGGGTTTCTTGAGCATCTTTTATTTTTTCATATTATCTGTAACCAGATTAGCATATTTCAGGGACAGGTGGGATTTTTCTTTTATGCTCGCTTCTCTCGATGCGTTTCATTACGGAGTTCAATTGCTCTCTGGAAACTCCAACGGTACTCTGAATAATTTCAGGATCTTTATTTTGTTCAAGCATCATTAGCACATTATCCAACTTTATATAAGAAATCCCAAGTTCATCTTCATCTGTTTGGCCTGTCCAGAGGCCTGCAGACGGTTTTTTGGCAATAATAAATTTCGGAATCCCTAATCTGCGAGAGAGTCCCCAAACCTCTGTCTTGTAAAGCCTGGCTATAGGTTCCAGATCAACGCCTCCATCTCCGTATTTAGTGTAATAGCCAAGAATAATTTCAGTTTTGTTGCTTGTTCCCATAACCAGTCGATTCATCTGGTTTGCATGAAAATAAAGAAGAGACATCCTTATCCTTGCTTTCAGGTTGCCTTTGCTGAGCTTGTCCGCAGATTCGCTCTCTGGAATTACAGCCATAAAAGCCGAAATAATTCCTGAAATATCAATTGTCCTATAATTTATCCCAAGCCAGTCTATAAGAGCTTTAGCTTCTCTGTTATCTGTGGAATGGGTTAGGCCGAATTCAGGCATGTGGATTCCGAGTACTTTATCCTTTCCTAGAGCTTTTATGGTAAGTGCTGCTGTAAGAGCTGAATCTATTCCCCCACTAATACCTACAACAACCCCATTCGCACCTGCTTTATTAGTTTCATTCAAGATAAAATCAATAATTTTATTCTGCATTATTTCAAGTTTCATGTTGTCTATTTCCTGAATATTCGTGATATTAAAGTCTGGGGTACACTAGTGTCCTAATAAGATTAAAATTTGAATGATGCTTAATAAGTCGAATGATACTAAAGTCTGAATGAGATAAAATCACTTTATACACCAAAGCTGTAGATATATTGATCTTCACAAGAAAGTGGAACAAAGGATAAGCTTATCTAATAAATGTGAGGTATAAGGACAATATATACTGGGGATATATCATTCACAGCCATATCCTCATAAATAGTTAATTATTTAATGCACTCATAAGATAACAGAACTGCTGTCTTAACATGGCCAAAGGACGCTAAGGTATTTTCTGGTCATGAATGCTGGACAGAAAATTCGAGGCTTTTAATCAAATAATAAAAAGTCAACATAGGTTATTATTTCTCAGAGCGTGGGTATTAAAATAACAAGAGTGCCTAATATAACAAAAGCAGTAGTTCATAATAATCAATTCAGAGTTTGGATAAATGTGGTGGTCTATTATTAGTAGTATTGTACGTACGTTTGTAGTAAATTCTAAAAAAAAGAGTTCGTTCTCGTATTTTTAGAACAATTAAAGAGTCCGTTGCTCAAGGTTTTCAGCAACTCACGGGCATAACTTAATTTTGATAATTAAATATAAATTGCAACAAACAAGACAACTATTTTCGGGATGACCTATGGAAGAAATACAGTTGAAGGTTGAAAAAGCGTATCCTATCGACCTTGGAAGAGGAATTATCCGACTTGATCCTACAACTCTACTAAGACTTCAGCTTTCTCCAGGTGATATTGTGGAAATAAAGGGGAAGAAAAAAACTACTGCAAAGGTATGGAGAGCAGATAGGCAGGATTGGGAACAGGGACTCGTGAGAATCGATAACTTCATCAGACAAAATGCAGGAGTTTCCATAGGAGAGAAGGTAATTATCAAAAAAGTGGAAGCTTTGGAAGCAAAAAAGCTCATATTGGCGCTTCCTGAAAGCATGATACAAGGAAGTCCTGAGCTCCAGTTCGGGGAGCATGCAAATGAGATCATAAAACGGCACATCCTCAAAAGGCCAGTGTTCAGGGGCGACATTATTCCAATAATTAACTCTATGTCTCAGCCAATGACTGAATCCCTGACTACAAGCCAAGTAATTCCTTTGGTTGCTGTTGAGACTGACCCTTTAAACACAATAGTCATTATCACGGAGTTAACAGCCATTGAACTTCGGAAAAAACCAGTGAAGGGCTACGAGAAAGCTACCAAGGGCATAACTACTTATGAAGACATCGGAGGTCTTGGAGAGGAGATCATGCGTGTTCGGGAAATGATAGAGCTGCCTATGAAACATCCGGAGCTTTTTGGTCACCTGAATATAGAACCTCCGAAGGGAGTTATCCTGTACGGCCCACCAGGAACTGGGAAAACCCTGATTGCAAAAGCCGTAGCAAATGAATCTGGAGCAAGTTTTCATTACATTGCCGGCCCAGAAATAGTAGGGAAGTTCTACGGAGAAAGCGAGGAAAGGCTCCGAAAGATCTTCGAAGAGGCAACACAGGATGCACCGTCGGTAATTTTCATAGATGAAATTGATTCCATCGCTCCAAAAAGAGAAAATGTAACAGGAGAAGTCGAAAGACGAGTGGTTGCTCAGCTCCTAACACTTCTTGATGGAATGGAAGAAAGAGGTCAAGTTGTGGTTATAGGAGCCACTAACCGTGTGGATGCGATAGACCCTGCGCTCAGGAGACCAGGCCGTTTTGACAGAGAAATTCATGTTGGTGTGCCTGATACGAAAGATAGATACGAAATCCTGCAAATTCACACACGTGGCATGCCTATCGAGAGAGTTGATAAACTAGAAACTGAAGCAGAAATAGAAGTCGAGGCTGATGAGGCTGATGAAGCTTCCCTAGAGAGGGAAAAGAAGGATAAGATAAACAAATACTTGATGTATCTGGCTGATCGGACTCAGGGATTCGTAGGCGCGGACCTTCTGGCTCTAGTGCAGGAAGCTGCCATGCGCTGCCTAAGGGAAAGTCTGCCTGAACTTGATCTCGAAAAGGAAACAATCCCGCCGGAAAAACTGGAAAAAATAGTTGTAACCAAGAAAAATTTTGAAGATGCCCTGATGGAAGCTGAGCCTTCAGCTCTGAGGGAAATTTTTGTAGAAATGCCCACCGTAACCTGGGACGATGTTGGAGGACTTGATGAGGCAAAGCAGTCAATCATTGAGGCTGTAGAGTGGCCCATTAAAAGCCCACAAAAATTTGTCCAGATGGGTATAAAGGCTCCAAGAGGAATCCTGCTTTACGGCCCGCCAGGGACAGGAAAGACACTTCTGGCCCAAGCCGTTGCCAGGGAGTCAAATGCAAATTTCATAAGTGTCAAAGGGCCAGAGATATTCTCGAAGTGGCTTGGAGAATCGGAAAAGGCTATCAGGGAAACTTTCAAAAAAGCGCGGCAAGTTGTTCCCTGTGTAATTTTCTTCGACGAAATCGATTCAGTTGCTTCCATGTCGGGTATGGACTCCACAGATGGCCATACTTCAGAGAGAGTGCTGAACCAGCTCCTGACAGAAATGGACGGGCTAGAGATTCATAAAGATGTGGTAGTGATTGCTGCAACCAATCGTCCTAACCTCTTGGACCCTGCAATCATACGTCCTGGTCGCTTCGACAGATTGGTCTATCTGGGGACTCCTGACCGCAGAGGCAGACTCAAGATTTTTAAGATACACACAAAAAATACACCCCTTAGCAAGGATGTGGATCTTGAAAACCTTGCCGACATAACTGAGGGTTATGTGGGGGCTGACATAGAATCAGTATGCAGGGAAGCTGTTTTGATTGCTCTCAGAGAAAATTTTGGTATAGAAACGATCGAAATGAGACACTTCAGTGAAGCTCTGAAGAAGGTAAAGCCCACTATTACAGAAAATATTGCTCAATTCTACGAAAAAATAGAAGCACAGTTCAAGGGAGGCCAGAAACTAACAGAATCAGGTGCTTATGTTGGTTACAGATGATAAATGAAATGATTTCCATTTTAAAGGATGAGCATTTGAACAGAAAAGTTTTTAAAGAATATAGCTCCAATTGGAGTAAATTATCCTAAGTGAAAAGCCAGGTTTACCCTAATCCGCATAACATTGAGAATGGAGACACGATCTAAAATGTCGACAGTATTTGCAAGGAACCTTCTCTTCAACAAACAGGTAATGGCTACCGACGGAACGGAGATAGGAACGCTGAGCAACATTATAATCGAGATTAAAGGGGGAAACATCATTGACCTGATGATCACCCCAAATCCGAACTTTGACATTTCAAGCTACAAAAAAGTGGACAACTATATTCTTATGTCTTTCGATTCCGTAAGCGCTATTAAGGACTACATTATAGTGGACAAGATGAAAGCAAGGGCATGAATTAAAACAATAAAGGAAAGGAAAAATAGATCTCTTTCTATTAGGATCTTGTCTTCATTTTTTCAATTTCTCTCTATTTCAGCCCAAAAGAATTCTTCTTTTAACTCAGAAAATGGTACATTTCCTTGCTCAACGAACGCCACTCCTGTAGAGGGAAGATTAGACTCGTCGACTTTTCAGCATAATATAAGCTCCGTATTCATGTAGTTACGTATAGTAATGTCTGGTCATAAATATGTATGTGTATACATATATATATTTATATAATTATGTATACTACATAAATAGATAAATGTATGATGTGATCTTGATCATAAAAGTCATTCTGTATGTTCATTGCAGCATCACTTTGAGTTAAGTATAAAAACAGATAAAATATCTCAAAGATCAGAAATAGTGGCTCTTCTGAAAGCAGAAATCAATCGTTTCACTGATTCATTCGAAGTGGATGTACTGAATATGGAGTGCATTGAAGCTTATTTTTATATGATCTTTGCATCAAAATCAACAATCAATACCCGAAAGATGATTTAGATACGACTCTGATTTTCACTAGTCGTATATTTACAATTTATAAACATTTGACTAAATTCAGGGGTTGATTAAAATCCGTTATAATTAGTATAAGACATTGACGAAAAAAATTGATGGCATCGATTTTCAAGTAATATTCCTCCAAAGGAATTATTGTATTGATTTCAATATCGTTTTAATATTGATATGTAGATCATACATCTATTGCTTTGTTTTTTTTCTGTCAAGGAACATCAATAATTCTCCAGGTTTGGCGTATTGAATTCCCAAGCTCACAATCCTTGAGAACAGTAGGTGGCTCGTGAATCATGTTTAAAAAGGTGGAATTTTTTGATATGGAATTTAAGTTCACCAAACTTGAGCATAAATTGAAACTCTAAACAAAAATTGTTGACAGAAAAAATATAAGGAAATATCTCCAGATGGAAACTTTATAGAATCTCATAAACGTCCTGGAATAAAAAGCAAACTTAATCTCTTTTCAAATTTTATCTTTTTCGAAGAGCTAAACTCCTAAGTTCATAAGGGTTGGAAAGAGTAATTTTAACTACCTAAGGAATCAACTTATCAAATCCCTCTAGAACTTTTAGGAAGGAGAACCTGGAACCTTTGGGTAAGATTTCCCCTAACTTTTTTAGAGAGGAATCTGAAAGGTCTCCAGCAACTTTTATATCTCTCTAATTTGGAACAAATTTCTGTTCCATACAGATTTTCAGAGGGGAAAAATAGCTTCAGATCTTTGAAGAAAATGTAGATACCCATCTGACGGCGAAAAGGGTTTTGAGCATGAAATCCTTCTGGAAAACTGCAAAGGCTCCAGAAAAAAAGAAAATTTCCAGGATCTCTGATTGATTCTTAAATGAAAATTTGAAATGCAGGGAAAAACAAAAATTTAATTGAAGTTTTCATGTATTAAAATTGAAACTGGGTCTTTTTACGCCTACGAAACTTTCAAAGATTGAGGTTCTCATGAACAACTTCCCCCACAAAGGTTTCAGAATCAAAGTTTCTGTTGCACTAACATATCCAGTTACTTGTAGTTGCGTTCGATACCAAAATTTTGATTCTGATTTGTAGAAGTATTTTTCGAAACTAATGAGGTTAGAACAATTGATTCTCAGATATGTTAGGTATACAAATTGGAAAAAAACTGCGATATGCCGATCTTGTAAATTTTATCGTTCTTTATCTATAAGAATCACTATGTTCCCTCTTCCTCTTTTGAACTTCTCAATCAGTTTTCTCTTTTCAAGGTCAGCGAGCATAAGGCTAACTTTTCCTTCGGAATATTTCAGCCTGCTACGTAGATTTTTCTGGGTAATTCTACCTCCTTGGCCTCGAATTATGTCTATCACTCCCTGGAGGTCTGCTGGAAGCGGGAGCTTTTTCTCAGGAATAGGAGTTTTAATCTTTGGATTTTCTGCGGATTCTTCAAGGGAAATTTTTAGATTCTCTTCTTCTGCCCATAATTTAGCTAGTTCAGTTTCATTTTCTGGAATTTCAGTTTCCTGTATTGGACATTCTTCTTCATTCTCTGCCAGTATTTTCATTTCCAGTATTTCGGATTTGAGTTTTGTTACTGGGTTTGTTGTGGATTCATTTTCTTCAGTATCGTCCTGAAAATCCTGAATCACATCAGGATCAATGATTTTATATGGAACTTTCATCGAAAGCTCTTGAGTTTTTATAATTCCGACTGGCTCTTCTATTTTATGCCTTGTTTTTTCTTTATGAGGCGTTATCTTTACAATTTTATGCTTTCCAAAAAATTGGTAGCTTCCAACTAGTAGAATTAAAAGCATCAGAAATATTAACAGATAATTTACATTTGGAAAGTTAAACCCATTTTTTTCGGTGATATTCACGCCATTAGAGGTATTTATTTTGGGTAAGGCTGATTTTGTCCCCGCTTTTCTTTCAATTGAGGTTGAGTTTTTTGAAAATACATCTATTCCGGAGCTATTCATGAGCTCTTCGGAGTAAACGGGAAGAAGCAGAAGGTCAAGAACATAATTTCCGTCACCTTTAATTTTGATGGTTTCTGTTGCTGAATGAGTGAGGGTGTTGTTCTGGTAATATTTAGCTGTGATAGAGTAGTCTCCAGGAGTAAGTTCAAAGGAATATAGGCCATATTTTGCCACCATAAATTGTGAGGGAGTTGAATTTATGTCGACAACGGCATTTTCGAGGGGTTCAAAAGTATCCCATCCATAAACTTCCCCATGAACTGTAGCGGTGTTGCCTGCTATGGCAGGTGCAACCAAAGCGAATAATATAGCAGCAATGCAAGTAATAGAGAGCCTTAGATTCATTTTTATCAGTAAGTCCAAACTGGAATTGGATTTTTTATCCTTCCATGTAGCAATATATTCGTACACTTTTATTTGGAAAGTCTATGACTTTATTTAATAAACCTTCTTTTGTTCTGGTCTTCCAGATCAACCCTGTTCTCTCAGGCGTGATTACTGACTATCTTGTACCTAGTTCCCATATTATAATCCTTTAGAGAATGTCCATATATATAGGGGCTCATTCCTTTCTCAAAGAAAGGCGTAGCCCAGTTTTTTTCTTTTATTATTTTATCTGCATTCTCAATCCTATATGTGCCGTTTCCAAAGAGCGACGAATGCCCATTTCCATATGCATAGATAGTAATATTTGAACCGCTGAGCATCACTGTATTTAGTGAACCTGGGATTTTTATGTCAGCATAACGTATATTATATACCAACACTTTATTATGAACATCTTTTTTCTCTTCAAACGTGTAGCTTCCCTTTAAATCTATTTCAATATCTTTAGGTGGATTCAGTATTGTCAGATTCCCATTTTCCAGATGAAGGTTAAGAGTAAAATCTCCCACAAGAATCGCTTTCCCGTCTCCTTTTGCACTGAGTCTAAACTTTTTGTTGAGCTCTTCGTTCCCAGGCATCATTCGATGGAATTCCTCGAAACTCTCTTTCAATATAATGTTTGCTTTAATCATGATTTTTTGAGACCTAATCAAATGTTCTCTTTCTATATTTTCGGATGGATAATTTTCTAAATTTGTGTCCATAAATGAGCTGCTGTTTTGTTTATTGAAAGCAATACTTGCGAGGGCTCTGTCTTTTTTTGCTTTTTCTATAAGGTGATCATATTGCAAAAGTAATATCTCAAGTCTGTCAACATTCATTCCTTTTTCTTTATGATGCTTGATCCCTGCCTTGAGCTGCATTGAAATAATTTCTGCTTTTTCAATATTTCTGTCGAGAATGGAGGTTGCATTTTTAAGATTGTGAACGGACTTAAAGCCTGAACCTTCAGAGAGATCATGAGGATACACATCTGGCATCGGATTTTCATGATCTAGGAGTCCCGCATAAGGATAAAAGATAATCCTGTAAAGATTTTCTGGAGCATTGTAATTAAGAGGCCGTGATTCCGTATAAATACAACCTGAAATTATGATAATGCCTGCAAGTATAAAAAACAGGGAAAGAAATTTGATTTTCATAATGGGTAACATCCTATGGAAAGAACCTAATTATGGATTGTACTTTTATATCGGGATTCAAATATTTTAAAATTTATTTAAATTTTGAACGGTCATTTCTAAACAATTAAGTGCCACGAATAATCCTAGGGTTTATAATGACTTTCCAGAACATTCCGGAAATTCTTTTTTCCTCTGTATTTCTGAGATCTTTGACATGACTTTGCGAAAATAAGGGAGTTACAGGGACTTTTTCCAAAGGTAGTTGGATGATTATTTTTTCACTACATCATATCCCTTTTTTCATCATTTCTGGCTTATTTTATCTGCTTTACCCTGGGAAGTCCGGCTTCGGAGAGTGATTCGATATTGTATTTTGAAGTGTTAAGGTTCATTTCAAGATATCTAAGGTCACCTTCGGACATCACC
Organism: Methanosarcina sp.; assembly: GCA_003164755.1. GTDB lineage: Archaea > Halobacteriota > Methanosarcinia > Methanosarcinales > Methanosarcinaceae > Methanosarcina. Next base: position 2,415 of record PLUB01000067.1, on the reverse strand, counting down.
CTCTGATCAAGAAGTTTGAGAATCCTGATTACGGTAACATCCGAAAGAAGTAGGGCAATTTCCTGAGATCCTCGAAAAGCTGCGGAATTGGCAATTTTTCCTGGTTATCATGCATTTTCATTTATGTTATCTTTATCTCTGTTACATGTTTCCAGGTATTTATATGAATCTCTTTGGTGCTATAAATGTACAGTCAGAAGTACATCTAATTGGTGTTGAGAATCTTTTGTATTAGTCATGTCATCGATACTTTGGCATTTTTTGCAAATAGTGTAAAATCATATATCACCACAGTATTTTTAGTTTATGTGGCTGGATGGTACTACTAGAGATGTTTCTGGATATATATTGTATTTGGATTTAAGATACTAGCAGGATCACTTTTTCAGCAAGGTTAATGGGTTAAATATTATATTTATGCCTAATAAAAATCATTTTTGAGTCTTAACAATCATAATTACAAAATTTTAGTTTTTCAGGCTTTTACTCTTTAAAAATTCATAATTGATTATTTCTCTGATTTTGAGCCATTTTTTTGTTTAAAATATATTTCCTTCTTTAAAGTTATATTAAAACAAAAAAACATTGTTAGAAGTAAGCATCTGTAGAACAGATCTTTGCCTAAAGTTTATGTGTCAATTAATATGATACATTTTTTTGTTCAAAAATATATACAATTTTGATAACCTCTATGCACTTTGAGTATTGGCCAGTTTAAATACCTTAACAATAATTTTTACTCATGAAAACTCTTACTTTTATACTACTCTTAAAGAAGAATACAAATGTTTTTAGTCAATTAGAGACAAACTCGCTGAAATTGATTCATTACTCGATTGAAAACCTTTCCATATCATTTTTGGTCTAGATATTCACAAAAAAGTTTTATGAGGAAGTACAAAAATTAGCGAGAAAGATTTGGACAGGATTCACGCTAAGAAAGAAATTGAGGTAAATCAGAATTCTCTATAGATTTTTATGTTTTTATAGTTCCTTACGTACTAACTGTTTCCTATAACCGAAATCCTTATTCAAAATCTCGATCTATGAAAAGAGTATGGAAATACAAAAGGAAATCCAGATAATCTGCGGAACTTTACGTATCCAGAATCTTTCCAACTTTCTAAAAGCAGTGAATTCAATAGCTTCCGAAAATGAAGTTATTATCCAGGGATTGAACGCTGATCTGTTTGCAGGCGAAAGACATTTACATTTTGCTGTAGGAAAGGCTCTCAGGGCAATAAATGCAGGAAGAAATATCGCAAAAAATCCCGGAATCGAGATTATGAGATACGCAGCTGGAGAAAGACAAATTGATAGGAGTTTTTCTATCGGATTGTGTGACGGAAAAAACAATGCAGTTTTCGTACTGCTGGGGGAAATGGATCATTTGATTTTGGCGTCTTCTGCCATTAGAAAACTGATTGAAGAAAAGCCTTGTTCTGAATTACTGGCTTATTCCGATTCCAAAAAAAAGGGGATCCTTTCTCTATTTGAAATTACAAATGCGGAAATTGAAGCATCAGGGAAAGAATCCATCCCTGAACTAGTGATCGAAAGAGTGGCATTAGCAGATTTTTTATAATTAAACGAATTTCAAAATTATACCCAGAATTGATCTTCAATTTTTTTCTTAAATCATTTAAGAACTTCACCAGTTGGCTTAGATACTCAATAAAATTCCACAATTTATCATGATTCTTAAAGAAAAGTAATGGCAACTATACGGACTGGTTAAAACACTATCAATAGCTATATCTACTATGATTCGATGATTAAAAATGGGCTGATTCCAATAATTATCGGCTACGGATCATGTTTTTTATTTTCCCATCAGCTAGCGATCAGAAGGTTCTATTTCATAACAAAAAGCAGAAGAGACGAAATTTGGGGAAAAAATGATAAGTCACGCTTTGGATATGAAATTCATTTTATCGAAGCTTATCCGTTTGTGCGTGTCCAGGATCTGAATGGATAATAGTAGCTTCTTGAATCTTTTCTATTTTTTATTTTCAAACCAAGGCAATTAAGTTGGTTTTTCAACTATCACAATATTTATTTCTTCTTTGCAATTATCAATATTTTGTTTGAATTGCTACACCTGATACTGCTTGGTATATATTCAGGAAAACCAAGACATTTCCTGAAAGAAATTCGATCAATACATTGGTTCTCAAGTTTGAAGTCTAAAAGACCATGCAATTGCTATGAAAAAAGCACTTTTAACATAATTCTCAATTCAGCTTAAGGTCTGCCTCATAAAACTTTTTTGTGAATATATAGACCAAAAATGATATGGAAAGGTTTTCAATCGAGTAATGAATCAATTTCAGCGAGTTTGTCTCTAATTGACTAAAAACATTTGTATTCTTCTTTAAGAGTAGTATAAAAGTAAGAGTTTTCATGAGTAAAAAT
>PLUB01000041.1 GCA_003164755.1 Methanosarcina sp. | reverse complement strand
CAAATAATTAGGAGTTTATCAAAATACAATACCTGAATTTGGAATCACTCCTTGCTTCTTTCTTCAAACAACTTTTCCCAGAAAAATCCGGTTTACCATCGAAAATTAGATTTTTTCAAGTTCCATCACATCTATGAGCTTGATATTTTCTTCTTCAAGTGTTTTTATCGCTGCTTCAATATCATTAACTCTGACTATAAGTAGGGCTTTTTGATCCCTAGTTACAAAAGCATAAGCATATTCAAGATTTATTTTAGCATCACCAAACACCTCTGCAATATGAGACATGCTGCCAGGTAGATCTCTCATTTCAATCCCCAGCACAGTTGTTTCGGAAACTGTGAATCCAGAAGCATGAAGAACATTATAAGCATATTCAGACTTGTCCACAACCATACGGATTATCCCGAAGTCACCTGATTCAGCAATAGTAAATGCTTTTATATTTATCCCAGCGCTTTTTAACTTATTTGCTACACTTGCGAGTCTACCTGGTTTGTTTTCTGCAAAAAGGGAAATCTGCTTTATGATTTTATGTTTCGTGCTAATATCCATGTCCTTACATCCCCTATTTTTTTTCTGCTCTTTTTCATCCCTTTAAATCTTTATTTCCAGAATATAATATCAGCTTTTGTATACTTTAAGCTTACTTCCTACACTCTGCGGATGAACGCATATATATAATTCGTTCGCCTATTTATCCAACATTATTTATTGAAAGTTAGATTAATTTTTAAGCCACTGCCATATTGCAAAAATAAATGGCATTTTTGCGTACATCTGTGGCTATTGGTTTGTATAATTTATGGCTTAACTTTGTCTCGGTCTCTTTATTCGAAGAGAAATCTAAAAGAGATCGAATTCAAAAAAAGGAAATTCTGAATGAATGTGGCATCCAGAAAGTATTATGTGTATATCATACGTGTTCACGAAATTCAAATCTTCCGCTTATCAATGACCTTTTTTGATTTTCCTTTGGAACGAGACAAGGAACCATGTTCGATTAATTCCACCTCGACTGCAAGATTCAGTGCACTTTTCAACGCCCCTCCGATTTTCTTTTTAAGCTTCACCATATCTGACATACGGTCACTAAAGGCAGACTCATGCATCTCTATTTGAACTTTGATGGAATCAAGAGGTCCGATCCTGTCTACAATTATCATGAAATGGTTTCCAACTTCAGGTATTTCTATAAGGGCAGATTCAACCTGTCCGGGGAATACATTGATTCCCCGGACAATAATCATGTCATCCGAGCGCCCGCTTATGCGTGTAATCCTTGGATGAGTTCTTCCGCACCTGCAGGATTCTGAAAGCTTTCGAGTAAGGTCCTTTATCCTGTAGCGAATAAGGGGAAGGGCTTCTTTAGTAAGAGTTGTTATTACGAGTTCTCCGGTTTCTCCATCAGGTACAGGCTCTTCTGTATCAGGGTTCAGGATCTCAACCAAGAATTTATCCGCCCATATATGGATTCCACACTGCTCCGAACATTCAGTAAAAAGCGGGCCACTCATTTCTGAAGTCCCATAAATATCATAAGCTTTAATTCCGGATTCATATTCTATCCGTTTCTTGAGTTCCTCAGACCAGGGTTCGGCTCCGAAAAATCCCATCTTTAATTTAGTATCATTCCTAACACTGATGCCTAACTTCTTTGAGGTTTCGATCATATATAAAAAGTAAGAAGGTGTACAGGCTATGATAGTTGTGCCAAGGTCTCTCATCAACTCAATCTGGCGTTCAGTACTTCCAGAGCTTGTGGGGAGTACTGTTGCGCCTATTTTTTCGCTTCCGTAGTGAGCACCGAGTCCACCTGTAAAAAGTCCATATCCGTAACTTACTTGAAAGATATCATCTTTTTCAACTCCAACAGAGGTAAATCCTCGTGCAAGACACACAGACCATTCTTCAATGTCCTTTTGTGTATACCCTACTACTGTCGGTTTCCCTGTTGTACCAGAAGAAACGTGGAAGCGGACAAGTTTTGAGTTAGGGACACAAAACATGCCTGTGGGATAGTTATCTCTTAGATCATTCTTAAATGTAAAAGGTAACTTTCTGACATCTTCAAGGGTTTGGATGTCTTCCGGCCTAATGCCATGTTCATCAAACCTTTTCCTGTAGAAATGAGAGTGTCCATACACATAATGTACTAGTTCTTTTAACTTCCTTTCCTGTAGTTTTTTCAAATTTTCTGCAGGCATCTTCTCGATTTCAGGATCCCAGTATTTTGGCATTTTTTTCACACTCTGAATGTCTCATATTGTGAGCTTTGTGCTGAGTTACCAAACCATAACCTCAAAAATATCTATACATTCCTTCCAAAAAATGGTGAATGCTCATTTTTCATATTTAATCAATTACTTACCAGTATTACTCATTTGATATTTACTCGCTTTTGAACGATGCTCATCCCGGAATAAAAACATTTTTTGCTGGTCTAAATTTTCGGCAAATGTGCTATAAAGATAAGCTGAATTCACATCTAAATAATGTAGTCGTTGGGTCCAAAGGGAAACTTTAGATAACTTGAAAGTTTTTCGGATAAAAGCCAAAAGTTACCCGATCAAATAAATATACGTGTTTCTAAAAATAACATATTCATATTTATAACAATTGTTACAAATAACTGAAAATACTTCTAAGTCATCTTGCCTTTCATTTCAAGTAACAATGTAAATGTACTTAGTTGCCTTTTAATTATGGCTTTATCAGGCAATTTATTGAGGTCCCAGACAATGTAGGGTTCAAAATAATTGAGATTACTTGTTTCAAAAAAATCACTCATCTCCAACTTCTTCTAGTCCATCTTCAATAGATAGATATTTTGACGTTTCCCCTAGTGAAGCTTCAAGAATCTTCTTTGTTCTTTCCTTGCATTTGTTCAACACTTCTTTCATATCAGCAATGACATCGATTCCAGCAGCTCCTGAATGCCCTCCTCCGGTGCCATTATATTCGTTGCTGATATCTTCCATTAACTGTCCAAGATTAACTCCAGCATTAACAACTTCACGTTTTGCCCTAGAACTTATTCGGACGCTTTCACCTTTTGCTGTGCCAACAAAAGCAATATCTGCACCGATATTTATAAGCATGGAAGATGCAGAGCCTCCGAAAGAACTTACATGTGAAGATGCAATTAGCATATCATGCACTCTATCAAGTTCAACACGACTTGCTGCTTTTAGGATGGCAATACGCATAGATATATCCTGTGGAGTAACAGCCATAAGGTCCAACACTTCTCCATATTCAACGCCACTTGCCTTTATAATTTTTGCTACTGTGCTGAATGTATCTTCTGATGCATGTTTGAAATGTCCGGTATCTGTCACTATCCCTGTAAGCATCCCGATTCCCACACGTCTGTTAATTGGCGCTCCCATTGCTTTTAAAATATCGAAAACTATTTCTACAGTAGATGTAGTGTTCCTGTGCAAGTAGAAGTCGGCATTTTCTGTCAGAGCAGTAGTTGTATGGTGATCGATCACGCAATAACTGATAAGCTCTATATCATTTAATTGTGCTTTTGTCGAAGTATCAACTACGACAACAAAACCATAATTATCAGGATTTGGTTTATCTACTACTTCTATTCCAAGTCTTTCGATCAGGACCGAAGCTACACGGTTACAGCCGTCTACAAGGCCTACAGTACCCCCTATTGCTTCAGAGAGAGCAAAAGCACTGCTAATAGCATCCGGATCTGCATTCCGGTGACACAAATATAAGATGTTTCGATAGTCAAGGAGCCGATTGAAAAACTCCTCTTCATTTACTTGCATTGTCCACTCTAGCTGTCGTGTTATGGGCTTCGATATCCTCGGTCTAATACCCTCCGGGTTTCGACATGACTTATAATAAATCTATATCCTATTTATATTCTACATATATAAGTAATAAATAAAAAGAACTTGGACAAACTTTGATTTTTACAAATTGCTTATATAGGCTTTATAAGTAAGCAACCAAAAAAATCAAGGTTATCGAAATCCTCTCAAATTATTGTGCCCTGGGACCCAAAGCATGCTGAATTTGCTCCTGAAGCTGTTTAAAGCGAGAAGTGAGCCTTTCTTCCTGCCTAGAAATTGACTGAAGCCTGAGTGAAAGGGTTTCTTCCCTCTCTTTAAGTTTTGAAATGGATTCTTCCTTACTCGTTTTAATTAATAGCTCTCCTACATTACGATATACTATAGCATCTTCAGTCAACTTTGCCAACTCTTCGAGAGCCATTTTTGACTCATTTTGTATGGCTTCAATTTTGGATTTTTGCATAGCTAGACCCTGGATTTGTTGCTGTAGCTGCTGTAGTTGAGCTATCTGGTTCTGAATTTGTGGAGGTAGTTCTGCAGTCATGTAGTTTTCACCTGAGTCCTCAATAAACCTGAAGGGATTTTAATGTTTCTGTTCTTCCGATATCTGAAAAACCTATTTTTATAACATAAAGTTAATTTGTCATACTCGATTAATTTTATTGATGGTTTCAAAATTTAGGTTCCAATTTGACGAAACCTTGAGTTTTCATTCATTGAAACATGTCGCTACCACCTCCCTGAAACACGGAGCAAAAAAGGCTGAAAAATGGTATTTTAAGAGTATTCTTGAAAGAACGTCGAATAAATAATATGGAACGATCATTAATTTTAGAAGATTTTGATAAACTCCTAATTATTTG
>PLUB01000092.1 GCA_003164755.1 Methanosarcina sp. | reverse complement strand
GCATAAGATCACCATATAATTTCAAGTCAAGTAAAATAAACTTCAAACTCATGCACTTGAAGTATAAAATCAAGGATTAACCTGCACGAGTCCCAGGTTATATCAAGTAAAGATTAGTTAAGTTAAATCAAACTTAGTTGTGTTAAACCTAAATAAAGGTTGTCCTTGAAGAAAAACAAGTGCAATAAAAATTTATAAAAGTTATTTGAAAATTATATTCTTATCGCAATTCTAGTCAAAAATTGTTTTTACTTAGTAGTAGTTTAGTAGTCATGTTTCGTCATATATTATAGCTCAAATGTAAATATCGTCTAATTAGATAATTTAAAATTACTTCAGTCGGCTAATAAGAAATATCTGGTTATTATATAAATTGTTTTTCTTCACAAAATATTACTGGGCAATTTAACCGTGTAGTAATGTTTGCCAGTGTACTTTTCGATTGGAAGTGAATTGAAAAACCAATAGCCTTAAAAAAATGGTATAATGCAAAAATAAGTTTGGAGTGTAGACAAGCCTGTAAAAATTATAGTATTCACCTTATCTGCACAGAGGTTTGCTGCAGTTTTAATCAGTAGAGTACGATTCCTTATATTTAGTTCCTCATCATACTTGACCACTTTTTCTCCAGAGGCAATTAGTTTAAGATACTCCACTTTTCTAAGCAGTCCTCCCCCGCTTTTTTTCACATAATAAACCCATAATTGTCATTGCAGGTCTCAAAATTTTCCTTTTCGACGATGAGGTAGTCAGTCAAGAAGTAAATAAGTTATTCAGCAGCTGAATTAGTGAATCGCTTCACACCCACACGTTTATATTCGTCAGGAAAAATCATAGGTAGCTGTTGTTTTAAGTGGTTAATCATTAAAAATGGTGATTATAGTTATTTTTCAGTTTTATATTTTATAGTCGTTTATTTATTCTTGACTATTTTTTCGTTTGTCTCCATCTTCAAATATTAGTTCTATTTTGCTTGTTTTGTTATTTTAGTCTTTGTTTAATATAGCCTATTATCTCGAAATAGTAATATATTTGCATGTACATTCATCAATATGTAAATAAAATTAGCTTGATTTGCACTCCGAAAAACAGCATTTTTCTACCAAAAAGTTAAGTCTTCCTTGTGTAATTTGCCAGTAAACCGCAATAAAATTTGGCTTGAAAGTACGTGATTAAACAGGTTCCTCACGTACTATCGGTCATTGTCCCCATAATTACGATTAATTTCATATACGTTTTGAACCAAAGTCTTAATATCCAGTAAATCATTGCTCAAAAAATAGAAAGAATATGGCATATGAGTTATATAAATGTGAGGCTAAGTAGGGCTATAGATGCTAATATTGTTGAATCTTGGTATTTACAAAATCCGTCCTTAAGTGATATATTTTCTTTAAGTTATTAATATAAATATTTAATTGGATAACATTATATGATACTATTTTGAAGAAAAATGTTAAATCTAAGCTCATCGTACATACATCTATTTTACAAACAAACACCAAAACAAATCTGCCTCCTAGATTTGTTGCGTGAACTTCAACACTGGATATTCCTCATCTGTAAGTACAAGCAGATGGAGAGTTTCAGGTTTAGAAAACAAAATACCCAGTTTTATGGGAGGGTTTTTACACATTTTTCCTTCCATATACTCTTTTTCAATCAAAAACAAGATCAATCCCTTTCTCCTAAACTTTAGTTTCTAATTTTCGAAGAAATTTAGAGAAAAAAATAAAAAGTAAAGTTCTTTTGGAACGTTATTTGTATTGCCTAAATTAACACTCTTCGGAAGTTGGTGATGTTTATGTATCTCTAGAGGCGGATGACCTTGGAGATGCAGATGAGTCTGAAGATGTTGGTATTCATATAGATGGCGATGTTCCATGATCTTTTGATGCTGTTTCTGGAAATATAGCTACTCCTGCAAGATTTGGACTTGGATCTGGATCTTTTGCTGGAGCTGCAGGTGCTGAAGCTTGCATCGTATATGGCATTCCTGCGTATGGTGGGCAGCTCCAATTACCGTTCACTCATACACACCCAGGACCATAGCCCCCGTAGGGATAACTTCCCCAGCCCCAACTTCCGTGACCGCCGCCATGTGCACTAGCCTGCTACAGTTGTCAACGATACCACAAAAAGGACTGCCAGAGAAATAGTCAGTACCTTTTTCATTCTACTAACTTGTTGTTTCAACATTCAATTTACTCCTGTTTTATTAAATTTGATACAATTTTAATCCGGCTATAAAACAATTTGTTGAGATCGGAGGTTTATTTTAACTTTCATATGGCTGTATGATAACCTTGTTCCCAATATGGTTTTAAATCTTATTATTTACTGTATTTGTGACACAAAGCCTATCTGATCCTTAAATTCTTCTGGTGTATATTTTTTCTATGCATTCTTTTAGATCCCATCTTCCTAGTTTTCTTTTCTGAAAAAATTCAAATATGGATCATGATGATCCAAAATGCTATAGATGTTTTATTCCTTAGCCACCTTATTTCCTATGAAATACAAGAGACTACCGACAATTATCACACCTATTACTGCGGACAGTATGTATCCTGCTGAAGCTACTAGCTTCGAATTTTCGAAAGAAGGACCGTTTGGGATGTTATAATCCTGCATTGGTGCATGCCATAAGTCAGAGAGCTCTTCAAACCCCTGAGGCACATATCCAATCTTATCATTAAGTTCATCTGATGCCCATTCGCCATATGCAGTGCCTGATGCAATCAGACCTATAGGCGCAATAATTATCAGTAATACCAGACCAATCGCTAAGTTTCTTGTCAACTTATCCATATTTTCACCTCAGGCTATGACTTCCCATTTGATTTTGTTCATCTCAACTTTCGATTTCTCTCCATAAAATACAGATGTATCTGTTCTCTGGATATAGGCAAAAATAATTGCGGTAATCACTGCCTCAAGAATGCTGAATGCTAAAGCGTGTTCAAGTACCATGGCAGGAACAGTTACGCTCAAAGGATATGGCATATAAAGTGGGACTCCTTCAGCCGTGTGCTCCAAAATTGGCTGTATCCCCAATTCAAAGCCAGCACACAATGCTGCTAAGGTCAGAGAAAGCCAGCCAGCAATAGCTGCAGCAATAATTCTTGCAGAGGATGTAATCGCTGAATTTCCGCTGATAAACTTATAAGCATAGTAAGCGACAAAGGGTACTACAACTCCCATATTGAAGCAGTTAGTGGCTATGGCTGTTATTCCACCATCACCAAAAATCATTGCTTGCAATACTAAAGTTACAGATATAGCTATAATTGCTGCCCATGGACCTATGATTATGGCAATAATTCCAGCTCCCACGGCATGGCCTGAGCTGCCACCTGGAACAGGTATATTGAACATCATTATTACAAACGAAAACGCAGCTGATAGTGCTAGCAATGGTACCTGTTTGGACCTGAGCTCCGTTGTCAATTTCTGTCCTGCATAATACCATATCGGGATCATGATGATCCAAAACGCAATATATATATGCGGCCCTAAATATCCATCTGGAATGTGCATTTTTTCTCTTCCTCCAACTCATTTCCTATGATTTTAAACTAAAATTGTTATTTAGACTGAGTAATTAGTCATGATGTTGAAAATTCTCCTTATGAGCAGAATTATCACACGCGTAAAATGAGTCTAATGAGGGTGTTTTTCGGAAAAGACGCAGCTTATTAAAATATTTAATAATTTGCTCGTTGATTATTTCTAGAGGATATGAGACTCACACACTTGAGAAACGAAATCAAATTCAATAGACTATCTGGTCTAAACTTGGAAGTTTGGATTTTGGATAATTAAATATTTAATACGATTGGTTTTTCAGTTCAATTGCGTAAGTTCTATAATGCTTTTAGAATAACAGATTGTTATGTGTTACATATATAACTTTTTATATTACTTTTTTGGACAAATTTTAATTTTATTATTAAGTAAAGCTTTATTTTAATCTTATAGATTTTAAGAGATTTGTTGTATTTGGAATCAAAGTATGAATTACAACAATAATTGAGTCCATAAAAAAGGACAAGATGCTTTTAAAGATCTTGGAAATAAATATTCACAATGACAGAATTACAAAAAGAAGATCAAAGATAGCAAGGTAGATTCTAACACAGATTGGTACTTATTTGGAACTATTCCAAGCTATGATACAAGCTGATCTCCTGAAAAAAAACCTTAAAATTACAGATTTCAGCTATTAAAGTTTCTGCACCACTTTCTTCAATGCTAGTAACCTATATTCAAATTTTCATATAACTTTTATTTTTTCCATAAGCATAATTAAAAATTTCTTTCCCTAAGGTTTCGATTTCACAATCTAGATATTTGATAAAATTCAGACAGAAAATATTGTCGCTGTCATAGTACTAGTTTCCACTTATACATTTTTTTATTTTGGATGACTGCAACTCCTACCGGCCTCTTTCCAACAGGCACAGTGGCTGTAACAGTATTAGTACCCGTATCAATTACGGAGATATCACTACTCTACAAGTTCGTCACATATACTTTTGTTCCATCAGGGGTGACTACAACTCCTGTGGGTTTTTGTCCTACATTTATAGTAGCTATAATTTTGTTTGTGCCTGTATCAATTACAGATACATTGTTGCTACCAGAGTTTACTACATATACCTTTGTTCCTGCTGGGTTGACTGAAACTCCACGAGGCCATATTCCTACATTCACAGTAGCTGTAACCTTTTTTGTGTTTGCATCAATCACATATACAGTTTTGTCGCCGCTGTTCGCTATATATACCTTTTTTCCATCAGGAGTGACTGCAATTCCTCTAGGATGGGCTCCTACAGGCACATTGGCTATAACGCTGTTTGTAAGTGTGTTAATTACAGAAACGATGTTGTCGATGGGGTTTGTCAAATATACCTCTGTTCCGCTATGGATGACTGCAATTTCAAGAGGAAAATGAGGGGTTTTTAAATTTATCGTGGCTGTAACTTCGTTTGTAGCAGTATCAATTACAGATACAGTGTTGCTGCCAGCGTTCGTAATATATGCAAATGGCACTGCGCCTGAGATACTCATCAGCATTAGAAATGCCATAATCGATATCTCTAATATCTTTATGATTGCATACTCTTTTTGTATTTTTTTCCATATTGTTTTATTCATTTTAAACCTCAGCACATGGATTTCTATTGAATACGGTAAAAAATTAATAGTAAAATATGTGTCATTATGTACTTGCAACTTAAATTCCCTACCAGCTTGTTTTTACAAATGAGGAATATCCAGCGCTGAACGGTCAAGTAACAAATTTAGGAAGCTGTTTTATTTCTGCGTTTGTTCGCATAGACATATCGATGGTTAAATTATATTTTATATTTTTTGTAACATTCGTCACATTTATTATTACAATTTTTTAAATTTATGATATTTATCAAAAATAAATACAACATTTAAAGACAGATGTTGTAAATTTTGAAAAGACTAGTTGTGAAAAATCACAGTCATGATAGATTTATATACCTTTGATGAGGCCATTTTTTAACTGGATAATTATTTACAACCCACATAAAATAACGAAGAGTCCTATTTTCTTAATTGATAGATCTAAGGCTAAAATTTCTGATTTCGGTTTGAGCTTTAAAAAATAGAGGATGCGCAGATTAAATACAAAAATAAATCTACTTTCAGTACCTGCGAAGAAAAAAATGAGCCGTTTGAAGCAGGATAAAAAACAGGAAAGAAAAATTTAGAAATAAGGAGAGTTGGTAATGATGCCGTGGATAACTTACCCTGTTCCACTGTACCTGCAAACTGTTATTTTTCTCCAGCAAAGCCTTTTTTGTTCTAATTTCTTGCAACAAGAACCCATCCTTTACAATTCATCTTATTTTCTCACATTATGGAAGTTAGTATTACTAAATTTTATTTTTGTATTTATTCATAATAAAATAGCTTAGTAAATAGATACTTATTATTACAAATCTAAAAATTAGTATCAACAGATTTGATGATAAAAATGCACTGAAATTTTTTGAAAAAATAGCAAATAAATACAAATAATTAGTGTGAGGACTATAATTTAATCTATTAGTTTAATCAAAAATGCAAGAATTTTTCGGCGGTCCTCTTCAATTACATCTTTTTTAGAGAAATATTTCCCAATACTTTTTTGCATGTATTATAATATATTCTGTTCTCTTTGATCACCCATAATGCTGTAGCTTTTTTATAATCCTCTGAACTCAGAAACAGAAAACTCATAATTTAATTCCCAAACTGACTTTTCACAGGCGTCCTTGAAATATTCATTTTTTTCAGAACATCAACCAGTTACCTTTTTGGATACATTAAAGCTATATTTTGGTATTATTTATATGAAATTATTTATTAGTTTTGTATGTAATAAATAACAAATAGGAAATAATTTATCTTAAAAAAACTAGCATTAATATGAATCAAAAGCTAAGAAAACACTTTTTAGCAAGGAAAGGAATGAAAATATGCCTAATGAAGTTGCGAAAACAAAAATCATTGGCTTCAAAAATACGCGTACAAAAAGGCTAAAAATAAAGGGTATAACGCCAAAACCGTTTATCATAAAAAACCTTGCGCTAAAGGAAGTTACTTTCAATCGAGTAAAATCATAACAATGCATAAATTTACATCAAATTCTCGATGCTGCCAAAAGAGACTATAAAACCCTAACTCTTGGAAAATAGTGAGCTTACCCATCCAACAGAAAAAACTGGATCCAAAAACATTCAAAAAATCAAACTATGAAAGCAGAAAAAAGTTATGCCAAGAAAGGACAGGTACTACCTCTCTTTTTTGGATTTCTTGGAGGAATTTGCATAGACTGCAAGAAAGTTATTGCCAACTATTAGAATATAAGATCTTCGACATACACAAATGGGGTAAATGGTTTTGATGAAGAAGAACGTTGTATCTGGAAACAAATATTTGAAAATTCTCTGCCTCCTAGTGAACGCTTAAAAATACTGAATGTCTGGACAGGTGCTGGTTTTCTTGCCCTCCTTTTTGCTGAGATGGGACATGAGGTAACAGGTATAGATCTTTCTGCGAGCCTGCTCGAGAAAGCAAAGCATGATGCGGAGAACTTGTGGCTTGAAATTGATTTTTTCCATGGTGACGCGGAAAATCTTTCTTTTGAAGGCAGTTCTTTCGACCTAGTTGTAAGCAAATTCCTGCTCTGGACCCTCCCAAACCTTCTTGTGCGATTAGTGAATGGAAGAGAGTCCTTAAACCAAAAGGCAGGATTTTTGCCATAGATGGAGATTGGTTTGATCCCAGACCAAATCGAAGAATAAAAAGAAAGATTTCTGAGTGGACAGGAAGACTTGTGAAAAAGAACCATAATTCTTTGATTTTCAAAAATTATTATGGGTAAATTCGCGATTTGTTGCCTCTCTATGATAAAATAAGTCCTGAAAATGGTTTATTTTTATTTTCTCAAAACGGACTTGTAAACACTGCAGCTAATCCTCTTTTGGAGATACAAAAAGTTAAAAAAAATAGGCAATCATTCACGCAGAGATTTCTTGGGACTAACTCTATTTTTCTGATCTCGGAGCAAAAAGGATAGAATAAATCCATTTAGTACCGATATTTTGTTGGTTGGGTCCTTCCTGAAAATGCCGTAACATACCTTATTTCTCGCAATTAACAATTACTTTTTTTCATTTTCATACCATTCTGAAAGTTAGTGCTAAGCCTTCTGACATTTCTAATAATATTTTTGATTTGTCAGATACGAATATTTTATTTATACATACTTTTCTATAAAACTCACAAACTTTAAATATGGACCCCTACAAAAAAGAATTATTGAAACTGGGGTATTATAAATCCAATATTCTACAGATGTAAATGATATATAATTTGTTTCCTTATTTGCCCACTATTATTCATTGAAGTTTAGATTAATTTTTGAGTTACTGTCATATTGAGAAAATAGATTCATTCTTGTGTCCATCTGTGGAAAATGAGCTAAATATCATATAAATTATATTTAACTATGAGGAGTAGGGGATTGAACGACATGAGCACTGTACAGCTAACTGAAGATATTAATTTCCCAGCCTTATTTCAAACTTCAGAGAAGCAATTGCAACTATAGGATATAAGAGCCCAGTTGTTACTTTTTCACAGTAAAATTACAGAGTTTGATTTGACCAAAATGAAAGATTTAAATCTGGTCGAACTCTATGAATTATTTACTAAATTGGATGCACTAGGACATCTGGATGTTGACAATGAAATGTGTGAGTATATTCTTCAAGATCCAGTGATCCAGTCCTTACTTCCTATAATTCATTTCAGTTACAGCAGCTTTTTCAGCGTGCATGAAACTCATCTTGCACAAAAAATACTGAACTATGAGAATCCCTGGAAAATGCTGCAATCTTTTCCCATGTATCCTAAATACGAAAATCTGATCAATGTTCATTTTCAGAATTCACTCAAAATTGAAGTACTGGCTTTTATAGGCTGCGGTCCCATTCCTGTTACTCTATTACTTTTCAGTAAATTATATGGCATACCCTGCATTGGCATAGATAAGGATCCTGAAGCAGCGGCACTGGCAAAAAAGTGTGTAAAGCACTTTGGCTTCGAAAAAATCATCAGTATTATTTGCGGGAATGAAACATCACTTTCAAAAGTTGAATGGAACTCGGTACTCATAGCAGGGCTTGCCGAAGCAAAATCACGAATTTTTCAGAACGTCCATAAAAATACTTAAAAGAAAATCAAAGCCAAAAAAACTTATTTCTGTATGCTATCGTAACTGTACCGGCATGAAGCAGTTGCTCTACTGGCCTGTTCAGCCGAAGTGTACCCGAGGTTTTCGGAAAATAAATGAAATATATCCCACAGGTGGAGCAAACAACACTCTAGTCTTCCTGGAGTGTGAATAAAATCTTACAAGTCGAAGCTTTGAACTTAATTACAGAACTTCAACAGCTTCATGCTCTGGTAAAGGATATGGGAGAGGATGAGATTTTGGAGAGCTCCTCGGTAGAACTGCAGGTAGCTTTTAAGAGGTTGGATGAACTTGCTGCCCTTGAAATGGATGAAAAATCTACAGAGACGATCCTCAAAAGCCTGGGGCTTGAATCCTTGCTTATTGCAATTTCTAACTTTAGGTTTTCATACAATCTGAAGCTTGAAATCGAAAAAGCAAACTGTATACTTGAAAGCCAGAATTCGTGGAAAACCTTCAAAAACGTTACATTTTACCCGAACTATCTGCAGCTCGCCAGGACAGAATATATCGGTTCCAACCTAAAACCAGAAGACTGCGTTGTGTTTATTGGCAGCGGTCCTCTCCCCCAGAGTCTGACAATGCTCTGTCACGAGCATGGTGTTCGTGGAATTGGAATTGAGCAAGATGGAAACAGAGCAAGTCTCCCAAGAGAAGTAATTTCCAGACTTCGGCTTTCGGAAAACATTCGGATAATTGAAGGAAATCACTTTTGCCTGCCTCTCGAAGCTAGATGTGAACTTTACATGATCGCTGCCCAGGCTGAACCCAAAAAAGAGATATTTGAGCATCTAGCAAAAGTTTTGCCCAAAGGAAGTAAAGTCTCCTATCGTCTCTATGAAAAGGGCCTTAGAAAAATCCTTGATAGCAGCATTCTCTTCGAATTGCCTGCAGGATTTGAAGAATATCTTAGAACCCAGCCAGCACTTCCGGTTAATAATACAGTTGTGTTTCTAGAAAAAAAATAGTAACTCAGCAGCTTCTATTTACCTTTTAGTTTAACTGGGAATTTGTTCTACCCCCCCCACAAATGATAACTAAGACAGAGCAGACGAGAAGTTGGGTAACAACTGGCAGTATCTAGATTTTTGGTAATTTTGGATACTTATCAGTCAGTTACAACCTTAATTCCCATGCCTGTGAATGTGCTCATCATGAGCTTGATGCAGATGTTCATGCACAAGTTTACCGCGAATGTGCATATGCTCATGAATCAGATTTGATACAAGAAGAAGTTCCAGATTATTAAGCACCTTTTCTACATTCCCATCCATCGCAATTCGATGGTCTTCACCCATGACTAAAGCTCTTTTGCTGATCTGATCTACCAATTCCAAGTCATGAGTGGCAGTAATTATAGTTTTTCCCGCTATCCCTAACTCCTGTAATAGCTTTGTCAGCCATAGCTGAGTTCTCGGGTCCAGGTTCTGCAGTGGGTTCATCCAATAGAAGAACGTCGGGGTCGTTAGCCAGGACAGTGGCTATGCAGACATTTTTTTTCTCACCACCACTTAGAGTATGAGGCGATCTATCTTTAAGCTTAGTGATCCCGATCATTTCCATGACTTCCAAAACTCTGGTTTTTACTTCTTCCGGAGTAAGATTAAGCTGCAGCGGTCCAAATGCAATCTCCTCAAATACCGTAGGTGAAAAAAGCTGCACATCTGAATTCTGAAAAACAAGTCTTACTCTTGTCCGAAAATAGGATCTAAATGCATTATCCTTGATGGTATCAAAAACGTCTTCAGTTATCTTATTGTCAAGGGCATAAAATTCTCCAACTGTTGGATATATAAGCCCATCCAAGATAGTCAGTAGAGTAGATTTGCCACTGCCATTAGAACCTATTATAGATATCTGCTCACCGGGGCTCACTTTGAAGCTGATATCTTTCAAGGCATTTATCCCGCCTACATATGAATATGATACATTCATTAAATCAAAAATCATTTCCACCTTCAGATCACCTAATGATGTTTTGGAATATCAACACCATTATTAGCTTAGGGATGTCGCCGTTGCACCTGCGATATAATCTCGTTTATGCATTATGAATTCCTGCATTACCTTAACATCCCCATTGAAGCCTCTGGATATCATAGCCATGTGAACTTTTTCGCTAATATCCATAGATCGTATCAGCGTGTAGCCTATGCGTCCGCCAACACATTTCTGTTCATCGAACATACTTCTAGCCTTTACGGTCCTGGCTTTCTTGGCAAAATGTATCTCTCGGACTAAATCCATCAAAAGGAAGAAGTACCTGTTTGTCATCTCCAGCGTGAAAATATATATCTTTGGAACGCCCACTGTTCGCAAAGACTTATAAAGGATCTGCTGTGGTGTGGTAAGAAAGAGTAAGACTACGGCAGAAACACACGTTACAACACGCATGATAAATATACTTGCTGCATAGACACCTTGTCTAGTAATATTATGCTTTCTGGAAGTGAAAACGACCCCAAATGGGCACTCTGGCCTAAATAAGCCAACATAATAGTGGATCTACCTGGAAGAAAATGTTAAAAATTATAGGTAAGAATACGATGCCTGGAAAGATGGGAATAAAGAGCCAGACCCGCTTATGAAGAACAACACATTGATCTTGCTGAGATAAGAAAACAGCAACTTAAGCACATAAACAAAGATCAGTAATTTCAGATATTTGGTCAAACTCATTGCGAATATTACGATCAAAATGGAAATTAACTTGGCCCTAGGATCCAAGCTCTGAGAAAGTCATTTCGCTTAGAAAAATTTTCCGATATAAAAGCTTCCTCAAAACAGCCTAAGATCCCATCAATTGTGTTCTCAATGAAACTCTTTTTTGCCATTTATCTTCCCTGATGCTGCTGAATCAATCTGTATCCGAATCCATCTTTATACCTCTGATTTTCCTTTTGTAATTCTTAGTTGTAGAATTTATCAGCAGATTGGTATGCATCGGAATAACTCCAAGCAATTAAGCGAGCTTATTTTCTGAAGAAAATTACTGAAAGTGCCTGTTTCAGTATATAATAGCTGCATCAATTTCTCCAATCACCGGAATCTACATTGAAATTTCCACCCTACTTTATGTTTTTCATAAGCTTAATTGAAAATACATCTCTATAAATTTTCGATTTCATTATCAAGATGTTTTATGAGATCCAGAAAGGTATGGAGCCTAACGTCACGAAAACTTTACGAGGCTTTTATAATCTGATTATTAGTTTTGTTTGAAGAGCTTCTAGATCGGATATATATGTCTTCTTACATGAATTATTGAGTAAAACGTATATACAAAAAAATGAAAAATTCAAGATTACCACAGTGAGGATAAATTAAAAGGAACTCGAAACAAGGAATTTTTGGGAAGGTTCTTAGGTCAAAAAATATCCTGAAATCCCGACAATCTAGGAAAAATAGTTTTGTCTGTTCCAAAGTAAATTCTAGCGATGCTCAAGAGAGTGTCTTTAACTACGTACAAATAGTTACATTAGAAGTACAAAAACTGTAAACTTCACTTTAATTACTCATCAAAAGTTTCGAGTATATTTTTATAGTCCTCTTTGCATGGGTTTCCCAGGTAAGCCCACGCTGGATTATGGTTCTTCGTCCGAATTTGCCCATTTTTATTCTCAGGTCTCTATCCCCAAGCAACTTATTAACTTTTTCAGACAACTCCGTAGGATTTTCTGCAGGCACTAGATATCCTGTTTCCCCGTTGATCATCAATTCCGGAATCCCACCTACATTTGTTGCTACTACTGGAACTTCACAGGCAAAGGCTTCAAGCACTACATTTGGTCTACCCTCGGAAAGGGAAGGCAGCACTAGTATATCCGAAGCTGAGAACCAAAGAGGAATATCCTCATGGTTTAAGGGTCCGGTAAATTTAATGTAATTGCCAATTTTGAGTTCATGTGCTCTTTTTTCTAGGCTTTTTTTCATGCCATCATCCCTACCAACCATATAAAGACTAATATTAGAATCCAGAAAACTTTTCGCGGCCTCAATAAGGTAATCCACACCTTTAATTTTTTTTAAGGCTCCCACAAACAGAACAATTTTCTTATCCTGAGGTAAATTTAACATATTTCTTGCATACTCTTTTCCTGCAGGCTTAAACTTCTCCATATCAACGCCATTTGGAACCACACTGACCTTATCTTCGCTTATTCCAAGATTTACTATATGAATTTTGAGGTCTTCACTGACAGAAAGAACCTTATCCGCACAATTCATAGCTTCAAAGATTTGCCTTGAGGTGTAAGATCCCTCATAGGCAATTTTCCTTTCTAACGTGCCTAGTGCACTTATTACAAAAGGAACCTTCCATTTCTTTGCAAGCCCTATCATCCCAAACCCGTCAGGGTATGAAAAGTGTGCATGGAGAAGATCAGGTTTTGGCTTTATATTTTTAATTGCGTATCTGGATACGAAATGAGCATATGAGATCCCTGTTAGGGGGTAAAAATATTTTTTCGGAACTACGTATAAATAGCGTGGATAGTGCAAATCGTATTTTTCGGTGTGCTCAATCTGCGGTAGTTTGGAAAAATTATGATATGGAAATGCAGAAAAAGGAATCACAACAGGTTTTGGGGAAACAACAGTAACGTTTATTTTCTGTTTTGCAATTGAATCAATACTTTGTTTTATGAATGTCCCAAGTTGAGGATAATATCTGTTAGGAAATTCTTGACATACTTCCAGTACTTTCATAGCTTTTTACCTTTTTTCGCTCCGGACAGGCTAACAACAGAAAAACTAGAGAGTTAATCCTATAAATACATCTCCTAAAAGTGTATTAAATTATCGTTTTCAAGATCGATATTGAACCACTTTTCCTAACTTAAGAAAAATGATATATTATATATTTCGCTAAACTCCTTATTTTAGTCACATACTTATATAGAGCATACAAATAACCCATGAATTCAAAGAGTTATCAAAATACCCCATAAAATGGTGGGATAAAACTAATTAACTACTTTTGTTATTCTGGTAATGGAAATTATGTTCAAAAAAGTGAATAATATTTTTTTAGTTTTTTATGGATCATTCAATATTAAATCAGGTTCAAATATACATATACTTGAGCTCCTCAATAATTTAAAAGTATATGCTAATATAGTCCTTTTCGCTCCTAGTCCGAAAGGCGGAAATCGTGCAATTTCCGGAATAAAGTATGTGCCTGTAATAGACAATAAGTATTTCATACAGCCATCTTATGAACTCATGCTCTTATTTTACCTTCTTTATTCGTGTATCAAAAATAGGCCTGATGTGCTTTATCTCCGGCAGAATTCTTTCCCGTTCTTTCCTATGCTTATATGTAAAGTTTTGAAAATTCCTTTAGTTGTGGAAGTCAACGGACTAGTTCTAGATGAGTTAGAAGTAAATACGAATTCAAAATCATTTGCGTACAAGGTTTTTTCTTATCTTGCACTCAGTTCCGAAAAACTCAATTACAAATATTGTGACAGAATAGTTTCTGTTACAGATAAACTCAGGGACGAAATTGCTAGCTTGTACTCTATTCCTGAGGATAAGATCTTTGTTATCAATAATGGGGCAAATACCGATTTATTCAAGCCTATGGACCAAGAACAAGTAAAGAAAGAACTTAGGTTAGAAAGTTCAAAAAAATACATATGCTTTGTCGGGCACCTTGCAGCCTGGCAGGGTGTTGAGTTCCTGATTTATGCATCTCCTTTAATTCTAGAAAAGCACCCTGAAGTTCGTTTTCTAGTTGTTGGTGATGGGGTTATGAAAAATAAATTACTGAAAATAACTTCCGAATTACGGCTTTCCAATAAGTTCATCTTCACCGGGAGGGTTCCTTACGAAAGTGTTCCTCTATACATAAATGCATCTGAAATTTGTGTTGCTCCTTTTATTAAAAGAAGGAACTCGAAAATAGGGCTTTCAGCCTTGAAAACATATGAATATCTTGCCTGTGGAAAGCCGATGGTAGCAAGTAGTATTCCAGGTGTTAAAGATTTAATTGAACTTTCTGGAGGAGGAATCGCGGTGAATCCAGAAAATCCGGAAGAACTTGCAACCGCCATATTAGGATTAATTTCCGATGAGAGCACACGGGCTATCTTGGGTGAGAATGGGCGCAAATATGTCGTTGAGAATCACAGCTGGAATGGGGTTGCTAGAAAGATTTTGGAGGTCTGCAACGATATTATTCCATAATATTCTTATGGCACTATACTAAGTGTAGGAAAATAGTTAAGTTATAGAGCATTGCGATACTCCTAAATTTCTTCATGTGAACATTACTGGTAATAAATTACTCTTGAGAATCAGGGTTTTATCGAAATTCGCTTATTTATGAAACCGAGGCTTCAATTAAGTGATAAAAATAAATATTCAACTTTTATTAGCCTTTTTTCTGCCGAAATGGCAGACATGTTATACCTTTAGTTTTTGCTAGTGGTACAAATGGAAAGGTAGTAGTATTAAAAACGTGTCGATTTTTTAGCCTGTCCAAGCATTGTGTATTTTTCGTAAGCTTGATCTTTGTTCCGTACTGAGGATTATCGGATTAATCAGCAGATAAATCATAGCTCTCATTTATTTTCCGAATTATTATTTGTCTTTGAATGAGAATCCTTTCATTCTATTGGACAAATTTTTCAATGTTTACAATGCTTAGTTTCTTAAGCTGGTGGTGCGTGGATATTTTGCACACTATATCTTGTTACCCTTTTGATGCGAAGTGAATTGGATTCTTGTTTATTGATATTCTCTCAATGGTACTAGAAATGTACTCACTATTAAATGAACCATTGATCTTGATATTTACAGAGTTTTTTAGAGGTTGTAAAACAGAATCAATAAATTTTGTTGGCTTTGATTCAATTTTGTGATTGCATCCAAAATCATATGATGAAAAGAATATATGTTGATCTTCACATTGCATATGACTGCAGATACCAGATTAGAAAGTATTGAATTTTCTTTCATGTATCATCAGATAACATCCTGAAAATCAGCTTTAATTCTTAAATATATTTATAAGAAAAGAGTGAATAGTTACAATTAGACGAACCCTGCAGATTTAAAGCTGGGATGTGTCAGCAAAAACAAATATGTTAATAACCAGGCGATAAAGAAACGGGGGTAGGGAACTTGATGCAATCCTTTATAGTAGAACATTATCTCAACAAGGCTGTAGATGTTTACTGTGGCGGACCCGATGTTTTCAGGGGAAACATTGAAGCTTGTGCAGATAATGTTCTTACTCTCAATAACGAGGGAAAATTTACCCATGTAGCTATCGATAAAATAATTGCCTTATGGGCTCAATGAGCTCATAAATTTATATTTAAAATTCGTGTATCTACCAGGATAACTGGGATAGAAAAGTATCTACTTATACAACTATACTTTGTGTTATCTTGATAACTCCTTGGGCGGTTAAATTGTAGCTTTAATTAAGTCTCTGAGATCCTTGAAATTTTGTCCTTAATAAGCCTGAGCTTTTTCCAATATTACTTTGGTTTTTGCAGTGTTCCACCATCTTTTCAGCGTCAAGATTGAGGGAATGCTTTCGAGTATTTAACCTTCAATGTCATTCTTTTTCATTCAGTTTAATTGCTTTATTCATAATTACTTTTGCACTTCACCATGCGAATGACAGGCTCTTCATTCTTATTTGTTCTCCTTTCTATCTTTTTTTCGTTTTGATGTCGTGGAAATCTACATAGTTTACAGCAAACTAACATAAAAACTTAAATTTTTTATCTAGGATTAATTTAATTAATTTAGTATGAATATTCAAAAATCTTAAGGGATGATTTGAGAAACTATAAAGCAAATGGACTTAAGTAAGTAACAATCGCAGCTGTTGGAATTATCATTTTACCGTTTCAGAAAATGGTGCTGAGATAGACAATTAAAAGAATTTACTACATATAAGATTTACGATTATCTAAATTTTATACTTTTCTATACATACTTCAGAGCTCATATGGCCGTTAGATACTCATTTGGCACAAAGCAAAGAATCAAAATAGTTTTAAAAAAATTTTTGACCTTTGTAAATAATGTATGAGACGTAATCAAATTGTGGAAGTTAAAACATGGGAAAATCCCCGCAGATATTTTGTTCAGAGAAAAAAATTAAAAAACTAACTGATTCATATCTAAATATCCAGAAAGGGAAAGCAGGAAGTTCAGTGTAGGTTTGTATTAGCTTCGTCATACCTTAGCAGTGGATATGGTCCTGCTAATCAGTGAGTTTTGATACCTGTAATAGATTCAAGTCTGAAATCAACTCCGTTCTCATAGTAATGTACCTAAAAATCTGTAAATTCTGATTAGCTCTGTATCACTTCATTTAATCACAAAAAGCAGAAAGTAGAGTCAATATTTTTAATAACAAAGCTTCTGTTTTTATTGTTTTCATGAATGCATATATTTAATGTAAATACTGTATATAGTCTATTATTTCAGATGAATGCTCCCTATCTTATAATCATAATGAAATAGATATCAAGTGGATTTATTGATTTTACATCTGTGTTTCTCACTATTTTTTGCATTTGCTAGCATGTAATCAATACAAACTTATGAATTCCTATAAGCTATGGAATGATCGAGTTCTTAGAAACATAGGGAAGATACATCGAGAAAAACATAAAAGTAAAGACCATTGATTCTCCCATATTTATATATATAAAATTATGATATCCTTTACACATTCTTTTCTCAACTATATATAATAATTGCAAGTTTGAATTTAAATTGATAAATGCTCAAAGTAACTAGAAGGTGGATAAGTGGATGGAATTTTAAAAGAGCTGAAAAATGCCCCATTTACTGGTATTATTCTTTATGTTTTTGGAGCCTTCTTTTTTGTCATGAGTTTATGCTCAATGATTTTGCATGGCTATATCGAAGGCCTGCTTTTTATTCTAGCAGCGATGGTAACAATTCCTCTAGCTGCAAATCAATTGAAAAAGAGATTTAATACTTCAATTCCAGGAGCTGTGAGATTTTTGGTTGTGTTTTGTCTAGTGGTAGTAGCAATTGCAGCATTCCCTGCGACCCCTACTGCACTAAATAACAATGAAAATAATGCCAAGGTAATAACGTCACCTCTGTCAGAAGTTAATGGTAGTACAATAGCAGTATCATCTAGACTTACACCAACTCCATCTTCAGCACCAACTCCGACAACAACACCAATAGAATCTACAACATCAGCTACTACACCAATACATGAAACAACAAAATATCAAGATTCTAAATGGTCGACTACGTGTGTATCATATATGACACAAGTGGATAATGATATGAGATATCTAACTACTGCTGCAAAGAACTACGATACTACGTCACTTTCTACGTATGCAGGTACTTTGTATACAGATAGCCAAAAAGCTATAGAAAATAGTGATTTGTACGATGTATCTCCTGATTTACAAGATACAAAGGATGAATATCGGTTAGCAATGGTACAGGCTAACAAGGTAGCAGTTTATGCTAATTCTGGAGTCGGAGAGTTTAATAATGGAAATTTTGGAGCTGTAAACTCTGACGTGAAACAAGCTATTGAATGTGTTAAGTTCTACAATGAACATATTAAAAAAGCAGCTAAACTTTTGAAGAATTCTAAGTTTAAGAAAAATTAGTCCACTGCTGGGTTTTTGATAACCGAATTAACTTTTGGGAGAGAAAGTCCGTATGAAGCATTCAATCCTGCTAGACACCAGTAGATCTGCTGTTCTCTCTTAATACGAAGCAATTCGTATGAATGAATAATTTTCGATAACTCCTATATTTAATCGTGTACTTATAAATAGTGTATAAATGGCTCGTGAAAAGAAGAAGTTTATCGAAATTCTCTATGCAAGCCAGCGTTTTAATCACGCTTCTTTCTGGCTTATCATTTGATACCTGAAGAAAAGAGCACTAGTTAAACAATATTTGGTTAATCAATATTTGATTTGGATAAACAGTTAAATGATTCTGATGTACTGAATCCCGCTACAGCCAGATAATTATCTCAGAATCCTTAATGCAAGGAATTATTAATCTCGCTAGCCGTGAACAGTATGCGGAAGAAATTTTGGAGAGAGTTGTCAAGAAATAAGCAAAGCAGTATGTATTCTCGGAGCAGGAATGGATACTTTTGCATTTCAGCGATCGGAAATGATGAAACAATTAGAAGTATTTGAAGTTAATCATCCTATCACATAAGAATTTAAGCTTAATCGACTTGCTGAATTTGGTGTGACCATCCAGCAAAATTGCACTGCATTCCTACAGATTTCAAGATGAAAGACTAGTAAAAGCGCTCACTTGTTCATGATCTTATAACCCAAATGTCAAAGGCTTCTTTAGCTGGCTTGGCATCACCATGTATTTGCCTCGAGATGAAGTATTCGCAATACTCCGTTACATCGTGAATGTTACTCCTGAGCAGCACGATTGTTTTCGATAACCGATATATTTATCCCCGAAATATGTGATCACAAATGCAACAGAAGCTTGAGCTTTTGCGAAAGATTGACGAACCAATAATAACAAGCTTAATCAGTCAATTTTGGCCGGATATCTCACAAATTTAGGATTCCAGTTCAATGCGAATTCGAGCTTACCAGACATCTAAAGACGTTACTTGCAAGGACGAATGGATATCAAGTGCAAGAGTAAGTACACTTGGCATGTGCAGTTGCTGAATAATAAGACGTATAATTAGAAGTAACGTGGTTGTGGGATAAATTAATTACAAATAGATTCATCAGGAATATCGAGCTTTAGACAATTAAGTGATTGTTGTTGTTTTTTATATTCAACTGCTTAGTCCTAAAGATTAAAACTGAATCTTCAATGATTCTATTTAGAAAAATATGATAACTGACCTAAACAAGATGATCAAGATGAAATAGGGAAAAAGGGTGATTTTTAGGCAGCGTATTGAAAGTTCTGTAAACTCTGAATAACTCTATCTACAACCATTGCCAGAAATAGGTTGCCTGCAGTGTTCGCCAGAGTGAAGCTTGCAGCCATATTGTTCGAATGGTGATTTCGACCAGTAATTATGCACGAGCGACTAGGAGAGCACAGAGCAGTAGAATGCATATTGCTGTAAGCAAGACCATTAGAAGCTATCTAGATGGAGTGTTTTAATAAGGCTGCCATAGCACCTAAGCTATACAAATCCGGTGTCGTCCAGCACAATGGACAGTATATTAGGTGCATTCTCTTTCGCATGCAGTGGTTCCAGCCAGGCTGGTTCGGACTTGTCCACTATACGTTCGATAACACCTGGAAAAGTGGTTCCATATTTGTACTCTTCCAATGACATATAATTACTCCTCCTATCGTTAATCTATACTTTTGGAAAGGAATTTATTGCCTGATTATTAATTCTGGAAAAGCTAAAGTGATTTATTCATCACTTTTTTGATCTATCTAGTTCAAATTGTAAATATTATTTTTTTTAAATTATTTTAAATGAACTATTAAAAATTGATTTCTAAGTGAATTTCCTTAATATTAATTATTTTTTAAAACAGTGTATCTTCTTTTCTCAAATAAATTCAAATTAAAAATCAATAGCAACAAATTAATTGAATTTTGGTGCGTTTTTTAATATTTTTTTCATTTACTAGCCCATTAGCAGAAGCCAACAAATCTCTTCATATAAGGTATCTAATACTTAAGTTTGCAGGCACATCTAGAAAAATATTAAATGATGGTTTTTACAGTGAAACTTTAGGTAGTTGAAATATTATATTGAAACTCAATTTTAGTATCTTTTGATATTCGTCAATCATGTTTCTGTGTTACTAAGTGTATACTATGAGGACGAAATAATTTTTGAAGAAATGTCCTCGCATTGAATTTAAAATAAGTCTAAGAAGCTCACACCATGGTAGCAATGTTTTACCTTATTATTTCTCTTTCACATCCTTTGCAAATTATATCTCCTCTATTTTTAGGATTTTTGATACAGTTCCCTCCATTTTTGCATGGAACTATAAGTTTTATTATAGCATTCACCAAATTGCTTTTATTCCTTTTTTTTATCATCGTTTCCCTTATTCTAACTCGTCAATTTGTTCCGCCAGATATTTATTCAAGCCTCATCCAATTCTACAAATTTTTCATAATACAATCATATTTAGAATACGGGTTGGACTAATTTTAGAATCTAGCAATAAATTCTTTTACCATTTAATGTTTTGATAAGTTGTTGACCTCTTTTTCTATATTAATGCCAAAAACAGCAACTTCTGTATCGATACTACTTTCTAAATACTTAGTATTTAAAACAATGTTTAAGATAGTGTATATTTTTAATAAAAATCACATAATAGCTCTGTAACTTGATATTATTGAAAGAAGTAATTTTTTTACTTGAGTATCTTGTATTCTACTATAAGGTTTTAAGATTGAACTTAGGTAAATTTGAGATGTTTGTTTATTTCAATTTCCAAAAATTGGAGCTTTAAGAGCAAAATCAACTTAATAGCAAGAATTATAGTAGGATTGTAGTAAGTAAAGGTAAATATTTATTGCGCAAGTTAGTGACACATTGGTTTACCATCGGTAATTATCTAAAAATTAAAATATTTTTTTGAGTTAGCTGTCTAATGCCTACATCCCTAGAGATCTGGTCGGTAAATTCTAATTGATTCTATATTTCATTATTATAATGCAGGATACCCACTGCTTCAAATATAGATACCCTACATTAGATATATTTGATTATATTCGGTTTCAAAATTTACATCTCATCGAAAGCAAGAATCTAAGTCTGTAGTTGCAGTCAGTGTTTTCATTTAATGGAAATCGAACTCCAACTATTTTGATCTACTTTACAGTTGGTGATTTTTTTCTGCTTTATGATGTTTGGAGTGGTTTTTTTGTTTATGTTTGCTCAAAGAAGCTATAGCTTTGGCCCCATTCAATTTATCCTTTTGAATATTACCACCTGTAAACTGCCCGAAGGCACCGGGATATGATCCTATAGTTACATTAGTTTTAACCTTGTTTGTGGTCGTGTTAATCACAGAAACATTGCTTTTAGCATTGTAACTGCCACTGCTCACTTACACATACCTTCGCTCCATCTGGTGTGACTGCAAATCCATAAGGAGACTCCCCTACAAGCACATTGGCTATAACCTTATTTGTTGCTGTGTCAATTACAGAGACAGTGCTGCCGGTTGAAATATATGCAAATGGCGCCGCACCTACAATACTTACCAGCATTAAAGCTATAGCTATTGAAATTAAGGCTATCGAATACAATTTGTGTTTATTAATCACGTATTTCAATTCCTTTCCTATATCGTTAGTTAGTAAAATTCGAAGATTATTGCGCAGATATGGAATATTCATCTGCACGGTTCTACGCGCTGTGACATATTTAACTCTTCATATTAATTGATACAGTTATGGACTTATAATAACAAAATTTGTTAGCTTCTTACTCCTCTATTATTCTGAACAAAATTTGATCTTATATCGTAAAAAATGGGCCCATAACAGGTTCAGGTAAGGTTCTCATTCGATAGCATGTCATTATGCTATACACCAAAAAATCGATCGCATAGTCGCTAAAGTGGTTTCCTGGATTTATAGGCCGTAGTGATTCATTTGGTTATTTCTCGCTAACATAACATTTTTATGCTAATTAATCTATTTAATTCGGTATTTTTTGGCATTTTTACTGATTAAATCGAATTAATTTTTGGATTTATTGGTCAATTTATATCGAAAATTGGTATTTATTTGAGAATTAATTTTGATGGATATCGGGAAATTAAAGATTTTCTAACAAATCATATCCAACCAGAATATAGAGTAGGGGATGTTAGTAATTCCAGAAAAGTTAAGAAGGACGTACTGAGAACATTGAAAAAAATATTGCCCGACAACATTTTGTTGGATAAAAAGAAATATGGACGACGAGTGATTAGACTGGTATATGGAACGTAACTAAACGTAACCACTTTACAGACAATATGGAAAGGATTGTCATAGAAAATTATCTGGATTTCATGAATCTAATTAATACAAAGAAAAGTTTTGTAATAAAGAAGAAAATCATACTTTAAAAGGGGGGCACTTCTTTGAATATTCTGTAGAGAAGAATATGAGTAGGGGTAAATATATAATATCATTGAGTATTATTGTCAAAAATATCTATCCTGGTTATTAATTTTCATTTGACCGGATGGAACTGGTTACTATCTGGTTACGGTTGCTAATTAAAAAGACACTTAGTATTTTGCTATTAATTTGTTTTTTAATGTCCGTGACTGCTGCAATAGTAAGTGCAGAAAGGAGTGGACATAGGTAATGCAAATGGAACGATAAAAGCTGCAAAAGGAATGGCCATTAAAAGAGAAACTGGTTCTGATCAGGCTGATATAAAGATGGTCATGAAGTTTCTTGGAAATGAATAACTAAAAACTGATAAATATATGATCATAGATTGGTGAAGCAAACGCGGCAAAGTTACAGCAAATAGCTTGGATAATGAAAGTGTCTTCGGGTTTGAAAATAGATTTCTCCGAATTTATTAATCAATAGATGCAAGGATTCACCACTACTACCGTGGCTATTACTACCAAAACTGTGACTAGATATGGAAACATTATACGAACCAGGGGATGAACCTGCTAACTAGTGAGGATAGATGAATCGATAATTGATAACATGGACATACTCACTTATTGTTGGGAAAGATCTATTTAATTTCTTCTAAAGTTCATCAGCGCTTCTGAAGAAAAAAATATAAATATTTAGTTCAATTTAGTGCCAGACCTATAAAAAAAGTCAAATTAGACTTAAATAAAGATTGTTTAACATTAAATTGGTATAGTTTCTCTATACTCCTAAGCTTGTGAGTTAATAAACTAATACAAAAAACGTTGATGGAAGGTTAACGTTTGGAATATACCCATATTTTACATTAAAACTTCTACATCAATGGGAAAAAGAGAAACAAAACATTTGTAAGTAAAACTATTAGCTTTCCATTGATTGTAATGCCGGACAAAATAATGAGCACTGCAGGAGACTCAAAATGAAATAGGGCGATACAGATAACCTTAAGGAATGTCATTATTTCCCTGAAAATTAGGTGACTAACCCTTTTAAATTATCCGTGGAGATAACATCTATCAACTTGAAGTTAACAACAATAAAATATTGTTTGTTTAGTTAGTGAGATAATAAAGCCGATACTTTAAGGCTTATTTTTCCCTAACAGTTTAACTCGTTCTGCCAACAGATTGAGCAATTCCTGTTTTTTATTGGGAATAAAAAGATACAAAATCAACCACACTTTTACAGAACTTTCGGTACATCTACATTTTTTAATTTTTGCAATTTTTGTCACTATTACGATTAACAGCCCCATATCCATTGTTGCTGGTGAGGGCTCCATTACCCAGTCACAGCTAGGTAGTACTGGCCATGGTAGTAGTTGGGCAGTTGGCCTGTTGTAAAATAGCCTGCACCATGTAGCCGTGATGTCCACCGCCACCATCACGGCGTGCAGCACTAGCTGTCACTGCTGTCAAAGATACTACGAAAAGGACTATTAACAAAATTGCCAGTACCTTTTTCATTTACTAGATGATTGTTTCAACATTTACTTCGCTCCTTATATTGTTCAAATTAGTAACATATTAAAAGATGAATAATTTCGATAGGCATCTGATTTAACAAATTGTATATCTATCTTATAAACCCCTAGCCAAAAATTGAAATTTTTTAAATTCTCTATACTTTAGTTTTGTTTATAGTACTCTGTTCCCGTGTTGCTCGGTTTCCTGCCTTATCTGCTTTTTTCTGACAAAAATATGCGCCATTCTTGGTGTTCCCGTACCAATGGTCACCTTTGAAATGATAAACGCCTGTGTTAAGATTAAGCCAAACAACAGTCTCGGATGGACAATGCTGTTTGGCTAATTGCTCTGTGCTGAATGATTGAAGTCCTTTGTTGCCTATGCTGCTTTTGCTGTGATTGGTTTCAACCGCGCTTATTGCCGGAGCTGTCATTGCTACTACAAAAAAAACTACTAGCAAACTAGCCAGTGTTATTTTCATTCTACTGGATGATTGTTTTAACATTTATTTCACTCCTTTTTTATTAAGTTATATACAATTTTAATACTGTTAGGACTTACGCAGTTAAATCGAAAAACATACTATTGACAAAATTGCAATTTTCCTTTCGAAGTTTGTTTATCTTTTAATCATTTATCGACATTAAGACATTTATATGTGATTTTCAGTTTAACTACATAAGTTCAGAATTATTATTAACAATCAGTAGAATATATTAATTAGCGCATATTAATTTATATTTATATGTTGAAAGTGCCACTTGTAGTTTTATTTATTGAGTGTTATATATATTGTACAACATAAAAATGAAAAATTGTATTTAAGAAGCAAAGTGGTTGTGGTATCCCCTATCTAGAAACCAGTATTGAGATTAACAGTCTCAATACTTATTGATATAAATGAAGGCTGGATAACAGAAAACAAGTAGGTTAATTAATTCCAAGTTTTCTATGAGCTCTATAAGTCCCAAAAGCTCCACGAGTCGTAGACCAGTAACTTTTTCTTACTTCGTATGGAACTAGGAAATTTCAGATTTTAAACCAAAAAAGGTGCATAAGTTATGTTATTTTAAAAATACTGCTCTAAAAGTGTAGATCGATGAGGATTTCAATAAACAGTTAATTTTAATAAATAATATATATATTATTCATAACATATTGCAAATAAGGAGTTTCTTGGTTCATTCCTTTCTCTATCGAGCACAAGTTCCCAAGCTCATCCCCACATTCCGTAGGTGTCATACTCCAATTAGATTTTGATCTTGAAGTGAGAATTTTTTAATATTAAGTGCAGCATTGATATCTCTATAATGTTTTGTAATACAATTAGGACAGATCTATTCCCTATCCTTTAACGCTAGATTAGAATTGTGATATCCGCAAACATTACAAATTTTAGATGATGGCTCAAACTGCCCGATTTTAAGAATCGTTTTTCCTAGCCATTCAGCTTTATATGTTAATTTTGTAAAAAAACTACTCCATGCTGGATCGGAAATTGATTGAGCAAGACAATGATTTCGCTGCATTTCTTTAATAATCAGAGTTTCCAATGATACAGCTTGATTCTCGCTAACAAGTTTATTTATTGCGATTATTAGAACCTTTAACTTTTTTTGACATTCTCTTCTGTAAACATTTCAATCGTTGAAGAGCGTTTTGGAGATACTTGGATTTTTACTTTTTCTCCAGTAGAAATAACTGTAAAGTCTGTGAGCCCTATATCAATTCCTATTGTAGTTAATTTAGAAAACTTTTGTCTAACTGGAAATTCTTTTTCTTTATCTATAAGTATACTAATTTATCTATAAGTATACTAATATAGTATTTCCCTGTAGGTGACAATGATAATGTTGCAGTTTTTGGAATGCCTTCAAAACGTCTATGAATAATAGCTTTAACTTCACCAATCTTGCGAAGTTTGATAATTCCTTTCTCAAAATCAACCTTATAATTTTTGGGAATGGGGAATGACTGAAGTGGATTTTTCTTTGATTTAAATTTTGGGAATCTGGTTTTTTCTCTGAAAAACTTTGTAAATGCAGTTTCTAAATTTCGAGGCATTTCTTGGAGAGATTGAACATTTACTTCTTTTAACCAGGGATATTCCTGTTTAAGAGTTGTTAGCTTTTTACAAAGATCAAATTGAGATATTGATTCTCCAATTTGTTGATATGTATTTATCTTTTGTTCCAAAGCCCAATTATAAACAAACCTACATGCACCAAAATGATCTTGAATTAATTTTGCTTGATCTATTGTGGGGTAGATCCGATATTTACAGGCTATGAAAGTCGAAATAAAATAAGAATTAAATAAATAACTATTTATTGTAAATGCGAAATGAAAGTATTAAGATATTACCAAGTGAGGTAAACTGGCCTTCTTGAGAAATAGAAATTCGCTGCCATGTGTAGTAAAGTTCAATCCCAATAGCAACGCCACCAAATATTTAGCGAATGTAACTTGATACTGATTTTCAAGCGTGGCTCGTTGTGTAGCGTTAGTTATTCTATCTGGTGGCACTTGTTATTAGGGAAGTACTATTAATAACCATATTACAATTATGAAAAATATACAATTAATAGATGCTGTTTTACTTTCTCATCAAGTTCTTTTGCATCCTGCTTTGCATTCTTGTGAAGTTGTGTCAGTTCTTCTTTTAAATCCATAATCTCTGTCCTTTATCACAAAAATATTGTCTATATCAAATGTGAATTGGAATGAAATTAGCACGTTAGAAAGTTATCTTCTCAGCAGTGTACTGAAAGTTCTATAAAATCTGATAGCTCTATGTCCTTTTCCTATCACCAGAAAAATAGAATTTATAGTTTTACTGATGT
This sequence comes from Methanosarcina sp., assembly GCA_003164755.1. Classification (GTDB taxonomy): domain Archaea; phylum Halobacteriota; class Methanosarcinia; order Methanosarcinales; family Methanosarcinaceae; genus Methanosarcina. Next base: position 10,180 of record PLUB01000092.1, on the reverse strand, counting down.
AGAAGTTTTTAAGATTAAATCTGATACTTTTCTCAATTACTATCTGATTCGAATTCATAAAAAGGTTATTCCCAATTGAAATATAATGTTTTAATATAATAATCTATTTATACTTATTAATTTATGACACTGAAAACTTTCATATACTACATTTCAGATAAGATAGTGTAAGCATCTTTGAAATCAAAGAATTTCGAAGATAAGAGAATAAATAAGGTCAAATACACAAATTCGCGGGAAAGACTTGGATGAGATTCCTGCTAAGAAAAAAATAAGACGTAAATAGGAATCTTCTTAAGTATGTGACCATCTTGCAAAGTACGGCATTCCATCTTGATACGTACCACTGATATTATCAATGGCAACTTTTTTTGTGTCAAAAGACGTGGGTACAAATTGCCCATTTCCGATGTATATTCCTACATGAACGGAAAGCCAATATTTTTTGTCGTTCTTAGTGACATCCTTTTCCCAAAAAATTACGTCTCCAGGAGTGGGAGAGCTTATGTTAACATAATATGGATTATTTTTCATATTAGGCACAGTTTGTAAGACTATACTTTTGGCTCCGAGTTGTTTGTATATTTGATAGACTAGTGAGAACAATCAATGCCTGATCTATCATTGCCTCCGTAGATAGACTCAACTCCAATCCAATTTCTTGCGACTTTCTACTACCGTAGATTCTGATATCTCTGCAGGAGCTGCTGCTCCTAGGGGTATAAATGCTATTAGAATAACTACAATGAGTGAGACTATTGCTTTTTGGTTATTTGTTTTCATTTTCTTTCAATCTCGTATTTTGGTTATTTTTATTTAAATCCTTTTCTAATTATAGGAAATTTTGATAAAAGCCTAAATTTCGTCATATGTTTAGAAATGATGTATACCCTACATTATAATCATAATAAAATAGATATTAAGTAATTTGTTGATTTTACCTATGTGTTTCAATTATTTTCTTTTGACTGAATCTTGACTTTTTTCTAAATTAGTTTCATTAGTTTGTTAATTTCATTGTCTAGAGTCACGAAAGAACTATTTTTACTTCCCAATTCCTATTATAATTTAAAAAAAATCCGGATTAGATACTCTAGCTTTCAAGTCTTGGTTTTGGGTCTTGCCTATCAATGTTGATGTTTTTTCAAAGAATATTTTAAAAAATCGTATCCGTTCTTTAAGTATATTTTTGTACAAAAAATGATATATTGCTAACACGGAAAATGAGATCTAAAAATCGGAGTCAAGAATCATAAAATACATTATCTTTAGGACAGGCTCTATCTTACTTAATATCAAGCCCTAATCAAAAGACATAATAACTTTTTCTGGACTCTTTTCGATGTATAGTTTTTTGCTATAAAAAATATGTATATTCTCAACGTAAACTCTCCAATACATTTTGTCCACTAATATTCTTACACTAACAAACTCAACAGGATAGGACAAAGAAAGCCCAGTTTATTATTTAAAAAATAAGTTAATTCTCATTCCAGTTTACTTTTATATTTACACGCTTGAGACTAACTAATGTCTCATTTTCACAGAATAATACAAGATGCCTATTGCTTCAGATGTATATTTCTTAAGGTACAGAAATATATTAAGTATATTTTGATGCCAATTAAATATAAATAAATAACTAACCGAATAATAAATGATTGATGTACACGAAATTGAAAAACGGATATTAAATAATAGAGTGAAATGTAGAAGCTGGCGCCAGGATTGGCTCTAACACCTCGGCTACTGTCATTGTCGCTACTTCTACCATCTATGTGGCTTGTGCTTACTGCTGTAGGCGCAAATGAAGCTACAAAGAGGGCTATTAACAAAATAGTCATTGTCTTTTTAAACTTCATTTATTTTTACTTCTTTTCATTTTTTACATCATTAAATTATATTAGCCTAAGCTCTGGTATATGCCGTTAAAAGAGCTTTAAAAAGAAAGCTCAATAACATTGATCATGTGATTATTTTAGCCAGTAGAAAAGAAAGTATAGTAATGAGCAAAGTGAAGTTATTTTTATCCCTGTACAAGACTATAGTGAAAAACGATAGTAATGGGTTAAACTTCTATAATTAATGACAGATAAACTTAGTAAAAAGATTAATATGATTAAAAAAGTACCTTTAACTGAGCTGAAAAAACGCATGAGATACTTCCAAAAACGAATGAATCTATCAAATCCTGAATGGGAAAGGGCCTTCATCTTCAGCAAAATCAATATTTATTACTTTACTGGCACTATTCAGGACGGGATGCTAATCATTCCGAAAAATGGAGAGGCAACATTCTGGTGCGGCGAAGCTATGAAAGAGCTCTGGACGAATCATTATTTCTTGATATAGAGCCTATGAACAGTTTTCGTGATGCTTCGAAGGAATTAAGTGTGCTACAAGATACTGTATATCTGGAAACTGAAGTAATCCCTCTGGCTTTATTTCAGAGGTTCCAAAAATATTTTCCTTTTAAGAACGTTAAATCCGTTGATACTCAAATTGCTGCTGTCAGAGCTGTAAAAAGCAAATATGAGTTATCTCTGATGAGAAAAGCTGGCAGGATTCATCAACACATGCTGGAAGACATTTTGCCAGAGATGCTGCATGAAGGTATGAGTGAAGTAGATCTGTCAACAGAACTTTTCTCAGTTATGGTTGAGAACGGACATGATGGATTATGACGTTTTGGAATGTTTGATACAGATGTTTCTGGGAAATGTTTGTTTTGGCGAAAGCTCAATTTACTCATCTTATTTTAATGGCCCGGGAGGAAATTATGGGATGAGCCCTGCAGTGCCCCTTATAGGAAGCAGGTACCGAAGACTACAAAAAGGGGATCTGGTCTTTGTTGACATTGGATGTGCAGTTGAAGGCTATAACACGGATAAAACAACGACGTACATGTTCGATTCTTCCATCCCCAATTATGCTAAAGATATTCACGATAAAGGGTGGAGATACAAAATGAAGCTGCAACAATGTTAAAACCTGGAGCCACCCCTTCCGAAATATACAATACCATAATATGTAAGAAGGATTTGATGAACCCCTTCAAGAAAATATGGTATTCGCTCTCGAACCTAAAAAAGGAATTGAAAAAATAGGAATGGTGGGGATTGAAAATACATTTATAGTCACTTCTAGGGGTGGAGAGTGCATTACAGGAGATAACCCAGATTTAATTCCTATATTTTAAGTAAGACTCTCAAATAGCTCTTGAAATTCCTGATATAATTTGACAAGGGTTTCTTTGAAAGTATCTCCAAATTAATTCTTGTCTATAACTCTGCTTTTAAGCCACCTTTTAACTATAAAAATAGCACTACGTCAATCAAATCAGTGTGCCCATAAAATGAAATGTCATATGTTTCTTTGTAGGTAGTATCGTACAAAATTTCTTTTAGACAATGCTGTCCTCAACTATTTGAGATATGTACTATTTGAAATTGGTAAAAGGCATTGCTTTGAGTTTGATGTGATCAGTAATAATGGTCATCATTATATCTTTTCGTTGGCTTGAACCAAAATATTTTCCTTCAAGAGTGATACGATATATAAGGTATTACAGCAAAAAAAATTCAAAAATACTATGAGATTAAAAAACAGTTATTGTTTAGTGAACTGTGTGATGATGAAGATTATATCGGAACTTTTGGTGATGGTACACTTCCAATTTAATTAAAAACTATACGAATAATTACAAAAACCAGTAGGGAAAAAGTTATAAGCAAATTAAATATTTTACATCAACTAATTCATTTATATCCAGAGTATTAGCAAGAACATACTCCCCTGCATGCAGCTGGTATACTCTCACTACCGTAACTTTGATTAAAGTATACTATTTTTTCCAAATAATTTAATTTTCCAGAACATTTCAAACGACTCCTGGAACAAAAGCATTAAATCTGAAGTTGAGTATTTTTGTGATTAAGTTAGCCAGCAACATATGAGATGAATTTTCAATGCCAGTAATCACCTTGCAGTATGAAGACCTCGAAAAGCTCACAGGAACAGATAGGGAAAATATCATCAAAAGAGTGCCAATGATAGGAGCAGATATCGAAAGGGTTGAAGATGAATACATAGATATCGAATTCTTTCCGGACAGACCTGACCTTTATAGTGTCGAAGGAATAGCTAGGGCAATGCGGGGTTTTCTGGATCTTGAGGTAGGACTTTCCGAATATAATGTAAATCCTTACAAGGTTTCGATATCTATCAGTGAGGATATCCTGAAAATCAGGCCTTTTCTGGGGTGTGCGGTCATAAGGGGAATAAAGTTTACATCTTCTTCAATAAAATCCCTTATGGATCTGCAGGAGGATCTACACTGGGGTCCTGGGAGAAACAGAAAAAAAGTATCTATAGGAGTACACGACATTTCACATTTAAAACCCCCTTTTAGCTACACGGCAGTTGATCCAAGTTTAAAGTTCGTGCCTCTTGATTACACTGAAAAAATGAGCATGAATGAAATACTGGAAAAGCACCCTAAAGGCAAAGCTTTTGCCAATATAGTGAAGGGGTTTCAAAAATATCCAGTCTTACTGGATGCGAATGACAATGTACTATCTTTCCCGCCTATCATTAACGGGACACTTACGAGTGTGACCGAAAACACAACTGATATTTTTATTGATGTTACAGGGCTTGGGAAAACTGTATACACTACTTTAAACATTGTTGTCACAGCCCTTGCTGAACGTGGTGGCCAGATAGAGTTCGTAAGGGTTATCACACACGATGGCAAAACATTTGTACTACCTAATCTGGAGCCAGATACCAGATTTCTTACAAAAAGTGAGGTTAAATACCTACTCGGAATGGAACTTTCCATAGGAGAGATCGTTAAGCAGCTTTCAAGGATGCGCTTTGGAGCACAGGCCCTTGGTGAGGAGATAGTTGAGGTAAAAGTGCCGGCCTACAGAGCAGACATACTGCACAACTATGACCTGGTCGAAGATATTGCTAAGGGTTATGGATATGAAAACATCAAAGTAAGGATTCCTGAGACCTATACTGCAGGAAAATCTCATCCAATTTCCTTGTTGCGTTCCAATGTTAATGAAATTATGGTGGGGATGGGGTATTATGAGGTAATGCCTTTTACGCTTACTAGCGAAAAGATCAATTTTGAGAATATGTGCCGACAGAGGACGGACGACGTAACTTACGTGCTTCATCCGATAAGTGAAGAACAGACCATGCTCAGGACAACATTGCTTCCTACACTTCTTGAAATTCTTGCCTTAAACCGACACAGAGAACTCCCCCAAAAAATCTTCGAGTTCGGGGAGGTTTTAAGAAGTGAAAAGACCGCCCAGCATGTAGCTGCAGTCTCGATTCACCCGCAAGCAAACTTCACCGAGATTTACGAGGTTGTAGATGCCCTCATGAGAGAGATGATGCTTCCCTATGAGGTAAAAGAATCAAAAGACATGGCTTTCCTCGAAGGCAGGAGGGCAGATGTATATGCAAAAGGAAAAAAGATCGGAGTCTTTGGAGAATTACATACTGAAGTCATAAACAACTTCGGTCTCTGGTATGCAGTTGTAGGGTTTGAGTTTGAGCTAATGATCTGATAGTTCAAGAGTGAACTACCATCCAGCTGAAGACTAAGTAGCTTCTTGGTTCAGTCCTTTCTCTTTTGAGAACAAGTCCCAAAAAACATTCCCCGCATTGCCAGCATGTCAGATTCAAATTAGATTTTGATCAATAAGATCAACTTTTTTGATGTTAATTGCAGCATTAATATTTCTCTCATTTTTTGTTTTGCAATCAGGACATTTCCATTTTCGATCTTTATTAGTGTTAGCTCAGAGTTATGATATCCACAAAAATGACAGAGTCTAGACGATGGTTCAAATTTACCTATCATAAGAATGATTTTTTCTGACCATTCTGATTTATATTCTAATTTTGCTACAAAACTACTCCACACAGAATCACCTATACCTGATAATTATTGACATTCTAAAATCTATATATCCAAATCAATAAGAGATCATTATATTGGTGTTAAAAAAAGTTCTACAAAAAGTAAGACATACCTAGGAATAGCTAGACCAGTTATAAAAATATGTGGAAAGTTATCTAATCAAAACAAGAACTTCCAGTATAAGCTATCTAAAACTATGGTTGAGAATACCAGAGCTAACCCTATCAAGTAGATGTTCTTAGTATGCAACAATGGGTCAACCTAAAGTAAAAAGTGGTTTGAAAGAAAAAGAAAACCAAACTAAAGAAAGGGCTAAATCGTTCTACTCAGGGTCTAGGAAACTCAGATAGATTTGTTCAATTCTTGACCATAAAGCAAAATTTGTAGGTAAAAGTTTAATAAGAATTGAAGAAAAACACACAACTAAGAAATGTTGCTATTGTGGAAAACGCCATTAGATGTCTCCTTGCCAAAATGTTATGATTTGTATTGGGAACTATATTTATAGGGATCGAAATAGTGCTATGATGTTATGTAACGTTTCCTAGTACAAAATGTCATGTGGACAGGCTATCAAATACTTGGTGATACCTTTCGATAATACAGAAATCCCGATGAATCTTTAATTTTAGAACAGATGAAGGAATTATTCGAAGGAAGCTCCTTCCTTGGGGGTATCAACCCGACCAGGGAGAGTAGTTCACTTACTTTTATGTGAATCTGGTTACAGATAAATATTTGATGTATCTTATGATGTCAACTTTCACATATGTACACACGAATGCCACCTATTTTCTCAATATTACAGTATTAAATTTTAGTATAACTTTCAATGAATCAATAATGAACAAATAGGCAAACAAAATATATATGTGCACTTCTGCTAGTGTCACAGAATGAGTATTAATTACAGAGGCTTTCGATAAACTCTAATCTTTGGCTAGTTGTTGATAAACTCTATACAAACAATTTATTAGCTTGAAATCTTATCAAAATTTTCCATAGATATATGGGAATTTTGGAAAGAGAGTTATGAAGATAATCTAGTTGGACAAAAAGAATAATTAGGAGTATTTTAAGATGAAGTTTGGAATTGAATTTGTGCCAAGCGATCCTGCCTTGAAGATCGCATATTACGCAAAGCTCGCAGAACAACAGGGATTCGAATATGTATGGATCACTGATCATTACAACAATCGTGATGTATACTCGAATCTCACCGTCATTGCACTGAACACTAATAGTATCAAGATCGGTTCCGGTGTTACTAACTCCTATACTAGGAACCCTGCGATTACTGCATCTAGCATTGCTTCTATTGCCGAAATTTCAGGTGGCAGGGCAGTTTTAGGCCTCGGACCTGGCGATAAGTCAACATTCGATGTCATGGGCATTGAATGGAAAAAGCCTCTCATTACTGCCAAAGAAGCAATACAAGCAATCAGAAGTTTACATGAGAACAAAAAGGTCTATATGAATGGAGAAACAATCAAATTCGCAGGTGCAAGACTTGCTTTCAATGCTGGAAAAATCCCGATTTACTTAGGCGCTCAGGGTCCCAAGATGCTCGAACTTGCCGGTGAAATTGCAGATGGTGTCCTAATCAATGCTTCTAATCCAAAAGATTTTGAGGTAGCTGTGGAACAGATCCGAAAAGGGGTAGATAAAGTCGGCCATGACCTAAGTAAAGTCGATATCACCGCATACACTTGTTTCTCAGTTGACAAGGATCCTATGAAGGCAGTTAATGCTGCAAAAGCGATTGTCGCTTTCATAGTTGCAGGTTCTAATGACATCGTTCTCGAACGCCATGATATTCCAATTGAAGCAAAGAGCCAAATAAGTGCAGCCATCTCCAAGGGAGATTTTAGAACCCGAATGAGTGAGCTTGTTACCTCTCAGATGATAGAAGCTTTTGCTATTTGTGGAACTCCAGATGACTGCATTAAGAGCATTAATGACCTCGAGGCAATTGGAGTCACACAGGTTGTAGCCGGATCTCCGATAGGTCCCGATAAAGAAAAAGCAATAAAGCTTATAGGTAAAGAGATCATTGCAAAGATGTAATTTTTATTACATAAGACATAAATATTTTTAACTTTCTCGTTATATTTCCTAAAAAATCTTGTCTTAAGCAAGTACATCAAAGATCGGGGTAAAACTACCACCAAAAATTATATAAGTCATTGCCCATGACGTGTCCACACCTGTAGGCATGCAAAGACGTGTGCCCAATGAGATCTGGGACTGTCAAGAAGGCGGCAGAAATTTGAGATCCCAACGAGCTGAGTTTGTACAAGAAGGGAGCTGGGTATCAGGTTTGTGAAGGTTGTTTAATATGCAGTCGAGTCTGTCCTGTAGCAGATTGTTCCATCGAGAACGAACTTGAAAATGTGCACAAATTCTTTGCAGCTAAATTCAAGGACAATATCTGCAGCCAGGACGGAGAATAGCTAGTAGTATCCTTGAAATCCTTCTCAAGATAGGCAAAATTGACTGCACAGTTGGATTTACAAGAAACAATAAATAGGAACCACAAGTAATTTTACTTACGAGTGTTGCAGATGTAAAAAGGACAAGGGGAACCAAATACACATCAGATCCGGTGATAACAGCCTTAGTGAGGCTTTTGAAAAATACGGAAAAATTGCAGTTATAGTGGTTCTCTGTCAGGCTCACTCTACACGGCTGATACGAGACAATGTAAACGAAAAGATAGTGCTAATTATCGGATTACTCTATATGGAAAGTTTCTATCGTGACGTCATGCTTGAAAAGATCATCACTGAGATTATGGAGGTCAAGCTTGAAGATGTAAAGAAAAGGGAGTTCAACAAAGGTAAATTTTGGGCCTACACCAATGATGGTGAAATTCACTCAGTGCCCATAAAGATGTAGCCAAAAACTCACGAAATACTTGCCATAACTGCTGTGAATATACTTTGGCCTTTGCTGACATTTAGTAAGCTCGATTGGGGCATCTGAAGGATGGAATTCAGTCTTTATACGAAAAGAACGAGAGAGAAGTACTTCAATATGGACCAAGATTTTATGAAAATCATGGAAGATCCAAAGCCAGGCCTCGAACTTGTCGGAAAGCTTATTGAAACTAAGCGCAAGAACAATGCTAAACATTTTCCTGGAAGTATGTAAAAAATTCAACGTTGGAACAGGAATCCATAATGAAAGGATCTAAAATAAGGTCGATTTGAAACAGAGCTTATCCCAAATAACATAATTATAAATTGGAGGTTGGAATTCTGATGGTGAGAGCTTTCTATATTGGACGTTTCCAGCCATATCATTTAGGGCACCATGCGGTAATTAAGCGGATATCTGAAGAGGTTGATGAACTGGTCATAGGTATCGGAAGCGCGCAAAAAAGTCATGAGGCTACTGACCCTTTTACGGCAGGTGAGCGGGTGCTGATGCTTTACAATGTGCTTGAGAACTTACCGATCCGCCATTACGTCGTCCCTATCGAAGACATCAGATATAATTCTATATGGGTTCACCACGTAGTATCACGCACGCCAAATTTCGAAGTCGTATACTCAAATAATCCTTTAGTTATTCAACTTTTTAGAGAAGCCAGTTTTTGCGTAAAGGTATCTCCTCTTTATATTCGAGAAAGCTACTCAGGTACTGAAATTCGGAGACGAATGATCGCAGGAGAAAAGTGGGAACAACTGGTTCCAAAATCGATAGTAGAAGCTATCAATAGAATTGAGGGAGTAGCTCGTTTAAGAAATGTATCTGCCAGTGACATTAATTCTCCGCTGTAATATCTATTACAAACTTTCTAATTTTTTGTTTTATGAATCTCAATCTAAATAATTCTTTATCTTTTTAGCTTTGTTCTTTAGTCATCTTCAATCTTCTGCATTAAGATTGTAAAAGAGGGTTTTATAGCTAAAAGGACTATAAAAATATTCTTAATAGTCCTAAGCAAATATTATTTCTCAACGTTTTTGGATCTTTTGCTTTGAAATTGTAGCAGATGCTGGAGCTTATGAATTGGTTTGAGAAATACTGCTGATGCTGCACACACCATCAGTATCTAGTTTACTTCATAATGTTTAGTTATCTGTTCTGCAGAACAGTATTGGGCTTTAACCTTATTATTTTTTTATTTAATCTTTCATTTAAACATTATTTTCTTTTCTATATAACCCACAAAATGCATCTGCTCAGCATTATACACACTTTTTATTTCTTTGCTTTGTCTATTTTTGA